>JAGFNJ010000099.1 GCA_017592775.1 Candidatus Accumulibacter conexus | reverse complement strand
GGCGCGACGGGCACTCCCTGCATGTCCGCAAAGCCACCGTCGCCGAACCCGATCTGCTGGCCATCTATCGCGCCCTGGGCATCAGCGCCGCACCAGGAGGGACCAGAAAACTCATCAGCTGAATCCGCGATTACGGGCTTGTAGTGCCACTTGAGTTCTTCTTGGCTCGCAACCAATTGATTCAGTTATGGGTTTCATGGGGCTTGTTAAAGATGGGGTAGGCCCCCTCCGCGTGTTCCGGCTGAAACCAGTAGGCTTGCAGAAGTCTCTGGTTGTTTCTGATCTCGGCCGCCAGCAGGCGGCCACTGCGGATCGTCTGGCCGCGGTGGGTCAGCGTCTCGTAGATCAGGGCGAATCGGTCCCCCTTGCGCAAATCGCGATGAAAATCGATTTCGCTGCCAAGAGTCTCGATCAGCTGGTTGGCGACGGCGTCGGGAATACCGGCGTGGTCGGTTGCGGCAAAAAGGGAGCCGTGGATCTCGCCGGCAGCCACGACAGTCCGCGACGCGAATTCGACAGCCTCTTCATGTGCCAGGAAGCCGCTGTCGCCACGTCGGATCACCAGCTTGGCATCCTTGCCGCTCCGCAGGACTTCGAGCGTGTGCAGTTCCCCGTTGGCTCCCGCCTCGGCTGTCACGATGGTGCCCGGCCGCAGGTACTGCGCCAGTCTTCGCGCTTGGCTGTCGCTCCGCAGAAAGGTGAGCGCGTCGCGTTCGGTAATGCCCAGACGGTCCAGCAGGCTGACGATCGTATCGCCCCGCCGCACGCGGTCTTCACGATGGAAGCGGGTGTTCGCCGCTTCGAGCAGGCTTACGGCCGGTGGCGGCAGCCGGTCGAGATCCGTTCGGATGTCGACACGAGTCTTCTCCGTGGCCGGTGCGACAGCAAACGCGGCGACCATGCCGAGCAGCGACACAGCACCGATGAAGGTTGCAGCCCAACGATGGCGCACGAGCCGATCGATGGCGGGATGCGAATGCGGTAAAATCGAAAACGCGTTGTTTTCCATAGGCAGATGGCGGGAAAGCGCCGCAGTCTAGCAAGAACCCCCCCACCAGAAGCCATCCAGGCAGAAAAGGTTTGCATGCGCGCTGTCGAAGAAGACCTCAAGCAGATCAAGCGCGGGTCGGAAGAACTGCTGATCGAGGCCGAGCTGGTCGAGAAGCTGAAGTCCGGGCGACCGCTGCGGATCAAGGCCGGTTTTGATCCGACCGCGCCTGACCTGCATCTGGGCCATACGGTGCTGATCAACAAGCTCAGGCATTTTCAGGATCTCGGTCATCACGTGATGTTCCTGATTGGCGACTTCACCGGAATGATCGGTGACCCGACCGGGAAGAATGCTACGCGACCGCCGTTGTCGCACGAGCAGATCCGCGACAACGCAACTACCTATCGCGAGCAGGTGTTCAAGATTCTCGATCCCGCGAGGACTGAGGTCTGCTTCAATGCAAGCTGGTTCGAGCCACTTGGTGCCGCGGGGATGATTCGCCTCGCTGCCCTGCACACGGTCGCCAGAATGCTCGAACGCGACGATTTTGCGAAGCGCTACCGTGGCGGGCAGCCGATTGCCATCCACGAGTTGCTTTATCCGCTATGTCAGGGCTATGACTCGGTCGCCATGAAAGCCGATGTCGAGCTCGGTGGCACGGATCAGAAGTTCAACCTTCTCGTCGGGCGCGAATTGCAGAAGCACTTCGGCCAGGCACCGCAGTGCATTCTGACCATGCCCCTGCTCGAGGGACTCGACGGCGTGAACAAGATGTCGAAGTCGCTCGGCAACTATGTCGGGATCGACGAGCCGCCTGGCGAGATGTTCGGCAAGCTGATGTCGGTTTCCGACGAGTTGATGTGGCGATACTTTGAGCTGCTGTCCTTCCGCAGCAGCGAGGCCATCGCGGGCTTCCGGCAGGATGCCGTCGACGGTAGGAATCCGCGCGAGATCAAGGTCCTCCTTGCTCAGGAGATCGTCGGGCGCTTTCATGGTGCCCAGGCAGCGCTGCAGGCGCTTGCGGACTTCGACGCGCGTTTCCGTCGGGGAGCGATCCCCGACGACATGCCCGAACTCAGCTTTCCCGCCACCGACCAGCCTTTGACGATCGCGCAGGTCCTCAAGCAGTCGGGATTGACGGCGAGTACGTCCGAGGCGCTGCGCATGATTGAGCAGGGCGGCGTCAGGATTGACGGTACTCGGATTGACGACCGCAACCTCGTCTTCTCGGCCAAAGCTTGCTTCGTCCTGCAGGTCGGCAAGCGCAAGTATGCGCGAGTCAGTATTGCCTGATTGACCGCTCGCCGCGCCGGAGTCGGCAGTAACGCGGCAGCGCACATTCAAATAGTCTTCCGATAGGGTTGACGCCCGCATCCTGGCCTGTATAATTCGCACCTTCGTTGCTCGACACGAGAATAAATCTGAGTAAAATCAGATCGTTAGATCGTGTTGGCGGAGGCTGAAGTGGCCCTTTGGGGCCGCGCAGGTGGTCAGGGGTGATTTCGGCGGATGTGTGAAAAAGAAGTGTTGACGCCGCTGGAATCGACTGTATAATGCGCCCCTCTCGCTGCTCAGGCAGCGCCGCAAGCTGGTTATCCAGTCTGTTGGCAAGCTCTTTAAAAACTAGACAACCGATAGGTGTGGGTTCTTGATCTGGGGTGATCTGCGCAAGCGGATTGCCGAGCAGATGGAGTAACTCGCACGGAAGTAAAGCCTGCTGGTCTGGAGGAATCTGGGCTGGTGGGACGTCGAGCGAGGGTTTGAGGATTTGAACTGAAGAGTTTGATCCTGGCTCAGATTAAACGCTGGCGGCATGCCTTACACATGCAAGTCGAACGGCAGCACGGGGGCAACCCTGGTGGCGAGTGGCGGACGGGTGAGTAAAGCATCGGAACGTATCCTGGAGTGGGGGATAACGTAGCGAAAGTTACGCTAATACCGCATATTCTGTGAGCAGGAAAGCAGGGGATCGCAAGACCTTGCGCTCTGGGAGCGGCCGATGTCGGATTAGCTAGTTGGTGGGGTAAAGGCCTACCAAGGCGACGATCCGTAGCGGGTCTGAGAGGATGATCCGCCACACTGGGACTGAGACACGGCCCAGACTCCTACGGG
>JAGFNJ010000098.1 GCA_017592775.1 Candidatus Accumulibacter conexus | reverse complement strand
TCGTGCTGCCGCATCGCCCTGGCCGAGTCGAACCTCGCGCCAAGAAGCGACGATCTTCGCTTCCCATCCTGACCGTGCCCAGGAACCTTGCTCGTCAGCAGCAACTGGCCAAACGGGAAGCTAGACGCCTTAACGTAGCGCCATGAGTTCTTGCCCGGTATTCAACCGTTTGTTCTTGCTGGCGACACGTGAAAGGAGAACCCGTGCGGCCATCCATTGCTCTCGATCGTGAACGCCATGCCATCCGTGAAGCAGCCAATCGCTTCAACACGGCGAACCCGCGCATCTTCGGGTCGGTGCTGCATGGCACCGACCGGGAGGGTAGCGACCTGGATTTACTGGTCGACGCGCTGCCTGGAACCACACTGTTCGACCTGGGCGGGCTGCAAGACGAACTGGAATCCCTGCTTGGCGTTCATGTCGATCTCTTGACCCCGGCCGACCTGCCGCCAAAGTTCCGCGCCAAAGTCCTCGCCGAGGCCCGGCCGGTATGAGCGAGAGCCGCCTGACCGACTTTCTCGATTACATGCGGCAGGCAGCGGCGGATGCGTGCTGCTTTGTGGAGGGCATGAGCAAAGAGGATTTCCTTGAGGACAAGCGTACGCAACAGGCGGTCATCATGAGTCTCGTCATCATCGGAGAAGCCGCCACCAGGGTCATGGACGGCCATCCGGCGTTTGCCGATGCGCACAAGGAAATACCGTGGCGCGGCATGCGAGGCATGCGCAACCGTATTGCTCACGGCTCTTCGCCATCAACCTCGATGTGGTGTGGGACACCGTGCAAACGGCACTGCCGGCGCTCCTGCAACAATTGCCTGCCGCGCAACGTGACGCTGACGACAATCATTCGCTACCCGATGGGTAATGATTTCAACCGACCGCACGAGCATCCAACAGTGAACCTCCCCGACCACCTCGACCTCATCGCCGCCGCGCCGGACGGTATCCAGAAGCTGCGCAGCCTGATTCTCGAACTGGCGGTGCGCGGCAAGCTGGTGCCGCAGGACCCGAACGACGAACCGGCGAGCGAACTGCTCAAGCGGATTGCCAGGGAACGGACACGACTGGAGGCTGAAGGTGCTGGCCGGAAATCCAAGGAAACGCCACTTGTAGGCGAGGACGAGCAGCCGTTTGCGTTACCAAACGGTTGGGCGTGGGTTCGCTTGGGACAAATTGGCGACTGGGGCGCTGGAGCAACACCACTGCGCAGCAATCTTCGTTACTACGGGGGCACAATTCCTTGGTTCAAGTCTGGCGAACTCACCGCAGACTTCATTTCAGACGCCGAAGAGCATGTTACCGAGTTGGCGCTGAAAGAATGCTCGCTGCGCCAGAACCGAGCAGGTGATGTACTGATTGCCATGTATGGCGCAACTATTGGCAAGACGGCAATTCTCGCCAAACCAGCGACAACGAATCAGGCGGTTTGCGCTTGCACGCCAAACACTGGTGTATTCAATCGATACCTATTGACGCTTCTGAAAGGGCTCAAGCCGAACTTTATTGGTCAGGGCGCTGGCGGCGCACAGCCAAATATTTCGCGAGAGAAGATTATTGCAACGGTGACAGCGTTGCCTCCTGAAGCCGAACAACACCGCATCGTCGCCAAAGTCGATGAACTGATGGCGCTCTGCGACCGGCTGGAAGCGGAGCAGGCGGACGCCGGGGTGGCGCATGCCAGGCTCGTCGAAACCCTGCTCGGCACGCTTACCCAAAGCACCGACGCCGCCGAACTCGCCGCCAACTGGCAGCGCCTCGCCGAACATTTCGACACCCTGTTCACCACCGAAGCCAGCCTCGACGCCCTCAAGCAAACCATCCTCCAACTCGCCGTCATGGGCAAGCTGGTGCCGCAAGGAACGGGCCATGCCGATCCCGGGTGGGCTATCAAACGTCTCGATAAACTGTGCCCTGAAATAGTGGACTGCCCGCACTCGACCCCAAAGTGGACGGCGACTGGCAAGCTTTGCGTACGCACAAGTCAGTTTCGGCCGGGAAGACTGGACCTTTCGGCATCTCGCTTTGTAAGCGACTCGACATTCAGCGAGCGAATTTCGCGGCTGAAACCCAAGGAAAACGACATTCTTTACAGTCGTGAAGGCGGAATTCTTGGGGTGGCATGTCGAGTCCCCCTTGGTATCGAACTCTGTCTCGGTCAACGAATGATGTTGATTCGCCCCGGAAGGAACGTTTCCTCAGCCTTCTTAGAGTTGGTTCTGAACTCACCGATGATTACTCAGCTTGCCCGTGAGAAAACCACGGGCGGAGCCGCCCCTCGTGTGAACGTTGCGACTGTAAAAGCGTATCCAATTCCGATACCGCCCATAGACGAACAACACCGCATCGTCGCCAAAGTCGACGAACTGATGGCGCTCTGCGACCGCCTCAAGGCCGGCCTCGCCGAGTCCCGCGCGCAACAGGAATGCCTCGCCACAACCCTCATCGAATCCGCCCTCAACGCCGCCTGAACCCCGAGCCGCCACGCACATCCGTACCGGCCTCTGGAAAGTCTCCGCCACCCCGTAGCCCCTGCCCGAAGCGCACCTGGCGAGCGAAAGGAAGCTGGAGGACATGATCGTCGCCGCCCCGAAACTCCTCTCCGACCAATGGATGCTGATCGGCCGCCAGGAAGACACCGGCGTCGGTGGGCGCATCGACCTGCTCGCCATCGCCCCCGACGGCGCGCTGGTGTTGATCGAACTCAAGCGCGACAAGACGCCGCGCGACGTCGTCGCCCAATCGCTCGACTACGTCAGCTCGGTCGAGAAACTCCGCGCCGAGGACATCGCCGCCATCTACGGCCGCTTCGCCCCCAGCCGGAACCTCGGCGAGGACTTCCAGCAACGCTTCGGCCTGGCGCTCGACGAGGACTCGCTCAACGAGAGCCACCAGATCATCATCGTCGCGTCCTCGCTCGACGCCAGCACCGAGCGCATCGTCGCTTAGGCGTTAAGCAAAAATAACTTGAACATTTGTGATGATTAGCCTATGGTTTCAGCATGGAGCAGGAGTTAGCCATAGAAGCTAAGTATCAAGCGCTGTGTGGAAGGCTGGATGAGGCCACGCTTCGCCTTTGGGCGGCGACGGAGGCACGAAGCCTGGGGCGTGGTG
>JAGFNJ010000097.1 GCA_017592775.1 Candidatus Accumulibacter conexus | reverse complement strand
GGGATCGAGAAGGGGATCGAAAGGGGAATTGAAAAAGGAATCGAGCAAGGCGAAGCACGGCTGCTGAAGCAGTTGTTGAGCTGGCGCTTCGGAGCCTTGCCGCCCTGGGTCGAGAGCCAGCTCGCAGGCGCTCAACCCGAGCGCCTTGAGACGTGGGCGAAGCGTGCGCTGGACGCACCCGACCTCGACACCGTGTTCGCCGAACGATCCGAGTAACAGATCGGGTCGTCGACTGTCGGCCACGAACCCCCAGAGACACCAATACTGCCGCTGAATCACTGTGTTACCGCGCACAGTCGGGCGGCCACCTTGCCACAGGCTTCGATCAGGTCGGCGACAAGCCGCTCATCCACGTTCAGATCGCCTTCGTACTCGCCCAGATTGCGGGTTGCATGGCATTTGGCCAGCACACGCCAGACCTCCGGGCCCAGACGCAAGGTGTGCGGCAGCACATGAAACACGATGTAGCGGTTGCCGGCCCGGTAGCGATGCCACCGCAGTGCAGCCAGGCAGAGCGCATGGGCAGCGTTGCAGGCCAAGTCGAAGCGGCTTTCCAGCGAATTGGACGGGTTTCCGGCATCCTTCAGACGAGCGAGGGCCGATCGCTTCAAGCCTGCAACCTCACGTGCATCCGGCGGCTTTTTCGCCAGCGGCTTACCTGGCCCGCACAGATTCTCAAGCGGCGACGAGGTCATGCTCATCGCCGATCAGCCATATCCAGACCGACAGTGATACGATGAATCCTCAGCGAGTTGGCGGAGATCGTACATGACGGCGTTGAACAGCCCTCACGACCGCTTTTTCAAGGCGGTGTTCGGGCGGACAGAGGTGGCGGCGGAGTTCCTCGAGCGTTATCTGCCGGCGACCGCCGTACAGGCACTGGATTGGAAGACCTTGCGCCCGGCCAAGGATTCCTTTCTCGATCCGGAACTGGCGCTGCATCCCGCGGACCTGCTGTACACCGTCGATCTCCGCGGCGGCGGAACCGGCTATGTGCACGTGCTGTTCGAACACAAGAGCTACGTCGAGTCGCGAATCGGCCTCGACCTCCTGCGTTACCGCGTACGGATCTGGGAACAATGGCTGAATGCCGGGAATTCCGGCCGCTTGCCGGTCATCGTGCCGGTCGTGGTCCATCACGGCACGGCAACCTGGCGCGTGAGCCGGCAATTCGCCGACGAGGTGGAAGACGTTCCGGCGCTGCGCGCCTATGTGCCGGCGTGTGTCTATCACCTGATCGACTTGAGCGGATACCGGGACGACGAGCTGCAGGGCGCGGTCATGCTGCATACGGCGCTGCTCACCCTGAAGTACATCTTCCGGAACGAGTTGAGCGAGCGGCTGCCGGAGATTCTGGGACTGCTGCGCGACCTCGCGCAGAGCTCAATGGGCTTGGACTATGTCCGTACGCTCTTGCGGTACCTGGCGCAGGCGGCGAGCATCGATCGCTTGACCGGTGAGCAGTTGCGCCAGGTCGTGAAAGAAACTTTGAGTGGTGGAGGTGAACTGATGCTGACGATTGCCGAGCAATGGGAACAACAGGCGATGGAGAGGGGGATCGAAAGAGGGATCGAGCAAGGCGAAGCACGGCTGCTGAAGCAGTTGTTGAGCTGGCGCTTCGGAGCCTTGCCGCCCTGGGTCGAAAGCCAGCTCGCAGGCGCTCGACCGGAGCGCCTGGAGGCATGGGCGAAGCGAGCACTCGATGCACCCGACCTCGCGACCGTGTTCGCCGAACGATCCGGGTAACGGATCGGGATCTGAAAGGCCATCCTGATCCGTGCCGCGGTCGGTACGCAAGGGGATCGGTGGCTGATTGCCGATGTTGGACACCCGATGCGGCGCATCACTATTCGCCGGATCGGGGTTGGCGGCAGCGTATCGGGGATCGGGCGCCGGCACCCGCTCGATCACCCGCAGCACGGCTTCGACGAGGGCGTCCACATGGCTGAAGTCGCGCTGCATGCGGCCGTCGGTGAAGACGTCGATCGGCCGATCCTCGAGGATCGCCCGAGGGTACGCTGCAACCCGAACTCCCCAGGTTGCGCTGTAGCGATCTGAACTCGCGGGACGATTGCGATGCTGTCCCTTGTTTCACAGGGCTCGGCTCGTGGATCGGCACGCTTGCAGAAAAAACTGACCGTGAGGTGGCGATCCTCTCGGTCACGTCGACCGCGAGCAACAATCCGCCGACTGTCGGCCAGAAGCTCCCAGAGATACATATACTGTCCCCGAATTACCCTTGCTGCACTTGTAAACTTACCTGAACAGGTATAAATTGCCATCTTGGCTGATGAAGAAAAACCGCTCGAATGGATTGCGAGTAGCTACAAGGATTTGATGGCGTTGCCGCCCGATGTGCGTCGGCGTTTCGGTTACGCGTTGTCGCTGGCGCAGATGGGCGACCAGGACGACGCAGCCAAGGTGCTCAAGGGCTTCGGTGGTGCCGGCGTGCTGGAGGTCGTCGAAGACGATGCTGGCGGCACCTATCGAGCGGTCTACACGGTCAAGTTTGCGGAGGCAATGTTCGTCCTGCACTGCTTCCAGAAGAAGAGCAAGATCGGGATCGCCACGCCGAAAGCAGACATGGACATCATCCGCGCTCGGCTGAAGGTGGCCGAGACATTGGCAAAGGAGCTACGAAATGCAAAAGCGGATCATTGAAGGCGTCGAGGTTCAACGCAGCTCGGGCAACGTTTTCGCCGACCTTGGACTGCCCGACGCCGAGAAACTGAAAATCAAGACCGGTCTGGTGGTTGAGATCAGGAAGGCTGTGCGCGCCCTTGGACTGACGCAACAAGCGGCGGCTCAGCGCATGGGCATCCCGCAACCGAAGGTGTCGGGCATGATGCGCGGCGACTTCACCAACCTGTCCGAGCGCAAGCTAATGGACTGTTTGAACCGCCTCGGCTACGACATCGAAATCAAGGTGCGGCCGGCGGCCGAGCCGACGGGGCATCTGACGCTTGCAACCGCCTGACCGGAGCCCGCTGATGGCAGCCCGCATAACCGATGAAGAATGGGACAAGCTATCTGCACATATCGTGGCCGCTGCAAACCAGCGTCTTGACACCCTGGGGAAAGCGAGAGCCGCAACGCCGGGGGAAGTTGCGACGGCTCGTGGGAAGTTAACGATGCTGTCCGCGTTTCCCGCGGTAACAGTATTCTCAAGGGCAAGCCGTGGGGCACCTGTTCAATGTCGGCGTCGACGCGTTCGGCCAGCACCTCCTGCACCGCCGCGCACCCGGTCGGCGGTGCCGACCGGCACCGTGCTCCGGTCGACGATCACCTCTTCGTCGGTCATGTGCTCGCCGATGCTGCGCGCAGCGGCCCACACGTACTGGAGATCGGCCGAACCGTCCTCGTCGGGCGGCGTGCCGCCGCCTCTGAACTGCAGCGCCCCGTGCGGCACCGCGACGACGATCTCGGTGGTGAACGGCAACCGACCATCCGCGGAACTGCGCTGGACCATCTGTTCCAGATCCGGCGCATGGATCAGGATGCCGCCACCGTTGAGGATCGCGAGCCTGCCCTGGTACACATCCAGACCGACAGTGATACGATGAATCCTCAGCGAGTTGGCGGAGATCGTACATGACGGCGTTGAACAGCCCTCACGACCGCTTTTTCAAGGCGGTGTTCGGGCGGACCGAGGTGGCGGCGGAGTTCCTCGAGCGTTATCTGCCGGCGACCGCCGTACAGGCACTGGATTGGAAGACCTTGCGCCCGGCCAAGGATTCGTTTCTCGATCCGGAACTGGCGCTGCATCCCGCCGACCTGCTGTACACGGTTGACCTCCGCGGCGGCGGAACCGGCTATGTGCACGTGCTGTTCGAGCACAAAAGCTACGTCGAGTCACGTATCGGCCTCGACCTCCTGCGTTACCGCGTACGGATCTGGGAACAATGGCTGAATGCCGGGAATTCCGGCCGCTTGCCGGTCATCGTGCCGGTCGTGGTCCATCACGGCACGGCGACTTGGCGCGTGAGCCGGCAATTCGCCGATGAGGTGGAAGACGTTCCGGCGCTGCGCGCCTATGTGCCGGCGTGTGTCTATCACCTGATCGACTTGAGCGGATACCGGGACGACGAGCTGCAGGGCGCGGTCATGCTGCATACGGCGCTGCTCACCC
>JAGFNJ010000096.1 GCA_017592775.1 Candidatus Accumulibacter conexus | reverse complement strand
CTGTTCCATGCGGCGGGAAGTGAAAACCGGCCTCTTTGGCATTAGGGAAGAGTTCATACCGCATAGTATAATATGAAAACGCGGACGGGCAAAGTATAAATGCACTAAAATACTTTATTTCTTAGTAACGACACCGTGATTTACGATCCGGCCGACCTCTACGTAAGCGGTGGTAGTGGCGTTGACACGATCGATGCATCGTCAGTCGCGTCAGTCAGGGGCAAGGGCGCAACCATCGAACTGAACTCCACCAGGGATGCTTACGTCGATTTTGAAAACATCATCGGTAGCGCTTTCGCTGACACACTCAGAGGTGATGATGGAGCCAACTAAATCACTGGTGGTGCTGGCATTGACAAGATGTACGGTGGTGGTGGCGATGATTCGTTCATCATTGCCGCTGCGAGCCACCATGCTGCTGGCGAGATCATTGACGGCGGTGCGGGATATGACGTGATCCGTTTCATCTCGACAACGGAAGGCGACACGCTGACGCTCAGTGCGAAAGTGAATGTTGAAGAAGCTCGTATCGGCGATTCTGCTGGTTCCTCTTCTGGCGTGACTGAGGCGAACATCGATGCCTCATACGTTGCGAGCACGGTCGGGATCGCACTCTACGGCAATGACGGAAACAACCATCTGACTGGTAACGGGGCAGCCAACCGCATCCAGGGAGGTGCTGGAGATGACGTCATCGACGGCGGTGCAGGAGACGACGAACTGACTGGCGCGGGTGGCTCGGATACTTTTGTGTTGTCGGCGGGACATGACACCATCACCGACTTCGATCATCAACCACCGCAACCTGAAAAACTGATCGACTTTGAACTAGAAGGTGCGTCCGGAGTACCACCCATTCCAGATGTCTACGCGGGTCTATATTGGACAAACGCATACGCCTTCGATGCGATCAATATTCTTTTTGGAGGGTACACGGCAGTTCTGCATTCTGGAACATTCACAGCATTCGACTTAAATGCGGAGGGACTCAGCTTCAGCGACCCAAACAGTGACTTCAACTTCAAGAGTGGCTATTTTGCCGCCGGCTACAATTGGGGTCTCGAGGTCACCTTCCAGGCTTGGGATGATGGTGAACAGGTCGGCAGCGCCACTTTCTACCTGAATCCCGAAAAGACATTCATCGACTTCACCCAAGCCGGCGAAGTGACAGGCCGCTTCACCAGCATCGACACGATATACATCGATGGCAGCGGAGGATCAGTGGCGATGGACGACCTCACGCTGAGCTACGGCGGCGAAGTGGACCTGATTGATGTTGCCGACGACATGGACATCGACGCCCTGATGGCATCGGCAATGTCCGACGGCATGGGTAATACCACGCTCTACCACGCAGGTGGCTCGATCACACTGGTCGGCGTCGACCCAGCCGCCGTCTCTGCTGACTGGTTCGTCTGAGCTAGTCCAGACTAGCCTTGAAAACCCGGGGGCCAAACCGGCCAAACCCTCGGGCTTTTCCGGCATTATGGAGCAACCATCTCCAGCGCCTCGAGGGCAAGCCGCCGGTGGTGCTGCCGCAGATCAGCCGCCCGCTGACGCTTGGCCTCGTCCCCGAGCACCGCACAGGCATCGTCCACTTGCGCCAGTATCTGCAGCCCGGGCGCGAACACCTGCCCCATTGCCAGGAACTGCGCAAGAAGCGGCCCAACGGCCGAGATCCCGTCGGGGATGCGCATCTGTGCGGCGATGTCGTAGGGCTGCGGAGGCTCTCGAAAATGGCCAGGAAGCCTTCCTCCCTCTGGTGCTCGTTCCTCGCCAGGCGCACTGAAGCGATCTTGAAGTGGGTCACCGCCTTCTCGCGTACATCGCCGAGCTTCCTCGCGCTGGAACGACTACAGGAAATCGATCCCGCGCAGCTGGCCTACGAGAGCGTCAAGCCGGGTCCGGGGGGTAGCGTCCGCCTGGTGCTCACGCCGCTCGAGTTGCGCGATCGCCTGGCGGTGCCAATTCCGCCACCGCACCGGCATCGGCACCCCTACTACGGGGTGCTGGCACCCCATGTACCGCTGCGCGCGGCGGTGACGGCGCTGGCGGGCCGGCGGGCCGAAACGCCGGTAGCGCAGACCCCGGGCGGTGGCGCCCGGCGCACGGCCACCCGCCCCTACGAGTCCATCGGCCGAGAGCCGGACAAGCCGCAGAAGAGCCGATCCGTCGCCACGCGGCGCGATACGCTTGGGCCCTACTGCTTCCCCGGTTCCATGAGCTCTTCCCGCTGCTTTGTCCGACGTGCGTCGGGGAGATTCGGATCATCGCCTTCCTCACGGAGACGTCGGCCGTGCGCGAGATCCACTCGCACTTGGGTGAGGCGACATCACCGCTGCCTGTTGCGCCGGCCCGGGGCCCGTCGCTGTGGGAGATGGCCGAGGCTGAGCAGGGCGAGTTCGACCCGCAACCTCAGCCGGCACAGGTCTGCGAATTCGATCAGCAGATCGCCTGGCAAAAGCCGGACGAAGACGATCCGATCGGGCTTGTCAGGGACCGCTTGCGTCATGGGTCGCCGCGGCGGCCTCGTCGGCCACCGCGACGACCCATGGTCATCCTCGCGCTGTGATTCTGGCGAGATCTTCCAGCTCCGTCGGTACGCTTTCCCCGAAATCACGACGGCTGTCAGTGCCCGTCGGAGCGTGGAACAGTGTCTTGACCGTGATCGCTGCGGCCACCTATACTGCCCGCGAGTGAATTCCCGCTCGTTCCCTTGAGCGTGACGCCATGCAGTCAACTGCATTGATCGAGTCGCTGCGCCAGTTCTTCGCCAGCCGGGGTGAGGATCTGGCGTGCGTGTATCTCTTCGGCAGCCAGGCGCGCGGTACCGCTGGTCCGGCCAGCGATGTCGACCTTGGCGTATTGCTTGTCACCGATCCCCCGAGGACCCTGGAAGGGCTGGGTATCGACCTTGCCGCCGATCTGGAAGCGAGGATCGGTCGTCACGTCGATCTCGTCGTGCTCAACCGTGCACCGGCGGACCTGATCCATCGCGTGTTGCGCGATGGCGTCCTGGTTTGCGAACGCGATCGCTCGGCGCGGATCCGTTTCGAGGTTCAGGCACGCAATGTGTACTTCGATCTCCTGCCCTATCTGCGCGAGTATCGGCGAGCCGCGCGACAGTCTCTGCGATGACCGATACCGACCTCGTCGAAAAGAAGCTCGCTTTCATCGACACCTGTGTGCGCGAGTTGCGCGATCTGTGCCAGCCGGAGCGCATTCCGGTCGACATTCGTGAAGAAAGATTTGCCGCCCACACGCTGCAGATCGCGATTCAAGCCGCGCAGGACATCGCTTCGCACATCGTTTCCGAGGGCCGCCTGGGTGAGCCGGAAAGCAACCGCGACCTATTCGCGCTGCTGTGTGCGGACGGCTGGATCGGACCTGAACTGTCGGTGGTGATCCAGAGAATGATCGGCTTTCGCAATGTCGTCGTGCACGGCTATCAGCATCTCGACCAGATGATCGTGGTCGACCTGGTGCGCAATCGTCTTGGCGACTTGCTCGCCTTTTGCAGCGCGATTCGCGCGCGGTTGCATGCAATTCCGGGCGCGGGTCGCTGATTCCCTGCCCGTCGGATGTGGCTGCTGGTCGTCCCGCATTCCTTTGTTGTCTCTTCAACTTGCGAATTCCTGGTGACGCTTGCTGGTCAAGACTCCGTCCGACCAGTGCACGCGAATCGTGCAGCAATTCGTCGATGCGCAGACCGTCGAATTCCTGACTTGGCCTGAAACGCGGCGGTAGCGGCAGGCGCGCCGCGCCGGTGAGTGCATCGCGCGGGCTCTGCGCCGGCAGCCCGGTCACCCGCAGCACGCCAGCGCGCAGCAGGCAGAGCCGCGAATCGCCAACGTGCGCGAAGACTTGGCGACGACCACGTGGCACCAGAGCGGTCAGCATCGTCGCCATGCCGCCGAGTTCGGGCTGGCGCCCCGCTTCGGCCATTACCCAGCGATTGAGCGCCACGACGACCTTCTCCAGCGCGTGCGGCACGCTCCAGGTATCAGGCGTCGCGCAGTAGTTCGCGAGCAGGCCGCGCGCGGTATACCCGGCCGCTTCAGAACCCGCTCTCGCGGATCAGCGTGGCGAGCACGGTGGTCGCCGCCTGGCCGAGCAGGCTGCGCCGCTCGCCGTCGATGACCACCGCGCCGCGCGTCTCGCGCAGGGTCGGCGGGGCTTCGGCGAGGGCGATGCGGACCCGGAAGCGGGCCTCGGCGG
>JAGFNJ010000095.1 GCA_017592775.1 Candidatus Accumulibacter conexus | reverse complement strand
GGCGTCGGCTAACGCCGCGAACTCGCACCAATGACGTGTCGGTCATCTCGGCGTCGCCGTTCACCTTGTAGCGCATCGTCGTTTCTTCAGGAACACCTGGCCCGCGCGCGGGGTTGGGTTGCTCAGAGGTTGTCAATAAATCTACTGCGCGACCGATCTGCGGCGTTGCTCGCTCGCTCACTCCTCGCCTATCCATCTGATATGTCTCGTCGTTCGCTCGCTCGCGCCTTGCATCTCGGCCTGCTCGCGACGATTTCTTCACAACCTCTCAGCAGTTGACGGCCCGCACGCCCCGGCCCTGCGGATCGCCGCTGCAGCGCCGTTCGCTCGAGGAACGACGCCCAACGACTGCAGCCGTTCGCACCCGGCCTTATAGCATCTGCACCTCGCCATGCACAGACCCCGGCACCTACTTCCCTGTCCGCGATCGCCGCCGCGCCGTCAATGCTGCGACGCGATGCAGGCGGGCAGCGATACGGCCTGCAGCACCTCGCCGCTGCGCACATCCTGGACAAAGGCGGCGAGCCCGAGCCGGGCCGGATTCCAGTCGGCGGCGAGCGGCAACGTCTGGCGCAGCGACTGGGCGGCCTGCCCATGCCGCAGTGGCAGCGGTGGTGACCAGAAGCGGACGACGCGATCATGCTGCAGCAGCGCGCCTCGGTTCTCGCCGCGCTGCACGGACGAAGTCAGGCGGTCTTCATACAGCACCAGGACGCCCTGCAGTCCGCTGCGCCCGGTCGCCGCGTCGGCCAGGCTGAAGCTCGCCGTCGCCTCGAGCGAGCGTGCCGCGACGCTGCGCATGGCGAGCCGGATTTCTGCGCCTGCGGGTTGCCGGTTGATTTCCTGCAGTCGCCGGTCGAAAGTGACCGGATCGCGCCAGTTGCGCAGCTCGCGCATGCCGACGAAGACCTCCGGGGTGTAGATCGCCGGACTGGTGGCGAAGCGGCCGAGGTCGCGCTGCCGTTCGCCGAACTGCCGCTGCGCATAGGGATCATGCCAGCCGATGTAGTCCCAGTAGTCCACGTGCAGCGACAACGCAACGATCCGGTCAGGGCCGTAGCGCGCCGTCAGTCCGCTCAGCCAGCGGTCGGCCGGCGGACAACTGCTGCAGCCCTCCGACGTGTACAACTCGACGAGCGCCACCGCATGCGGCGGGCTGCTGCGCTCGCAGGCAGCCGGTGGGGCGGCGTGCGCGGCAGCCGCGGAAGCGAGGGCGGCGAGCAGCAGCAGCGGCAAGGCGGCGGACCGGGCCATGCGGGTCTCCAAGCGGGTCGATGGCACTTCGTCGCCTGGCGATGGGGAGTCCTTACACAGCGGGTCGACCAGCCCTCGGCATGAGCGTGCCCGTTCCCCGCTTGGCGTTGTCGGGCGTGTTGACGTTGTGGTTCGCCGGGCGGGCGTTCCTGGCGTCGTTGTTCCAGGAGTCGCCATCTCGCCGGGCAAGAACGCATTGCCGTCGCCGCGGCCCGTTCTGACCGCCGCAAGCAGCGGTCTGCGCCGTGAGTGGATCGGGAACCACGCCGCTGCGTCTCATGCCGGTGGCTTGCTCCGAGCTTGACGACAGCCGGCGCGGTTCATAGACTGCACTCCTGTGTCGGATTTCATCGTTACCAGCAAGGCTGGGTTCCCCCCCGCTTGCTCCGCTTGTTCTTCTGTCCTGGAGGTCGTCATGATGCGCCGGTTGCTGCGTGGGTTCCGTGTCTCGCTCCTCGTCGCCGTGACGGCGTTCCTTCCGTCGGCATACGCTGCGTGGGGCGACCTCAGCTACGATTCGAACCCCGCCAAGATCGATGCGGATCAGGCTGCCCTGTTCGATGCCTTCGGTCTCCTGACCCATGTCGTCTCCTCTTCCTTCGGCGGCATGTCGGCTCGTCAGGACTTCGAGAGCGGTTTCGTCAACGCGCAGGTGCTGACGGACTGGGTGAGACTGGGCGACAACCGCGTGCGCTTCGGTTTTGGCGACAGCTTGCAGCAGATAGACTGGCGCAGCCGGATCGGCCAGATCGATCCCGGCGCCACAGCCTTCGGGCTCTCCCACCCGCGTGGCACCTACGGCAATGCGGCGGGCGTGACCGGCGACCCGCGCAACTACATCGCCGACCACTACTTCCTGACCGCCGATTCCGCTCCGGGGGAGGCGAAGCCCTATCTCGTCATGCAGTTCGAGCGGCCGATCGTCTTCGTCGCTTTGTCGTTCGGCGACTACACCAGTGACGTCGGCGGCGGCAGCCGTTTCGATCTCCTGGTCGGCGACGACCTGGCGACCGCCGTGGCGCTGCCGGAATACGGTCACAGGCCGGATTTCATCCGGCCGCCGGAGGATCTGATCGACGGCGGTTTCCTGCACTTGGTTGGGAATGGCAAGGCCGATCCGGCGCGCCGCTATCCCAGCTTCAATTTCGCCGTCCTGCGGCTCGGTCCGCCCGACGCAACGGTCGCCTTCGACAACCTGATGGTGGTCAATGCGGTTCCCCAGCCCGGCGTCCTGGCGCTGTTTCTTGCCGGGCTCGGAGCGTTGGCCGCGGCCCGGCGTCGCCCACCGGCAAGGACCCAGGCCAGGCCGAGGGCGCGGTGACGCTACCGGCGGCGGCGCGGCAGGACCGCGCTGCGCGCAGCCGGTCGCGTCGGCGCAGTTTCGTCCGCGTCGACATCCGCCAGCGCCAGGGCGTGCGCGACGCGCGCGACGCGCGCGCTGCAGAGGCGACACTTGAGCACTGAAGATCGTTGGCGACCCCGATCTGGCCGCTTGGTATCGGCTGCGACCGGCAGTCAGGCATCGTGCTGAGCGGGAGAAGTTCCGACGAGGGCTCGAGCCCGCCTATCGCGCAGGGCGCACGGGCGCTGCCGGTCTGCAGCAGCGCCAGCGCGCTGCCGGCGCCGGGATGAAACGCACGCGGCTCGCCCTTGCTGCCCTCGTGCTCGGGATCGCCGGCTGGAGCGTCGGTATCGAGCCGGGCTGGCTGCAACAGCGGCAGCTGGTGCTCGCTGCGCCGACCTGGACCGGACCGCCGCTGACCATTGCCGTTGCTGCCGACTTCCATGTCGGCGCCCCGCACGCCGGGCTGCCGATGCTGCAGCGGGTGGTCGACGAACTCAATGCCGCACACCCGGACCTCATTCTCCTTCCCGGCGACTTCGTCATTGACGGCGTCCGCGGTGGCCAACCGGTAGCGCCGGAAGACATCGCCGGTGTCCTCGCACGGCTGCAGGCACCTCTCGGCGTCTTCGCCACACTTGGCAACCACGACTGGTGGCTGGACGGGGAGCGCGTGCGCAGGGCACTGGAAACCGCCGGCATCCAGGTCATCGACAACCGCGCGCTGCCGCTCGCCAGCGCCGACGGCAGGCTGTGGCTGGCCGGCGTCGGCGACGACACGACCGGCCACGCCCGCCCGGATGCGGCCTTCGCTGGCGTACCCGCCGACGCCCGGCTGATCGTGATCATGCACGACCCGGCGAACGCCGCCGCGCTGCCGCCACAGACAGTGGTTGCCTTTGCCGGCCACACCCACGGCGGCCAGGTCCGGCTGCCGTTGATCGGCGCGCTGATCACGCCGGGGCGGGCGCCTCGCCGCCATTCCTGGGGCTGGATACCCGACGCACCCGCACCGACCTGGGTGACGGCTGGCATCGGGACCAGTATCCTGCCCATTCGCTTCAACTGCCCGCCGGAAGCTGTCGTCCTGCGTGTCGGCGGCAAGGACGACTGATGCGGGGCTGAGCGTTTCTCGCCGCTGCCGGCGCTTCCCGCCATCGTTGCGACGGGAGCGCGCGCCCGCCTGACTTGCTCGCTCCTCGCAACCCCGTCGGCGCCGGTCATCCGGGCTTGCTCCGCCCGAGCGCCGTGATCCTTGTGGGCAATCGGTGCAGACGGGTGCCGACACTGCAGGAACGACGACCGGTGCGCGGACGTGGAGTGGACGCAGGAGGGAAGCGCGCTGGAGTCGGCAGCTTGAACGATATCCGCAAGATACAGCTCGCCACTCCGGATAGAGTGGCTCGGCTTCGTTCAGAACAGATGGCGCGATCAGCGGCTTGAGTCCGGCACGCGGTACCGGATCAACGCTCGGTCCGAACGGCATGGACAACTCGCGCTGCATGCGACCCACGGTGAGAAAGTCGACCTGGACCTCCGGCCTAAGCTCCACCAGCAGGTCGGCGTCGCTCTGTGGTCCGAAGTCGGCACGGCTTGCCGAACCGAAGAACTCCAGACGGGGTATGCCGTTGCGCAGCCAGTACCCCGGCAAATCAAAAACGGGCGATTCCAGATCCTCGTGTATCGCCCCTGCCTCCGTGCGGCATATCGGTCGCCGGCCACCGGAGGATGGGGTACCACACACGGCTGCTGCACCTTGTCATCGAACCAGCGCACGGCCCCGGCCGGAAGCGGACTCGCGGTTGACGACGATTGATCCTAAAAACCGCAGTTGCCAGCGTGCAAACCGGCTGAACCTCAGGCAATGTGTGGCTTGTTGACGGACGATAGAGGTCACCAAATGGGTGAGGCGAAACGGAAGCTGGAGAAGCACAAAGAAATGGT
>JAGFNJ010000094.1 GCA_017592775.1 Candidatus Accumulibacter conexus | reverse complement strand
ACTTGAGCCCGTACAGATCGAGCTTGACCGAACTCCACGAGTGCGTCTCGCGCAGGTCGGTGAAGTAATCCAACAGGTCGGTCTCGCTCAGATCGTCGATCTGATGATCGAAGTAGTCTCCCACCCGGCGGATGGCGCGCGCATACGCCTCGATCGTCTTCGGCTGCAAGCCCTTGAGCTTCAGGTGCTTCAGGTGCAGTTCGTAGTTCCGGTCAAAACCGGTCGTTGCGACAGCTGACATGTCTTCCATCTTGCGGTAACCTCGCTTTCGTCATCAACATCCCTCCGGTGAGGGGCGAGGTCACATCTTGACTTCAACACGACTGCAGAGATCGCGACAATAGGGGACCGACAATAGGGGACAGACCACGGTTATGCACGGAAGACAACCCGACTCACGATAGACCTTTCAGGTACGCCGCATGTTCAAGTTCGAATGGGACTATCAGAAGGCAACGAGCAATTTGCAAAAGCATGGCGTATCGTTCGACGAAGCCGTCAGTGTATTTGCAGACGATCAAGCGCTAACTTTTGCAGACACCGATCACTTTGAGTCTGAAGACCGAAGCCGAACCTATGGCATGTCAAATAAGGAGCGGCTCCTCGTGGTGGTTCACACGGAGCGCCGAAAGAATGTTCGAATCATCAGCGCACGAAAGGCGACCAGATATGAAAAAGGCATTTACGAGCACGGCTGATCAAGAGGTCCCTGAACTGAAACGTAAGCAACTCGGGGTTGGCGTACGCGGAAAGTACTTCAAAAGCTTCACGCAGGGAAGCAACGTCGTTGTTCTGCAGCCCGAGATTCAGAAGGCATTTCCCACATCCGAGGCGGTTAACAAAGCCTTGGCAAACATGCTGGCCTTTGCGCAAGAGACACAGGGCCTAACCCGGCGCTCAAGCGGGACGCGCCAAAAGCGGCGCGCCCCTTAGCTTTACGTTGGGCCCCACAGAAGCGCACACCGCGGCCCGTTTGACAATCGCCATTAGTGTAGCTACAGTAATGCATGCGTATCAAATTCGATCCAGCCAAGGATGAGGCAAACCAAGCGAAACACGGCGTGTCCTTGCTCATGGCGGTCGAACTCGATTGGGAAGCCGCGCTGGTGTGGGTTGATGAACGGTTTGAGTACAACGAGATGCGAATGATCGCGCTCGCTCCGAACACCGAAATCCTGTACTACGTGGCCTTTGTAGATCGTGGCAAGGTGCGAAGGATCATCAGCCTTCGCCGCGCCAATCGACGTGAGGTAAAGCACTATGTCCAAAGTCTCTAAACGACCTGCCGTTCGCATGCCCACCGCGGCCGAAGACACGGCCATTACTGCGGCAGCCAAGAGCGATCCTGATGCACAGCCGCTCACACCTGCTCAGCTCAAGGCAATGGTCCCCTTGCGGTCGTTGCGTGGGCGGCCGAAGTCCGAAAACAAGAAGCTGCTGGTATCGGTGCGCTACAGCCCTGAGGTCGTTGCCTACTTCAAGTCCACCGGGGATGGCTGGCAGTCACGCATGGATGGTGTGCTGCGTCAGTACGTAGCGCGCCACTCCCGTAGCGCATAGAGATATGTGGCCGAACGAGTAAGGATGGATCGTGCGAAGCCACGATCTGATCCGTTTGTTGGACGAGCCCGGGCCGGAGCGCGGGGCTCCTCCCTGCAGATATCTTTTCTGGATTGACCCATCGGCATGAACGCCGGTGGGGCGGGAGCGGAAAGTTTCGGCGGGCTGGCGCATGCGCGGCAGCCGATCTCGCGAAAGCGGCCGATTTCGCGTCCCGGCTACCGCTTTCCGGGCGGCCGCATGACTCAGCCTGGGGAAACTGAAGTCCCGAATGCGGTCGGGCAGCGTTGCGGTCTCGGCTTATCTGATCAGATGGCGACCCCGATGCGCGGCAAGACGGCGACGACTGCGGACGATGTCGTTCGAATGCGCGTCCTGACGATCACCATCACGGCGCCACAGCACGCGCACAGCATCGCTGGCCGCTCCTTGCGCGCGGGCATGAAGCGCTTCGGATCGAACTTCAACAAGAGGTGCAGCAAGGCGATCAGGCGCTTGCAGTTGGCGTGCAGGAAGCCGAAATTGCGCGCGCGGCGAAAGCCCTTGGGCAGCACATGCTGGAGAATCAGCCAGAGGAAATCGACACCGGTGAGCGCGCGCTTTTCCGACTTGCCGGTCTGCGCATTGCGATAGCGGAAGCGCACCTGGCCATTCTCGCAAGCGAGGATATCCTTTTCGCTCGTGGTGCTGGCAGTGCGGACAAAGGCGATGGCCGCAGGAATGCGGGACGAGGTGGTGGCGGGCACAGTCGCTGCATTGGACCTGCATCATCGGGCTCGCCAGGCTGCGGCAATCGCGCAGCGCCGAGAGGGCGCGAAGCTGCTCGCAGCTCAGCCAGTGGCGAAACTGCGCCAGGAAATTCGTCTCGAACTCGGCGACTGTCAGCCGCAAGCCTTCGCCAAGGCGCAGGCCGAGACCGTGAAGAGCGATCCGCTGCCGGAGAAGATCGACCAGATCCTGCGCGAGAGCGAAGAAGGCGAAGGGCTGCGCGAGGATTCGCCAGCGACGGCCGAGGCAGCGGGCGCGCGGTGAGGTGGGCGGGTGGCCGTGCCGTGGCGCAGGCGATCGGGGACCAACCGGGGCTGCATCGTCGCGCAGCACCGGGGGCGCGAGCGCTTTCGAACAGGGGGTCCGGTGCTGAAGGTGGTTGTTCCATAATGCAGGTATTGAGCGGCAGAGGGGACACATCCTGAGTCAATTCTCATGCCGCGGATGACCACAACCGGACAGTCAATCATGGACCAGCCGTTTTCGCCGACCACCGGCCTGCCCGAACTCGACGCGGTACTCTGCGGCGTCCAGCGCGGTGATAACATCGTCTGGCAGGTGGAGGCACTGGAGGACTATCTGGCGCTGGTCCGGCCGTACGCCGAAGCCGCCCGTCTCCAGGGAAGACGGCTGATCTATTTCCGCTTTGCCGATCACCCACCGCTGCTGGCGGATGCCCAGATGCATCATCCGAATGCCGAAGCCGGGTTCGACGTCTTCGTCGACCAAGTGCATTCCGTCATCGAAGCTGCCGGACGGGAAACACTGTACGTGTTCGACTGCCTGTCCCATCTCGCCGACGTCTGGCAGTCGGATCGCACGATGGGCAACTTCTTCCGCCTCACCTGCCCGCGGTTGTTCGACCTCGACACGGTGACCTACTTCGCCGTCTTTCGCAATCGTCACACGTTGCCGGCGATCGGCGTGATCACCAACACGACGCAATTCATCATCGACGTGTTTCGTTGTCGTCAGCGCCTCTATCTGCGACCGATCAAGGTGCAACATCGTTCGGCGGCCGCGATGAACCTCATTCACGCCTGGGAGGCAGAAGAGCGATTTCGTCCGGTGCGGGATAGCGGCACGGTGGCCGAGATCCTCGCCAATTCGCAATGGCCGGGGCTGGAGGACAACCAAATCGCCGGTCACTGGCAGAAGCAGTTTGCCGCCGCCAGGCTGGTGGCAGCTGCTCATCGGGCAGGATTCCCGGATCCTGCCGAGCGCGATTGCTTTGCAGGCCTGCGCCGCCTGCTGTTCGGCGACGATCCGGCCATGTCACGGTTGATCGACGAGTACCTGACGCTCGACGACCTGCTGGCGGTGCGTCGCCGCATGATCGGCACCGGCACCATCGGCGGCAAGGCGCTGGGAATGCTGCTGGCGCGCGCCGTGCTGCGACGTGACGCAGCGCAGCTCGACGTCCGGCTCGAGGCGCACGACTCGTTCTACGTCGGCACCGATGTTTTCGATACTTTCCTGATCCACAACGACCTGTGGTGGATCCGCCGGCGCCAGCGTGACCCGGCGGCATTCCTGGACGAAATCGATGAGGCGCGCCGGCGCGCGCTTGCTGGCGTGTTCTCACCGACGACTCGGCGCCAGTTCGAGCAGATGCTCGATTACTTCGGCGAATGGCCGTTCATCGTCCGCTCCAGCTCACGCCTCGAGGATCGCTACGGCAACGCCTTCGCCGGCCAGTACGACAGCGTGTTCTGCAGCAATCGCGGCCCGTGGCAGCAGCGCGTGGCCGAACTGCTTGCTGCCATCCGCCAGGTTTACGCCAGCACCATGAGCGAGGAGGCGCTGCGCTACCGCGAGCGACGCGGCTTGCTCGGCGAGAACGAACAGATGGCCGTACTGATCATGCGCGTGTCTGGTACCGCGGGGGGACGCTACTTCCATCCGCACGCCGCCGGTGTCGGTCTGTCGGTGAACCCATACCGCTGGAACCCGCGCATCGATATGATGGCCGGCGTGATCCGGCTGGTCGCCGGACTGGGAACGCGCGCGGTGGATCGCAGTGACGATGATTTTACCCGCCTGGTGGCGTTGAACGCCCCCGATCTGCGCCCGGCAAGCAGTTTCGGTGAGATCGCCCGTCATAGCCAGCGACGCATGGATGCCATCGACCTGATGCAGGATCGGGTGGTCAGCGGGCCCTTCAGTGAGCTGATCCGCGACAATCCGGATTTCCCTCTCGAGCTGTTCAGCACACGCGAAGACTGGGACAAGCCGCCATTCCTGACTTTTGACCGCCTGCTCGCGGAAACCCCTTTCGTTGCCGATCTGCGAACGATCCTCGAGCGCCTGCATGCCGCGTATCGGCACCCGGTGGAGATCGAGTTTGCGCTCAACGTACTGGCAGACGGCCGATACCGGATCAACCTGCTCCAGTGCAGGCCGCTGCAGGTGCGCAGCCTCGAGGGCGGACCACAGGTTGCGCCGCCGCCGGACGC
>JAGFNJ010000093.1 GCA_017592775.1 Candidatus Accumulibacter conexus | reverse complement strand
CACCACGCCCCAGGCTTCGTGCCTCCGTCGCCGCCCAAAGGCGAAGCGTGGCCTCATCCAGCCTTCCACACAGCGCTTGATACTTAGCTTCTATGGCTAACTCCTGCTCCATGCTGAAACCATAGGCTAATCATCACAAATGTTCAAGTTATTTTTGCTTAACGCCTAAGTTCCCATGGAATACCCGCTGTCGCTGGATTGCTGATACAGGGCGAGTGCTTTGCCAGCGTCGACAGGTTCACCAAGGCCGCGCATTGCGAACTGGCCAAGCTTTACAAGAGCAGAACCATCGCCCTTAGTGGCGGCCAAGCGATACCATCGGGCAGCGGACGCTACGTCGGGCGTATCGCTCCCGACGCCAGTTTCACTCAACTGGGCGAGCTGATTCATCGCTGCGACGTACTCATATTTCGAAGCAAGGTTCTCGAGCATCAAGCGGCCTCGGAGTACGTTCTGGGCCACTGACTGGCCAAAAATCAGGCGCTGCGCAAGTGCGAACTGTGCTTGGATGGAACCAGCATCACTCGCAGCTTGAAGGAGGGCGATACCGCGGTCGCGGTCGTCTACGCTGGCCTGCTCCGTCAGCAGCTCGCGGGCGAGCAGCCAAAGGGCGGAGGGATTGCCAGTTCTGGCGGCGTCCTCCAACTTGGCGAGGCCGCTACGTCGTTCGGCGACGGTCGCTCCATGGTCCACAAGCAGAGAACCGAGGAAAGCAAGGCCGTCGACGCTTCCTTTGTCGGCTGCCTGCTCGTAGAAGCGACGCGCAAGCTGCTGATCGACGGGATACCCGCCGAGCGCGAACTCATGGAACTGCCCCATCATCGCGAGCGCGGCTGGCTGCCCGCGCTCTGACGCAGCCTCGTAATACCTGTAAGCACGGCGCTCGTCGATGGGGACTCTTCGGCCCGATCGGTAGATGTCGCCGAGGATGAGTAAGGACTGAATATCGCCGGACTCAGCCAGTCTTTCCAGGCAAGGTATCCCGACCTCAGAGTCCTCAGGACCGCCTTCGCCGTAGATCAACATCTCGCAATAGCGTGCCGACGCCGTTGGGTCTCCCTTTAGCGCGGCTTTTTTATACAGAAAGCGCGCCGATGTGGGTTCTTGGGGTATCCCAACTCTACCGGTTCTTAGCAGATCAGCCAAGGTAACCCACGCTAACGAGTAGTCATGATTGAGGCCATCAAGCAGCCAGCGCTTGATCTCTTTTGAGCTGCCATCCAGATCAGGATCATAGAGCAGCGCTTGCGCCAACAGGGTGCCCGCCCAATTATTGCCCAACAACGCAGCCGCCCTGTACAGATCGGCCGCGGCACGCGCATCGCGCTTAGTTCCGCGGCCCAGGTGCAGGGCGCTTGCCGCATTGACCATGCAGTGGATTGATCCCTGTTGGGCGCACTTGCTCAGGTACAAAAACGCCGTCGCTGGATCAGGTGCTGTTCCAAACCCCGTCTGTATCCAGATGCCAGCCGCGTTTCCTGCAGCCGCATCACCGAGATCTGCGGCTTCGCGCATCCACGCCAAGGCTCGTGTCGGATCTCTACGTGGCAGGTGTTCACCTGTCCACGTCTCGGCGCAAACACGCATCGCGGTCGGAACTGGGACACGCCGTGCTTGGTCGCATAGTTCGTCGACAATGGAAAGGTCGGGGGGGCCCAGTTTATCGTCCGAGTAGGCGCGAATCGTCGCCTCTATCCCCCATGGAAGACCTTGATCTCGCGCCGGCTTGAGCAGGGCTACGATGGCGACGCGTGCTGCTGCCGGGTCAGGCTCGGTACCCTTTCGCAACCTCACAATGATTTGGTTGAGGGCCGCTATATTGAGAGTAAACTGCGCGCCTTGGTCACCCGCCGCCACCCGGTTGCGAAAGTTTTGTTCTATCGCCATTGCTACTTCATCCCAGTAGTCTCTTGCGGAGATCTCTTGAAGATAAAGGTGCATTGCAGGTTCGTAGAGGGCGGATGCTGGCCCCCTCAATAGCGACAAAATCTCGCGAGAGGCAAACTCGTCACCTCGATCAGCGATGGTCATCTTCAGCAAGGCCAGCGCGACGGTCGCCGGACGAGACCCACCCCTATGCATCTCGCTGAGTCGAGATTCCATGCCACTACGACGCAACTGGTTAGTCATCGCGCGCGAGCGCTCAAGGTCAATGGGTCCAAAGTATCCGTTGCGCAGTGTTTGCGCCAGCACCAGTGCTGCCCAGGGCACGCCCTGCTCCACCAAGCGATCATAGTGCTTTTTCGACGATTCCAACGGCGGAAACAGGAGGTGGAGCACATGATCTATGTCCCTCGCGGTTTGCGCGTCGTCGTCCGATAACGCGCTTCGAACGGTGATTTCTTCACTTAGCAGCTTCCGTAATGAAGATAGCAACTGATTTTCCGCATCTACCTCGCTTGATGGTCGCGCCGAAACCGCTGCGGCTGGTGTAGATGGTTCGTCAGTGACGTACCGGAAGACTACTGCTCCGGCAGAGACGACCATCTCGGGTCGTTGGCGACCCTCAGTTTGAGACCACACTTGTGAGCGCGCACGCTCGAATGCATCCTGCACTGTAACGCCGCGCAAGCCCAGTGCCGAGACGAGTTCCGTTGTGAAACGGCCGCCTGAACCCACGCCGTCATCGGCGGTCGTTCCCGACGCCGCAGCGTAGAGCACCAGGTGCTCCATAGTTCCGACGCGCTTCAGAGTCGCTTGCTGTGGTAAGCCTAGGGCGCGATACTCACTAACGTTTCGTTTGTCGCGACAAGCGTCGAAGACCAACACCGCTAACGAAGCACCCGCGGCATCGAGAGCCGAGATCACCGAAGGCAGCGACAAGGTTGCGCGTCCCGCGTGTTCGCCACCTCTTGACAGGGGAGTAATCACCCTGAGTTGCACCGCGCCGTTGATTTCAACACCGTGCCCAGACATGTATATGAACAGCTCGGCACCACGACTCTTGCGCACTCGCTCGATGAAACCATTAAAATCCGCCGTCAGGGCTTCCGGGCTCGCGTCGATGAGCGGCGGCCTCACATCCCAGCCTGCCTTGCTCAACGCTGCTGCGATGGCCCGCACATCTTTGGAAACGTTACGCAGTCTCGCATTGGGGTAGGCTTCCTGGCCAACGACCCAGGCCAGCCGTTGGGCTCCAGCGCACACTCCCATCGTAAAGGCGCACAAGCCCAGCACCAAGAAAGCTCGGACGACGATCGGTACCGGTCTAGGCATCAGTAGGCGCCCAGAGTCCCGTTGATGCTGCGGTAAAACAGATGACCGGCAAGCCACACGTCACGGCGATTGTTGTAGAGCCAACTGAGTGCCTGTATCTGCCATTCGGGTGGACCTTCGAGGAGAGCCCAGGCTGCCCAAGCGGTGCGCATCTCGGCTGGCCAAGTACGATAATCTCCGTCCAGACCTTCACGGTGCGGTAGCTCGCTCCCAGCGGTCACAGAGAACGGTACATTGAGAATCACCTGGTTCCTGTCATCAAGGATCCTGAGCGTGCCTTTCTGCCCGATAACAAGTGGCTGCTCAAAGTTGAAAGATGCATAGAACGCATTTCTTGCCTCTTGAACGCTCGACTTGCCAGCCAGACTGCGACCGACGACGGTCATGTCAGGGCGCCATAACGCGGACTGTGTCGCGCGCCAGTCCAACACTACTGACTCCTCCCCTTCGAGCAGCCATTGTTGAGGCGCGTGCGCCAACGCAGACCTCGCGGTAACCTGCTGGTCAGCCTCAGATCTCGTGCGCGGCCTTACAACTGCTGCGCCTGTCTCGCGCGGCCGCAGAGTCCACCATTGTGCAAACGCTTTACTAACTGCTGCCATCTGCTGAGCCCAACCGCCGGGGATGACGAAGGGTGACTCTGCTGGCGATACGCGCCGCAACGCACCGCTCATGAACAGTTCGACTCCTGCGACACGACCCTGTAACACCAGCGTGTCACCTGGCCTCAGGCATTCGAACAAAACCGCGCGCCGGTTCGTGCCGTCCGCGGCACGAACCTGCACTGGTTCATCGGGTGGCTCAATGCGCTCAATCGAAGCGATAACACCCAAGGGGTTGACTTCGCAGGAACCAGACGCTGCGGCCGGCGCCGCAAGACTCGTCACCAGAACGGGTGCAATCAAGGCACGGATCCAACAATCGTTCAATGCGGAACCTTCCATCCGAGCAACGTCGCAACGCGCTCTTCCAGCCATTTAACTAAGCGCGAGATGATCTCGACAAAGGCTTCTATGCCAATGGTAAGTCCAGGGAGCAATGCATCCAAACTATGGTCTGGCCCCGATGGTGAGAAGGTCATGCTATAGGATACAGCTAGCACTACTGCTACCGTCGTCAACAACGCTAACGCGTCAGTGCATATTCGCCCTGCCCGGGCGCGGAGTGCCACAGGTTTGCCGTCCCGGCGGCGCCAGTAATGCTGCAGCCAGAATGCGAGCCAAATCAAGATACATGGCAACAGGACCAAAAGCTTGAAGGCGAGAGAATATAGGGGATGTTTGCTTGGATTTTCGCCGTGGAGGATCAGACTGCGGATCGCGTTGATAAGAATCAGCGCACCAGGCATCTCACCCAGCGGCGTGTAGTGCCAGTCGCCGCGGTACGAAGCAGAACTTCCCAGAACGACGACCCTATCCTGGAACAAAGCGCGCGTTGAGCAGGCGGACTTCTCGTCCCACAAACTTGCTGCTACTAAGAAATAAAGTATTTTAGTGCATTTATACTTTGCCCGTCCGCGTTTTCATATTATACTATGCGGTATGAACTCTTCCCTAATGCCAAAGAGGCCGGTTTTCACTTCCCGCCGCATGGAACAG
>JAGFNJ010000092.1 GCA_017592775.1 Candidatus Accumulibacter conexus | reverse complement strand
CGACGAAGAGCTTGCTTCGCTTGCCATCGAGCGCGACGCGTTTCATGGCGAATGGAACTACCGGCTGATACCCCGGAACAATGACAAATAGCTCGTATTGTTCAAGTTATTTTTGCTTGCGTCCTTAGGACGAGTGCGGGGTGCTCGGACAGGCCCCGCCATTCCAGCCGTCACCAGAACCACCAACATCGACGATCAGGAGGAGCAAATGTCCAGTATCGGTTACCACGAGCCTGTGGAAGAGCTGTCGGCCAAAACGCGCGACATGCATCGCGCGATCGTCTCGCTCATGGAAGAGCTGGAAGCCGTCGATTGGTACAACCAACGGGCGGAAGTCTGCCAGGACGCAGCGCTCAAGGCCATCCTGGAACACAACCGCAATGAGGAGAAGGAGCACGCATCCATGCTCCTCGAGTGGATTCGGCGCCACGACCCAGGATTCTCGGACGAGATCAGGGCCTACCTGTTGACCGACAAGCCAATTGACCGACAAGCCAATTGCCGACTAGCCGGCATTCCCGTTGGCGCCGCGTCAACGGAGTCGTCGAGCCGCGAGCAAAGCGCGGTGGCCATCCCACCAACTTCCACGTGCCATGAGCAGTCCCCTGACGACGATCCTTCTGGTCGAGGACGACCCCACCGATGCCGCCCGCATCCGGCAGTCGCTGACGGGCGCGTGCGACCAATCCTTTCGTGTTGAATCGGTCGCGCACCTCGCCGATGCGCTTGCGCGGCTGGGCTGCGGCGGAGTACAGCTGGTGCTGCTGGCGCTGGACCTGCCGGATGCTCAGGGTATCGAGGCATTCGAACAGGTGGCTGCGATCGCTGGCGACGCCCTGATCGTCGTCCTCAGTGCGGCGGGGGATGAAGCGACCGCGCGCCAGGCGCTGGAGCGCGGCGCCAGTGACTACTTCGTCAAGGGCGATATGGACGTCCACTGGCTGCCGCGGGCTCTGCACCACCTTCTCGAAACGACGAAGGCGCGCGCTGCCCTGCGAGCGAGCGAGGCACGCTTCCGCGCCATGAGCGATGCCTCACCGCTGGGCATCTTCGTGTCCGACGAGGCGGGCGACTGCGTCTACACCAACGCCGCCTATCACGCGATCTCGGGGCTGTCCTTCGCGGAGACGCTGGGGACCAAGTGGAGCACGGCGATCCACCCTGCCGATCGGCAACGTGTGCTTGCCGAATGGCACGACGCCGTGCACAGCCAGGAAGCGTTCCGGACCGAGTTCCGCTTCCTGCAACCAGACAGGAGCATCGTCTGGACCCGGGTCAACAGCGCGGCCATGAACGAGGGCCTGCACTCCGGTGGCCGCGTGCAAACGGTCGAGGACATCACCGAACGGAAGTCGATCGAGTTCGCGCTGCGTGCGGCGGAGGAGGCCTTGTTCGAGGAAAAGGAGCGCGCGCAGGTGACCCTCGATTCCATCGGCGACGCGGTGCTGAGCACCGACCTGCTGGGAAGGGTGACCTACCTGAATGCCGTCGCCGAAGCGATGACCGGCTGGGCCCGCGAGGAGGCGCGCGGTCGGCCGTTGCCGGAGGTGTTCCACATCATCGATGGCAAGACGCGCCAGTCCGCACCGAATCCCGCCCAGCTCGCCATTGAGGAGAACCGGATCGTCGGGCTGGCTGCGGACAGTGTGCTGTTGCGACGCGACGGGGTGGAGTATGCGATCGAGGATTCCGCGGCGCCGATCCACAACCGGGACGGTCGGGTCACCGGCGCCGTGATCGTCTTCCACGACGTCAGCGAGTCACGGGCGATGGTGCTGAAGATGGCCCATCTGGCGCAACACGACTTCCTCACCGGCTTGCCGAATCGCATGCTCCTGACGGAACGGCTGGCGCAGGCGATGGGCCTGGCGCGGCGGCGCTGCAAGCAGCTGGCGCTGCTGTTCCTCGACCTTGATTGCTTCAAGAACGTCAATGATTCTCTCGGGCATGCGGTCGGCGATCAACTCCTGCGGTCGGTCGCGGTCCGCCTGTCCGCGTGTGTGCGGACCACGGACACCGTCTGCCGCCAGGGCGGTGACGAGTTCGTGATCCTTCTCGCCGAAATCGAGCAGCCGCAGGATGCGGCCGTGGTGGCGGAAAAGTTGCTCGTCGCGCTTGCCGAGCCACAGCGCATTGGCGAGCACGAACTGCATGTGACCCTGAGCATCGGCATCAGCGTCTATCCCGATGACGGCACCAGTGTGGACGCCGTGCTGCAGAACGCGGACACCGCCATGTACCACGCCAAGGCCGGTGGCCGGAACAAGTACCAGTTCTTCACGGGCAACATGAACAGCCACGCGGTGCGCCGCCTGTTCGTTGAAACCGGCCTCCGGCGCGCCCTCCGGCGGGGAGAGTTCCTGCTCCACTACCAGCCCCAGGTCGACCTCGCTTCCGGGGCCCTGACCGGCAGCGAAGCACTCATCCGCTGGCGGGATCCGACCGTCGGACTGATCGACCCGGACGGCTTCGTCGCGATCGCGGAACAGTGTGGCCTGATCGTGCCGATCGGTCGCTGGGCGCTGCGCGAAGCCTGCAGGCAGAACCAGTCCTGGCGGCAGGCTGGCCTGCAGGCGGTGCCGGTGGCGGTCAACATCTCCGCGGTTGAAATCCGGCAGAAGGGATTCGTCGAGGGGGTTGCCCGGATTCTCGATGAAACCGGCCTGGCGCCCTGCTTCCTTGAACTGGAGCTGACCGAGGGCAGCCTGATGCACGACACCGAGGCGTCGGCGCTGGTGCTGGGAGAACTCAAGGCGATGGGCGTGAAGCTGGCCCTCGACGACTTCGGTACCGGCTATTCGAGCCTCAGTTGTCTCAGACGCTTCCCGATCGACACCCTGAAGATCGACCAGTCCTTCGTCTGCGACCTGGTCAGCAATGCGGACGACGCGACGATCGTCAGTGCCGTGATCGGCATGGGAAGGAACCTCAAGCGGCGGGTGATCGCCGAGGGGGTGGAAAACTCTGCGCAGCTCGCATTCCTCCGCGCGGAGCAATGCGATGGCGGGCAGGGCTTTCTCTTCAATCGCCCCCTGGCTGCCGCGGACTTCGCCGGCCTGCTGCCTGCCGCTTGAATGGTCGCCCGGGACAGGCGGTCGCAACGGGTGGTCGCCAGCGCTGCTGCTGGCACAGCAGCAGCGTCCCATACGGAGCGCTCCTGGCGGGACGCAGGCGCCCGGCCCTGTGTGCGCCACCGCACCGACCGTGCCGGCTTTGGCCACTATCGTTACACAAGGCAGATCGGTTGTTTTCATCGATGTCGTCACCAGGCATCGTCGGGGCGCCCAGCGGATGCCGCTGCCCGACGAGTTCGGGACGGCGTGCGGCTGGATTCGACCGCGAGCGCCGGTTCGTTGCGGAGGTCGGCAGGAACTGAAATCACGCAGTGCCCATTTCAATCCAATCTGGAGATCCAACCATGAACACGATCAGCAAGTATCTTTCCGCAGTTCTCCTGGCAGTGTCGCTCGTGAGCGCTGTCGGCTGCAGTTCCACCGCGAAGCAGGAAGGAACCGGCGAGTACGTTGACGACAGCGTCATCACCAGCAAGGTCAAGGCGGCAGTGTTCAACGACCCGGCACTGAAATCAGCTGAAATCAACCTCGAAACGTTCAAGGGCGTGGTACAGCTGAGCGGCTTCGTCAGCTCGCAGTCGGCGGCCAACAAGGCGGTCGAGGTTGCTCGCGGCGTCGGTGGCGTCAAGTCGGTCAAGAACGACATGCGGATCAAGTGAGCGGCCGTTGATCGATGGACCGGGGTGCCGGGGGCTTTCCCTCACCCCGGAATGTAGCTGGCGCAGGGAAGCAACCACCGATGTCCGTCCCGATTCGCCGCAGTGACCCCGCCTCGATCGCCGGCGTCGCCAGAACGATCGAGTTCGTGAGGTTGCCGAATTGAACATCGCCACAATGCTCCCCGGATACTTCGCGAAACTGAACACGCGGCTGCGCGGCGGTGGCCGGGCACGATCTTCAGACGGCGGCGAGTCCCCGCTGCGGGCGGAGCTTTTCAGCGCGGACCAGATGGAGCAGCATGGGCGGGTCCTTGCAGCGTCGCACAGGCTCGCTGCGGGCCGCGGAGCGGACCAGCTTCTGGCGCGGCTGGCGGCGAACGAAAGCGCTCTGGTCGAAGTGTCCCGGCAACTGACGGTGGCGATCACGGAAAGCCAGAGGATGACGCCGGCGGCGGAATGGCTGCTCGACAACTTCCATCTTGTCGAGGAGCAGATCCGCACCGCCAAGAGGCACCTCCCACGGGGCTACAGCCGCGAGTTGCCGCGTCTCGCGTTCGGACCATCGGCCGGGCGGCCGCGCGTTTACGACATCGCGCTGGAGGCGGTGGCGCACGGCGATGGCCGCGTCGATAGTGAAAGCCTGGGCCGCTTCGTGGCCGCCTACCAGACGGTCACGGCGCTGAAGCTCGGCGAGCTGTGGGCGATTCCGATCATGTTGCGGCTGGCCGTCATCGAGAACCTGCGTCGCGTCGGCCTGCGAATTGCCGCCGGCAGGGCCGAGCGGAGCCTCGCCAACACGTGGGCCGACCGGATGATGGACACCGCGGCCCGCGACCCGAAGACGCTCATCCTGGTGATCGCGGACATGGCCCGCTCGGGTCCGCCGCTGGTCAGCGCTTTCGTCGCCGAACTCGCCCGCCGGTTGCAGGGCCGCGGTCCGGCTCTCGCCTTGCCCCTGACCTGGATCGAACAGCAGCTCTCCGAGTCAGGGCTGACGATCGAGCAACTGGTGCAGTCGGAGAATCGTAAGCGTTCAGCGCGCCCACCCCTGACGCGCAGGCTCAAACTGGCTTTTTGAGAGGCAGCAGCGCGTCGATGCGGCTGTTCGGCCAGGAGGGCAGTTTCTCCAGGGTGTCGGTCAGCCAGGCCATG
>JAGFNJ010000091.1 GCA_017592775.1 Candidatus Accumulibacter conexus | reverse complement strand
ACTGCATCCGACCGGATGAACGTGGGCTTGGAGCGGATAGAGATGAGGCTCCGGTTTGCGGGCCGCGAAGCCTTGCGCTGCTTCAGCACTGGGCGACTCGACTTGCCGACTCAATCTGCCGAACCGCAGTGTACGTGACCCGTCCGCACGGTGGTGTGGGAGGCAATGCTCTCAAGCTAACAGCACATGGTCATACCGATTTTTTGTAAGCGTGTGATAGATGGGGTTTTTGGGTGGAATGTCTTGGGTATGATCGGTTTGGTTTGATCTGGACGAGATTCTTGATGAGTTGGTCGAAGACGGAGGCGACATTGTCGAGGGCATCGAGGCCCTGGAGAAGCCAGCGGCCGAGGGTGCGCTTGATGCGTGAGAAGGTGTCGCCGCGGTTGATGAAGTAGCGATCGCGGATGTTGGGATCGAGGGCTTCGCTGGCGGCATGGACGGCCAAAGCGTTGAGGTTGTCGCAGAGGATTTTCGCTCCGAAGTCCTGTTGTGCCGCCAGCCAGGACATGCCCGACAAGTGCTCCAGGGCCAGACGGTGCTTGATCCGGCGGAATGCCTCCTCGATTCTCCAGCGAGAGTGATAGAGCGCGCCGAATTGGTGAGCGGGGTAGGCGTCGAGATCCAGGAGCGAGGTCACGAGGACACGCACCTTCTGGCCGAACACTTGGCGAATGAGGCGCACTTGGCAGGGCGTTGCGGCGATTTCGTAATCGAGCGCATCCTGTTTGTCAGGGGCGGGCAGGGTCACGATCTGCTCGACGAGGCCGGAGCGCCGGAAGGTTCGGATGGCGCCGAAATTGAGGCTGTCCGCGCGCATGCAGAAGTGGCGTCCTCGCTGCGTCAAGGCGGCGAAGAGCCAGTAGGCTGGGTAACCGCGATCAAGCACCAGGATGTCGTTGTGGCGCAGTTTGTCGAGGTGCTCGAAGAGCATCTGGCGCTCACCGACGTCGGGAGAATACAGCTTGGCGGCGAGGGTCATTTCGATCCCTGGCAGGTACAGCGCGAAGCCGATGGCATCGACCACGTGGCGAGCGAACGGCTTGCCGTCACGTGCCTTACCGAACAGGGTCAGGCGCAGGACCGTCGCATCCCCGGCAACGACGCGCAGCCCGTTCCACAATGGAAAGCCGAAGTGCTCATTAACCAGCGCCAGGAAATGATCATTGAGAAGTCCGAACGCGGTGGCCGAGACCTGCTTTCGGGCTTGGGCAAAGGCCTGCGCGGAGACTTCCCGCACCAGGTCGGCCCGGTTCGCCAGATTGGCGAAGAACGCGTCCAGTTCAGACTGCACTTTCGACGTGTATCCGCCGAGCAGGCAGGCCATCAAGCGGGCAAAACTGAGAACGCCGGTCCGCGAAAAGGCTTTCTCCGAAAGCCGAGCCTGAAGGAAAAATGCTTGAGAAACAAGATACTTGGAGAACGAGTCAACGACGTTGACATAAAGATCGCGGCATATAAAATTTTACATCCGTATCAAGGGGATACCTACTGTGCCTTGCGCTTGCTCAGCGCGCAAGCAACTTCTGGGCCGGCTCATCAATTTATGCTGATTGGGTGTTGGGTTGAGAGCATTGGGGTGGGAGGGGGGAGCCGTGAGGCTGCTCCCTATCCCGATTGGGCACCTCAATGAAACCATCGAAGATACTTGCTGACCTCATAAGCTCGGCAACAGGCGCCAAAGCTCACTACGACGTTTGGTGGGCACAAATGAGTGACGCCAAGCCGCAGCACGTTGGTGTGATGAATGAACACAACGACTTCTTCCGCGCATCGCAAGACGCCCACTACACTGCTTGCTTCATATACTTGGCTCACCTATTTGACAAACGTTCCGACTCATCGTCTTTACCAACCTATCTGGCGGCTATACGCAGCAGTACCGACCCGACAAAGTTCCAAGACATTGAGTCACGCTTCTCTGCGTTGGCTCGGCGGGCGGCTCCACTCGTTACGGTACGCCACAAGTTGGTCGCTCATGTTGACGCTGGCCTCTCCGAAAAGGACGTATTTGGCCCGCTCAAGATCACTTGGAATCAAATTCGAAGCATCATCTACGATACAGCCGCGTTCGTTGAAGAACTCGCTGGCGCCCCTCATCAAGGCGCTGTCGGCATTCCCCGCGACGGAAGGCTCGGTGAAGCCACATTGAAGCTGCTTCGTTCCATCAAATGAGCCGCCGTTGCCCAACCCGGCAGTCGAGAGGGACAGCCAAGAAGCTGGCGCTTTTTGGTTCCCTCCGCGCTTCGCGCTCCGGCTGCCCCTCACTTCTACGTTAAGCCGCAGGAGGCGAAGAGATGAGCGAAGACACCGGCAACAACACAGGTTGCACTCGGCGTACCTTCCTAAGCGCTGGGCTGGCATTCACCGCCACGTCGCTGGTCGCGGGATGCGCCACGCCCGGTACCCCGGACGGTGGCAAGCCCACCGGTGGGTCAGCCCGCGCGACCAAGGAGGCTGCCCCCGTCGGACGCCGCAGGCTTGGTCGATTGGAGGTCTCGGCGGTCGGGTTGGGCGTCCAGAACATGAGCCGCAGGTATGAGACGACGGTGCCGTACCGGCCGGAAATGATCAACATCATCCGCGCGGCCTTCGACCGGGGCGTGACCTTCTACGACGCCGCCGAAGCCTATGGACCGCACGAGGTGGAGCGCATCCTCGGCGAGGGCGTAGCGCCTTTCCGCGATGAGGTTCAGATCGCGACCAAGTTCGGCTTCAACGTGGACCTCGAAACTGGCGAGCGGCGCCCGGGACGCAACAGCAAGCCTGACCACATCAAGCGCGTGGTTGAGGGCATGCTGAGGCGTCTTCGCACCGATCGCATCGACCTCCTCTACCAGCATCGCGTCGATCCAGAGGTGCCGATCGAAGATGTCGCCGGCGCAATCAATGATCTGATGGATCAAGGAAAGGTCCTGCACTGGGGTCTGTCCGAGATGGGGTTGAACACCTTGCGTCGTGCTCACGCGTCGCTGCCTGTCACGGCCGTGCAGAACGAGTACTCGATGCTGTGGCGTGGACCTGAAAAGGAAGTCATTCCGCTGTGCGAGGAGCTTGGGATCGGCTTTGTCCCCTGGAGCCCGCTGGGAGTGGCCTTCCTCACCGGCGCCATCGACGCCCAGACCCGGTTCGCCGCCGGAGACTTTCGCGGCACCGAGTCCCGTTTCATGCCGGACAACCTGCCTCACAACCTGACCCTCGTGGACGTCGTGAAGGCCTGGGCCGGGCGAAAGAAGGCCACTCCAGCTCAGGTCGCGTTGGCATGGCTGATCGCGCAGAAGCCGTGGATCGTGCCCATCCCCGGGACGACGCAGATGTCGCACATGCTCGACAACAGCGGCGCGGAGGCAGTACGGTTCACGCCCGCCGAACTCACCGAGTTGAACGCAGCTGTCCGGGCAATCGATGTCAAGGGGCAACGCCTGCCGGAACAAGTACAGGTCATGTCGGGCGTAGAGGCGCCGCCTAGAAAGTGAACAGTTCAATTGAGCCCGCTGAGCGGCCTAACGAGTAAGGATAGATCGTGCGAAGCCACGATCTGATCCGTTTGTTGGACGAGCCCGGGCCGGAGTGCGGGGCTCCCCTCTGCAAATATCTTTTCTGGATTGACCCCATCGGCATGAACGCCGTGCGGGGCGGGAGCGGAAAGTCTCGCCGCGCTGCCGGATGCGCGGCGCCGATCTCCCGAAAGCGGCCGATTTCGCGTCCCGGCCACCGCTTTCCGGGCGGCCGCATGACTCAGCCTGGGGAAACTGAAGTCCCGAGTGCGGTCGGGCAGCGTTGAGGTCTCGGCTTATCTGATCAGATGGCGACCCCGATGCGCGGCAAGACGGCGACGACTGCGGACGATGTCGCTCGAATCCGCGTCCTGACGACCACCATCGCGGCGCCACAGCACGCGCACAGCATCGCGGGCCGCTCCTTGCGCGCGGGCATGAAACGCTTCGGATCGAACTTCAGCAAGAGGTGCAGCAAGCCGATCAGGCGCTTGCAGTTGGCGTGGAGGAAGCCGAAATTGCGTGCGCGGCGAAAGCCCTTGGGCAGCACGTGCTGGAGAATCAGCCAGAGGAAATCGACACCGCTGAGCGCGCGCTTTTCCGACTTGCCGGTCTGCGCATTGCGATAGCGAAAGCGCACCTGGCCATTCTCGCAGGCGAGGATGTCCTGTTCCCGGATGACGCCGCGGTAGAGGTGACGACCGAGGTAGATCAGTGCCTTCTCGCCGCTGCCCACCGATTTGCAGTGCGCCACCCATTCCCGTGGCTAGCGTGCCGGCAGGGCAACGCCAGCGGCCTCGATCGCCGCCAGCATCTTTGCCCGAAAGACCTTGGCCATCGCCTTCTCGTTGAACAGGTAGGTGCCGTTCCTGCCGCGCCGCTTGCGTCGCCAGCGCTGCTTCGCCGCATCGATCGCCGCCGCGGGGACGACGAGATGGACATGCGGGTGGAAGTCGAGCCGACGCGCGTGCGTGTGCAGGACCGCGATCGCCCCCGGCGTCCCCTGCAACTGCCGGTCGTTCTGACTGAAGCGCAGCACCGTTTCCCAGGCACAGCGCATCAGGGAATCGAAGACGATGTCGGCGTGCGCCGCGGCGAGCCCGCGCCACTCGGCCGGCAGCGTGAAGGTCAGCAGAAAATGGTCGGCCGGGACCAGGCGCTGCATCTGACGCTCCAGCCATTGCTGGCTCTCATGGTGCTGGCAGTGCGGGCAAAGGCGATGGCCGCAGGAATGCGGGACGTCGAGTGATGGCCGAGAATGTCCTGCACCTCGGTACGTTCGACGCCCGCCTCGACGAGGTGCGTGGCATAGGCGTGGCGCAGGCTGTGCGGCGAAATGTGCTTCTTCAGACCGCAGGATTCGACCACCGCCCGCAGTGCTTTCTGCACGCCGCCGCGATCGAGCGGTGTCTTCGCGGCGCGTGCGCCCGCCAGCCCG
>JAGFNJ010000090.1 GCA_017592775.1 Candidatus Accumulibacter conexus | reverse complement strand
TTACTTCGACCGACTCGGCGTGCCGCGTCTCTCATAACCTCAACTACTTGAACCGCCCGGTGCGGACCCGCATGCCGGGTGGTGTGGCAGGGGAACGGTCAGGTAATCTGACCGCCCCTATGCCGATCCCGTTGCACGCGCTCTTCGGACTGCCTGCAGCTCGATGAAAGTTGTGGACAAGGGGACATCGTGGACTACGTGTCCTGGACAAACCGTAGAAATATCTTGACACGGTCGCGCCGTGATCCTATATTCGACCCATGACGTACTTGTTGTCCACGACATTATGAAATCAACTCTTCGCAAGCTCGCCGCAATCGCACTCCTCGCAGGCGCCTTTCCGGCGTCGGCGGCGGCTGATTGCCCGCGCTTGCTCGATCACAGCTTCCCGTCCCTGCTTGACCAGAAGCCACAGTCGCTCTGTCAGTGGCGCGGCAAGGTCCTGCTGGTGGTGAACACCGCCAGCTACTGCGGCTTCACCTCGCAGTACGACGGGCTCGAGAAACTCTACGCGCGCCTCAAGCCGCGTGGCCTCGTCGTCGTCGGCTTCCCGTCCAACGACTTCGGTGAGCAGGAGCCCGGAAACAATCGCCAGATCGCTGATTTTTGTCGCCTCACCTACGGCATCCAGTTTCCGATGCTCGCCAAGACGACCGTCGTCGGCGAGCAGGCCAATCCCTTCTACCGGCAGCTGGCCGCGATCAGCGGCAGTGCGCCGCAATGGAATTTCCACAAATACCTGATCGACCGCGACGGCCGTCAGGTACTCAGCTTCGGCAGCCGTGTCGCGCCTGACGACAGGGCGCTGCTCGCCAGGATCGAAGAGTTTCTCGGCCGCCAGCCGTAGTATCAGCACACGTCCCCCGTCCCTGGAGAACAGATCATGAATGCACCGGAACGTTTCTTCCTCCCCGACATCCAGGCCAGCACCGACCTGCGCCGGCTCGCCATCGACAAGGTCGGCGTCCGCGGGCTGCGTTACCCGCTGGCACTGCTCGACGCGTCGGGCAAGGTGCAGCATACGGTCGCACAGCTCTCGATGACGGTCGGCCTGCCGTCCGAGCAGAAGGGAACGCACATGTCGCGCTTCCTCGAGATCCTCGAGCAGCGGCGTGCGCCACTGAACATCAACCGCCTGCTGCGCCTCTTCGAGGACATGCTGCTGCGTCTCGATGCCGACAGCGGTGAGATCGAACTGGCTTTCCCCTGCTTCGTCAGCAAGGCAGCGCCGGTGTCGGGCGTCGAGAGCCTGCTCGACTACGACGTGCGGATGGTCGTCGGCAAACGTCCAGGACAGAGCGTCGAGCTGAGCCTGGAGGTGGTCGCTCCGGTCACCAGCCTGTGCCCGTGCTCGCGCGAGATCAGCGACTACGGCGCGCACAACCAGCGCTCGCACATCACGATTGGCGCCCGCCTGCGCTCCGGCATGAGCCCCGAGGAATTGCTGCGAATCGCCGAGGAGGAAGCCTCGTGCGAGGTCTTCGGCCTGCTCAAGCGACCCGACGAGAAGTGGGTCACCGAACGCGCCTACGACAACCCGAAGTTCGTCGAGGACCTCGTTCGCGACATCGCGCTGCGGCTGATGCGCGAGCCACGAATCGCCGAGTGGACCGTCAAGTCGGAGAACTTCGAGTCGATCCACAACCACTCTGCCTACGCCGAGATCAGCGGTCACAACACCGTTGATCGCGTCGGCTGAACTCTCTGGAGCCACCCATGCACGCCGCTCAACGGATCGCCGTCGTCGGTTCGGGAATCTCGGGCCTCGCCAGTGCCTGGCTGCTCTCGCAGCGGCACACGGTGACCCTGTACGAGGCCGGCAACTACCTCGGCGGCCACAGCAATACCGTCGACGTGACGTTCGACGGCTGTAGCCATGCGGTCGATACCGGCTTCCTGGTCTACAACTCTCGCACCTACCCGCACCTGACCGCACTCTTTGCGCACCTCAAGGTGGCGTCGATCGAGAGCGAGATGTCGTTCTCGGTCAGCCTCGAGAGTCCGCAACTCGAATGGGCGGGCAGCAGCCTCGCCACCGTCTTCGGGCAGAAGCGAAACCTGCTGCGCCGGGACTTCTGGCGCATGCTGTCCGACATCCTGCGCTTCAATCGCGAGAGTGTCGCCTGGCTCGAGCAGTATCCGGAGTATGACGGCAGCCTGCGCGGGTTCCTCGCCGCGGGCGGCTATTCGCGACCCTTCGCCGAGTGGTACCTGCTGCCGATGGCGGCCGCCATCTGGTCGTGTCCGGCAGGGCAGATGCTCGACTATCCGCTCACCACCTTCGTCCGCTTCTGCCGCAACCACGGCCTGCTGCAGGTGTTCGACCGGCCCCGCTGGCGAACGGTCAAAGGAGGGGCACGCGAGTACGTGCGCAAGCTTGCTGCCGGGCTTGCCGACGTACGGCTGGCAACGCCGGTACGTCGCGTGCAGCGCGACTGGCAAGGCCTGCAGCTCGTCACCGACGCCGCTGTCGAGCGCTATGACCAGGTGGTGCTCGCCTGCCACAGCGACCAGGCGCTGACGATCCTCGGCGACTCGGCAACGGCAGCCGAAGCATCGCTCCTCGGGGCCATCCGCTACGCGCCGAACCGCGCCGTCCTGCATACCGACCGCTCTTTGCTGCCGCGTTCGCCGGCCCTGTGGTCGGCGTGGAACTACCTGTCGAGCAGCCAGGAACTGGATGAGCGCCCAGTCAGCGTCTCCTACCTGATCAATCGCCTGCAGCCGCTGCCCTTCCGGACGCCGCTAATGGTATCGCTGAATCCGCAGCGCGAGCCGCGAGCCGAAAAAGTGATCGCCGAGTTCGACTATCAGCACCCGATTTTCGACCAGGCGGCGATCGCCGCGCATGCCGTACTGCCGCAGATATCCGGTGCCGGTGGCGTCTGGTTTGCCGGCGCCTGGAACGGCTACGGCTTTCACGAGGATGGCCTGCGGTCGGCCCTGCGCGTCGCCAATGCACTCGGCTGCCGGGCACCGTGGCAGCCGCGGGCGGTGGTGCCGGCGTCATTGCCGGCACCTTCGGCAGCCGGGCTTGCGGCATGAGCGCGGCGGCTGCAAGCCTCGTCGTCGGGCAGGTGATGCACCGACGCCTGCGGCCCGTGTCCAATCGCTTCGTCTATCCGGTGTACTACTGCCTGCTGCCGCTGAGTCGCATCGACGCGGCAGCCAGCCCCTTGTTCTCGCTCAATAGCATCAATCTGTTCAGCTTCCACTTTGCCGATCACGGTGCCCGTGATGGTTCGCACCCACTGCCCTGGATCCGGCAGTTGCTGCAGCGGCAGGGAATCGCCGCCGATGGCGAGATCTGGCTGCAGTGCTTTCCGCGCGTTCTCGGCCATGTATTCAACCCGGTCAGCTTCTGGTTCTGCAACGATCGCAAGGACGAACTGGTCGCCGTTCTCGCCGAGGTCAACAACACGTTCGGCGAACGCCACCTGTACCTCCTGGCGCACGCCGACGGCCGACCAATCCGCGACGGTGAGACGATCGAACGCAGCAAGGTCTTCCATGTCTCGCCGTTCCTGGCGGTCGCCGGCCATTACCGCTTTCGCTTCCACACCCGCGGCGCCCGCCGACTGGCGCGAATCGAGCATGCCGATGCCGGCGGCGACCTCCTGCACACTTCGATTTCCGGTGAGGCGCAGCCGTTGCGCACCGCTCCGCTCCTGCGCGCCTTCGTCCGCATGCCACTGCTGACCATCGGCATCGTTACGCGCATCCATTGGCAGGCCCTGCGGCTCTGGCTCAAGCGCGTGCCCTTCTTTGCCAAACCAAAACCCCCCTTCGAGGAACTCTCGCCATGAGCGCACTGGACAACGCCCTCAGCCTTCCCCTTGCCGCCAGCTTGCCGACACGCCTGCCACGCAGCGCCCGCACCGTTCTCGCGCTGCTCGACACCTTGCAGGTCGGCAGCCTCGAAATCCGCCTCCCGGACGGCTCGCAACTGCACTGCGGGCGACCCGGCAACGCCACGGCAGCACTCGAGGTCTCCTCATGGAGCGTCTTCGACCGCGTCCTGGAGCGTGGCGACGTCGGCTTCGCCGAGGCCTACATCGACGGTGACTGGCACACCCCGGACCTCGTCGGGCTGCTGACGCTGCTGGCGAACAACCGGCAGCACATTGCCGGTGCCGTCTATGGCCGCTGGTGGAGCCTGCTCGCGGCACGCCTGCGGCATCTCTTCAATGCCAACACCCGCTCCGGCTCACGGCGCAACATCATGGCGCACTACGACCTCGGCAACGACTTCTATCGACTGTGGCTCGATCCGACCATGAGCTACTCGAGCGCCCTCTATGCCGATGATGCGCCACTCGCGCTCGCCGATGCACAGCTTGCCAAGTATCGGCGCATCCTGCAGCGCCTGCAGGCATGTCCCGGGCAGCGCGTTCTCGAGATTGGCTGCGGCTGGGGCGGTTTCGCCGAGACCGCGGCGCGGGAAGCCGATCTGCGGGTCGTCGGCCTGACGCTGTCGCCGGCGCAGGCCGACTTCGCCCGCCGCCGCATGCACGCTGCCGGCGTCGCCGACCAAGTCGGCGTCGAATTGCGCGACTACCGCGACCTCGGCGCTCAGCAATTCGATCACGTCGTTTCGATCGAGATGTTCGAGGCCGTTGGCGAACGCTGGTGGCCGACCTACTTCGCCACCCTGAAGCGGCAGCTGGCTGCCGATGGCCGTGCCCTCGTGCAGAGCATCACGATCCGCGACGATCTCTTTGCGCGCTACCGGCGTGGCACCGACTTCATCCAGCAGCACGTCTTTCCCGGCGGCATGTTGCCGAGCCGCTCCGTCTTCAGGGAACGGGCGGCGGCAGCCGGTCTCGTCGTGCATGACGCCTTCGGCTTCGGCAGAGACTACGCGCGCACGCTCGCCGAGTGGTCCGCCCGTTTCGAGCAGCAGTGGACACGCATTGCCGCGCTCGGTTTCGACGAGCGCTTCCGCCAGCTGTGGCGCTTCTATCTTGCCTATTGCCAGGCAGGCTTCAACAGCAAGTGTACCGATGTCGTCCAGTTCGAACTGCGGCACGCGCCATGAAGACGCTGCTGGCGTTCATCATGTTCGTCGCCAGCACCGCTGCGAGCGCGCTGCCGGAAGAGCTGCGCAGCAGCGATCCCGGCTGGCGCCAATGGGGCAGCGGCGAAATGAGCTGGTTCGGTATCGCTCTCTATCGGGCCACCTTCTGGGTACGCGGCGAAGCGGCCGACAACTCGCCGGCGAACTGGCCATCGGCGCTGCAACTCGACTACCGCCGCGACATCGCGCGCGAGCGCCTCGTCGATACCAGCATCGACGAAATGCGCCGCCTTGGCGCCAGTGAAGCCCAGCTCGAACGCTGGCGACCCGAGTTGCAGCGCGTCTTCCCGGACGTTCGCGAGGGCGACAGTATCGTCGGTCTGCACCACCCCGGTCGCGGAGCCAGCTTCTATCATCCTAAAAACCGCAGTTAGCCGACTCCATCCGCATAATTTCCCAGCAACCGATGCGTTGGTGGCTCCTCGATACCAGCGAGAATCCGCTTGAGGTGATCACAGACGCGATGCCAAACGGATGGGGCGG
>JAGFNJ010000009.1 GCA_017592775.1 Candidatus Accumulibacter conexus | reverse complement strand
CCGGATTTCTTCTCGCCGCCCTCAGCGCCGACGTTGCCACATCCCAAGCCGTGAAAACCACCTGGCATGAAGTCGCCCAGGCACTCGCGCCACAAAGCACCCCCACTGCGGCGGCTTTGTATTATGTCAACTTTTGCTATCAGGGCGCCGGGCGCGAATTCCCGGCCTCATCCGGTCGATCGCTGCCCTGTTGGCCAGCTGGCTTCACGCCGGATACCGTTGCGCCAGCTTTCTTCCCGCGGCACGCTGCCGGCAGATGCCGAATGGCCTGCGATCGCGACAAGCGACCGTTGGTCTCTCAGGGCTGGAGTTCCGGCCGGTCGCGAAAACACTCGAGTGCTTCCGGATTGGCCAGCGCCTCGATGTTCCTGACCGGCCGGCCATGGACGATATGGCGCACTGCGAGTTCGACGATCTTGCCGCTCTTGGTGCGGGGAATGTCGGCCACCTGCAGCACCTTGGCGGGGACATGGCGCGCGGTGGTGTTGTCGCGAACCTGCTGTTTGACACGGTCGATCAACGCCTCGTCGAGGACGAGGCCGTCGCGCAAGCGGACGAAGAGTACGATTCGCACGTCGCTCCGCCAATCCTGCGCGATGACCAGTGATTCGACGATCTCCGACAGCTTCTCCACCTGACGGTAGATCTCGGCAGTACCGATACGGACGCCGCCCGGGTTGAGCACGGCGTCCGAACGGCCGTAGATGATCAGGCCGTCATGCGCCGTCAGCTCGACATAGTCTCCGTGGCACCAGGCGTTCGGAAAGCGGTCGAAGTACGCCGTGTGGTACCTGGCGCCATCGGGGTCGTTCCAGAAGCCGATGGGCATGGCGGGAAACGGTGCGGTACAGACCAACTCGCCGCGTTCGCCGCTGCCCGCAGCGATGGCTTGGCCATCGTCGTCGAAGACATTCACCGCCATTCCCAGGCCGCGGCATTGCAACTCGCCGCGGTAGACCGGCAGCAGCGGATTGCCGAGTGCAAAGCACGAGAGGATGTCCGTGCCACCCGAGATCGACGCGAGAAGCAGGTCCCGCTTGATCTCTCGGTAAACGTAGTCGAAGCTCTCCGGTGCCAGCGGGCTGCCCGTCGAGAACATCGTCCGCAACGTCCGCAACGAGTGCGTCGCTCGCGGCTGCAGGCCGGTCTTGGCAATCGCGTCGATGAACTTGGCCGAGGTCCCGAAGTGCGTCATGTGCTCGGCGTCGGCATAGTCGAAGAGAATCGCTCCGGCGGCGCCGGCGCCGCTGCGGGCGAAGGGCGACCCGTCGTACAGCAGCAGCGTCGCGCCCGACGCGAGACCGGAGACCAGCCAGTTCCACATCATCCAGCCGCAGGTGGTGAAGTAGAAGATGCGGTCGTCAGGTCGCACGTCGCCGTGCAACTGGTGTTCCTTCAGGTGCTGCAGCAAGGCGCCGCCATGGCAATGGACAATGCATTTCGGGACACCGGTGGTGCCCGACGAAAACATGATGAACAACGGGTGATCGAACGGCAACGGTTGAAAGGCGATCTCGCCGGCAACGAACGGGGCCACGAAGTCGGCATAGCGGGTGCCGTGGCGGATCAGGTCTGCTCGCGGCTCCGCGTCGAGGTACGAGACGACGACGGTCTGCGCGAGGCTCGGCATCTGCGCCGCCACTTCGGCGTTGCGCGTCATGCAGTCTGCCGGCTTGCCGTTGTACCAGTAGCCGTCGACGCAGAACAGGACCTTGGGCTCGATCTGCCCGAAACGGTCGAGCACTCCCTGCACTCCGAAATCCGGCGAAGCCGACGACCAGATGGCCCCGAGCGAGGCGGTGGCGAGCATGGCGACCAGTGCTTCCGGCATGTTCGGCAGGTAGCCGGCGACACGGTCCCCGGAGCCGACCCCTGCCGCGCGCAACGCTTGCGCGCAGCGCGAAACCTGGGCGTAAAGCTCGCCGTGCGAGAGGCGCCGACGCAGCCGGCTCTCACCCCAGAAGACGAGCGCGTCACCGTCATCGCGGCGTCGCAGCAGGTTTTCGGCGTAGTTCAGCCGCGCCCGCGGGAACCAGCGGGCGCCGGGCATGCGGTTCCTGTCCTCGACGACTATGGAACCGGCCTCACCGAGCACCCCGCACTCGTCCCAGACCGAAGTCCAGAACGCCTCGGGCTGATCGACCGACCAGCGCCAGAGGCTGGCGTAGTCACCGCAGTCCACCTGCCAGCGCCGCCGTACCGCCGCCATGAAGGAACTGATCCGGGCGGCGGCGATCCGCTCGGCGCTCGGCTGCCAGAGTGGCGCCTCCTGCACCATATCCCCTCCTCCTCCCTCAGGCCGGGAGTTCGGCCCGCAGGGTCTCGGGAATCGGCACCGACTTGCCGCTCGCGACATCCATCCAGACGATCTTCGAGTCGCCCGTGGCGTAGATCGTCGGCGATCCCTGCAGGCCGATCTCGTAATGCGTTGGCACGCTGCTGCGACCCGGATGCCCACAGTACATCCGGACCTCGACCACGCCGGGATGGTTCAGCGGCACCAGGAAGGTGCAACTGGCGTTGATGATCACGGGCGCCGAACCGTGCGGCCTGACCGGGAAGCCAAGCCGCTCGAGGAACTCGACCCGGGCCTGCTCCATGTAGCGAAAATAGATCGTGTTGTTGACGTGCCCGTAAGCATCCATGTCACCCCAGCGGATGGGGATCAGGCACGTCTGGACGAGCTTTCTCTGACTCTGCATCATTGCTTCTCCATGGTTCCGATGGCCTGGCCGGTGGCCGGTCGCTCACCCGCGCCGCACAACCGGTCAGAACATGTCTTCCGGCAGCGCCAGCACGCCGGCGGCACCATCCGCGACGCTGCTGGCCAGGCCGCTGGCCTGCGACAGGACATGGTCGGCATAGAAGCGGGCGGTGCCGATCTTCGCCGGGTAAAACGGATCGGCGTCGCCGGCGTCGATCTTCGCTTGCGCGACCAGCGCGGCACGCGCCATCTGCCAGCCGCCGGCAACGACGCCCAGCAGCATCAGGAAAGGCACGGCGCCGGCAGACGCCGCGCGGACATCCTTGCCGTAGTTGGCGACGAGCCATTCACCCGCCTCGGCGAGGGCATCGATCGCCACCGAGAAACGCCGCTGCAGCGCAACGAAGTCGTCGCCCGGGCAACCGCCGAGTTCGCCGGCAACGCCACGCATCAGGCCGATGACCGCTTGCAGCGTCGCACCGCCCTCACGCGCCATCTTGCGGCCAATGAGGTCGTTCGCCTGGATGCCGGTAGTGCCTTCGTAGATCGTCGAAATCTGCGCGTCGCGCAGGTGCTGCGCGGCTCCGGTTTCCTCGACATAGCCCATCCCACCGTGCACCTGGACGCCGATCGAAGCCATGCTGACCCCGGATTCGGTACTCCAGCCCTTCACCACCGGAATCATCAGGTCGACGAAAGCCTGGTTTCGTTTGCGCTCACCGGCATCCGGGTGGTGCACGGCGGCATCGTGCGCTGCTGCCACCACATACGCGAGGGCCCGCGTCGCCTCGGCACGCGATTTCATGGTCATCAGCATGCGGCGTACATCCGGGTGCCTGATGATCGGCACCTTCGCTCCGCCGCGGACACCGATGTCGGTGCACTGGATGCGATCGCGGGCGTAGTCGCGTGCACGCTGGTAGGCGCGTTCGCAAGCCGCAACACCTTCGAGGCCGACGCCGAAGCGGGCGGCATTCATCATGATGAACATGTACTCCAGGCCGCGATTCTCTTCCCCAACCAGATATCCCACTGCTCCCGCGTGGTCGCCAAAGGCCATGATGGCCGTCGGGCTGGCATGGATCCCGAGCTTGTGCTCGATCGACACGCAGTACGCATCGTTGCGCTCGCCCAGGGTGCCGTTCGCGTTGACCATGAATTTTGGCACGACGAACAGCGATATCCCCTTCACCCCTTCTGGAGCGGTTGGCGTCCGCGCCAGCACGAGATGGATGATGTTCTCCGCCATGTCGTGTTCGCCGTAGGTGATGAAGATCTTCTGCCCGAAGATGCGGTAGCTGCCGTCGGCCTGCGGCTCGGCGCGCGTGCGGACGGCGGCGAGGTCGGAGCCGGCGTTCGGCTCGGTCAGGTTCATCGTCCCGGTCCAGACGCCGCTGACCATCTTCTCGATGTAGGTTCGCTTCAGTTCGTCGCTGCCGGAAAGGACCAGTGCCTCGATCGCCCCGCTGGTCAGCAGCGGACACAGCGAAAACGAGTGATTGGCCGATTTCCACATCTCGCCGACGGCGGCGGCGACGACCTTGGGCAGCCCCTGCCCTCCCCACTCGGGCTCGCTGCTGAGTGCTGTCCAGCCGCTGTCCGCAAACAGCTTGTAGGCTTCCTTGAAGCCGGCCGGCATCGTCACCGTCTTGTTGTGCCAGCGTGCGCCTTCCTGGTCGCCGGGCCAGTTGAGTGGCGACAGGACCTCCTCGGCAAAGCGCGCGGCTTCCTCGAGGACCGCGTCAACGAGGTCCGGGGTCGCTTCCTCGCAGCCGGGCAATTGCGCCACCTGTTCCAGTCCGGCGAGTTCCCTGAGAACGAACTGCATGTCGCGTACCGGGGCAATGTATTCACTCATCTGCTTCTCCTTTCATGGTTGTTTCTTGGGGTATCCGTCGTGGCGGTTCGAGGTACTCAACGGGCGGCGTCGCGCGCCGCCGCGAGATCGATCAGGAACAGGATTTCCTCGGCAACTGCCAACGGGAAACCCTTGCGCTTGCCCTGCCGATTGTCGCGCAGGAGCTTCTCGAGATAGCCATGGCACTCCGGTTTCCCCCACAGAGCGATGATCTCGTCACGCAGGCGCGGGATGTCCTCGAGCGTCTCGGCTTTGGCCGGGGCGCCCGCGAGCGGTACCAGTTCCAGTTCGCCGCTCGCTTTCCCGGTCTCCCAGGCGAGAATCTCGACGTTGAAATTGCGGTTGAGCTTCACCGTCAGCGCCTCGAACTCCTTGCGCATGCCGTTGCGCCTGTAGAGATGAAGCAGCCTGATCCATGGCCTGGCCGATTCCTGCGGCAGCGCCGCGATGTATTCTTCGAGCGTTCTGGCGGCACCGCTGACCCGTCCGAAGGAGAGCATGATCTCCGCCAGTTCCATCGCCGGTGCAGCGCCGCCGACGCCGTCATCGACCGGCAGGGTAGGCGCTGCCGCTGCCGCAAGCGTCGATTCGCGCGTTGCTGCAGCTGACGGGGCGGCAGCCGCAGCGGCTGCCGCGGGTGCGGCGGGTGCGGCGGCGGGTGCCGCGGAGGGCGCGGTGGAGGGCGCGGTGGAGGGCGCGATGGCGCGGCGCGGCAACTGCTCGATCGGAACTGCTGCTGCCGCATCCGGCGTCAGCGAGAACTGCGAGTCGCCGAACGCTGCCCGCGCAGGCGCTTCCGCCGTCGCCGGCTGCAGTGGCTCGATGGCTGTGTTGCGACGGCGGCGAACGAGGAACAGTGAGAGCAGCAGAAGCAGGGCCACCGCCCCGTAAATCAGCCAGGAACCGGATTCGGCAGTCGTGGCCGGCGCTGCCTGCTGCGCACGCGCGCTCGGCGGCGCTTCGCTGCCCGCCGGCAGCGCTGGCGCCGGCACGGTCGCCGCAGCCAGCGGTGCACCGCCCTGTGCAGCCACGGACGGCGGCGCACTCGCTGGGCCGGCCGCCGCTGCCGGCAGCCGCGGCTCGCCGCCCGGGTCGCCGCCAGGCAGCGCCGCTGCCCCGCCCTGCAGCCTCTCCGTCGCTCGCTTGAGTTCGGCGACGTTGGCTTCCAGCCACGCCAGCTTGTTGCTCATCGTCTCCGGATCGTCGGCCGGGTCGTTGAGCATTGCCAGGGCCCGCTGTTCGAGACGCAGCAATTCACGCCCCAGCCCGCTCGTCGTCACCGGCTCGGACAACTCGTCGCTCGCACTCAGTGGCGCGGCTTCTCCCTTCGCCGCTGCCGCGCGGCCGGCGCGCACGCTCTCGCCGACTGCCACCGGCGGCCGCTGTGGCGGGACAGCCGCCGCCGGCGGCCGCGCCGCCGCAACCGCTGCCGGCCGGCTGTCGGTCTTGCCCAGAGCCGTCGCCGGAGCGGCGCCGGGCGTCGGCGGCGACGCGACCACGCCCATCGGGTCGGCGAGCAGGATCGTGTACTGTCTGCTGGCGCCAGCGGCGCATTCGGAACCAACGCCCAGGCGTACTGCCGGGTCGGTGATCGCTGCCCGGGAGACGATGGTCAGCCGACCGTGGCCCCCCTCACGCCGATAACTCAGGCGCGCCTCGGTGATCCACGGCAGATCATCGCTTGCCGACTGCGGCCGGAAGAGCTTCAGGCAGGCCGGGTCGAACCGCTCGGCCGAATGCTCGCTGACTTCGATCTCGGCCTGCAGCACTTGGCCAACGCGCGCCGAGCTGCGCAACTCCCCGAGCACGGCGGCATTCGCCCGTGGAACATCGAAGGCAAGCAGCAGAAGGAAGAGGACCGGCGCAGATCGCGGCATGCCGGCACGCATCAGGAAGGCTCGCGCTGGCGCGGGGAGGCGTTGTTCGGTGGGCTCATTTGCGTCCAGGAAAGAGGGCGTCGCCGCTGTCTGCCAGCAAGTGCGGTCGATAGACAGCCAGCAGGGTGCTCAGCATTCCCGACAGCCAGGCTTCGGAAAAACCGAGCAGGAAGAAGTACGGCAGATACTCGTCCGCCAGGTAGTGGCCGGCGTAGGTGCCAGCCAGCGCGAACAACAGGCTGGATGCCAGGCCGACGGCGATCACCGCCAGCGCGGCGGTGAAGAAACCCTTGCAGAAAATGAAAACGAAAAGATGGCCTGGCAGCAGACGGTCGACCAGACGGTGGGCAGCGTGACTGACGGCGACACCGACGCCCGCCATGAGCAGGGCGTTCACCGCGAAGACCTGCCAGCCGGCAGCGCCGTTCAGCGTGACACCGAGCAGAACCACGCTCAGACCGACAAAAGCCAGCGGCCAGCCAAAGCAGAGGGTGAACACGGTCGCCCCGAGCAGGTGCAGCGACAGGCCGGGCTTCACGCCGGCCTGCAGGTGCCAGAGCAGGATCAGCGCAACGATCAGCGCCAGGAAGGCATTCAGACGAGCGCTGTCCGCCAGCAGGCGCCACGGTGCCCGCCGGGCAGCCAGCACCGCCGCGGCGGCGTAGGCGAACCAGGCGAACACCGTCCAGGCCGTGCCCAGCAGACCATCCGGCAAGTTCATGCTGCCTGCCCTGGCCGCCGGCGTTCAGCCGAGTTCCGCCTGCAGTGCCGGCACGACTTCGAAGAGATCGGCCACCAGGCCATAATCGGCGACCTGGAAGATCGGCGCCTCGGCATCCTTGTTGATGGCGACGATGATCTTGCTGTCCTTCATCCCGGCGAGATGCTGGATGGCGCCCGAGATGCCGACGGCAATGTAGAGCTGCGGCGCGACGATCTTGCCCGTCTGGCCGACCTGGTAATCGTTCGGTACGAAGCCGGCGTCGACCGCGGCCCGCGAAGCACCGAGCGCTGCACCAAGCTTGTCCGCCAACGGTTCGAGCAGGCGGTGGAAATTCTCGCCGTTGCCCATGCCGCGGCCACCCGAGACGATCACTTTCGCTGCCGTCAGCTCCGGCCGCTCGGACTTGGTCAGTTCGCGCCCCAAGAGGCGGCTCAGACCGAGATCGGCGCCGGCAGGCGCCGTCTCGATGGCAGCGCTGCCGCCCTCGCCCGCCGCCTCGAAAGCCGTCGCGCGTACCGTGATGACCTTCACCGGATCGGCCGACTGCACGGTCGCGACGACGTTGCCGGCGTAGATCGGGCGAACGAAGGTATCAGGCGATTCGACTCCCGAGATTTCCGAAATCTGCGCGACGTCGAGCAGCGCTGCGACGCGCGGCATGCAGTTCTTGCCAACGGTCGTCGCGGCCGCCAGCAGATGCGAGTAGCCAGCGGCCATGCCGACCACCAGTGCCGCGACGTTCTCCGGCGACTGCGCCGCGTAATGCGGCGCGTCCACCAGCAGCACCTTGCCGACGCCGCTGATCCGCGCCGCTGCCGCGGCGGCATCGGCGCAGTCGCTGCCGGCCACCAGCAGGTGGATCTCGCCACCCAGTTTCGTCGCCGCGGTCACGGTATTGAGGGTTGCCGCCTTGATCGAGCTATTGTCGTGTTCCGCAATAACGAGAATGGCCATGGTCAGATCACCTTTGCTTCAGTCTTGAGTTTCAGTACCAGATCGGCGGCATCAGCCACCTTGATGCCGGCGGACCGCTTCGGCGGCTCGGCTGCCTTGAGCGTCTTCAGTCGCGGCGCGACGTCGACCCCCAGCGCTGCCGGGTTGGTCGTCTCGAGCGGCTTCCTCTTGGCTTTCATGATGTTCGGCAGGGTCGCGTAACGCGGTTCGTTGAGGCGCAGATCGGTGGTGACGACGGCCGGCAGGACGACCTCGACGGTTTCCAGACCACCGTCGATCTCCCGCGTCACCGTGGCCTGCTGACCCGCAACGACGAGCTTCGAAGCAAATGTCGCCTGCGGCCAGCCCAGCAGACCGGCGAGCATCTGGCCGGTCTGGTTGGCGTCGTCGTCGATCGCCTGCTTGCCGCAGAGGACGATCTGTGGCTGTTCCTTGGCGCACACCGCCTGCAGCAGTTTGGCGACAGCCAGCGGCTGCAGTTCGACGTCGGTCTGGATCAGGATGCCGCGATCGGCGCCAATCGCCATCGCCGTGCGCAGGGTTTCCTGACAGTTGGCAACGCCTGCCGAAACCACCACGACTTCGGTCGCGACGCCGGCCTCCTTGAGACGGACCGCCTCTTCGACGGCGATCTCGTCGAAGGGATTCATGGACATCTTGACGTTGGCCAGATCGACGTCGCTCCCATCCGGCTTGACGCGAACCTTGACGTTGTAATCCACCACCCGTTTGACTGGAACGAGGATCTTCACTCTCTTCTCCTTGATCACTACACGCAACGCAATGCCAGGCGCCGTCCGGCGGGCGGCATTTGACATTCCCGAATTCTGGCCAGACAATGAACCATACCGGATCGTATGGAACACGTACGGTACCGTATGGATGGCTGGCTGTCAAGACTGCGGCCGGCAGCTTGGGGCTCAGGCTGATAATATTGCCTGAGGCGCGCGTTTCAGGAAAGGACCAGATGACGATGAAGCACCGGAACATCCGACCGCGTGCTGCTCTTGGCCGCAACGAGTGGATTCAGGCGGCAATCGACAACCTTGCCGAGCAGGGCGTCAACGGCATGCGGGTCGAAGTCCTGGCGAAGACCTTTGGTGTCACCAAGGGCAGTTTCTACTGGCATTTCAAGGATCGCAACGACCTTGTCGAGGCCGTTCTGCAGGCTTGGCGCGATGGCCGCATCCAGGACATCGAGAAGCAGACCGTCGCCACTCCGGGTGCCGAGGAGCAGCAACTGCTGCATCTGATCGACATCTACTCCGCCACCCGCAACCGCAAGGGCATGTCGATCGAACTGGCGGTGCGTGAATGGGCACGGCGCGACGCGCAGGCGGCGGCGATCGTCGCCGAGGTCGATACCTGGCGCCTCGAAGCGACGCGCAAGCTGTTCGTCGCTCTCGGTTCGTCGGAAGAAGTCGCCAAGAGCCGCAGCCTTCTCCTCTACGCCTACGTTTTCGGGCAGAGCCTGATGGCCTGCGAGAACTATGATCCGCGAATCGCCGAGTTCAAGCGCTGGATCGCCGAACTGATCGTCCGCCAGCGACAGGAACAGCCTGGCGCCGCCACCTGACAACACCGCCTTCCGTTCTTCGCTGCCCGAGGTTGCCCGATGCCGCAAGCCAGAACCAGCCAGCAGTTGATCCTTGCGCTCGACCAGGGAACGACCAGCTCACGCGCGATCCTTTTCGCTCGTGACGGCACGATCCGCGGTATCGCGCAGCAGGAGTACCCGCAGCACTACCCGCAACCGGGATGGGTCGAGCACGACGCCAACGACATCTGGCGGACGCAGCTCGCCGTTGCCCGCAGCGTCCTCCGCGAGCACGGCGTCGCCGCCAGCCGGCTCGCCGCCGTCGGCATCACCAACCAGCGCGAGACGACCGTCCTTTGGGACCGCGCCAGCGGCCAACCCTTGCACCGGGCGATCGTCTGGCAGGACCGGCGGACCGCCGGGCTGTGCGATTCGCTGCGTGCCGACGGCCATGCCGAGACCTTCCGCCAGCGAACGGGGTTGGTGGTCGATGCCTATTTTTCCGGCACCAAACTGAAATGGCTGCTCGACCACATCCCCGGTGCCCGCGCGCGTGCCGAGCGCGGCGAGCTGGCCTTTGGCACGATCGACTGCTGGCTGGCGTGGAAGCTCTCCGCCGGGCGGGTGCACGTCACCGATCCATCGAACGCCTCACGTACCCTGCTCTTCGACATTCGCCGCCGCTGCTGGGATGAAGAGCTTCTCGCCCTGCTCGACATCCCGCCGGCAGTGCTGCCGCAGGTCGTCGACAGCAGTGGCGTCATCACGACGATCGCCGGCGACCTCCTCGGCGCCGAGGTACCGCTCGCCGGCATCGCCGGCGACCAGCAGGCGGCGACCTTTGGCCAGGCCTGCCTCGCCCACGGCATGGCGAAGAACACCTATGGCACGGGCTGCTTCCTGCTGCTGAACACCGGCGGCCAGGCGATGAATTCGCGCCACCGCATGCTGGCGACGATCGGCTGGCGGCTGCGCGAGCAGACGACCTATCTCCTCGAAGGCAGCGTCTTCATGGGCGGTGCCGTCGTTCAGTGGCTGCGCGATGGGCTCGGCATGATTGCCCGGGCCGACGAGATCGAGCCGCTGGCGTCGTCCGTCCCCGACAGTGGCGGCATCTACCTTGTCCCGGCACACACCGGCCTCGGCGCGCCGTACTGGGATCCCTACGCGCGCGGCGCACTGCTCGGCATGACGCGCGGCACCAGCCGCGGCCATGTCGCGCGCGCGGCACTCGAAGCGATCGCCTTCCAGAGCGCCGAGGTCCTCGGCGCGATGGAACTCGATTGCGGTCAACGGCTGCGTGAACTGCGGGTCGATGGTGGTGCGGCTGCCAACGACCTGCTGCTGCAGTTCCAGTCCGACCTGCTCGGCGTACCCGTGGTCCGCCCGCGCATCACCGAGACGACGGCCCTCGGTGCCGCCTACCTCGCCGGACTGGCGGTCGCCTTCTGGGACGACGAGGCGGAACTGGCTGCGTTGTGGCAGGCCGACCGGCGCTTCGAGCCCGCGATGTCCGCCGACCAGCGCGCGACGCTGCTCGGCGGGTGGCGACGAGCGGTCGAGCGCAGCCGCAACTGGGCAGTGTGACCGTCCGCCTCACGCATCGCGCAGAGACCCGGCCATCCTGCTCAGCTGCCGCTCATCCGGCAAGCGGCCCTGCGCCGCCGCGAGATTGTCTTCCAGGTGCAGCACCTTGCTCGTCGCCGGAATGACGCAAGTCACTGCTGGCTGGGCGAGGATGAATTTGAGGAAGAACTGCGCCCAGCTTGTGCAGTCGAACTCCGCCGCCCATGCCGGCAGCGGCCGGCCGCGTACGCGCGTGAACAAGGCTCCCTGTGCGAATGGCCGGTTGATGATGACGGCGATCCCCAGATCCTGCGCCAGCGGCAGCAGCCGGCTTTCGGCGTCGCGTTCGGCCATGCTGTAGTTGATCTGCACGAAGTCCGGCCGTGCCGCACGCAGTACCGTTTCGAGCTGGCGATGGGCGCCGGCGTGATAGTGCGTGACGCCGAGATAACGAATCCGTCCCTGCCGTTGCCAATCGCGCATCGTCGCCAGATGGACCTGCCAGTCGACGAGATTGTGCACCTGCATCAGATCCAGTTGCCTGGTTCGCAGCCGGTTGAACGAGGTCTCCATCTGCCGCACGCCGTCGGCCTCGCCACTGGTCCACACCTTCGTCGCGAGGAACAGTCGTTGGCGCGCGCCGAGCGTCTCGGCGAGATGACCGAGCACGGATTCGGCACGGCCGTACATCGGCGAGCTGTCGACCATCTGCCCGCCGAGCGCGACGAAGCGTGCCAGCACCTGCTGCAGCGCAGGCAGCGCTGCGTCCGCGACATCGAAGGTCTCGTAGGTGCCGAGTCCGACGGCGGCAAGCCGCTCGCCCGACGCCGGAATGCGTCTCCCGAGGACGTTCCCGTCGGTGGCAGCGGCCGTTGCGCCGCCTGCCAGGGCAAGCCCGGTCGCGGCAATCATCTTCAATGCCTTGCGCCGCCCCTCGCGGGGCGGCTCTGTCGGTCCCGAATGCATCACGATCTCCTTCCCGAAGCTGCGGCAACGAGTTGGCTGCGCCGCCAGCCTGCGGCCGGACTGCCGCGTTGCCACGCTGACCCATTCTGCGGGCTCGCACCGCATGTCTGATGACCTCTCAACCCGCGGTCGGTGAATCGCCCGCCGGTCTCCCGGTGCCGCCTTCGCCAGTCGGAGCGGCCGCCTGCCGCCGGTAACGGTTGCCCAGTTGCAGCCCCAGCCAGGCCAGTGTCAGGACGCCCGGAATGGCTGCCAGGGCAACGCCCGTGGTGGCGAGGCCGGCGATCGCGTACAGCCAGCCACCGAGCGCGTCGCCGGCGCGCGAGAGCAGCGTGTCGATGACGTTCTTCGCCTTGTACCGCGGCTCGCGGTCGACCGCCGTGAACAGCGCCTCGCGTGCCGGCCGCAGCAGTCCATGGCCACCCGCCCGGGCAATGACCTGGATGCAGAGCACCGTCGCCAGCGCCGGCATCGCCGCCAGCGCCGCCAACGGCAGCGTCAGCAGCAGCGGCACCACCGCCAGCGTGATGCCGAGCCCGAGCCGCTGCATCAGCCGGCCGGCGACGACTGCCTGCAGCGCCAGAGCGAGCAGATTCACTCCCAGGTCGAGCATCGCGAAGAGCTGCGTGCGCGATTCAGCCGTCAGGGCGGCCGCTTTGACGAGCCGCGCCTGTTCGAAATAGACGAAGGTGCCGACGACACTCTGCAGCACGGCCAGCAGCGCGATCATCGCCAGGTAGGGCGAGCCGACCACTTCGGCGAGACCGGCGAAGACGCTGCCACCGACCGGCTGGCCGCTGCCGCCGTGCGCGTTCGGGCCGCGGACCCGCAGGACGCACAGCAGCGACGACAGGATCAGCGCCGCCGCGACCAGCAGCAGACCATGAACGCCGACCGCGTGCACGGAAAGGGCGGTGATCGTCGGCCCGATCAGGGCGCCGGTGCTGCCACCGGCGGCGATCATGCCGAACAGTCGGCGTGCCTGCGCATGCTCGAAACTGTCAGCCATGACCGTCCAGAAGAGCGAGACGACGACCAGGTTGAAGACGCTGATCCAGACGAACAGTGCCAGTGCCGCAGGCAACGAGACGCCGCCGGCGATCCACGCCTGGAAGGCAGCGAGTACCGTCGTCGTGCAGCCGAAGACCGTCAGCAGCAGCCTGCGGCGTGACAGGCGGGAAGCCGCCCAGCCATAGAGCGGAACGATCGCCAGCATGCCGCCCAGGGTCAGGCTGAAGGCCCATTGCAGATTCTCCGGACCGATCACCACCCCCATCTCCTCACGCACCGGGCGCAGCACGTAGTAACCTGCCAGCAGGAAAAAGAAGCCGCAGAACGACCAGAACAGTGCCCTGCCCTCACCGGCACGGCAGCCGGAGAGTTGCCGGCAACGCTCGACCCAGGAGGCCACCGGCATCGTCATCGCCTGCCCCGGGCAGCGCTGCCGGTGGCAGCGGCGCGGCGCGTCGGCGGCAGCCGCTCGGCGAAGCGGCCGTGCGGCGCAGCAGGCAGAAGCAGGTGACTGGTCATGGCGGTTCCTTCCCACACCGGAACAGGGAGCGACGCGCGGCGGCGCAGGCAGCAGCATGCTACGTCAGGAAAGCTCCCTGCAGAATGGTTCATAATCGCGCCGATCCGGACGGATCAGCGCCAGCCGGCATTGCGCCTGGAAAAGCGCGACACGGAGAAACCCTTGAGCACGCCGCCGCGCCGCATCGCGCACCTCGACATGGACGCCTTCTACGCCTCGGTCGATCTGCTGCGCTACCCGGAACTGCGTGGCCAGCCGCTGGTGATCGGCGGCAGCAGTGCGCAGCAACCGTTGCTGCTGGCGGATGGCAGCCGGCAGTTCGCACGCCTGCGCGACTACGTCGGCCGCGGCGTCATCACCACCGCCACCTACGAAGCACGCGCGCTGGGCGTCGCGTCGGCGATGGGCATCATGAAGGCGGCCCGCCTGGCGCCGGACGCGATCCTGCTGCCGGTCGATTTCCCCGCCTATCGCCATCACTCGCGACTCTTCAAGACCGCCGTCGCGCGCATCGCACCCGAGTGCGAAGACCGCGGCATCGACGAGATCTACCTCGACCTGAGCGCGCTGGCCGACGAGTCCCGCTCGCTCGCGCAACGCATCAAGGACGCGGTGCGCGAGGCGACCGGGCTGTCGTGTTCGATCGGCGTCGCGCCCAACAAGCTGCTGGCGAAGATCGCCTCCGACCTCGACAAGCCGGACGGACTGACGATCCTCGGCGGCGACGACCTGCGGCAGCGCATCTGGCCACTGCCGGTACGCAGGATCAACGGCATCGGCCCGAAGGCGAGCGAGCGGCTGGCGATGCTCGGCATCCACAGCATCGGCGAGCTGGCGCAGACCGACGGCGCGCTGCTGCGGCAGCACTTCGGTCACGGCTACGGCGCCTGGCTGCTCGCCGCCGCGCACGGCATCGACGAGCGACCGCTGGTCACCGCCGTGGAGGCCAAATCGATCAGTCGCGAGACGACCTTCGCGCGTGACCTGCATCCGCGCGACGACCGCGAGACGCTCAGCGGCGTCCTCGTCGGGCTCTGCCGCAGGCTGGCCGACGATCTGCAGCGCAAGCGCTGCCGCGGCCGGACGATCGGCGTCAAGCTGCGCTTTGCCGACTTCCGTGTCGTCACGCGCGACCTGACCGTCGCCCAGGCGACCGCCGAGGCAGCCGACATCCTGCGCGCCAGCCGCGAATGCCTGCGTCGCGTGGCGCTCGAGGACCGGCTGCGGCTGCTCGGCGTGCGCGTCAGCGCACTGACGGCCGCTGACCGCGACGACACCCGGCGCGGCCCGCAACAGGGCGAACTGGAACTGCTCGAGCGCGACGAGCAGGGCTGAGCTGCGTCGTCGGCCGGCCCCCGTCGCTGCCGGCTCAGGCGCCGGCACTGCTGCCCAGCGCCAGGCGGAGATCGATCGTCCCGCGATCGGATCCGCTGCGCAGCACGAAACCCAGCTTGCGCGCCAGCCCCTGCATGCGCAGATTGCCGTCGAGCGTCTCGGCACGCAGCTCGCCGATGCCCTCGTTGCGGCAATAGCGAATGAGGCTGAGCAGCAGCGCGGCACCGAGGCCCATTCCCTTGATGTCGGAGGCAACGACGATGGCGAAGTCGGCGACGGCGTTGCCCGGCTCGCTGACGGCACGCACCTCGCCCAGCACGCGCTCGCCGCCATCGGCACCCTTCTCGATTGCCACCAGCGCCATTTCGCGATCGTAGTCGATCTGTGCAAAGCGGGCGAGGCGCACCCGCGGCAGGTTCCTGATCGAGTCGAAGAAGCGCATGCGCGAATCCTCGGGCGCCAGCGAGTTGAGCAGTTCGCCGAGCAGCGTCTCGTCGTCGGGTCGGATCGGCCGGAGCAGCAGGTGGCGGCCCTGCCACTCGAGCTGCTGCTCCAACTCCTTGGGGTACGGACGTATGGCAAAGCGGTGTCCGACGCCCCTGGACTCCGGCGGGCCGATCGCGATGTGCGCATCGATGGCGACGACGCCCGTCATCTCGAGATGCAGCGGATCGAGTTCGACGGCCACCACCTCGTCGAGGTCGGTGAGCAGTTGCGACAGCCGGACCAGCGCTTCGCTCGCCACCGTCTGCAGTTCGCCGCGCGCGTCTTCCGCCAGCGCCGAGAGGACGCCGCTGCGCGCCACCAGGTCCCGCGCCAACACCAGGTTGAGCGGTGGCAGCGCGACGACGACGCGGCCGCCACCGGGTGCCGGCCCGAGCACGATCAGCGGTCCGAAGACGGCATCGCTGGCGACGCCGAAGCGCAGCGGCGGCGCCCCGCTGCGCGCCGCGCTTGGCCGCACCCGGTAACCGCTGACGCGCACGTTCGTCGACTGCGTGCGCAGCGTGCTGCGCAGCCCACGCGCCGCGAGCCGGATGTCGGCCGGTGAACGGAGGCCCCGGGCGGGGCCGGCACAGTCGCGTCCGCTGGCGGTGACGAGGCTGAGATCGACCGGATAGCCGACCGCATCGGCAGCGATGATCGCCGCATCGATGCTGGCGCTCACCGGATGCGCGGCGAGTGCCATCCCGTAGGCGGCAAGCAGGCGGCCCGCCTGTGCTGCCGACAGGCTGTCGGCCCGCGCCGCAACCGCCTCAGCGATGACGCTGCGGGCAGCGGTGAGATCGGGCGTGAAGTCGTCGGCGCGCGACGGCGGCAACTGCAGCAACAGCCTGCGGTTGTGGAGATAGCTCAGCACCCCGAGAAAGACCGCGATCGCCCGTTCCGGCGACTCGTGGCTGATCACGCCCTTGCCGGCGGCGACCCGCTGCGCTTCGAGCATCGAGCTGCCGCCGACCCAACAGGTGAACACGTTGCGCTCGCTCTCCCGCGAAACGTCGCAGATCGCCTCTGCCACCAGCGGGCCCGCGGCAAAGGGCGACGGCGAGCAGACGGTCAGCACGTTCTGCGTGCCACTGTCGGCAAGCACGCAGGCCAGCGCCGCGGCCCACTGCCGGACAGTCACGTCGGCCGGCAGCGCGATCGGATTGGCAAGGCTCGAGCGCGTCTGCAACAGCCCTTCGAGCCGCTTGGTTGTCTCCTGCGACAACTTGCCCAGCTTGCCACCCGCGCGCTGCAGCGTCTCGCCGGCGATCCGCCCGAGGCCATGCCCGTTGGCCAGGATGGTCAGGCGCTCACCGCGCAGCGGACGCATGCGCGCCATGCCTTCGACCGCCTCGAAGACGCCGCCGAGGGTGTCGACGCTGACCCAGCCGGCGCGCCGCAGCGCCGCCGCGTAGACTTCGTCGGCGGAGAGTGACGCAGCACCGCTGCCGTCCGCCAGCGGCCGCACGCGGATGGCGACCACCGGCTTGTGGCGGGCGGCCGCACGTGCCGCCGACATGAACTTGCGCCCGGCCGGCACGGTGTCGAACTGGACCAGGATCGACTTCGTCGCGTCGTCGCCGGCCAGCCAGTCGAGGACGTCGGCGAGATCGACGTCGAGCCCGGCGCCGAGGTGCAGCACGGTCGAGAAGCCGATGTCCTTGCTGCAGGCGCGATCGAGTACCGCCGCCGTGACCGCGGTCGAGTGCGTGACGAGAGCGATCTTGCCCGCCGCGATCGCCACCGGCGCCGCACTGGCGTTGAGACCGTGCGCCGGAACGACGATGCCGCCGCTGCCCGGCCCGAGAACGCGCATCAGGAACGGCCGCGCGGCGGACAGGATCCCCCGTCGCGCGGCGGCGATCTCGCCGCCGCGCATGCGGTGCCACAGCCATGGCCCGACCACCACCGCGCGCGTGCCGAGACTGCCGAGCTGTTCGATGATCGACGGCACCTTGTCGAGCGAGGCACAGATGACGGCGAGGTCGGGCACCACCTCCAGCTTGCCGAGGCGTACCCCGGTGCTCAGCAGGAACAGCCGGCGCTGCCGGGCAACGACCGACATCACCGGGCCACTGAAGCCACCGGCGGCGAGATTGGCCAGAACCACGTCGGCGTAACGGCTGGCCTCGTCCGGCTCGGCGACGACCGCCACCGAAGCCGGGCGGAAGAGGTATTCGAGGTTACGGACGGTCATCGCGGTGTCGTCGGCAAGGCGCCGCAGCAGCAGCGTTTTCTCCAGGTCTGCGCCAGGCGGCCACCTGACCCACGCACGCGCGAGACTGCGTCGACGCCGATTGCGGCGCTGACCGCCGTCCGGCTGCCGGCTGCCGGCTTCGCCGCACGCGCTCCAGGGACCGCCTGTTCGGCCCCTGGTCACGCCGCCAGTGTGCCACGTCCGGCAGGATTATGCGAAGGACGGACCCGCATCGCCCGGCAACGGCTGCTGCCGGCGCCTTCGCTGCCGGCGGCAGGTGGCGGCCGCGGGCAGCTCCCGCGGCACAGCCGGGACAACCTATCCGGCTGCCGGTCCGCCGCGTCCGCCAGGTCCGCCCGGGCCGAAGCGGCCGCCCTGCCCCATACGCTCCAGCCGGCTCTTGATGAACAGCCGCGCCTTCTCCTTCTGGCTCGCGTCGAGGCTGTCGTAGACCGTCAGCCAGCGCTCGCGGCCGGCCTCGCGCTGCTTGCGGCCGGCATCGCGCAGATCATCCATCTGCGCCAGCACCGCCCGCAGATCGGCCCCCGGCTTGCTGACCGCCGCCAGCATCTCGGCCCGCTGCCGGCGCATCTGCTCGCCCATCTCGCGCATGCCGTTGCGCGTGAACTGTTCCGCCTCCTGCCAGAGCGCCTCCTGCCGCGCGTCGAGCTTGAGGTCGCCGTGCAGTCGCGACATCTCCTGCAGGTGCCGGCCCATCTGCTGCTCCATGCGGCCACCGCCGTAGCCGCAGGCCTCGGGCTTGACCGCCAGCGCGGTACCGGCGGCGCCGAGCGACAGAACCAGCGCGGCGGCGATGAGACGGGGTGTGAATCTCGATTTCATGTCGGTACTCCTTTTTCCTCGGGTTGATGAACGATCGCCCGGGTGCGGGGTGCGCTGTGGCAGCCCCGCTGGCGATGGACCCATTCTGCCGCGTCGCCGGTTGCAAAGAATTGCACCGACCCCGGCGGCTGATTGCAAAATGTTGCCGGCCGACGGCCGGCCTGCGACCCTGGCATAGAATGCCGGTCATCGCCACCACGGCCACGCCCATGAAGAAGATCCTGCTGATCGACGACGACGCCGAGCTGCGCCAGTTGCTCGCCACCTACCTCGGCCGTCACGGCTTCGACACGCTGCTGCTGCCCGACACCCGCCAGCTCGACGCCTTCATCGAACGCTTCCAGCCGCAATTGCTGGTCCTCGACCTGATGTTGCCGGGTGAGGACGGACTGGCCGCCTGCCGGCGTCTGCGCGCCCGCGGCGAGACGCGACCGGTGATCATGCTGACCGCGCGCGACGAGCCGGTCGACCGCGTCATCGGTCTCGAGATGGGCGCCGACGATTACCTCGGCAAGCCCTTCGACCCGCGCGAGCTGGTGGCCCGCATCGAAGCCGTCCTGCGCCGCGCCGCACGGCCGCCGGCGGCACCCGATCCGGAAGGCGGCGTCGTCCGCTTCGGCGACTGGCTGTTCGACCGCGGCGCGCGGCAGTTGTCGAAGGGATCCGAGCTGGTGCCGCTGACCAGCGGCGAGTTTGCCCTGCTCAACACGCTGGTGGCGAACGCCAACCGGCCGATGAAGCGCGAGCGGCTGCTCGAACTCACCCGTGGCGACAGCAGTGAAGCCTTCGACCGCGCCATCGACGTCCAGATCCACCGCCTGCGCCGCCTGCTCGAGGCCGATCCGGCCCGCCCGCGTTATCTGCAGACGGTCTGGGGGGTGGGCTACGTCTTCGTCCCCGACGCGAGCGGCGCAGCGGCTGGCGAAGCGGCCGGATGAAGCTCGGCCTCTTTCCGGCATCGCTCGCCGGCAGGACCGTGCTGCTGGTGATCGCCGTCATCGCCGTCGCCGAGATCGCCACCTTCTCGCTCCTCGCACACTTCCGTCGCGGCGCGCACGTCAACCAGACGGTGCATCTGCTCGCCGGCCAGGTGCGCCTGTTGCAGGTCGTCCTGCCGGCACTCGACGCCGACGCCCGGGCCGCGCTCGGAGCGGGCGATGCCGGCGAACTGCAGTTGCGCGCCGATGGTGCCGGCGTGCCACGGCACGAGCCGCGCTTTCCCTTCGCCCGCCGCCTCGCCGTCGAACTGGCGCAGCGTCTGGCCGAGCCGGTCCTGCTTCGCCACGGCGGGCCGGGGCAGCGCAGCGGCCTGTGGATCGGCTTCATCGCCGCCGGCGAGCGCTGGTGGCTGGTGTTGCCGCCGCCGCGCTTCGAACCACAGGAACTGCCGACCGACCTCTGGCTGTTGCTGGCGGCCACTCTCGCCGCCGTCCTGCTCATCGCCGGGCTCTTCGTGCGCAACATCGTCGGTCCACTGGCGCGCCTCGGCGAGGCGGTCGCCGCGACCGGCGACGGCGCGGCGCGCACGGTGACGCCGCAGGGCCCGCGCGAAGTGCGGCGACTGGCCGAGCGGCACAACGCGATGCTCAGCCAGCTCGCCAGCGCCGCCGCCGAACGCCGGGAAATGATCGCCGGCCTGACGCACGACCTGCGCGCACCGCTGACCCGCCTGCGCCTGCGTCTCGAACTGCTCGCCAGCGACAGCGAACGCGCCGGCCTCGCGCGCGACGTCGACGACATGGAGCGCATCGTCGGCCAGTGCCTGGCCTTCCTGCGCAGCGAGAGCGGCGAGGCGGCGAGCGCGCCAGTCTGCCTGGCTGCCCTGCTGCGCGAGGAGGTCGGCCATCAGCGCGAACTCGGCCGGCCGGTGGCGCTGGCGATCAGCGACGCCGCCGAGCGTTTTCAGGTGGCGATCAGCAGCGGCAACCTGCGGCGACTGTTCGACAACCTGATCGACAACGCGCTGCAGCATGGTTCGCCGCCGGTCGAGGTGGGACTGGCGATCGCCGCCGACGGCGCCGCACTTCTCAGCGTGCGCGACCACGGACCGGGAATCGCCGATGCCGACCGCCAGCGCGCGCTCGAAGCCTTCGCGCAACTGGAGCCGGCGCGCGCCACTGACGGCAGTTGCGGCCTCGGGCTGGCAATCGTCCGCCGCATCGTTGCCGGCTGCGGCGGCGAGTTGCGACTCGAAGCCGCCCCGGGCGGCGGGCTGCTGGTCGTCGTCAGGCTGCCGGCCGCCTGAGGTGGGCGTCGCGCCGGCGCACCACGCGCCCCGCTTCGCCCCGACGCGCAAGAAGGCTCGGGGATGCGGGCAGCGCTCGTCGCTTCGCTGGCGCAGCGATTCCCGCGATGTCGGCAAGACGGCGCGGCAGCCAAGCCCGGCGTCGCCAACGGCGGCGGCCGCGATGCCGGCAATCCGCCGACGCCGCGCAAGGCCCTATGCTCGCCGCCCGCAGCGCTGTATCCTGCGGAACTTCCCACCGGCGGCCGCGGCCATAAGCGGTCGAGATGACAGGAGACGTGCAGCATGAACGAGCAGGAACAGAAAGCCATCCTCACCCTCAGCCTGATGGCCGCCTTCGCCGATGGTAGCAAGGACGAGTCCGAGCGTGCGGAACTGAAGCGGATCGCCGACGCGCTCGCCGGTGAAGCTTCGATCAACCTCGCCGCACTGTACCAAGACGTGCTGCTCAAGCGCGTCTCGATGCCCGCTGCGGTTGCCATGCTGACGAGCCCCGAAGCCCGCCAGCTCTCCTTCGAGATGGCGGTCTGCGTCTGCGACGCCGACGGCGTCCAGTCGCCGCCGGAGAAGCAGTTCCTCGCCGACCTGCGCGCCGCGCTGGCGCTCGACGCGCAGCAGTCGGCCGCGTATTCGCAGCAGGCCGAGGCGATCGCCGCGCTGCCGGTGGCCTGGGGCCACAGCGCCGGCAGCGAAGCGGCGACGCCGCCAGTCTCGCCGGCGGCGCCGGCCGCCGCCGCTGCCGGCTACGCCTCGACGATGAGCGAAGACGAGATCGACAAGGCGATCCTCAACGCCGCGATCCTCAACGGCGCGCTCGAGCTGCTGCCCGAGTCGCTGTCGACGATGGCGATCATCCCGTTGCAGATGAAGCTCGTCTACCGCATCGGCAAGTCCTACGGCTTCGAACTCGATCGCACGCACATCAAGGATTTTCTCGCCACGCTCGGCGTCGGCCTCACCTCGCAGTATCTCGAGCAGGCCGGCCGCAAGCTGCTCGGCGGCCTGCTCGGCAAGGTCGGCGGCAAGATGCTCGGTGGCATCGGCAAGCAGGCGGTCAGCTCGGGAATGAGCTTCGCCAGCACCTACGCCCTCGGCCACGTCGCCAGGCGCTACTACGCCGGTGGCCGCAGCTTTTCGACACAGATGCTGCGCGACAGCTTCGAGCGTGTTCTCGGCGAGGCCAAAGGCCTGCAGACCCGTTACCTGCCGGAGATGCAGGCGCGGGCGAGGACGCTCGACACGGCGCAGATCGTCGACCTGGTGCGGCGCGGCTGAGCCCCGTCGCCCGCTCCGCCGCCGGCAGCGGCTGCCGGCCCCGGCGTCCCGTCACCAGCCGGCGCGGCCGATGCTGAACTTCGACAACCGCTACGTCCGCGAGCTGCCCGGTGAGCCGCTGCGCAGCCCGCTGCCGCGGCAGGTCCATGGCGCCTTCTGGTCACCGATCGAGCCGACGCCGGTGGCGGCACCGCGACTGCTCGCCCATTCGCGCGAGGTGGCGGCGGCGCTCGACCTCGACGACGCGGCGATGGCATCGCCCATGTTGCTCGAAGCCCTCGCCGGCAACCGCCTGTTGCCCGGGATGGCTGCCTACGCCAGTTGTTATGGCGGGCATCAGTTCGGCCAGTGGGCCGGGCAGCTCGGCGACGGCCGTGCGATCCTGCTCGGCGAGGCGATCAACCGCCGCGGCGAGCGCTTCGAACTGCAGCTCAAGGGCGCCGGACCGACACCGTATGCGCGCCGCGCCGACGGCCGCGCCGTTCTGCGCTCGTCGCTCCGCGAGTTCCTCTGCAGCGAGGCGATGCACCACCTCGGCGTGCCGACGACGCGCGCGCTCAGCCTCGTCGCAACCGGCGAGACCGTCATCCGCGACATGTTCTACGACGGCCATCCGGTCGCCGAGCCGGGCGCCATCGTCTGCCGCGTCGCGCCCTCATTCATCCGCTTCGGCCACTTCGAACTGCCGGCGGCGCGCAACGACCTCGATCTGTTGCGGCGGCTCGTCGCCTTCACCATCGACCGTGACTTTCCCGGCTTCGCCAGCGACACGCCGGTGGAAATCGTTCGCTGGTTCACCGAGGTCTGCGAGCGGACCGGGCGGCTGATCGCCCACTGGATGCGTGTCGGCTTCGTGCACGGCGTGATGAACACCGACAACATGTCGATCATCGGCCTGACGATCGACTATGGCCCCTACGGCTGGGTCGACAACTTCGACCCCGGCTGGACACCGAACACCACCGACGCATCGAGCCGGCGCTACTGCTTCGCCCGCCAGCCGGCGATCGCCCGCTGGAACCTTGAACGTCTCGCCGATGCGCTCGCCGCGCTGCTGCCACGGCCGGACGACCTGCTCGCCGGTCTCGAACGTTACGACGAAGCCTACGCCAGCGATTTCTGTACCGCCTATGCCGCCAAGCTCGGCCTGCGCGAATGGCGGCACGACGATGCGCAACTGCTCGAGGATCTGTTCGCCCTGATGCACCGTGCCGAGATCGACATGACCGCCTTTTTCCGCTCGCTGGCGCTGCTCGACCCCGAACGACCGCAGCCGCAACTGTTCGACGACACCTTCTACCGCGCCGACCTGCGGCAGCGGCACGGCCCCGGGCTCGCGGGCTGGCTGCAGCGCTACGCCGCCCGCCTGCGACTCGACGGACGGCCGCCGGAACTGCGTGTCGCGGCGATGAACGCCGTCAACCCGCGCTTCGTGCTGCGCAACTATCTCGCGCAGCAGGCGATCGACCGCGCCGATCAGGGCGACGGACAGATGATCCATGAGCTGCTCGAAGTCCTGCGCCGGCCGTACGACGAGCAGCCCGGACGCGAAGCCTTCAGCGCCAGGCGGCCCGACTGGGCACGCCACCGTGCCGGCTGCTCGATGCTTTCCTGCAGCTCCTGAAAAACGCCCTCGTCAGGCGCTAGAATGACGGGCGTCGCCCGTCACTGCCCTCTTTCCGCTGCCCTGGATCCGCCATGCCCTTCACTCCCGACCTCGTCGCCGAACTCAACACCCTGGTGCATTTCGACCTCGACAGCACGCAGCAGGGAATCAAGATCCACAGCACCGCCGAGCCGGCGATCATCGCCGCCACCCGGCGGCTGCATGCCAAGGGCCTGGTGACGCAGGTCGACGGCGGCTACCTGACCAGCCTCGGCCGCGACGCCGTCGAACACGCGCGCGCCGCGCTGACGATCCTGACGTCGCTGCCCGCCACCTGACCGCCGCCACGCAGCACTGGCAGCGCGCGCCACACCCTGCCAAAAAAGGACAGACACCATGCACCGACCGATCCGGCAGCGATTGCTGCTCATCGTCCTGCTTCTCGTGAGCGCGCTCGCCGCCGCCGGCGAGCCGCCGACGCGACCACGCGTCGGCCTCGTTCTCGGCGGCGGCGGAGCGCGCGGTGCGGCGCACATCGGCGTTCTCGAGGTTCTCGAGAAGCTGCGCGTGCCCGTGGACTGCGTCGCCGGCACCAGCATGGGCGCACTCGTCGCCGGCGTCTACGCCAGCGGCATGGCACCAGCGACGATGCGCGCCGAGCTGGCGCGCGCCGACTGGGATGAACTCTTTCAGGACAAGCCGCCGTTCGCCGATCGCAACTTCCGCAACAAGGTGCAGGACAAACGCTTCCTGCCGGCATCGGAGACCGGCGTCGACGGCGGCGGGCTGCGTTACCAGACCGGCATCGTCACCGGTCAGAAGATCAAGCTCTTCTTCAATCAACTCATCGGCGACCAGTACGGCCATCGGCGCGTCGAGGACCTGCCGCTGCCGCTGTCGATCATCGCCACCGACATCGTGCACGGCACGCGGGTGGTGTTTCGCAGCGGGCCGCTGTCGGCGGCGATGCGCGCCAGCATGTCGGTGCCCGGCCTGATGTCGCCGGTCGACATCGACGGTCAGCGGCTGGTCGATGGCGGCCTCGTCGACAACGTGCCGATCGGCGAGGCGCGTGATCGCTGCTTGGCAGACGTCGTCATCGCCGTCAACGTCGGTTCGCCGCTGCTCAAGGCCGACGAGATCGGCAGCCTGCTCAGCGTCGCGGCGCAGATGATCAACATCCTCACCGAACAGAACGTCGGCCGCTCGCTGGCGACGCTGAAACCGACCGACGTCTACATCAAGCCCGACCTCGAAGGCATCACTGCCGGCGACTTCAAGCGCACTTCCGAAACCGCCGATCGCGGCGCCAGCGCCGCCGAGGCCGTCGCCGCGCAACTCGCCCGGCTGTCGGTCAGCGAGTCCGATTACGCCGCCTGGGTGGCGCAGAAGCGGGGCGCTCCCGGCCCGCTGCCACGCGTCGATGAAGTCGAGATCGCCGGCCTGCGGCGCGTCAACCCGGTGATGCTCGAGAAGCACCTGCGCCTCGGGCCGGGCGACATCATGGACACGGAGAGGCTCAACGACTCGCTGAACAAGGCCTACGGCGACGGCTACTACGAGAACGTCGATTACTCGCTGATCACCACCCTGCGCGACCGCAACACCCTGCGCGTGACGCCGCAGGAGAAAAGCTGGGGGCCCGACTACCTGCGTTATGGCATCAACCTCGACACCAACTTCAAGAGCGACTCGACCTACACCTTGCGCGCCGCCTACCACAAGACCCTGATCAATCGCCTCGGTGGCGAAGTCGTGTTCGGGGCGGAAATCGGATCCAAGAACTATCTCGACTTCGATTACTACCAGCCACTCGACCCCGCGCAGCGCTATTTCTTTGAGACCAACCTGCGTTACGGCAGCGAGTTGAGCACGCTCTACCAGGACAACAACCAGCTCGCCGAGTACCGGGTCGTTCGCGGCAGCGGCAAGGTCGTCGGCGGCATCAACTTCGGCACCATCGGGCAGATGCGCGCGGGTTGGGACCAGAGGCTCTGGCAGCCGAAGCTCAACATCGGTTCGCCCTTGCTGCCGGATGAATCGAAGGTGTACGGTGGCTGGTTTGGCCAGATCGACCTCGACCAGACCGACCGCCTCTACTTCCCGACGACCGGCTGGTACTCCGGTGCGCGCTACTTCGAGTCGCCGGCCGAGAACTACAGTCGCCTCGACGCCCGCGCCGGCATCTTTCACAGCGTCGGCGACTGGGTCCTGAGCGGCCGCGCGACCTACCAGGGCTCGCCCGTCGGTCACCTGCCGCTCTACGACGCCGGCCAGCTCGGCGGCATGTTCAACATGACCGCCTTCGGCATCGGCCAGCTCAAGGGCGACGACATCACCTACGGCAACCTGCGCGCCGAACGCATCATCGGCCGCCTGCCGCTCGGCCTGCGTGGCGACCTGCGCATGGGCCTGCTGCTCGAGACCGCACGCATCGGCACACCCTACACCGAAACGCGGCTCAAGAGCTGGCTCAACTCGACGGCAATCTTCGTCGGCGGCGAGACGCCCTTCGGGCCGGTCTTCCTCGGCTACGGCTATTCCAGCTCGGGCGATGTCGGCGGCTACCAGAACCTGTACCTGTTCCTCGGGACGCCGTGAGGCGGCAATGGGGCACGCCAGAGACGGAGGCCGGGACCGGCTGGAGCGGCAGGACATCCGACAGGCGCGGCGCCATGCCGCCTGGCGAGCCGAGCAGCGCGCAGTCGCGTGGGCGCCGGACACGGCCACCGAAGCTCGCCCGCACCCGCCTGCCTGGCTATCAGCTTGCCGCCAGCAGGCTACGCGGCACGGAGCAGCAACTCGACCTTGACCTTGCCGGCCTCGAAGCGGATTCGGGGGTGGCGAAACCGACATGGGCTTCGCACGATCCATCCTTGTTCGTTGGACCGCGTCGCTAGCTGCTCCGCGGCGCAACAGCACGAAGCCACATTTTCTCGACTTGTTCCGTCATGTTCTGTGGCAGCAACTCAACTGCTCGATGGCTGTCCCCATAGACTCTGAACAGCTCGTCGGCGAAAGCCTGCCCAATCTCCTGGACATCCGCGAAGTCAAGAATCACCGCCCGGAATCGATCAAATCGGGCGATCAGTCGCTTCGCTTGAGAACGTGACACCAGTTGTTCGTCACCGAATTTCGCAAGCCTCATTGGAACGATGGTCTTCGAGAAGTCGTAGTCTTCAGGAGCAGCGGTGAACTGAGAATAGACTTCCGCGGTGGTTCGACTGGAGTCGAGTGCAATCCGCATGAAGACCGCCGTCCCATTCGGGAAGACGCCCGGCGCTTCCTGCAGCCAATCGTGACGCGAGCTTGCGTCGTGATTGAACTGCAGACCATTCGCACTGATCTCGAACGCGTCAAACATGCGCGAGGTGAAGAAGACCCCTTCTCCGGTGTGTTTGCCTGGATCCGTCGTCAGCTTCCCCTTCGCCAGCTCGAAGAGCGCCTGTCTCATGTCAGGCAGACCCAGTGCCGCGGCAATCTTCGCGAAGATTCCGACGCCATCGTCAGAAATGATCACTCGAAGCGTGCTTTCATCCTGGCTAGTCCCGATGTAAACCGACTTCCCGGCCGAGTGATCAATGGCGTTGTTGACCATTTCAGTGAACCCGTGGCTCACGATGCTCTGGATGTTTCGGGCCAGGCTGAAGTAGGGTCTGAAATCCTTCTCCCAGACAACATGCTCCTCGAGACCCGAGAGCGGGTATCTACGCGCGACTTTTCGCTTGTACCCGGGGCTGAAGACAGGATGAGTCGAGGGCCCGCTGCGAGCGATCCACCCCTCTCGCTCAAGACGCTGGATGTACTTGTTTGCGGCGACTCGGGATACGCCCAGGCGATCGGCGTAGTGCCGGGTGAGGTCGCGCGGGTGCTCAGCAACGTCCGTGGTGACGGTCCAGACCAGATCTTCGAATCTTGAGGGCTTCGCCATCGCCTAGGTTGTAAACCAACGAGAGTTCCATTGTAAATTAAAGATGCTCATGTTGTGAACAATGAGGGACTCGGAGAAGGGGCGCGAGAGCTGGAACTCGACCACCATGGATTTGCCGCAGTTCCTTTTGCCGCTCGGGGTGAGCCTCCTCAGGGCGGGCTGAAACGCACAGTTGGCCTCCCCGGAGCGACGGGTCGCTGCACCGACACCTGTCCTGGCGTCGGTGGAGAGGTTCCGGTTCTCAGGGCACATAGTGCCTGATGAACTCGTAGTAGGCGCGAGGACCGTCCTTGGAGTGCCGCCGGACAGAGCGAATGATCTTGTCGAGTCGGGCATTGAACTCCCTGAGCGTCAGTGCATTGATCCTGTCGACGCGCTCGGTGGCAACGTGTACGCACCAGTCCACGATGCCACCCGTCACCGGGGTCCGCGCAAGCTTCTCGTTCCTTGCGAAGCCGAATGCCTGTTTGGCCGCGACCTTCGCATTTTCGAGCCCGAAGATGCACATCGTGTCGGTCAAGGTGGGGTGCCGCTCATACTCGGCCTTCAGGCCGGTCTCGATGTCCTGGCACACATCGATGTGCGGGTCGTCGCTGAGGCTCATTTCTGGTCAACTCGCAGTGCTTGGGTGGATCGGGAGTTCTTCGGTCGTGCTGTTGCAAGCCGCGTTGCACCGCGTCAGTGTAACCATGCCGCGGCAGCAGCGGCAAGACTGCAGTCGATTGGTGCCGATCGATCAGGCTCGCCTGGCTGCCGGCCGAAACGAGCGACACGTTCCGAAGAGAAAATCCCCCGCGCGCGGCAATGGGCTACTTGCGCTGCGGCGGCCGCAGCACCTATGCTGGATGCTTGGCCGCCCACCCTTTCCGGCCCGGGTCGAGTCGCTGTTTGTCGGGGCGGTCAGGACATGGCCGATGCAGCGGCAGCGGTTGGCGTGACGAGCGACGCGGAGGATCGCCCGCGGCCGACAACCTCGCCGCGGCTGAGGGTTACACCCGCGATGCGCTGGCAGCGTGGCGGCAGATGATCGACGATACCGGCCGCGTCCTCGACGACGACGAGGTGAGGCTGACGACGGGTCGCGGACTGCCGATCGACGACTTCCGGCACGCGCTGCTCTGACGATCGCCTTCCGGACCGCACGGCGGCGTCACGCCAGCAGCCCGCCACGAAACGACACCCCGACGAGGACGAACAGGACGGAAACCAGCGTCACCAGGTAGACCCTGTGGGCCAGGGCCGGAAGCGTTTGTGCGCTCAGCCGAGGAATGATCCGGAGGCGCGCGTCCAGGGCAGTGAGGACGGTGATCGCCAGGAGTGCGAGCTTGCATGCGATCAGCCGGGCGGGCGGGTTGGACGCAGTGAACCAGGCGGCCACGTCTGGCACCAGCGTGTGCGCGAGCCAGAGGCCACTGACCACTTGCACCAGCAGGGCGGGCATGCCGATGCGTTCGAAGCCGGATTCGAAAGCGAGCAGAACTTCCGGATCGCGCGCACGCAGCGCACGCGGAAGCACCGTGAAGGCGAGCACCAGATGCCCCCCGGTCCACACTGTGGCGGCGAGCACGTGCAAGAAGAAGACGAGCGGGTAAGTGTGCATGGGGTATTCGACGTGCTCCGACGTTGGCGTTCACCCGCGGTCGACGGACGGCGAGTCCGGCTGGCGAAACAGCAAGGTCGCCAGGCTGGAAAGCGCCAATGACCTGGACAAGGCATCGTCCGGGCGCTCGCCGACGACGCGAGCCCGTGACTTAATCTGCCTGGAGAATGCCAGGATCTGGGTCATGAGTCGACCGATCAGGTGGCCGCCATGGAAGGGATTTCAGAGTCCAGTGCCTGCTCCAGATCGGCGATCAGATCCTCGGCATCCTCGAGGCCGACCGAAAGGCGCAGCATGGCGTCGGAGATGCCTCGGCGAGCCCGTTCTTCCGCGGTCAGACCGTGGTGCGTCGTCGTGCAGGGCTGTGTCACCAGACTTTCTGCGCCGCCGAGGCTGGGTGCCAGTGCGAAGAGCTTCAAGCGGTCGGCGACCCGGGTCGCTTCTTCGCCGCCGCCCGCCACCTCGATACTGAGCATGCCGCCGAAACCGTGCATCTGTTCCTTGGCCAGCGCGTGCCCGGGGCAATCGACCAGGCCGGGATAGAAGACCCGCCGCACCTTCGGATGGCGAGCCATCGATTCGGCAACGCGCTGGGCGGTTTCGTTCTGCTGGCGGACACGAACGACCAGTGTGCGCAGGCTGCGCGCCAGCAGGGAGGCCGTCGCCGGCGCGATCATCGAGCCGAGGTTCTTGCGCCAGTTCCAGACCGGCATCAGCAATTCCTTCGAACCCATCAAGGCGCCCGCCGTGAGGTCGCTATGACCACCGAGATACTTGGTGGCGCTATGGACGATGAGATCGGCGCCCAGTTCCAGCGGGCGCTGATTGACCGGCGAAGCGAAGGTGTTGTCGACCGCGAGCAGCGCACCGCAGGCATGCGCCTTGGCCGAGATGGCGCGAATGTCGAGCATTTCAAGCGTGGGGTTGGTGGGTGTCTCGAAGAACACCATCCTGGCACCCGTCGTCAGCAAGGCATCGAGTTCATCCAGTTCGCTTCCGAGAATCAGATGGGTCTTGATTCCCAGCAACGGCAACTGGCTGCTCAGCAGTTCCAGGGTTCCGCCATAAGCGTCACCGATACAGACGATTCCTGCACGACCATGCGTCAGGAACAAGGCCGTTTCAGCCGCCATCCCCGAGCAGAACGACCACGCCATTTCTGCCCCTTCGAGACCGGCGAGTGTTTCTTCAAGCGCGAAGATCGATGGGTTGAGGCCGTAACGCGTATAGAGACTGCCGGGCTTGCGGCCATCGACGACATCGAGCAGATCGGCTGTCGATTGAAACGCGAAGGTCGTGGTGTCATACACGGGGACGTGTGGGCTGCCATGCGCATCCCTCGAACCGTGGCCATGAATGCTGCGGGTGGACAGCCCCTGCTTGCGGACTTTCGTCATTGCGCGTCTCCTGGGTTGTTGACGGTGCGGTTTCTCGAGCGGCGTGTGCCGCACTGCTGGGTGGGGATGCCTTAGAACGAGATGATCCTGTCGCTCTCGACGACCCATTCCGCCAGTGCCGGCATGGTCGACATTTCTGCCCCTTCGCAATACGGCTGGTTCTTGTAGATGCCGCACCGCGCCATGCATGTCCCACAAACCTTGACGATCACGCCACGAGCGATGAGCGCCTTGAGCATCACGACCAGATCCTGATCGTAACCCTCTGGCGGGATGCACGCGTTGCGCGCCATGTCCACCGCTTCGTTCATCAGGAAGAGTCTGACGTCGTTGCCCGCGTCGACCAGCTTGTCCGCCAGGCGTAGCCCATTCCACGCCAGGTCGGTCGAGTCGTATGGGGCGTGATTGAAGATGAGCAGAACTTTCATGCATCGCTCCTCGGGGAAAATGAATCAACGCCTGGCGATCAGGCCGAAATGAAATGGACAGCAAATTTGCAGATCAACGGATTCAATGGCACGGAATCCGGCCGCGACCATCCACGCCCGGCATTGCTCGGGCGTCGGGCGAATCGCCAGCGACGGACCGCGCGGGGTCTCGATGTCACTGCGCCAGTGGATCACCGACAGCACGCCGCGATGCTGCAAGCTGCGGTAGGCTGCGTGCAGCAATGCCACAGGCTGTTCGAGATGCAGCAGGTTGAAGATCATGGCATGTGCCTGTGACCGGTCCGCGACACCCGTTCCGTTTTCGACGAAGTTGCGCACCTCGGCCCGGATGTTGCCCAGAGCAAAGCCTTCTGCCTTGCGGCGGACGATCTCCACCATTTCCGGTTCGATATCCAGAGCCGTCACGAGACCCGACGTACGTCGCGCGACTGGTATCGTGAAGGTGCCATAGCCGCAGCCGAACTCGATGACATTTCCCGGCACACCAGTTGCACCAGCGAGGAGATCCATCGTGACATCCGGGTCGAAGAAGCTCGCCCAGTAGTCCTCGGCCGGCATTCCGCTCTCTCGCCCTTTCATGGTGAGGTTGCCGACGATCCGGACGGCAGCCCGATGCCTGTCTGCAGCGGCGGGGCGAGGCAGCGTCGTTGGTCAGCCATGCTCGCTCTTTCGTCAGCAGATGCCGGCCTGTTTCATCAGTTCGACGAGAAATTCGTCCGCGTCGGCATCGATCACTTCAATCTGCCGACTGGCCAGCAGCTTCGTTCTGACCTCATCGAAGAAACCGACGGCGAACGCCTTGCGTGTCCATTGCTGACGCTGTCGGCGAATCTGCGAGAGCAAGCGCCGGACATGCTCATCGCGCAGGCCGTAGCCGACAAAGAGCACCGTATTGTTCTGCAGGAGGTCAGCGACCTTGTCCAGGAGTCTTGCATGTGTTTCCGCGTAGTTCTCGTAATCCTCCGTGGTGGCGACGAGAGAAACGGGACGATCGGCCGATCCGTGTATCTTCAGCAGGTTGTGCTGGTCGTAGCTGAACATGGGTGCATCCGCGTCTTGCGAGAGCACCTGGTAATGCTGGTTGATCTGTCGATAGGCCGACTCGAACAGAAGATCCCAATTCGTGGTGACGATGAAGCGAAACGACTTGACGGCTGCGACATGGCTCGGCTGAGGAATCCTGTCCTGAGGGATGAGCGCCGCCAGGCGATCGACCAAGGCGATCCGGTCGTTCAGCACCAGGTACTCGTCACAGACCTCTTCAACGGAACGGCTGCGATAGTCGTACCCGGGATAATCCCGCTCGATCTGCATGCCCAGTTGGTCGCGGATGTGCAGACCGCCGAAACCGATCGCTTGCCATGAAATGCCCGCGCCAGCGAAAAGGACCGCCTGCCTGTTCCGGACCGCATCAACCAGTGTCGCCTTGATCTGCATATCGTCCTCCGATCTCGCGTTGAAAACGTTCCGTGGCCGCCGGCCAGGCGAGCGACGCTGCACGCAATGGCAGGCAGCCTGTGGCTGGTCGTGGAATCGAGTGCGCGAAGCGAACCGCATCAGGGACCGGACGCATATCGCTGCACATCAGTCGCTCGCGGTCAGGATACATCGCGTGTGAGGTAATCGAGTACGGAGGCCATCAGCACATTGATGCCATCGTACCGGTTGGCTGCGACTGCCCGCAAGCGTTCTTCGCTCTGAATGTAGCGATCCGCAACCAACTCGTCCTGGCAGTGGGCGATGAGGGCAGCAGCGCTCGCGGGCGTGGTCTCGAGGTGGAACTGCAGGCCCATGGTGCTGCTGCCGATCTGGAAAGCCTGATGCAAGCACCCTGCGCTGCGCGCCAGGTGTACGGCGCCGTCTGGCAGGTCGAAGGTTTCGCCATGCCAGTGAAACACATCCGTCCTGTCGGGAAAGGCGAAACGGTCGTCTTCAGGGTTGGCGTCAATCGCGTAGATGGGGAACCAGCCGATTTCCTTGTTCGTTCCGGGATAAACGCGGGCCCCGAGGGCGGAGGCAATCAGTTGTGCGCCGAGGCAGATGCCAAGCACGCTCTTGCCGCGCTGAACGGCCTCCCGGACCAGTCGCTTCTCGTCCCGGAGCCATGGCAAAGCGTCCTCGTCGTTGACGCTCATCGGTCCGCCGAGGGCAATGAGCAGATCGAAGTCGGCCACAGCCGGCAGTCGGGTGGATTCGAAGAACTGGGTCGTGCTGACGGCTGCACCGCGTGACTTGAGCCACGCATCGATGCTTCCCAGTCCCTCAAAGGAAACGTGCTGCAAGACATGGGCTTTCATCGGCACTCCAGGATGAGGACAAACAAGCTATCCGCCTCTCGATGCGAGCTGCGCTGGTGGCGCACGCGACCACTGTGCTGCGGGCGCGGCGCCGACTCAGCGAGCGTTCATGGGGAGTTGCAGAACCGTCTGCGGGTGATCGTCTCCGACATCGCCGGCTGCATCCCGTCGCTTCGCGCTCCAACGCGGGGGCATCCGACAACCGGAGCGCGCAGCGCGGAGCAAAGCCAACCCGAACGCGCGTCCGGATGACCACAGCGTCAGACAGCCTGCTGGCCACCGAACAGGATCTCCAGTATCCGTTTGAGCGCGGGACCCGGCAATTGCGGGTGGAGTTGTGCCCAATGCCGTTCGTCGAACTGGCGCACCGCGCTGACGACATTGCCCGCGGTCTCGACCGGCTCTTCGTCGCCAAGAAGTTTCCCGACGTGATTGGCAATGAGGCGAAGATTCTCGTCCTTCTGCGCCTGATCGGGCGCACCTTCGCTGTCGACGCGGACGCGAACATGGTCGATTCGGACGATCTGCTTCGGCTTTCGGTTTTCCAGCGTGTAGATCACTGTCGCGACGTTGATCGTCGAACCGGCAAAGCGCTGCAGCGACGGCTTGCGCTTCATGTAGAAATCGGTATAGGAGCGCTGCGATATCCTGCTGATCGAGTTGTCGTCGCCGACGACGAAGAAACGGAAGCCCAGGTTCAGCGATTCCATTGCCGCCTAACCCGCCATCACGGGAGCGACCCGCTGGCCCAACGTCCTGGCAGCCGAAGGCTGCGCCTTGAGCCGCGCCGCCGGCAGAGCTGGCCAATTCGTGGCGAGTTGCGGTTCAGCAGTCGGCTTCATTCAGTCCGGCGGTGCGCTCGACGATGATCCGGCGATGGCGATCCGCTGCATTTCCGGTTGTCACACATGGTTCCTGATGAACGCGCAGTGGTGAGGGGGTTGGGAAATCTTCGCTCGTGGTCATGCAGGTCGCGCTGCACGGCGTCAGTGTAACCATGCCGGGGCAGCAGCGGCAAGCAGATGATCGACGGCGTGCGATCCGGCGCACCTGGCGGCTCGGCGCGGCGAGCGACACCAGCCGACGAGCAAATCCCGGCACGCGGCAACGGGATACTTGCGCTGCGGCAGCCGCATTGCCTATGCTGCATGCAGCGTCGCCCGCCCTTTTTTCCGGCCGGGTCGAGTCGCTGTTTGTCGGGGCGGGCAGGACATGGGTGATGGCGCGGCAGCGGTTGGCGTGACGAGCGACGAGGAGGATCGTCAACGGCGGCTGCAGTCGCTGCTTGCCGAACTGGCGGCGCTCAACGTGCAGCGCGACGCGGAGCGGGCGCGCGGGCTCTTGGCCGAGGGCGCACAGTTGCTCGATCGGGTCGCAGAGCCGCGCCGCTGGGCGGCGTTTCGCAGCCGCTACGCTTCCCTGGCGGAAGAGGTCGACCCGCCGGCCGCCACCGCGGCCTACCGCGACGCGCTCGACGTCTGGGACCCGCACAGCGACCGCGAGAGCTGGCTGGCGTGCCACGAGGGCATCGGCTGGCTGCTGGCGCGGCAGGCGCCGCTGACGCCGGCGCAGCAGCAGGAGGCGATCGAGCACCTCGAATGCGCCGTCGGCGAGCGTCCGTATCTCGCGGCGGTGCTGGCACGGCTGTATCAGTTCCACACGCTGGGCGATCCCTGCGACAACTGGCGCCAGCGGGTCGCCTACCTCGAGCAGGACGCGGCGCTGATCGATCGCAGCGCCGAACCGGCCCGCTGGGCCACGGCGATGAACGCGCTCGCGGTCGCGTACCAGGAGGAGCCCGACGCCGACTTCAGCGCCGCGCTCGAACGACGGCTCGCCCGGCATGCGCAGGTGCTCGCCGCGTTGCCGACCGCTGCCGCGGGCGCGGGCATCGAGACTCGCCTCGCGCTCAGCGAGTGTTACCGCTTCCGCTGCCCGGGTGACGCGGCGGCAAACCTCGTCGCGGCCGAGAGCTACGCCCGCGATGCGCTGGCGGCGTGCCGGTCGGTCGACGACTGGCGCCTGCGGGCCGAGGCGCTGCTGGCGCTGGCGCGCGTGCTCGTGCGGCCCGGTCGCAGCGACGAGGCGGAGCTGGCCGAGGCGCGGGCGCTCTGCGACGAGGCGGCGCGGCTGATCGACCCGGCGCTCAGTCCGGCGCTGCTGGCGACGGTCGAGACCTTCCATACCGACATCTGCCTCGAGTGCATCGCTGCCGGCGACCTGGCGCAGGTCGAGCCGCTGCTGGCGCACGGCCATGCCGCGCTGGCACTGTTGTCGGCGCCGGAGGCGTTGCGCGACCGTCGCGTCGTGCGCCAGGTGATCGCCGACGGCCTGCTGCTGGCGGGGCGTTACGAGCAGGCTGCGACGACGCTGCGCGCCGCGCTGGCCGACGCGACGACCGCGCTCGCCGCGGCGAGCAGCGTCGCCGGGCGCATGGAGCGGATCTGGGAGTTCCGCGATTCCGCCGCCCTGCTCGCCCACTGCCTGCTGCAGCTCGGGCGCACCGGCGAAGCGCTGCTCGAACTCGATCGCGGCAAGGCCCTCTTCTGGCGGACCGATCAACGCGAATGGACCACCGCCGATCTCGCCAGCCTGGTTCCCGCCGGCGGGGCGCTGCTCTGCGCCAACTTCGCCGCCGAGCCCGGCGCCGTCACCATCGTCGCCGCGAGCGGCAACGAGACGGTGTGGCTGCCGCACTTCGGGCGCCGACGACTGCTGCAACAGCAGCGCGGTGAAGCCAGCGCGGCGGCGCTCGGCGGCTGGCTGCTCGCGTACCACCAGCAGCATTCGCAGGCAGCGGCGTGGCGGCAGATGATCGACGATACCGGCCGCGTCCTCTACGATGAGATCTGGCGGCCGCTTCTGCAACGGCTGCCGGCGCTCGGCGTCGCCGCCGACGGCGACCTCGTGTGGTTGCACCAGGGCGGCAGCAGCGTCTTTCCGCTGCACGCGGCGTGGTGCGCCGACGATCACGGCGAGCGGCGCTGGCTGCTCGACGCGCATGTGATCCGCTACGCGCCGTCGATCGGCGCCCTGCTCGCGGCACGCCCGGCGAGCGCAGGTGCCGCGCAGGCGTTGCTGGTCGCCGATCCGCTGCGCGACCTGCCCTTCGCCGCCGTCGAGTGTGCCTGGGTGCAGCAGGCGCTCGCCACGCCGGCCACGCTCCTCTGCAACGACGAGGCGACGCCGGCGGCGGTCGTCGCCGCGCTCGGCCGCGTCGACATCCTGCATCTGGCGACGCACGCGCGTTTCGACCTCGAGCGCCCGCTGCAGTCGTGCGTCTTCCTCGCCGGCGGCGAGCGGCTGACGATCGAAGCGCTGCTGCCCGCGCTCGCCGGCCGGCCGCCGGCGCTGCTCGCCCTGTCGGCCTGCGAGACGGCGATGGCGCGCGTCGCCTCGACCCCCGACGAGTCGCTCGGATTTCCCGCCGCCTTCCTGCACGCCGGCACGCAGAGCGTCCTCGCCTCGCTCTGGCCGGTGGACGACGTCGCGTCGGCCTTCCTCGTCGGCCGCTTCTACCGCGAAATGGCCGGTGGCGCGAAGTCGCCGGCATGCGCGTTGCGCGACGCGCAGCGCTGGCTGCGGACGGTGACGGTCGGCGAGCTGATGGCGCTGCTGCGCGAGGCGAAGGAGCTGCCACCGCCGGCCGGCCCGCTCGCCGCCGCCACGCGCAGCGCGTTGCGCAAGGACGCCGCGGACCACCGTCCGTACGCGGCACCGTGGTTCTGGGCGGCATTCATCGTTTGCGGAAAGGAATGAGACATGGCTGACGACCTGCAGCAACTGGCGCTGCTCGACGCACTGATCGGCAACTGGGACAGCGTGCAGATCCGCCTGGGCGATTCCGCCCCGGCGTTGCAGGCGTCGTTGGCGGCGATCGCCGGGCGCCTCGCGGCGGCTCCCGACGCCGACGCCGTCGCGCTGATTCTCGACGACCTGCTCGACCTGCTCGAGGGAACACCGGCCTACGCCTTCGTCCGCGAACTGATCGTCCGCAGTCAGGTGGCGCCGGGCAGGACGCGCGCACTCGGCAGCGCCGGCGCCATCTGCGCGCCGCCTGCCATCGCCGAGGCCGCAGCCCTCGTCGGCGACGGTAGCGCACGGCTCGCCACCGCGATCGCCGCGCAGGCCGAGCCCTGCATGATCCAGCTCTATTTTGCGACCAACCGGTGCGTCGCGAGCGCGGGCGGTGCGCGCTTCACCGCCGATCCGTCCGGGCAACTGGCGTACGGCCTGGCACGGGTCACCATCCCGGTCGATCGGCACCGTCTCGGCCACGTCGAACAACGCGCGTGGTGGAACGTTCTCGGCGACCGGAAAGACGAGCGGCGCTACGTCGTCCTCGGCGACATCGAGGCGCTGTCGGCTGGCGCCTTCGTCAGCCGGCTCGAGGGCGATCCGGAAGCCGTCAACGGCCTGCTCGTGTTCACCCACGGCTACAACGTGCGCTTCGAGGAAGCCGCGCGGCGCGCCGCGCAACTGGCTTTCGATCTCAACTTTCGCGGCCGCGTCGTCCTCTTCAGTTGGCCATCGTGCGGCTCGCTGCTCGGCTACGGCGCCGACGAGGAGCGCGCGCTGCTCTCGGCGCAGACCTTCCGCGGCTTCCTCGAGTCGCTCGCCGGCGGCCCCTGGAGCCAGGTGCACCTGCTGGCGCACAGCATGGGCAACCGCGTCCTGCTGCACGGGCTGGCCGGCGACGCCTGGCCGAACCGCAAGCTCGGACAAGTCCTCTTCGTCGCCGCCGACGTCTATGTCGATCTCTTCCGGCAGCAGTTTCCGCGCATCCGGGACGCCGGCGCGAACTACACTTCCTACGCTTCGCAACGCGACCGGGCGCTGTTCTTCTCCGCGCTGCTGCACCGGGCCGAGCGCGTCGGCGCCATCGACGGCACACCCTTCACCACCGACGGCCTCGAGACCATCGACGCGACGGCGGTCGATACGAGCGTCCTCGGGCTCGGGCTGGGGCACAGCTATTTCGCCGACCAGCGCAGCCTGTTGACCGACATCGGCATCCTCGTCGGCGCCGGGCTGCCGGCTGCGCAGCGCGGTCTCGCGCAGTCCGACCGGCCGCGCTACTGGTATTTTCCGCGCTGACGCCGGCGCCGGCCGGGCGTGCCAAGCAGCCACCCGCAGGCAGCGCCGTCATCGCCACGGGGAGGAGAAGAATCGGGCCTCGCGATCGCAGCACGCAGTGGCACGCAGCAGCGCGCGGTGATGGGCTGCCGGGCATGCATCGCAAGCTTGCCAAAGACCCTGTTGACGACAGAAAACGGCGACAATGCGGCCCATCCCGTCACCGACCCGTCGAACCATGCCCTACGCCCGCGAACACCCCGGCGCCTACCCGCGACGAGTCCTGCTCGCCGTCACCGGCCTGTCGCCGCAGATCGTCACCGAGACCCTGTACGCGCTCGCCGTCGCCCCCGCGCAGGGCGCCAGCGCCTTCGTCCCGAGCGAAATCCACCTCATCACCACCCGCAGCGGCGCCGAGAAGGCGCGCCTGGCGCTGCTCTCGGACGAGCCGGGCTGGTTCCACCGCCTCTGCCGCGACTACGCGCTGCCGCCGATCGACTTCGCGGCCGGGCACATCCACGTCCTGACGGACGCCGACGGCAATCCGCTCGAAGACATCCGCTCGCCCGACGACAACCGCTGCGCCGCCGACGGCATCACCGAACTCGTGCGCGACTTCACCGCCGATCCCGACTGCGCCCTGCACGTCTCGATCGCCGGTGGCCGCAAGACGATGGGCTTCTTCCTCGGCTACGCGCTGTCGCTCTACGGCCGGCCGCAGGACCGGCTGTCGCACGTCCTCGTCGCCGAGCCCTTTGAGGCGAGCAGCGCCTTCTACTACCCGACGCCGGCCAGCCACGTCATCGAACTCGCCGGCGGCCGCCTCGCCGACGCCGCCAGCGCGCAGATCACCCTTGCCGACCTGCCGATCGTCAGCCTGCGCCACGGGCTGCCGGCAGCGCTGCTGACCGGCCACGCCAGCTACAACGAGGCGGTCGCCGGCGCGCGCCGGGCGCTGGCGCCGCCACAACTGACGATCGACCTCGCCGGGCGCCGCATCCGCGCCGCCGGCAAGGTCTTCGCGCTGCCGCCGGCCGAACTCGCGCTGCTCAGCGTCTTCGCCCGCCGCGCGCTGCGCGGCGAGGCGCCGCTGCCGGCGCCGCCGAAGGATGTCCCCGACGCCGAATGGAAGAAGCGCTATCGCATCGAGCTGCACTGGATCGACGGCCCGTTCCGGGACCACGAGAAGACCGAAGCGGCGCTCAAGAAGGGCATGGATGGCGGCTACTTCTCGGCGCATCTCAGCAAACTGCGGCGCATCATCGAGCGGCAGCTCGGCGCCGCCGCGACGCCGTACCGGATCAGCGACGGCGGCAAGCGGCCACGCCGCTACTGCCTCGCCCTGCCGCCGTCGGCGGTGGGCTACGGCGAGATCGACGCGCCGCCGCCCGCGCCGACGACTGAAGCAACCACCGGAGAACACCCATGACCACCCTCATCAGCTTCCTCGGCAAAGGCCGCCTCGATGCCCAGCGGACCGGCTACCAGGAGACCACCTACCGCTTCAGCGCCGACTTCGCGCGCAGCGTCGCCTGGTTCGGTCTCGCCCTCGCCGAACACCTCAAGCCGCAGCGGCTGATCCTCGTCGGCACCCGCGGCAGCATGTGGGACGTCTTCTTCGAGCGCCAGGGCAACGACGACGACGAAGTCCTCCGCCTGATGGAGGCCACCGAGCGCGAGGCCGTGACGCCGGATCTGCTCGACCTGCCGCGGCAGCGGCTCGCCGACCAACTCGGCATCCCCGTCGTCTGCCTGCTGATTCCCTATGCCCGTGATACCGCCGAGCAGGTACACATCCTGCACGACCTGGCTGCCGTCGTTTGCCCCGGCGAGCGGCTGTGCCTCGACCTGACGCACGGCTTCCGTCACCTGCCGATGCTGGCGCTGGTCGCCGCGCGCTATCTCGAGCGCGTCGCCGGCGTCGAGATCGAGGAACTCTATTACGGTGCCTACGACATGCGCAACAGCGCCGGCGAGACGCCGGTGCTGCCCCTGCGCGGGCTGCTGACGATGCTCGACTGGGTCGACGCGCTCGCCACCTACGACAAGGACGGCGACTATGGCGTCTTCGCGCCGCTGCTCGCCGCCGACGGCATGGCGACGGGCAGTGCCCAAGGGCTGGCGCAGGCTGCGTACTTCGAGCGGACGAGCAACCCGGTTGCGGCGCAGAAGGTCCTGAACGAGGTCTTCTCCGCGGTCGACGAACACCCCGGCCAGCTCGGCGCGCTCTTCCGCGAAACGCTCAAGGAGCGTATCAGTTGGTTTCGCGGCGCGCAGCGTGAAGACTGGGAACTCTCGCTCGCCGCCGCCTACCTCGAGCGGCGCGACTACCTGCGGGCCGCCACCTTCCTCTACGAAGCCTTCATCACCCGCGCCTGCAAACAGCAGGGGCTCGTTGATCCCGACGGCTTCGGCAACCGCAAGCGCGCCTACAAGGCGGCGAGCAAGACGACTCCCAAACTGCGCCAGCTCGTCGACCTGCGCAACGCGCTCGCGCACGGTGTCCGGCCGCACACCGCGGAGAGCGAACGAGTGCTCGCCGACGAAGATCGCCTGCGCTCCCGGCTGCAGGGGCTGCGCCGGGCCCTCTTCCCGCCGGGCGCCGGATCGACGTCATGAACCAGCGCCCGGCCCCCTTCCCGATCGCGCCGCTGCGACTGACGCTGCGCTCCGCCGGTCTCGTCTTTCCCGGATACTCCGGCAGCCTCTGGCACGGCGGCCTCGGCATGATGCTGCAGCGGCATTTCCCGGCCACCTTCCGGGCGCTCTACGGCGGCCAGGACGATGCCCGCCCCTACGCACTGCGCGCACCGGCCGGCGAACGCTTCCCGCCGGGCAGCCGCCTGACACTCGATCTCAAGCTCTTTGGCGACGCCAGCCAGCACCTGTTCGCGTGCACGCAGGCGATCGCCCTGCTCGGCGAAGCCGGCATCGACCCCGCCGGCCGCTTCCAGCTCAAACGGGCCAGCGTCCTGCTGCCCGACGGCGAAGCGCCGTTCTTCACCGCCGACGACGGCCTGCTGCAGCCGCCGCCGCTCACCGACTTCAGCGACTGGCTGCCGGCCGCCCAGGCGCCGCGGCAGATCGAAGTCCGCCTGCTGACGCCGCTGCACATCAAGGAAGGCGGCGAGCTGCTGCGGCAGGCACCCGATTACAGCCAGCTCGTGCGCCGGCTGTTCGGCCGCCTCGACCAACTGGCGCACGTCATGGGCAGCCAGCCACCGCTGGCCAAGGGCGACCGCGCCGCGCTCCTCGACGAGGCGCGGCAGGTCACGCGGCTCGCGGCGGAAGTCCGCTGGCAGCAGCTCGACCGGCGCTCGGCGCGGACGCGCCAGCAGATGCGCTTCGGTGGGCTGCAGGGCGAGCTGCGCTTCGCCGGCGCGATGACGCAGACGCTGCCCTGGCTGGTCGCCGGGCAGCAGGTGCACATCGGCGGCAAGACGGCGTTCGGCTTTGGCGCTTACGAAGTCGAGGCAAGGCAATGACCACGCATGCGGCAGCGACGGCCGCACAGACGATCGGAGGATGTTCATGAAGACGAAACAGGCGGCGCCGGATCTGGAACTGGAGCAGTTGCAGGCCGATGTGGAGCAGCGAATACGTGACAGCGGCGAAACCTGGCGCCGCTACACCTGCCGGCTGGTGACGCCGATGTACGGCGGCGGCGTCATCCCCGGCGAAGTCGATCGCGACATGCCGATCCGCGCGACGGCGATCCGCGGACAACTGCGGTACTGGTGGCGCTTGCTCCATCGTCATCTCGACAGCCGCACCCTTTTCGCGGCCGAAAGGGCGGTCTGGGGTGGACTTGGCGACGGTGATCTCGCTGCCAGCAAGGTGCTGATCACAGTGGAGAACTGGTCGCTGCCTGTACCTGAAGCGGTTGGACATTACCCGCGCGGCGACGCTGGTCACCGGGCTACGCTGGAGTGGAAGGAGTGGGCTCAGGCCTATGCGCTGTTCCCGGCGCAGGGCAAGGTCGAGCGCGGTCAGATCAAGGACAATCCGCGCTCGGTGGCTCGAGAGGGGCTCACGTGGACCCTGCGGCTGGCTTTCCGGGATCTCCCTCGCGAGGCCGCGCAGCGTCACGAGTTGGTCCATGGTGTGGACGAGGCGGTTCGTTGGTGGGCAAGCTTTGGCGGCGTCGGCGCGCGCACTCGCCGGGGCCTTGGCGCGCTAGAGATCACGTCGGTCAGCCCCGGATCCTTTGCCTACGTCTCGGCAGCAGAGGTCGAGCAGGCTGGACTGCGGCTCACGCTCAAGGCGCCCGAAGCCTCGGCGACTGGGGCCTGGAAGCTGGCCGTAGATGCACTCCGTTCATTCCGGCAGGGCCAGGGGATCGGACGCAATGGCCCTGCGCGTGACTCGCGCAGCCCCGCGGGGCGCAGCCTCTGGCCCGAGCCTGACGCCATTCGGCGCATGGTGAGCAGCCCTTCCGCTCGTCATCAGCCAACCCATGCCGCCGGAAACCTCTTTCCCAGGGCTGCGTTTGGTCTGCCCATCATCTTCCATTTCAAGGACAACGATGACCCGACCGATAGCGAGTTGGCGCCACTGACCGGCGAGCAAAGGCACGACCGCATGGCATCGCCGCTGATCATTCGTCCGTATCCAGCGTCACAGGGAAAGTGGCATCCCGCGATCCTCAGCCTCCCGTCCGATCACGTCTGGAGCATGGGAATCGAACTGCGCAATTCCGGAAGAGGACGAAACGCCGGACTTCCTCAGCTGCTTCGACCGGGCGAGTGGTGGCCGTCCGGCGAAAGTGCGAGGCAAGGGAAGAGCGAGCTGATCAAACCCCTGGCCGGGCGCGGATCCGACCCCTTGGCTGCACTTGTCGCCTACTTCACGCCGCCCCCGGGAGTCGCTCCGACCGCTGTGATGTCCGCGCCGCTGCAAGAGGAGACGTGGGAGAAAGCACAGATCAAGTACAACCAGCGTAACGGGAGCGTCGAAGCCACCGGGCCGAACAACCGCACGGCAACGGCGATACAGGAAAAAGGCCAGGAGATCTGGAGCGGCCTTTCGCCAGCAGCCAGGAAAAGGATTGCCAGTGGCTTCTTTCGCGCCGTGGCGGTGGTCAAGGGCAAGGACCTGTTGCGTGTGGAGGAAAAGCAATGAATTCCTGGCTCCTCGAAATTTCCCTCGGCCCGGTACAGGGATTCATCGCCGCGGCGCGGCGCAGTCGCGACCTCTGGGCGGGCAGCTACATCCTTTCCGAACTGGTGCGCGCCGCGGCCGCGAAGATGATCGACCAGCGGGCGGAGCTCATCTACCCGCTCGCGTCGCGCGTGCAGCGGGAAAACCCGCAACAGGACAGCAACCTCTCCAACATCCTGCTGGCACGCATCGACGGCGTCGACGAGGAGGCGATCCGCGCCATTGCCAGTGCGGTCAAGCAGGCAGCGCGCGATCGCCTGGCCAGCTTTGCCGACACCGCGATGCTGGACTGGCAAGGAGCCGGTGTCGCGCTGCGCAACGACTTGTGGAAGAGCCAGGTCGCCGACGCCATCGAGGCCTATGCCGCCTGGGCAGCGATCCCCGCTGCTGGCGAGGGAGGCCGCCCCCCGTACCGCGTCGCCTACGACCACCTCAAGCAGGCGCTTGCCGCGCGCAAGAACACGCGTGACTTCGCACCGATGTTCGCGACTGACGCTGCCGACAAGGGCGCTGGCGTCCCGAAATGCTCGTTCGACGGCCTCCGCGAATCGGTGTTGCCCAGGGATCGGCAGCCGTTCCCCGCCCGTTTCGGCCTCAGCCGCGGCGAGCAGCTCGACGCACTCGGCTGCATCAAGCGCGTCGTCGGGCGAACCGAGCGCTTCACGGCCCTGAGCCGCTTCGCCGCCGATGGCTGGCTGAAGAAGCTCGATGCGGAAAAGCGTCGCGAACTCGCTGGCGCCTACGAAAGACTCGTCAGTGACGACGTCACTCTGGCGACGCGCAGCAGCGGCAGCGGCGGCGCCGGGATCTTTCCCTACGACGGCGGCCTGCTGTTTTCCGAACGCTACGACATCGCCGCGCGCGACTGCCAAGGGAACGCCGCCGCAATCACGGCGCTCGCCGATCTCGGCAAAGTGCTCCGGCCGCTGTGGAAGCGCTACGGCCGGCCCTGCCCCTACGGCGTGCTGCTGATCGCCGACGGAGACCGCATGGGGCGCTTCGTCGACCAGTCGCAATCCGCGGCCGATCACCAGCGGGTCTCGGACGCCGTCGCTGCCTTCGCCGACCGTGTGCCGCAGTTGGCCCGCGACTTCGGCGGCCAGTGCGTCTTCGCCGGAGGCGAGGATCTCACCGTCTTCCTGCCGCTCGCCGCCCTCGTCGACAGCGCCTTCGCCCTGCACGAGGCCTTCACGACCGCGATGGCCGCGGTCGTCGCCGATCTCGTCAAGGCCGAAGACGCCCGCCCGACGCTGCGCGTCGGCGCAGCGATCTGCCACGTCCTCGAGCCGCTCGGCGTCATCCGTCAGCGCGCCGCTGCCGCCGAGAAGTTCGCCAAGGGCGAGGCCGGCTCGCCGGCGCAGGGCAATGCCCTCGGTCTCAAGCTGCACATTCGCTCCGGGCACGAAATCGGTCTCCGACTGCGTTTCGACGACCTCGCCGGCCGCGCGGCGCTCGCCGCATGGCAGGCCGCCTACACGCAGCGGCACCTGCCCGGTCGCCTCGCCTACGACACGCGAGCGATCGCGCTGCACTGCCGGGCGACCGGCGCCAGCAGCGGCGTCGCCGAAGGCGAGTTCCGCCGGCTGCTCGACCGCGCGCGCCGGGGTGGCGGTGCCGAGAAGATCAACCAGGCCCTGCGCGAGGAACTCGACAAGCGGCGCGCGACACTCGCCGGCGACGCCTTTTCGTCAGCAACCGACGCCACCGGCCTGCTGCGCCTCGCCGATGAACTGATTCTCGCCCGCTGGCTGTCCGCCGCTACCGAAGACGAAGTCAGCGCCGCAGAAGGAGCCCAATGATGGACGCACCGACGATGTACGACCACCTGATCGAGCCGCAGGCGCCGCTCGTCTTCCGCTCCGGCAGGCCCTTCGGCGCGGGCAGCCGCGACGGCGCCAACTTTCCCTGGCCGTCGTCGCTCGCCGGCCTGCTGCGCACGCAGGTCATGGACGATCGTGGCTGGCGCGGCCCGCTGACCGCCGCGCAGCAACAGGAACTGCATGCCCTCGGCGCGCACGGGCCGATCCTTGCCGAACGCCTCGCCGAAGCCGACGGCAAGCGCGTCACGCCGATGCTGCCGCGACCCGCCGACGCCGTCCTCCTCGACGACGAAGGCGGCGACAGGGCCTACCATCGGCTGACCCCGGGGACGCTGCCCGACGGCTGCGGCTGCGACCTGCCGCCCGAGCTGCAGCCCTTGCTGCTCACCGGCGCACCGAAGGGCAAGCCGCAGCCCGGCCCCGCTTACTGGCCGCTGGCAACGCTGCTCGCCTGGCGCCGCGGCGAAGCCGTCCGCCCCTCCACGCCCGACGAGCCGGCGAGCGAAACGCGCAGCCATGTCGCGCTTGACCGCACCACCCTGGCGGCCGACCCGGGGCGCCTGTTCCAGACCGAAGGACTCGATTTCTCCCGCCGGCGCAAGGACGACGGCCGCGGCTTCACCGCGCGCGACTGGGTCTTCCTCTGCCGCTTCGCAAGCCCGCTTGCCGCGCGCACGGTCACCTTCGGCGGCGAGCGCCGGCTGTCGTGGCTGGAGCCCGCACCGGCAGCGGCACTCGACGCGCCGCCCGCGCATGTCGCGGCGATCGCCGCCAGCCGGCGCATCACCCTCACCGTCGTGACGCCGGCGCTGTTCACCGGTGGCTGGCGGCCAGCCTGGCTCGACGTCGCCGGCGAGGTGCCCGGAATCGCCGGCCTGCGCCTGCGCCTGCGGGCGGCGGCAGTCGAACGCTGGCAGGGGATCTCCGGTTGGGATCTCGCTGCCTGGCACCCCAAGGGCGCGCGCAAGGCCGTCGCCGCCGGCGCCACCTACTGGTTCGACGTCGTCGGCGAGCCACCCGCCGGCTGGGCGAGCAGACTCTGGCTGGCGCCGATCAGCGACCAGCCGCAGGACCGGCGCGACGGCTTCGGCCTCGTCGTCCCCGGTCTCTGGAACCATCCCTGAACGAAGGAGAAACACCCATGTTGACGCAAGTCTTCCATCTGCACGCGCTGAGCGCCCTGCACGTCGGCGCCGGCCAGGCGCTCGGCGTCGTCGATCTGCCGCTGGCGCGCGCCCGCGCCACCAACCTGCCGCTGGTCCCCGGCTCGGCGCTCAAGGGCGTGCTACGCGACGAGTTCGCCGGCAGCGATTGCCAGAAAGCGCTTTTCGGCCCCGAGACCATCGCCGAAGGCACGTCGGCGCACGCCGGCGCTCTCGCCTTCGGCGACGCGCACCTGCTGCTCCTGCCGGTGCGCTCGTTCGCCGGCATCTCGGCCTTCGTCACCTGTCCCTTCGTCCTGGCGCGCTACGCCGATGATCTGCGGCGCGCCGGGGCGGCAGCGGCGGATGTTCCCGCAGTCGCCGAAGTGGGCGAACAGTCGGCCCTGGTTACTGCCGAGACGTGCCTCCGGGCAACGGACGATCTGATGATTCTCGAAGACCTCGACCTGAACGCCGCTCCGGGCGCCGATGACTGGGCAAGGGCCATCGCCAGCCGGGCGCACGCCGACCATCCGCAGTGGCAGCTCCAATTCACGCAGCGCTTCGCGATTCTCTCCGACGACGACTTTTCCTTCCTCGCCGACACCGCGACCGAGGTGCGCGCGCGGATTCGCATCGACGACAGCCGCGGCGTCGTCCAGGACGGTCACCTGTGGTACGAGGAGAACCTGCCGGCGGAGACGATCCTCTGGGGTGCGATTGCCGCCGGACCGGCGCGCGACGGCAGCAAGCTCGGTGAGCGGGAAGTGATGAACAAGGTTCGCGAAGGGCTTGCCGCAACGCCGACGCTGCAGATCGGCGGCAAGGCGACGATCGGCCGCGGCCTCGTCCGCCTGGTGCTCTGAGGAGGATGCCATGAGCAACGAACAGCGCAGCACGCGCGCGCAGCGCCAGGCCGCAGGGGCGCTGGCGGCCATCCAAGCCATCCGCGACAAGCCGCCGAAGGAACGCAAGGAATACAAGGCACGCGCCGACAACTTCCCGGTGCTCGTGCTGCAGGCCGGCCTCGCGCAGGCGGTCGGCTTCATGCGCGCCAAGGCGGCGAATAGCGACAAGGGAGGCGAGGCCTACAAGCGCTATCTCGGCGACCTCGCGGGCATTCTCGGACTGCCGGGTGGCGAAGCCCTGCAGCAGCGCGCGATTGGCGCCGGACTGCCCGACTACCGCCGGCTGACGCGCGACACGCTCGCCGCGGCCGGTTGGCTCAAGCGCTTCGGCCAAGCGTATCTGAGCGACAAGGAGGGCACGCCATGACGCTCTGCCGTAGCGCAATCAGCCGGCTGCTTGACCATGGCTTCTCTGCACTGAGGCGCGCCCAACCGCACTGCGGCCTGCTGCTCGCCAAGGGGCTGGCGAGTTTTCCGGATGGCGACAAGGCCGGCGAGATCAAGGCCGGGCACATCCGGGCCATCGCCGAACTCGGCGTTCCCGACTTCTACCGGCTGGCGTTCGAACGTTGGCAGAGAACGACTGCCGACGCGCAGCGCTTCGCCGCCTTCCGCCTGCCGCTGGCCGGCCGGCTGTACATCGGTGTCGTCCGCGACAACGCGCTCGAAACCGGCGTCACCGTCTCGCACACCTACGGCATGCCGTTGATCCCCGGCTCGGCGGTCAAGGGGCTCTGCCGGGCCAGCGCCGGCAGATGGCTGGACAATCCTGAAGCGCGCCGCTGGTTGTTCGGCAACGACCCCGGCGAAGAGGAAACGACCGCCGAAATGGGCGGCCTGATCTTCCACGACGCCTGGTGGGTGCCCGAGCGCGGGGAGAAACCCTTCGTCGCCGAAGTGGTCACCGTGCACCACAGGGCGTACTACGGCAATGAAGGGCGCGATCCGGCGACCGATTTCGACTCGCCGATACCGGCACCGCAGATCGCCGTTCGCGGCAGCTTCCATTTCGTCATCGAAGGCCAACCGCTATGGACCCGCCTCGCCCGCCGCCTGCTCGAGGAAGGCCTGCAGCAGCACGGCATCGGCGGCAAGCGCAGTTCGGGCTACGGCCGCTTTGCTGGCGGCAGCGAATGATGCGCGCGCGAGCGGGCGGTTGCGATGCCCTGCTCAACATCCTCATCGCCTTTTTCATCCTCCTGCTGCAGAGCTGGATTGCCGACGGCATCAAGGGCGACCAGCTCTTTCCCTGGCTGCCGGGCGGCGCGTTGGGCGCCGGCGATGCGCGCTTTGCGTGTTGGATGCTCGCCATGGCGCTGCTCTCGCTCGCCCTGGCCGCCTGGCTGTACGCGCGCCGGCGCACTTTCCTGCCGGTGGCGGTGCGGCGAATCGGCCAGCCGGGCCGCGTCGAGCCGCATGCGGTGCTGGTGCTTGCGCTCTCGCGCACGGCGTGGCACTGGCAGCCCGAGCGGTTGACCCGGGCCTCGGCCGAGCACCCCCTGCCCCCGCAGTGTTCGGACGCGCTGCGCGCGATGGACTCGCTCGGCGAACGCGACAAGTTTGCCTGGGAGCAGTTGCTGCGGGCGATCGACGTGCACCGGGCGGGCCTGCAGCGCATCATCCTCGTCGGGTCGCCGGGGAGGAATGGATCCGCGGCATCGTTCCCGGACTGCCGGGAGATGATCACGTATTACTTTCCCCAACTCGACGCCGCACGCATCGAACTGCGCGAGGCCTCGTTCGAAGCGCTCGACGAACTCCTCGCCCTCTATCGCCAAATCATCGCCGAGGAAGCGCCGCGCAAGCGCGAGATCATGATCGACGTCACCGGCGGCACCAAGGTGCTCAGCGTCGCGGCCGCGATGGTCACCCTCGAGCACCCCGAGATCGAGTTCCAGTATGTCGAGACCGCGGGCGAGAAGCGCGTGCGCACCTTCAACGTCATTGCCGGCAGCGCCGGCGGGGAGGGAACATGATCTACCTGCTCAACACACCGGTGCTGACCGCCTACGGCGACTATCGCTTCAGCGGCCCGCTCGACGCCGCCGAGGCGCGGCGGCGGCTGGCCGGCGGCTTCGTCTCGGCGATCGGCCACGACGCCAGCGCGCGCCTGCTGTCGGCGCTGCTCGGCGTCGCCGTCGCGGCGCGGCGCGTCGAGATCGCCATGGAAGCGGGCGACGAGGCGCTGGTCCTGCGCATCCGCACGCGCCTGGCGGAGGGCCAACTGCTCGCCGACGCCGAAATCGCCGCCGTCCCGCATGAGCTGGCCTGGCTCGAGCGGCTGGCATGACCGCCGGCGGCGCCGCCGCAGCCGGCAGCGGCAACCACGGCAGCGGCGGTGGCTGCCGCCGCGCGGCCTTGACCGCTGCGCCGGAAATCCCTTCTAATTCCACACGGCGCGAAACGTCTTCGCGCCCGACCGATCAAGGAGACCTGCCATGCCTGCAAACCGCATCGACGCCGCCATCACTCCCGACCAGCACGCCAGGGCGCAAGCCGCGCTGACCGCCCTCACCGACGCCCTCCCCTTCCTGATCGACCTCGCCGACGGCGAACGGACGGCGATGGTGAAGTTCGGAGAAATGAACCGTTCCTTCGTCGTCAAGGCGCTCGCCATCGCCGAAGCCCATCCCGAAATCCTGCCGAGCGGCTTCAGCCTGCCGGAATTTGCCGCCGATGTCGCTCTCGTCGAAGACCTCTACCCGGTGCGTCACCGACTCGAAACCGTCTTCCGCAAGCTCGATGACACCTACTTTGCCGCCGGCAGCGAAGCCTACGCCGCCGCGCTGCTCGTCTACCAGTATGCCAAGCTGCATAACCTCTCGACCGGCGCGCTCGAGGGCAGCCTCGACGACCTCGGCCGCCGTTTCGCGCGCAAGACCAGGAAGGCTGCGCCCACCCCGTGAAGCGATCGGCACAGCCCGGGCACTCGCCGCGCCCTGCCCGGGCGACCGGCCGGAGCGCGCCCGGCGCGCATGGTCACGGCCGGTGCAGCGATGCACCGGCACCCACCTCTCCTGCTCAGCGGCCCGTCGGGGCTCGGCGCGCGACGCAAGCATGGACCCTGCCGCTGCGGGCCTGCCTGAAGCGGATGGCAGGTTGCATCGCCCGGGTGCGCCTGTCGATGCGCGGTGTCGAACGTTCCGTCGCGGCAGCACAGGCACGAACGATGCAGGTGCAGGCGATGGACCTTCGAGATGCTCGCTTCTACCGAAGCGATCGAGCGATCAACCGGCCGGTTGGAACGTTGAACTCGTCGCATGGAACGACCCGTCCGGAGCATGGAGTGATCGATCCCGAACATGGAGTCGTCGATCCGGAGCATGGACCCATCCACCCGCAACATGGAATGACGGGCGTGGCGCATGAAAGCGCGCGCGCGCCAGGTGTCGCGCTCCCGCTCGGACACGCCGACCCCGATGGACGGCCAGCGTCGTCGGCCGTCGCGAGGGGAGCAACGGTCGTCGCCGCACGCAGCGCAAAGCGGCAACGACGCGGCAGCACGTGCGGCGCCGCGGCGACGGCAACCGTCGCTTGGCGTCGCTGCTCACTGCGCCACCAGAAGCGGTCGCCTGCACTGCAGCCGCACCAACGGCGATCCCGTGCCGCTGTTTCCCGCGATCTTGCCGTTGTCCCCTGCGACGGGACCGACGAGGGCGGCAGCACTACGCGCAGCGCCCTGATTGCCATGAGGAAAGCGCCATTCTTGCCCCATCGCCATGATGCCATTGGCCTGACCGGCTGCCGCCCGCCGATTCGTGCCCCGCAAACCCTTGCCACAAGAGGCCTTCCAGCGTTAGAGTTCTCTCTCCCCGAATTCCTGAAGGGGATTAAGACGGATCTCTGCGGTGCTAGACTGGTTCAACTGGGTTCTCTCTCCCCGAATTCCTGAAGGGGATTAAGACTCGTCAGTGTCCACCAACAGTCCCTGTTTGACTTGTTCTCTCTCCCCGAATTCCTGAAGGGGATTAAGACCGCTCCGGTTATAGTAGTAACAGGTGCTACAAGTTCTCTCTCCCCGAATTCCTGAAGGGGATTAAGACGCGAAATCTCCGCCTTGATCCTGGCGGCAACCGTTCTCTCTCCCCGAATTCCTGAAGGGGATTAAGACCCAGCTCGTCACGCAGAACCGCTTTTAGTCTTGTTCTCTCTCCCCGAATTCCTGAAGGGGATTAAGACAATAGGATGCTGCTCTCCTACGGCAGAAAGGTGTTCTCTCTCCCCGAATTCCTGAAGGGGATTAAGACTTGCGTGATCAGACTGGCGGTGGCGAGTTGCGGTTCTCTCTCCCCGAATTCCTGAAGGGGATTAAGACAGTTCAAGTCGCCCGGCCCGCTGCTGCCCTGCGTTCTCTCTCCCCGAATTCCTGAAGGGGATTAAGACTGTTGCCCCAGTAGCGGTAAATCCGGTACAGCGTTCTCTCTCCCCGAATTCCTGAAGGGGATTAAGACCAAAGCCGCACTTCGGATGGGGGCTGACATTCAGTTCTCTCTCCCCGAATTCCTGAAGGGGATTAAGACTCAGCCGCGCTGGGCCATCATCCCCGTTGATCGGTTCTCTCTCCCCGAATTCCTGAAGGGGATTAAGACGATCTTTTTTCAAACTCAACGAAGGCATCTTGATGTTCTCTCTCCCCGAATTCCTGAAGGGGATTAAGACGTGTATGCCAAATTCCACCACTCGGGCTATGTGTGTTCTCTCTCCCCGAATTCCTGAAGGGGATTAAGACGATATGCTTTCCACGTATCAACTTCTTTCAGAGGTTCTCTCTCCCCGAATTCCTGAAGGGGATTAAGACATCGTGATGATGGCGGTGGTCATCGGGATGATCGTTCTCTCTCCCCGAATTCCTGAAGGGGATTAAGACTGTTTCAAAAATCCACAAGGATCTATCATTGTGTTCTCTCTCCCCGAATTCCTGAAGGGGATTAAGACGGTAATGTCTTTCCGGCTCTGGCCAGAATGTCGTTCTCTCTCCCCGAATTCCTGAAGGGGATTAAGACTCGCGGCGGCCGGTACTGGGATTGTAGTCGCGGTTCTCTCTCCCCGAATTCCTGAAGGGGATTAAGACAAACATCCAGCTAAACGCTGTGGAAAGATTCCGTTCTCTCTCCCCGAATTCCTGAAGGGGATTAAGACACGTGTGTTTCTCCCTGCAAACGCTCTGTTTTGTTCTCTCTCCCCGAATTCCTGAAGGGGATTAAGACGAATGTACCGCGCTTTCTGTTCTTCACTGATTAGTTCTCTCTCCCCGAATTCCTGAAGGGGATTAAGACAACTGGTCGATGGTCTTTTCGTCGCTGGCATTGGTTCTCTCTCCCCGAATTCCTGAAGGGGATTAAGACCCACGAGCCAAGTCCTTGCAGCGGACGATCGGAGTTCTCTCTCCCCGAATTCCTGAAGGGGATTAAGACTGTTAGCGATTGCTTTATCCACCATGAATTGCGTTCTCTCTCCCCGAATTCCTGAAGGGGATTAAGACTTACTCCGAATCTGGTAAGGTGCTTGCTTGGTGTTCTCTCTCCCCGAATTCCTGAAGGGGATTAAGACTTGTCGACCAAGACATTCCGAGACAAGCAATGTGTTCTCTCTCCCCGAATTCCTGAAGGGGATTAAGACTCAGCGCGTTCGTGCTGAAGCAGCAGTCCCCGGTTCTCTCTCCCCGAATTCCTGAAGGGGATTAAGACGTAACAATGTTGCTGGCTTGATGCGTCAATTCGTTCTCTCTCCCCGAATTCCTGAAGGGGATCAAGACGAGAGTGATGTATCTCAGTGGGAAAATCTCCAGTTCGCTCTCCACGAGCAGCGTCGGCCGCGAGGAGTGGGCGTGCCGTCTCCACCGCGACCGCGGAGGGCTGGTGCCGAAGGAGGGGGCTCCGCGTCGGCGTCAGCCGACGCCGCAGAACGCATCGGTTCCCGGCGGCCCATGAAGACGGCCGGCGCTTCGCGCGGGAGGTTCCCGTGTACCCAATGGCAGTTGCGGTCGTGAGCGGAAGCCTCGTCGGCAGCGCGCCGAAATGGCCATTCCGACGTCCTTTCCGTTTTCCCGAGGGCCCTGTTCCTTCCTGGCACCCTCTCACGAACGGCAGCAAGCCGCTCGCCCACCGCTGGCCAACCCGGCCAACCGCTGTGACCCGTGCCCGTGGCTTGGCCCGGGGCGCCGGAGGCTGACGATCCCCACGAGTACCACCCTCGAGGCGCTTCAGTCCAACCGGGTTCATCTGCCGCGCATACGCTGGCGCTTGGCCCCGTTGCTTTCGGCGCGGACAGGCGCCACTTCTCACGCCACGACCTGCCGAAGGTCCGCAGCCCAACGAGGCATCGCAGCCGCCCCTCACTGACGCCCGGGCGGCTGACCTCGTTCGTTGGGCTCCAGAGCGGTACGGCATTTCGCGGGGCCGATCGCCGATCCCTTCTCTCATCGACTCTCCGAAGAATCCAGGCCGGCGCCACGGGCTTCACGAGCCGCCAGACGCCTTCCCGCTACCCGCGCCAACGATGGGGCAGCAGCGCCCGGCTCCGTCGGCAGCTTGCACAGCCGTTCCGCGCGCGCTCCCGGCCGGCCCGGCAACATGGCAAGCTTGCCATTCGTGCGCGCCGCCGCTGCCTCTGGCAGACTCTCGCGCCATGGCACTCCTCGACCAACTCCTCGCCGAAGACACGCTGGCCCTCGCCTGGGCGCGGGTGCGCCGCAACGGCGGCGGCGCCGGTGTCGATGGCATCGACCTCGACGAGTTCGGGCGCAACGCGCTGCTGCGACTGGGCCGGCTGCGCGACCAGGTGCGCGATGGCCGCTACCAGCCGGCACCGCTGTTGCGCCTCGAGCTGCCGCGGCCGGGGCGCGAGCCGCGGCTGCTGGCCGTCCCGGCCGTCGGCGATCGGGTGCTGCAGACGGCCGCGAGGCTGGTCCTCGGGCCGATCCTCGACCGCCATTTCGAGGACGAGAGCTTCGCCTATCGCCCGGGTCGCTCGGTCCGCGATGCCGTCGCCCGCGTCGCCGAGCTGCGCGACACCGGCCTGCCCTGCGTCGTCCACGCCGACATCAGCGCCTTCTTCGACCGCATCCCGCATCGCCAGCTCGTCGCGCGGCTGGCGGCGCTGCTGCCCGACGGCAGTGTCCTGCCGCTCGTCCGGCAGTGGCTGGCGGCGCCGATCCGCACGGCCGACGGCGACAGGCGCTGCCGCCAGGGCGTGGCGCAGGGTTCGCCGCTGTCACCGCTGCTGGCGAACCTCTATCTCGACGGCTTCGACGAGGCGATCGCCGCCGACGCCGACTGGCACCTGGTGCGCTACGCCGACGATTTCGTCATCGCCTGCCGCGATGTCGCCAGCGCCGAACGGGCACTCGAGGCGGCAGCGCAGTGGCTGGCGGACGCCGGCCTCGAGATCAATTTCGACACGACGCGCATCGTCCTTTTCCGCGATGGCCTGAGTTTTCTCGGCGTGCATTTCGATGCGCACGGCCAGCGTGCCGAGGATCCGGCGGCGACGCCCTGGCTGTTGCCGCCGCACCTGCGACCGGCCGGCGCTGCAGACGGGCCGCCCGCGGCCGGGCTGCCGCGCGCGGCAGCGGAAGCAGTGCCGGCGTCGCTGCCGGAACCGGTGCCGGCGCCGGCACCGGCACCGGCGAGGCACGCCGGGCACGGCGCGCGCGCGCGGCCGCGGCCGCCGGGTGGCGGCGTGCGCCACGACGACGCGCCGCCGCCACTGCTGCGCACGCTCTACCTGGCCGAGCCGGGAACCTACCTGCGCATCGACGGCGGCCGGCTGCTGGCGCTGAAGAACGGCGACGAGCTGCTCAGCGTGCCGCTGGAGAAGGTGGACCAGATCCTCGCCAGCGATGAGGGCGCGGTGAGCTTTGCCGTGCTGCGGGCGCTGCTGGCGCGTGGCGCGACCTTCATGCTGCAGGGGACGGCGAGCGCGCCGCCGGGGGTGCTGCTGAGCGCCGCCGACAGCCGCGTCGACCTGCGCCGCAGCCAGTATCGTCGCAGCGAGGATGCCGCTTTCTGCCTCGCCGCGGCGCGCGCCATCGTCGCCGGCAAGATCGCCAACGGCCGCCTGCTGCTGCGCCGGCATTACCGCTTCCGCGCCGGCGGCGCGTCGCCGGCCGACGAGGCGCTGCACGAGATGCAGGCGCACGCGCTGCACGCGGCCGACCTCGATGCGCTGCGCGGCGTCGAGGGGGCGGCGGCGCGCGCCTATTTCGCCGCCTTCGCCGGCCTGCTGCCGGCGCGCTGGTCGTTCCCGGGTCGCCGCCGGCAGCCGCCGGGCGACCCGGTGAACGCGCTGCTCTCCTACGGCTACGCGGTGCTCTTCCACAACCTGCTGACGCTGGTCGCCGAGCGCGGGCTCGATCCCTATCTCGGCAGCCTGCACGCGGCGCACGACGGCCACCCGGCGCTGGTCTCGGACCTGATGGAGGAGTTCCGCGCGCTGGTCGTCGACACGGTGGTGCTGCGGCTGCTCGGCAGCGACGACATTGGCGACGGCGATTTCGCCATCAGCGCGGACGCCGGTTGCCGCATCGGGCTGCCGGTGCGCAAGGCCTTCATCGCCGCGCTGGAAGCCAAGCTGCAGAGCGCCGTCGGGCATCCGCTCGGCGGACCCGACGGCGACTACCGGCGGGCGATGCGGGCGCAGGTGGCGCACTGGATCGAGGTTCTGCGCGGCGAGGCGCCGGCCTATCGCCCGTTCATGGTGCGCTGACGATGCGTCTCTGGGTGATCGTCTACGACATCGCCGACGACCGCCGCCGGCGGCGGCTGGCGGGGGTTCTCGGGCGGCGCGCCGAGCGCGTGCAGGAGAGCGTCTTCGAGGCCTGGCTGAGCGGCGCCGAGCTGCGCGCCCTGCTCGCCGAGGTGGCGGCGGTCATCGAGCCGGCGGCCGACGCCGTGCGCGCGTATCCGCTGGCTCTGCGCACTGCGTCGCGGCGCGAGACGCTCGGCGCGCAGTCGGCGACTGCGCGACCGTCCGACTACTGGCTGGCGTGATGCGCGGCGCGAGCGCGTTCACCGTCGTCTGCTTCGACATCGCCGATTCGCGGCGGCGGCGGCGCTTCGTCCGCGAGCTGGAGGCCTTTGCCTGCCGCGCGCAGGAGAGCGTCTTCGAAGGCTGGCTCGACGGGCGCGAGCGGCGCCTTCTGCGGCAGCGCCTGGCGGCGGCGATCGACGCCGCCGAGGACCGCGTCGCGTTCTACGTGCTGGCGCCGGTGGACCGCGACGATGCGCTGTCGCTCGGCCGCGGCCTGCCGCTCGAGGACTTCGGGCATGCGCTGCTCTGACGATCGCCGGCGTCCGGCACGCTGCGCTCGCGGCGCTGCGGGTCCGCACGCGGGTCGGGGCGAGCGCGATACGGCGCTGCTGCAACAGCCGTTCCCCTTCCCGCGTGGAGGTGAGCGGACGACGCGGGCTGTTCGCGCAGCTACGTTCGACTGCCGGCCTGGAGCACCTGGCAGGGCCGGGAAACGTCTACTGAAGCGGCGGGGAAACGCCAAGCAGTCTCCATATTTCGGGACGAGCAAGCATTCGCGGGCCGATTTCCTCGCCGTCGTGAAAAGCGAAGAGGACATCGGGCCACCCTTCGCGGGACAAAGTACGGTGAGAGCCAGACTGCCGTTTGAGTTTCCACCCGATACCAAACAGCGCCGCAAGCAATCGTTTGGCTTTGATGGACGGCCATTGACTCATACGGCCAGGGGAATGGAAATGCTGATTTCGACCGGAGGCGACTCACTCTGTTCAAGGCGCTCGGCCATGGCGCGAAGGGCAAGCACTTCCGCTTTCGACCTGGCGTCGTTGGCAGTCTTGCCGTAGCACAGGACGCCGGGAAGCTGTGGAACCTCGGCAATCCAGCGGCCATCAACCTCTTGCTCGCATTCGATACTGAAATTCACGATTGATCTCCGAGAGGAAACTATTGAAACTTAGAGCGCGCCACGGCTGGTGAAACGTCGCAGGAATAGCATTCATCTGCCGCGCCGAAAGCGTCCGGCCTTGCCGCTGGTGCATCCGCGGCAGATAAACCTCGTTGGACTGAAGCGCCTCGGCGGCGGTACTTATGGGGATTGTAAGCGTCCTGCGTCGCGGGTCAAGCGACGGGCAAGGCTCGGACGTCCTGAGGAGTTCGGGCATGCGCTGCTGTGAGGGGCGCTGCGGCGCGCTTTGCCGCGCCATGGCCGCAACCGGTCGCCGTCGCGCTGGTTGCCGTGGGGGCCTCGCCGATCGTCCAGGCGGACGATCTGCCCGCTCACCAGTCAAGCACCCTGGCGCCTTCGGCGCGTGGCTCCGCCATCCCTTCCTTGATCGAGTCGTGGAGTCGGGGTACGGGAAGCAGGAGTTCAGACAAGGTAGACCGTGATGACGAAGAGACTGCCGAGCGGGCCGAACTTGACGACTGCCTCGGCTTGGAGTCCGCCGACTGTGGTGCCGCGGACGACGAACTTGCGCTCGTGGGTCTTGCGGTCGCGCTGGCGCTCGACGATTTCGCTGGTGAGAAGGATGTTTTCGAGATCGAGGATCGCAAGGTTGTCATGATCAAGTTCTTCTACAGCGTGTTGTAGCGGTTCAACACCAGCAGCGCCCAACTGGATGTCGCAAACCGAATGGACGCAAAGCTTTGCGTCACGACGCGTTCGGCATGGAGAGAAAAGGAAGACTCTCCCGGTAGAGCAGCAGGATACGCCATACGCCCGGCATCAGGGAGAACCTGCCATTGCGCCAAGGCCTGGCGCGCACCGCCCCGGAGGCCTCTGCATCACGGTGGTGGCCGCATCGCCCCAATGCACCGTCCGTATCTCAACCACGTTGTCCGTCAGTCCAGCAAGCTCAGCCGTGATGTGGATCAACCGCCTATCGGGTCTCTGCTCGTCGACACGCGCAGGTGACGAACGGCATCCAGGCCCTGCGCGGCGACGCGCCGGCCTATCGCCCGTTCATGGTGCGCTGACGATGCGTCTCTGGGTGATCGTCTACGACGTCGCCGACGACCGCCGCCGGCGGCGGCTGGCGGGGGTTCTCGGACGGCGCTTCGTGCGCGAGCTGGAAGCCTTTGCCTGCCGCGCGCAGGAGAGCGTCTGCGAAGGCTGGCGCGACTGGCGCGAGCGGCGCCTGCTGCAGCAGCGCCTGGCGCCGGCGATCGACGCCGCCGGGGACCATGTCGCGTTCCATGTGCTGGCGCCGGTGGACCGCGACGATGCGCTGTCGCTCGGCCGCAACCGGTCGCCGTCGCGCTGGTTGCCGTGGGGGCCTCGCCGATCGTGCAGGCGAACGGTCTGCCAGCTCACCAGTCAAGCACCCTGGCGCTTTCAGCGAGTGGCTCCGCCATCCCTTCCTTGATCGAGTCGCGGAGTCCGGGTACGGCAAGCAGGAACAGTGTTTCCTGAATCGCCTGCCAGTCCTCTGCAGAAACCAGCACGGCGCTTGTCCTCCTGCCGCAAATGAAGATCGGCTCATGTGACTCCGCGGTTTGATCGATCAGGCGGTACAGATTTGCACGCGCCTCGCTGGCGGTCAGGATGGTCATTTGTGGCTCCTCATTTCCGCAAGGCGTACGGAAACGCGCACGCCAGGTCAAACGCCGTGACCGCCTGTCAGGAAAGCTTCGCTGCAGTGTGGAACAACGACGAAGACGCCGCTTGCGACCGGAGGTGACGAAGACCGCTCCGGCTCAATCCACCGTCTGCGGCGCCGCGCGGGCGATGATCGCGGCGAGGTCGACGCCCGCCGGCAGCAGGCCGAAGACGTCGTTCGCTGCGTCGATGCGCGAGCGGGTGAAGGCATCGAAGACGGCGTCGGTCGCGTGCTGGCGCAGCAGCGCTGCCTGCAGCAGCAGCGCCAGCCGGCGCGCCAGCGTGCGTGCCTGCGCTTCGTCGCAGCCGCCGTCGACGTCGTGCAGGGCGGCGTGCACGCGGGCGGCGAGGTGGCTGCCGGAGGCGCACAGCGGGGCCAACTCGTGCGCGAGCGCGCCGGCGGCATCGGCATGGCGCAGCGCGCGCAGCAGATCGAGCGCCATGATGTTGCCGGCTCCTTCCCAGATCGAGTTGAGCGGCATCTCGCGGTAGATGCGCGCCATGACGCCCTCGCCCTGCTCCTCGACGTAGCCGTTGCCGCCGAGACATTCCATCGCTTCCTGCGCGAAATGGCTGCCGCGCTTGCAGATCCAGAACTTGGCGAGCGGCGTCAGCAGGCGGCGGATCGCCGCTTCGTGGCCATCGGCATCGTCGCCGTTCTCGCTGCGGTCGACGGCGCGCGCGAGGCGCAGCGCCAGCGCCGTCGCCGCTTCGCTCTCGAGCGCCAGGTCGGCGAGGACGTTGCGCATCAGCGGCTGTTCGCACAGCCGGCGGCCGAAGGCCTGGCGCTGGCCGACGTGGTGCAGCGCCAGCGACAGCGCGTGCCGCATCAGGCCGGCGCTACCGAGGGCGCAGTCGAGGCGGGTGATCGCGCCCATGGCGAGGATCTGCGCCACACCCCTGCCCTCGTCGCCGACCAGCCAAGCCGCGGCGGCAGCGAACTCGACTTCCGAGCTGGCGTTGGCGTGGTTGCCGAGCTTGTGCTTCAGGCGCTGGATGGCGATCGCGTTGACCGTGCCGTCGGGCAGCAGGCGCGGCAGGAAGAAGCACGACAGCCCGCCGGCGGCCTGCGCGAGGATCAGGAAGGCATCGCACATCGGCGCCGAGAGGAACCACTTGTGGCCGCTGATGCGGTAGCGCCGGCCCCAGGCGTCGTCGCCGTCGAAGTCGGCGCGCGTCGTGTTGGCGCGCACGTCGGAGCCGCCCTGCTTCTCGGTCATTCCCATGCCCATCATCAGGCCGGTCTTGCGGTCGTGCGGCAGGAAGCGCCCGTCGTAGCGCGGGCTCGCGAGCCCGGGCGCCCAGGCGGAATGGATCGCCGCGTTGGCGCGCAGCGCCGGCATCACGGCGTAGGTCATCGATACCGGACAGAGGACCGACGGCTCGCATTCGGTGAACAGCATGAAGGCGGCCGCGCGCTCGATGTGCGCGCCGGTGCCGGCAGTCCACGGCGTCGCGTGCAGCCGGTGCTGCAGCGCCGCGCGCAACAGGTGGTGATAGCTTGGGTGGAACTCGACCTGGTCGATGCGCTGGCCAAAGCGGTCGTGGCTCCTGAGCTGCGGCGGAAAGGCGTTCGCCAGCCGCGCATGCCGCTGCATCGCCACCGACCCCGTTTCGGCGCCGACGGCATGCAGCGCGACAAGGTCGAGCTGCGGGTGGTTGAAGCGCAGCGCGTCGGCGAGCGCCGGGTTGCCGGCAAGGAGATTGACGTCGCTGAAGGGGGTGCTCTGGTTGAATACCTCATGCGTGCCGGGATTCATCGCCATCGTCCTCGTCCGTTGCGTTGCGCCGAGCCGCTGCTCCGGTTCAGATCAGCCGCACGAGCTGCTTGCCGAAATTCTGCCCGTGCAGCAGGCCGATGAATGCCGCCGGCGCGTTCTCGATTCCCTGCGCGATGCTCTCGCGGTAGCGCAGGCGGCCGCTGGCGACGAGGCCGCCGAGTTCGCGCAGCGCCGGCGGCCAGAATTCCATGTGCTCGCTGACGATGAAGCCCTGCAGCTTCAGCCGCCGCAGCAGGATCCGTTGCGCTTCGCGGAGCGGGATCGCCGCACCGTCGTAGCCGGCGATCAGGCCGCAGATGGCGATGCGGGCGAACGGATTGCAGCGCCGCATGACGGCGTCGAGGATTCTGCCACCGACGTTCTCGAAGTGGCCGTCGACGCCATCCGGGCAGGCGGCGGCGATGGCATCGGCGAGCGTGCGGGTGTCGCCGTGCTGCCGGTGGTCGATGCAGGCGTCGAAGCCAAACTCCTCGACCACGGCGCGGCATTTCTCCGGCCCGCCGGCGATGCCGACGACGCGGCAGCCGCGCAGCCGGGCGAGCTGGCCGACGACGCTGCCGACGGCACCGCTGGCGGCGGAGACGACGATCGTCTCGCCGCTCTGCGGCACGATCAGTTGCAGCAGTCCGTACCAGGCGGTGACGCCCGGCATGCCGACGGCGCCGAGGTAAGCCGAGAGCGGGATTGCCGCGCCGTCGACCCGGCGCAGCGCGCCGGCGCGCTCGTCATCGACGACCTCGTATTCCTGCCAGCCGCCCATGCCGACGACCTGGTCGCCGACACGGTAACGGTCGCTGCGCGAGGCGACGATCTCGCCGACGGTGCCGCCGATCATCACTTCGCCGAGCGCCTGCGGTTCGGCGTAGCTTTCGCCCGCGTTCATGCGGCCGCGCATGTAGGGGTCGAGGCTGAGGTAGTGGTGGCGCACGAGCACCTGGCCATCGGCCAGTTCGGGGATCGCGGCCGCGACGAGCTGGAAGTCGTCGTGGCTGACTTCGCCAGTCGGACGGGAGACGAGCAGGATCTGGCGGTTGCGCGTCACGCCTGGTCAGTCATCGATGAAGCGCTCGATGAAGGCGGCGACTTCCGCCTTGCCGACGAAGATGCCGTAATGCCCTTCACAGAGGATGTCGGCCTCGAGCGCCAGCAGCTTGCGCAGCGAGGCCCGGTAGTCGCGGACGTTCGAGCGCAGCGCGGCATGGATTGGACCGTGCACGTCCTGCGCGAAGACGACGCGGCGATTGTCGGAGTCGACGACGTAGGCGACCGATCCGGGCGAGTGGCCGGGGATGTGGATCACCTCCAGTTCGCGGCCGGCGAGCACGATGCGGTCGCCGCCGGCGAGGCGCCGGTCGACCGGACACGGGCTCAGGTGGTCGCCATACCAGCAGGCGGCGCTGACTTGGCTGTCGCCGGCCTCGAGCCAGGCGGCCTCGAGTTCGTGGATCGCCACCCGCCAGCCGAAGCGCTGCCGGAAGCTTGCCGCGCCGCCGCTGTGGTCGTAGTGGCAGTGCGTCAGCAGCAGGTGCTCGATCCGTTGCGGCAGCACGCCGGCGGCTTCGATGTTCAGCAGCACGCGGTCGCTGGCGCGGCCGCTGCCGGCGTCGATGAGGACGGCGGCATCGGCGAAGTGGACGAGATAGATCGCCGCGTCGCTCTGGTCAGTCTGCCCCGGGCCGCCGACCTGGCAGATCTCGGAAGTGATGAAGCGCGTCTGTGGTCCCATCGGCTGGCTATTCCCTCTCGGTTTCGGCAAGGGCGGCGCGCAGTTCGCTGCCGCTGTCGGCGTAGTCCTCGTAGTGGCGGCCGGCGCTGCGCTGGTACCAGTAGCGGCTGTTCCAGGCGTCGCCCTCGATCTTGTGCAGGATGGCGTGGATCCAGCTCGCCAGCGGGTCGTCGAGTTCCTGGACGATGGCGTGCGCCTGCTGCCAGTCGCCGGCGAGAGCCGCCCTGACGGCGCGCGCGCAGTCGTCGCGTGCTGCGTGGTCAGCGCCTGTCATCGCGATTGCGAGCCGGCCTGCGGCAGCGGTAGCGGCAGGCCAGGATGCAGCACTGGCGCTGGCGGTGGTGGCGCCGGCGTGGCAGCGAGTGGCGGCGCTGACGGCATCGGCTGCGGCAGGCCGGGATGCACCACCGGCGACGGCACGGAGGGCGACGGTTGCAGCCCCGCCGGTGGCCGCGGCGGCACTGCGGCGGGTGGCCGCTGCCACTGCCGGCGCCGCTCGATGAACGCATGGCGCATCTGGAAGGTCACCGGCCGGGCGCGCAGCAGAACCCTGTCGGCGCTGTCGACGATCGCCGCATCGAGCTGGTGGAACTGGTTCGGAGGCGGCAGCGTGTCGCCCCAGAATTCCGGCGGAATCATGAACTCGCTGGCGGTGAAGCGCTGCTGGACCGGCCGGCCATTGATGGCGACGACGAAGGCGTGTCCCTCGCCGAGCCGCAGCGGCGGATCGACCGCCAGGCGGACCTCGAACAGCGCGGTGTTGGCGACGACGGCGCCGCCATCCTCGGGGAAGAGGATCGCCAGGCGGCGGTAGCTTGCCGCCGCCGCCTCGCTCCGGCCGGCGGCGTCGCCGGGCGAGCCGCTCGCCGGCGTCGGCGGCCGGCCGACCGGTACCGGGTCCATGACGTTGGGCGGCGGCAACTGCACCGGCGTTGAACCGGGCTGCGGCTTGTCGGAGAACACCGGGCCGCCGGCGCCATGGGTGACGAAGACCTCGTCCGCAGCCAGCGCTGCCGGCGCTGCGAGCAGCAGACAGCAGCCGGCGATCAGCAACCGCGCCTTCATCGCCCGCTGCCCGCTGCCCCGCCGGCCGCGGCGAGCGCTGCCAGCAGCGCGACGGCGACACGGGGCGAGAAGAGCATGGCGAGGTGACCGAGACCGTCAATCGCCCGCGCGGTGGCTCCGGGCAGCTCGAGGTTGGCTTGCGGCATCACGAAATTGTCATGCGGGCTGTAGATGACCACAGTATCGAGCAGCGGCGCCGGGTTGGCAAGAGCCCGCAGCCAGTCGCTGTGCGGCCGCATCTGGCGCGCGTTCTCGCCGGCGCCGAGATGGGCGAGCTGGCTGCCCTGGTGCGGCGTGCCGAGCGTCACCAGCCGCGCGACCCGGACGCTGCCGCAGCGCTGCAGGTAGCGGCGCGCCACCAGCCCGCCCATGCTGTGTCCGACCAGCAGCAGCCGGTCGCTGCCGGTCTGCGCCAGCACGGCGTCGATGCGCCGCGCGAGCGGTTCGACGTAGTCGTCGATGCTCGCGTACACCGGTTCGAGGCTGATCGTCGCCACCGTCCAGCCGGCAGCCTCGAGGCGCCGCCGCAGCCACCACCAGGCGCCGCGCGAGCAACCATAGCCATGCACCAGCAGCACCGGCAGGCGCCGTCCGGCGGCGCCGCCGACGACCCGCGGCAGGCGGTCGGCACCCATCCAGAAGCGCTCGACGGGAAAGATGAGGACGAAGCTGACGACGAAAGCGGCGTACTCGGCAAGTACCATGCGCAGCGCCGGCGCCGCGCGCAGCCGCGGCGCCGGCGAGTGCCAGGCGAACGCGCAGGCGTAGCTGGTCGCGACGAGCACGGCGCGCAGCCCGAGAACGCCGGCGAGCGCCGCCACGGCGGCGCTCGCCGGTGCGGCATCGAAGGCGAGCGTGGCGACGGCGACATAGAGCGCCACTTCGAGCAGCAGCGACAGGCAGAGGGCACGGGCCAGCACGGGCGTTGCTCCTGGTCAGGGAATCAGCGGTGGCGGCCTGCCCGACAGCTCGGCGGCGAGCAGAGCGGCGTTGCGCGCGACGAGGCCGTAGATCGAGAGCTGCGGATTGGCGCCGAGACTGGTCGGAAACAGTGATCCGTCGTGCACCGACAGGTTGACCAGCCAGAAGTGCCGGCCGCGGTGGTCGACGACGCCGCGCTGTGGCGTGTCGGCCATGCCGCAGCCGCCCATCACGTGCGCGCTGACGATGCGGCAGAGCAGCGGTTTCAACGGCAGTTCGGCGATCCCCTTCTTCGCCTGCGCCCAGCTCGAATAGAGCGGGGCGGTCTCGTGCACCGGCGTCACCGCGCGCGCGCCGGCAGCGAACTGGATCTCGGCCATCGCCAGCAGCGCCCGCCGCGCCGCCTCCCAGATCACGTCGCCGAGCGGGTAGTCGAGCAGCGGCAGGCCATCGCGGCCGAGCCGCACCTGGCCGCCCTGGCTCTCGGGATGGAAGCCGTCGCGCAGCAGCGCCAGGATCACGTTGACGCGGGTGAACTCGCGCATCAGCGCCACATGTGCGGCGCCGAAACCCTGCAGCGTCGTCGCGTAGAGGACCGGATGCAGCGGCGGCGTTTCGAGCTTGAAGCCGAGCGGACCGTCGATCGCCGCCTGCTGCAGGAAGAAGTCCGAGTACAGCGTCTGCGGCGCGCCGGCATAGGCGTCGACGCGCTCCGGCATCAAGGCCGACGAGATCACCACCGGATGCAGGAAGGTGCGCTTGCCGAGCAAACGATGCGGGTCGGGAACGCCGCTGCGCAGGAGCAGCGCCGGGCTGCCGATGGCGCCGGCGGCGACGACGAAGTGCCGCGCGCGCAGTTGCACGCGCTTGCCCGATGGATGGATGCCGTCCGGCCGCAGCGCCTGGCAGTCGAGGGCGCTGATGCGGCCGCCACTGAAGCGCAGGCGCTCGGCCCGCAGCCGCGTGTACAGCGTCGCGCCACGGTTCAGCGCCGCCGGGATCGTCGTCACCAGCATCGACTGCTTGGCATTGGTCGGGCAGCCCATGCCGCAGTAGCCGAGGTTCCAGCAGCCCTTGACGTTGCGCTTGATGGCGCCGATCGGGATGCCGAGCTTTTCCGCGCCGGCGGCGAGGACCTTGTTGTTCTGGTTCGGCGGCGTCTCCCACGGCCGCACCCACAGCTTGTGCTCCATCACCGCGAACCACGAACTCAGCGATTCGACACTCAACTGACGCAGGCCGAAGTGGCGTTGCCAGTAGGCAAGGACTTCCGGCGGCGTGCGGAAGCTGCTCGTCCAGTTGACGGTCGTCGAGCCACCGACGCAACGCCCCTGCAGGATGTTGATCGCCTTGTCGGCGGTCTTGCGCGCCGCCGAATCCTGGTACAGCTCCGGGTAGGCGTCGGACTCGCGCATGCGGAAGTCGGTCGACGAGCGCAGCGGGCCTTCCTCGACCAGGATGACGCGCAGGCCGGCGTCGCTGAGGATGTCGGCGGTGACGCCGCCGCCGGCGCCGGTGCCGACGATGACGACGTCGGCCTCGACCGTCTGGCCCTTGCCGAGGGTCGAAGCGTCGATGTGCTTCCAGCCGGCAGCGAGACCGGCGCGGATCGGATCGTGCATCAGAAGTAGCCTCGCGGAGGACCGGGGTAGGCAATCGCCTCCCAAGTGTCGGGACGCGCGTACCAGGCGCCGAAGCTCAGGTCGTGCAGCGCTCCGTAGGCCCCCTGCAGCAGGGCGAGCCGGCTCGTCCGCCAGGACTGCAGGAAGTCGCTGACCTCGCCGACCGTCGCCTCGCGCCACGGCCGGCTGACGCCGGCGAGGACCATGCGCCCGGGTGCCAGCACCAGCAGCCCGAACAGTTCGCCGATCTCGCGCTGGCTGGCGAGCGACAGGCCGGCGATCGTCGTCGCGATGCCGTCGACGGTCAGTGCGACCAGACGGCTCCTTTCCTCACCCGCGGGCGGCAGCGCGCCGTCGAGCAGCGCGCCGCACAGCGCCGCCAGCATCTCGCGCTCGCCGGCGCTGAGCGGCCGTCCGCCGGCGGCGTTGAGCCAGCCGGAGAAGGCGAGCAGCAGGCCGCCGGCGACGCCGGTCCGGATGAACTGGCGGCGGCTGACGATCATCGCAGCAGAATCCGCGTCAGGCGGTCGAAGAGCGCACCGTAGGGCGGTTTGAAGAGTCCGATCGCCGACAGCCGCGATTGTCGGAAGACCGCCTTGCGGACGGAGAAGGTCTCGAAGCCGGCGAAGCCGTGGTAGCAACCCATGCCGCTCGGACCGACGCCGCCGAAGGGCAGTTCCTCCTGCGCGATGTGCAGGATCGTGTCATTGACCGTGACGCCGCCCGACACCGTCTCGTCGAGGACGCGTTCGATGTTGCCTTGGTCGCTGTCGAAGTAGTACAGCGCCAGCGGCCGCGGCCGCTCGTTGACGCGGCGGATCGCCTGACCGAGGTCGCGGTAGGGGATGACCGGCAGCAGCGGCCCGAAGATCTCCTCCTGCATGACGCGCAGTCCGTCGTCGAGGTCGAGCAGCGCCAGCGGCGGCAGGTGGCGCCGCAGCGGATCGGCGGTCGCACCCGGCACGAGGTCGACAACGTTCGCACCGGCGGCACGTGCCTCGTCGACGTAGTCCACGAGGCGCGCGTACTGGCGCTGATCGACGATCGCCGTGTAGTCGCCGTTGTGATCGATGTCCGGGTAGCAGCGGGCGAGGACCTGCCGCGCGTGGTGCACGAACGAGTGCTCCAGCCCGGCCGGCAGCAACAAGTAGTCGGGCGCGATGCAGGTCTGGCCGGCGTTCAGGCACTTGCCGATGACGATCCTTTCGACGGCGCGGACGAAGGCGGGGCTGCCGGCCAGCGTCGGACCGATGATCGCCGGCGACTTGCCGCCGAGTTCGAGGGTGACTGGCGTCAGGTTGTCGGCCGCCGCATGCATCACCTGCCGCCCGACCGGCGTCGAACCGGTGAACAGCAGGTGGTCGAAGGGCAGTGCGGCGAACTCGCGTGCCACCGTCACGTCACCCTCGACCACCGACAGTTCGTCGTCGGCGAAGTAACGGCCGACGAGTGTGGCGAAGAACGCGGCGGTTGCCGGCGTGATCTCCGACATCTTGACCAGCGCCCGGTTGCCGGCCGCCAGCGCCGCCGCCAGCGGCGCCGCGGCGAGGAAGATCGGGTAGTTCCAGGGGACGATGATGCCGACCGCGCCGAGCGGCTGGTAACGCACTTCCGCCCTGCCGGGCTGGAACCACAGCGACACCGGTCGCGCCCGCGGCCGCATCCAGCGCCGCAGGTGGCGGCGGGCGTGGCGGACGGCCTCATGGCTCGGGAAGATCTCGAGCAGCCGCGTCTCGGCCGCCGAGCGGTGGCCGAAATCCTGCCGCAGGGCGTCGGCGATCGCCGGTTCGTTGTCGCGCAGCAGGCGGCCGAGCGACTGCAGGCGACGCTCGCGCAGCGCCCGCGGCGGGTTCGGCTCGCTGCGGGCCGCCGTCTGCAGGCGGGCAAAGCGGTTGGCCAACGACTCGGGATGAGGCATGCGCTGCTCCTGGCAGAGGTTCGGTCAGCAGCCAGTGTAGACGCTGCCGCCGCTCCCGGTTAGGCGACGGCCTCTAAACACGGCGGACCGGGCGGTGCATAATCCGCCCCCATGGACGATGCGACGGTCTCGATCGAAAAGCAGCAGTGCGCCGCAGCGCTCCGGCAGCACCTGCAGGCGGCCAAGCGCCTGCGGCTGCAGGCGAACCGCGAGCCGGCGGCGGCGGCGAAGCGCCTGCGCCTGCGCGAGTGGCAGGCCGGACGTCTCGCGCGCACCCATGCCGACCTGCTGGCGAGCCCCCGTTTCGGCGTCGCGGCGCAGTTCTTTCTCTCCGATCTCTACGGCCCGAAGGATTTCAGCAGCCGCGACGAAGAGGTCGAACGAATCCTGCCGCTGTTGATCCGCATGCTGCCGGTCTCGGCACTGCGGACCGTCGCCCTGGCGGTCGAGGTCGACGCGCTGTCCGAGGAACTGGACTCGGCGATGGTCGCCGAACTCGAGCGTGCCGGGATGCTCGAGCGCATCGACGAGGACGCCTATGCCGCCGCCTACCGCGCCGTCGGCTGTCGCGCGGAGCGGGAGCGGCAGGTGACGCTGATCCGGCAGACCGGCGAAGCCCTCGACCGCGTCGCCCGCAAGCCGCTGCTCAGCACCATGCTGCGGCTGATGCGCGGCCCGGCGCAACTCGCCGGACTCGGCGAACTGCACGAATTCCTCGACCGCGGCTTCAACGCCTTTCGCTGCATGGGCCCGGCCGGCGAGTTCCTCGACGCGATCGACGGCAAGGAGCGTGCGCTGCTCGCGCGGCTGTTCGCCGCTGCCGACGATCCCTTCGTCTGATCGTCCGCTACACGTTGTGACACAAAAGGCCAACTACTTCACAGATCCCGGGGGTTCAAGTCTGTAGCATTCGTTCTGTCGCCGGGGCACATCCCTCCCCCCCCTCCCCCCCAAGTGGTCCGGCGACTGCTTCACCCGGCCCGCTCAGTCCCCCCCTGGCGGGCCGTTTCTTTTTCCGGCGTGGTTTGCAGGCTGGACCTTCGACAAGCGGATGACGCGGCTCGCTGGCGAACATCGCAACCGGCCGTTCATGGCGCCACGAGAAGGGGCCGCTGCTGGACCGTGACCGGGCGAGAGGTAGGGCGATTCAGTGACGGGCGCGGTTCCGCTTGCTGGACCCGACGCAACTCATGCACATCGGGTGACGCTTCAGCATCGGGTAACGCTTCAAGTTGCTGCGGCAGCGCGTCCGTGTCGGTACCGAAGCTGTGTGCTTGCTCGGCGCAGGCCTAGAAATGTTCGCGCCTGCCAATCGTGAGCTGGGCGACGATCACGAGCCAGTCACTTGGTCAGCCGGACCAGGATCGCGTCCCCGGCCAGCACGCCGGCCGCCGCAACGCGCCGACGCTGCCGTCGCCAGATCCCCGCGAAGCGCCCCACGCCCACCACCAGATCCGCGAGGCGTTTCACCCTGCCCACGCCGCGGTTTGGGCCGTAAGACACCAGCTTGAAGGCGCCCAAGGCAAAGCGCAGCGGGGAGGCCGAGGGCGAAAACAGATCACATTCACAGCCCAACCTTCTGGCCAGCGCGCGGTAGGCTGTCGGATTCCACCGGCCCAAGTGGTGCGGTGGATGGTTCAGCACATCGAACCACTCCGACTCGAAGGACATCGGGGAGTTGGGCGTGCTGACCCATAGCGATCCCCCGGGCTTCAAGAGCGAGAGCATCTGCTCGACGAACTGCACCGGCTGCTCGACATGTTCCAAGCAGTGGAAAGACGTCACGGCGTCCAAGGACTGCATTGCCACGAATCCCGCGCCCAGGGCGGACTCGATGCTGCCGCAATGGCTGGGCAGCCCCTTCGCCTCGCATTCGCGAATGGCCAACGGGCTGAAATCCACGGCGTGGCGGGCCTTGATGGGAAGAAAGTTCAAGGAGGACAGGAACCGTCCCGACCCGCATCCCACATCCAGCACCTTGAACCCGTCGGTTCGGCCTGCGGACTCGGCACGCAAGCGATCCGCCACCTCGCGATGCTCCCAGCGCGTCCCCGGGTAATAGAACGGGAACCCGCCGATCCACTGGTAGAAGGCCTCCGAACCCGCCCTTGGCGGCCAAGCAAATTCAAAGTGCGTTTCGACACAGCGCCAAAGCGAGTAGTCACCCTCCACAGCTCTCGCAGGCGGTGGCTCTTGAAAATAGTCCTCGAGAGACTTCCGAAGAAGGGCCTCGGGCAGGTCGCGAACCAGCTCCGGCGGGCGGCCGCTCAGCGGGCTTTTCGGGGGATGCTGTGTCATCACTGCGTTCACTGGAAAGGTTCAAGAAGGTTAGGAGATCCAACGGCACATCCTGAGGTACTCAGGGCAAGTGCATCAATCCCATGAAAGATCAGGGAATTGAGCATCGAGACTGTCGGAAGTCGTGGCGATGAGGCGCTGGACCGGTGATGAGCCGATACGGCGCCAGATCGTTTTCGGCCAGCCGCAGCCCCGCCCCATAGACGGGCGGCAACCGCGCTGGGGCGATCGCTGCGTCGCCGTAGTCGCGGAGAACGCGCGCCACATAGCCGCGGGTCTCGGCATACGGCGGGATCTGGTTGCCGTGTCGCATGACCGCGCCTTCGCCGGCGTTGTACGCCGCCAGCGCCAGTGGAACGCTGTTGAAGCGGTCGAGCAGCAGCCGCAGGTAGGCCGTTCCGGCGCTGACGTTGCTCTCCGGATGCTCGCGGTCGGCGACACCGAAGCGCCTGGCGGTGGCGGGCATCAGTTGCATCAGGCCGACTGCGCCCTTGGGCGAGACGGCGTCGGGCCGATAGGCGGACTCGGCGCGGATCACCGCATGGACCAGCCCCGGATCGACGCCCTTGGCACGCGCTTGGCGCTCGATCAGCGGCGAGAACGGATTCGCCACCCGCGGCCGCGTCGCTTCGCCACTGTCCACGCGCCGGCCCGCGGTGCCCTGCAGCACGTACTCGGAGCGCTGGATGCTCAACCGGAAGGGGCCGGGGCCGGGCCCGCTCGCCACTCTGACTGGCGGTACCGGCGTTCGCAGCTCGGCGGTTGGCGGCGCGGCCAGCAGCGGCGGCGACGCGAGCAGCAGCGCCGCCGACCAGAGCGCCCGCTGGCACCGACCGTCAATACGCACCGGCATCCTTGAAGACGAGGGTGACGGTGCGGAAGATGATGTACAGGTCGAGCTTCAGCGACCAGTTGCGCAGGTACTCGAGGTCATGGTCGACGCGGCCCTCCATCTTGTCGAGCGTCTGCGTCTCGCCTCGATAGCCGTTGACCTGCGCCCAGCCGGTGATTCCCGGCTTCACCTTGTGCCGCACCATGTAACCCTTGATCAGCTTGCGGTAGGTCTCATTGTGCGCAACCGCGTGCGGCCGTGGGCCGACGATGCTCATCCTGCCCTGCAGGACGTTGAAGAACTGCGGCAGCTCGTCGAGCGAGGTCTTGCGCAGGAACGCTCCGGCGCGCGTCACCCGGGTGTCGCCGCGGCACGCCTGCGCGACCAGCGGCCCGTCCTCACAGACCGACATCGAGCGGAATTTGTAGACAACGATCTCCTTGCCGTCGAGCCCGTAGCGCCGCTGCTTGAAGATTACCGACCCCGGCGAGTCCAGCTTCACCAGCAGCGCCACCAGGAGCAGGATCGGCGAGATGAGGATGAGGATCAGCAGCGAGATGACGATGTCGCTGCAGCGCTTGACGATCCCGTTGAGCCCGGCGAAGGGCGTGTCGCGTACCACCATCACCGGCACGCGTCCGACCGCGTCCATGCGCGCCTGGATGAGGTCGGTAACGAAGACATCGGGAACGAAGTAGACCGAGGCCGTCGTATCGCGCAACGAGTCGAGCAATGACAGGATGCGTGGCTGTGTCGCCATCGGCAGCGCCAGGTAGATCACATCGACGCCCTGCTTCCTGGCGTAATCGGCGACGTCGGCAAGGCGCCCCTTGAGCTGTTCGGGAGCGATGTCGAGTCGCTCGACTTCGCGATCGTCAAAATAGCCGTCGAGTTTGATCCCCAGCATGGGATGCGCCGCAATCTGCGCCGCCAGGTGTTTTCCCAAACCATTGCAGCCGACGATGACGCCCCGTCGCGCCGGCCCGCCGGCGCGCAATACGAGCGGCATCACCTGCCGCAGGAGCAGATGGCCACTCAACTGCAACAGCGGCGTCAGCCACAGCAAGCCAAGCAGGACTTCCCCCGGAAAAATCCTGTAGAGACTCGTCGCCCAACCGAAGAAGAGCAGCAGCGAGGCACTCGCCAGCCAGTTGAGGAACACCTCACGGACGACGTGGCGAATCCGCAACTGGATCAGGCTCTTTCCCGGAAAGCTGAGCGCGAAGAGCAGGACGCCGAGTACCAGATAATGATTGTAGGCATCATCGCCAGACCAGTACATCAGCAAAACGAGAGCAAGGATCTGGGCCACCGGGTCAACCAGTGACTCGATTGCCTGGAACAGTGCCCCACCTACTCTATTGACCCCGAAAAATGGTCTATTTCTGGCCATTGCCATCGCTTCCCGCAGAAAAATGAACGTCTCTCAACTCGCCTCGAGGTTGCCAAGACCCAGACAACCCGGCACCGTCGATGAGTTTGTCATCACGTCGCCATTGTATGGACTGAAAGCGGCGCCGCCGTGACGTAGTTCTCACGGGACAAAGTGGAAGAATGGCAAGCTTCGCAGCGTCGGAAGAGCAGAAGTGCGGGCCTCCGGACCGGCCAGCGCGGGGTGGCGTACTGCCGCCAATCGAGCAGACGGTCAACAGAGACCGGGCAGTACGGGCGGTGTCACGCCGGGTTGCCGGAATAGTCCTCGCGCCGCTTCTGCCGCCCGATGGCGATGATCGGCGGTCGCTGGCAGTGCCAGGCAGGCGCCCATTACGAACAGAGAGAGAAGATGATCCTTGATTCATCGGCAAGAGACTTCGACAGCGAACTGCTGGTGAGAACCATGCGCGCCTCGCTGTCGGTTGAAAGCCACTTGGCACTTCTCCTGTGGCTGCAGGGGGACGTGCGCCGAATGATTCCGCACGACGTGCTTGTTTCGTGCAACGGGTCGATCGGCAATGAGCCCTATCACTACGATATTGTCTCGGCAATTCCCGGAATGCGGACCTCGCTGGTGCCGCCGCGAACGGTTCGGGCGATTGGCGAACGGATTCAGCGCGAGTGGGCGGCGGCAGCGGAAAACGCCGGGCCGGCGGCAATTGCCCGCGACTTTGCGCCCTATCTGGCGGCCGCCGAACCGCACGCCGGTCTGGCAACGATGCGCCATGCACTCTGCCACGCGATCCCGGACACGCGCTTCAAGGTCGACCACCTCTACATCCTGCTGCGGCAACGGGAAAGCTTCGGCACCCAGGAACGACGCCTGTTCGAACTGCTGTTGCCACATGTCGACGCCGCGGTCAGCAAGCTCGAAACGTTGCCGCCCCGGTGCGAGGATCGATCGCCCTACTCGTCGATGCTCGACAGCATGGGCGTCGGCAGCCTCAGCAGCCGCGAACGCGAGATCCTGCAATGGGTGCGCCGAGGCAAGACCAACGTCGAGATCGGCATGATCCTCGGCATCAGCGGCTTCACCGTCAAGAACCACCTGAAGAGCATCTTCCAGAAGATCAACGTCAGCAACCGGGCACAGGCGGTGGGCAAGCTCGAAGCGATCAACGGCGCCAGCCAGCGCGCTCTGGCCTCCGGCTGAGGAGTCTGCAGCCGGATGGCCGCTGCGTACTCGCCGTGGCGACGCTTCCTGCGCAAGACAATGGTCAATTCGGTGGTCAATTCGGACCCACCGCAGGCGATCAGTGACGCAAAATCCCGATTGGTGATGGCCTGCGGCGAGTGGCCGCAGGTCAATCATCCGCCCTGCTGCGGCTTCGGAATCAGCCAATGCCAATGCGTCTGGAGAAGCAGGATGGGATTATTGCGGATACTCAGGACTGGCCTCGTCCGGACTGACCGCGAGCGGCCGGCATAATGGACACAGCAGGCGCGACGCGTGCTTGATCATGCCGGCGGCGCACAGCGCCATGCCGACAAGGCGGGAAGCGGAACCACCAAAAATCAGGGCGACGCCGCTGCGGCAGGACGATATCGTCCCGCGCAATCATCGAGAGCTCGAGAGGACCGCGCCATTATGTTTGCTGCTCGTCTGCATAATGGCGCGGTGGATCACTCCTCAGTTGCTCAAACGCCCGAGCGGCTGCGGCGACGCGCGATCGCTCCAACCAGCCCGAGACCGGCCAGCATCATCGCGAATGCCTCGGGCTCCGGAACCGGAGTCGTCAGCAGGAAGTCCTGATGAGTCGCGCTGACCAGCTTGTCGGCGAAGAGGGTCGGCAGGGTCGTATTGATGTTGCTCCATTGTGCATTCAGGTTGTTGATGGCGGTTTGCGTGCTGCCAGTTCCGCTGGTGGCCTGGAACGTACCGCTCGCGAGATTGTAGGTACCGCCGGTCTCGTAGATCACTTCCCAAACCGCGGACTGCATGGCTGCCGACTTGTCGGCGGTGTCATTGAATGAGGGGTTGGCGGCGAGCCAGGTAACCAGCCGGCTCAACCCAAGATAGACGGGGTTGGTCCAGGCCGTAGTACCGGAAACGATCGAATAAGTATAGCTCGTATTGAAGCTGAAGCTCTGCGTCAATTCGGCGCAGAAGGTGGTGAAGGCGTTACCGTCGAGGGTGCCCGAAAACTGTCCGGCCCCGCCGCTATAGGCCGGCGAGGCAACGCTGACACTGGAGGGGCCGCCATTGGTGTAACCAGTCATAAAGACCGTTGACGCGGCGGCTGGAGCAGCAAGGGAGGCTGCCAGGCCCAGGGCGGCAATACCCCTGGCGATGTTTTTCACTTCCATGGTTGGTTTCCTTTCCTTAATTATTCATAAAATCATGGTTTGTGATCAGGAAACTGGTTATTCAGTCCCTATTCCACGGTTCCCAATCTACCGGCGCATTCCTCTGCGGACAATGGCCCGATCGGACTAGTCCCAATGGATGAGGAAACTGCCAATTAAGTCTCCGACTGCAGCCGGCGGCCGCGCTATCCTGCCAGGACGGTTCTGACCATATCCTTGAATAATCATATTTAGCAATATCTTGGGCTGCTTTCTTGATTCCTTCCGCCATGACTGACCAGGTTCCGGAGTACGCCCGCCTGCAGAGCCTGCAAGCCCTGCGCGGGGTCGCGGCGCTGCTGGTGATGCTCTACCACACGGGGACGCTTTACGCGGTGCATACCGGGCAGGTACTGTGGCAGAACGCTTTCCGGACTGGCTTCGCCGGCGTCGATGTCTTCTTCGTGCTCAGCGGGGTCGTGATCTGCTGCGCCCATGCCGAGGACATCGGCAGGCCGCAGCGTGCACTGTGCTTCGTCGTCCGGCGCAGCTTCCGGCTGCTGCCGGTCTACTGGCTGGTAGTGGCGATGAAGGTGCTCAAGGATGGCGTCAGCGTGCCCCTGGCGACGCTGCTGAGCGCCTTTCTTCTGGTACCCGTGGCGAGGCCCTACATCACGGTCGCCTGGACCCTGTCGTACGAGTTGCTCTTCTACGCGCTGTTCCTGGCCTGCATCCTGCTGCCCTGGAAGCGCGTCGCGGCACTCCCGCTCGTCGCCTTGGTGGTTCTGCCGCTACTGCCGCTGGAGGGGCCGGCCGACAACCCGGCACTGCAACAGGCGGCGCGTTTCCTGTTCAACGGCCACTGGCTGGAGTTTGCTTTCGGCGTCCTCGTGTATGGCCTGCTGCGGCGTTTCGGAGCGCCCTCGGCAGCGGTGAGTGCCATGTTGGCCGTAGCCGGAGTGCTCGCCTTCGGGACTGCCGCCGCAGTGGGAACCCGGATGAGCCAGTCGCTCATTGGCCAGTTCGGACTAAGCGCGCACGAAGTGGCCGAGTTGCAGGGCAACGTTGTCCTCGAACAGGCGGTCTACTGCTTCGGCCTGCCCGCCGCGGTGGCGATCCTCGGGCTGATCGGGCTCGAGCGACATGGCCGCCTGCGGCTGCCGTGGCAAGCCGAGCTGATGTGGACTGGCGACATCTCCTACTCGCTCTACCTCACGCACGGCTTCGTCATCAACTCGCTGCTGGGAGTAGGCTCGATACGCGACTGGATCGTGCGCCAGCCCTTGGTGCTGGTCGTCGTCTGGGCGGCAGCACTGTTGCTCGCCTCGATCCTCCATCGGGCCGTCGAGGTCCCGACACTACGCCTGGGCGGGAGGATCAGCGAGCGCCTGCCCTGACCCTGCGGGAGCACGGCGAGCGGGTTTCGACGGGCACGGACTGGACTGGCAGTCGCATCGATGCCTCAGCCAGCAAAGATGTCATCGGTATCGAGGTGACGAGCGCGACCGCCGGCTGGAGCGAAGTCTTGCCCGCTCCAGCCTAACCGCGCCCAAGGGATGACTCGCTGTCGTGGCTTCATGGTGCCGGCGACGGCCCACGCTCCCGCATCTTCAAACCGCGCGTGATGGAAAGTCCACGCCGCGGCAGCGATCCGCACTGTCATGGTCGGGTGCGTCTCGACCCGTCATGGCCGTCAGCCCGGGGCCCATCAACCGCCGGTGCTGCGCAGGGGACCCGGACAGCAGCGCCCAGATCATCTCTGCTGAGCAAGAATTCTGGAGGAATCGTTGGCCTCTGGAGCGAGCACGATTTGGCGACACGATGCCTCGTCTCCAGCGTCGGCAAGGATGGAGTATGGCGGGCCGAAGCGCGCGCAGTATCTTGTCTCCAGTCTCTCCGGCGAGGCGGCAGCAAAAACTGATGCCATATCTCGCAACTTGTAGCCCAGAAGGTTGCGGGTCAGTTCCGCTATGTCGAAGTGTGAAATATAGCTGCTGCGGACAAACGGGGATCCCGTCACCTCGTCAAGAAATCTCGCGTTCGACGCGAGAAGGGCGAGAGGGACATCCCATTCCGCTACGGAGGCCGCTTCGCCACTGTTGCCGTGAGTTGGTCCAGTCCCATCGTTCTGCCCATGGTCCGACGTGTAGATGACTATCGCATTCTCGGCAAGGTCGCCAGCGAGGGCCACCAGCAACTCCACGGAATTGAGCCTTACGGCCGCCTTGTAGTCCTCGAGACGGGATCCGGTCCGTTTGTCCTCAGGGATCGACTCCGCGTAAGGGACGTGCGCCCCATGTTTGTTCAGGTAGACGAACGCCTTTCCCGGCCGGCCAAGAATCGTCCTGATCTGCTCGAAAGCGATCCGATCGCGATCGAACTTCGCTGGGGACCGGTTGGCATGAATGTGCTTGACGAACGCCAGCTCTTTGGCGTCCATGTAGTTCTTGGCTCCGGGATCACTGAGAACCCCCTGGTTGTCGATGTAGTGCGTCTCGTAACCGGATGCCTGCGCAAGCTCGAAAAGGCTCGAGACGGGGGTCGGCGCCCCACGAACCAGCCCGGACTTACGGAAGAAGTAGTTGGACGCCGCAGAAATGTTGGCCCCGCTGAAGACCTTCCCTGGGTGGACGTAGATATTCCCTTTGGACGCCGCAGGGAACTGACCGCGGAACTCCTGACCCGTCACTGACTCATCCATTATGACAATGATCTTGTCAAACACGTTCGTCACCGGCTGCTCAACGAGATGGATGCGTCCAGTGTTGACCGGCTCTGTGCTCACCGTGGAGATCAGGCAGGTCGCAAACAGGGCGGAGAAGCCGCGTGGAAACCCGGTGAGTCCGGCCTGGCCCTTCATGACGGCGAGCGCAACGTAGGCAGCGGCAAGGACTGCAGTGCTGCCCGCAGCAACGACTCCCAACTGCGGTCCTGCGCCACTGCCGACAGACCGGCGCAAGAGTAGCAAAGGGAAGAAGAGAGCCGCGGTAGCCAAACCTCCAAAGAATACCGCACGGTGGTATTCCCGAAGCGCGCCGCCGGTTTCGCCAAAGGCTTCCATGAGAGTGGCGACCTCACCGATGGTCGCGTAGCGTTCCGAGGCGTGAAAGTAGATCAGGTCGAACAGCGTGCCGACGAACAACACGGCCAGTCCCAGTGTCGCGACAACACGATTCCTGGTCAGCGCGAGACTGAAGAACACCAAGGTCGCCAATCCGTGCAGCACGACGAAAGCGCTGCGTTTCGTGATCCACTCAGACCAGGAAATCACCTCGCCCGCACGCACGCCAAGGCCCAGGAATCTCGCTGCCACACTGCCGTTATCAACAGCCAGAAAGTACATGGCAAGGAAGAAGAGCGCGGTGCTTACTCGCAACGCGTGCTTCTGCATCACCTGGGCAAATCCAAAGTCCGTCATCGTCCTTCACACCTCGATCTAAAGGTTTTCGTCATGAGCTTCACGGCGGACCTCTCCGTGCGCGGCCGCTCTGGCCGGAGCGCCGTGTTGCTTGCGCTGCCCGCGCAGCGAGATCGCTGGTGAGGAAGCACCAGCTGGTAGCGACGCCTAGCGGCGTTTTCTGAAGTCGATCCCGCCTCGTGCGCCGGTGTCAACATGGGTTGTTCGATGGCAGGATGACCAGCCCGTTGCCTGGGAGGACTTTGCGCGACGTCGTGGCTGGGCCGCTCACGGGACGAGGATCTGGTTGGCGCCAACAACCACACCGCCGTCGGGCGCATCCCGGGTGACGACCGCATTGGCGCCGATGGTGACGTTGTCGCCAATTCTCACCGGCCCGAGAATCCTGGCACCGGCGCCAACATAGCAGCCTCGCCCCAGCGTCGGCGCGCCGTCGGGCTCGGTCACGCTCTTGCCACCGATGGCGACCTGCTGCATGACGGTCGTGTTCTCGCCGATGACCGCCTGGCTGTGGATCATGACCCCGTACGGATGCGGAAAGGCGATGCCGTCGGGGAGATCGCAGAAGACATCGCTGTTGAGAAGAACGCATACCAGCCGGTCCAATCGCGGACGACGCCTCTTCCCTCTGGCAGCCCGAATCAACAGCTTGGCCGCAGCCGGGTTCTCCACCTTCATCGATCATCTCCTCTGGCCGTCCGTCCGCAGGCGCCCATTCCTCCGAGCTCACGCGCGGCGATGGCGGACAGTTCATCAAACGAAAAAGCGCTCTCAACCGCGGCCGACCAGCTCCTGTTCAAGGAGCGGCCAATCTGCGCCTCGACCGGCGCGTATACGGCGTCGACCGTGGCGTCCCATGACGCCGCAACAGCCTTCTTGCGAGCGCCTCCACGCAAGCGGAGCAGCAGTTCCGGCGAGTTGGCGAAATCGCGCAGGGAAGCGGCGAGGCCCTCGGTGACCTCGTGCTGGCTGCCGCTTCTCGCCTCGACTGCGCGACCACAGCTCGCGTCCACCATCTCGGCAGGACCACCGAGCTGCAGGCAGAGTACGGGCAGACCGCTGGCAAAAGCCTCAAGGACGACGTTGCCACTCGAGTCGTGCAGGCTCGGGAAGAGAAGCAGATCATGCTCACGATACTTGGCGTACAACTCCGCCTGACTGAGTTGTCCGCAGAAGACAACTTTTGGCCCAATGCCGAGTGCATCAGACATCGCCTCCAGTGTGCCGCGCAGTGGCCCATTGCCTACCACCGTGAAGCGGACATCGACGCCTGCCTGAGTGGCGCGGGCGAGCGCCAGCAATGCCAGATGAATCCCCTTCAGAGCGATGAGCCGGCCGGCGTAGAGGCAGTCCAGGCGCCCGGGATGCCGCGTTGGTGACTCGTCCACGATGCGCTCGGGAGCAATGCCGATCTCCAATGATACCGTCGCTTCGCCGCCAGCCCGGGCAATCCAGGCAGCGGTTTCCCGCGTCTTGGCGATTATCCAAGGCGAGCTCGCGAAGCAGCGGCGTAGCCCCGGATTGAGCAAGGAAACGACATTGACCGCGAAGCGAAGGTATTCGCTGACGCGCGCGCGAAGGCTGGGCATCCCGTGAACGAGTGGCCAAGGAGCCATCTCACCGCCACCTACCGGACCAAAGATGCACGGAATGCCCAAGCGGTGGAGCAGCGTCGGCTGGCGCCAGACGCCGAAGGTCAGATGATGGACGACGTCGAAGCGTTGCTGCAAGTGTGCGGCACGAGCGACGCCGACGATCCCGCGTTGCCACAGGGAGTAGTAAAGATGCACGCCGCGCCCGCCACGTTTCCACCATGCCGCCCACCGCGGGAGGTCGTAGTAGATGAAATGAAGTCGCGAAGCATAGGGCTCGTGCCAGCGTTCCAGTGCCGCTTCAATGCACGTCTGATTGTTTCTTCGGGTCAGCACCCAGACCTCATGCCCCCGACGGACGAGAGCAAGCGCCCAGTTCCACCCGACCCCCGGCTCCGAGCCTCTTGCCGGCTCACACGCGTAGGCAGCCAGGAGGATCTTCATCCGGCATCCCTCCCGGGATGTTGAACGTGCGCGCATCTGCGAGTGCGATCACCAATCAGGGCGAGGATCACTTCGACCACTGTTTCCCGTCCATAGCGACGCCCCAAAACCGGGCAATGGTTGCTGCCCAACCTGGCTTCGACTATTTCCCGGATCAAATCCAGGGTCGTGCGACCAGCGTCGATCATCATTTCTCCAACTCCAATATCGACCAGTAATGCAATCTCTCGCTGGATTCGCTTCAAGGGTGCCACAAGAGAAAGAGCGCCGTACTTCGGATGCGATGTTGCAACACGGTACGCCGTGATTATCCCGCCGATCAACGCCATCTCTCGTGAGAAACTTGGCATCCTCATCCGGCCCCCCGGGCAGCGGCAACCGCCCAACCCTTCACGCCGCCGGCTGCTTATTGGACCAGAGTTCCGCCGTGCAGTGAAGCTGCCCACCGCCAGTGCCGCATACAAGGCAGAACGCTGGGCTGACGGCGGTCAGACCGCCAGCCCGGCTCTGCATTGTCTCGAATCGTCAAGGCCTCTGGACGGCTATCAGGTGGTGATCGGAGAACACGCCGAGAGAGTATATGGATGGAAATCTGCTGCCGTCTCCGCCTCTGCCTCGGATGAGATTGTACAAACGTGGTGACACGGCATAGACAACCTGCCCGGCAAACTTGACCGAGCGTCGCAGCAGGCCAGGGTCATCGTAGCGAAAGTTGGTCGTTTCGACGACCGAACTACTCATCTCGCGTGCAATTCCATCAATGAACTTCTTGCTCGGGAACGACACATGCTCCGCATTCGTCACATACCAGAACCGAGACTTGAACACGTACCGCCAGGCAAAGCTGCCAGGGTTTCCCGTAGAGATTACCAGGAGCCCGCGCGGATTGAGCAAATCCAAAGCCCGGCGGAAAAAGCGAGCGGGATCGAGCAAGTGCTCGACTACGTCGATCGACAAGATACAATCGAATCGCATTTCGTCCGGCACATCGTCCAGCGTGGCTCCCAAGACATGAATTCCCTTTTTCTTGGCGCTCTCCGCAGCCGTTACGGCTGGCTCGACGCCGAACTTTTCATAACTGGCATCGAAACCGCACAGGAGCTGTCCTGTGAAACAGCCGACATCCAGTATCCTGCCACCGCCGATGTAACGTGTCACCGCTGCATGGACCAGCTTCTGATCCTTCCGCAAGGCTCCTGCCTGCCAGACACCGCAGTCAACAGACTCGTAGAGGGAAAGGTAATCCTCTTCCGCTGGCACTGGGTGCCGAAACAGCGAGTCACAACCCGGACAGCGCCACAACCAGCCGCCAGGCGCCGGCGATGGTCTGATGCGCCCGGCAAACATGTCGCTCGCGGGAATCGCACCCATGCTTTCGCAGTACTCATGTCCACAAACGCGGCACCTTGGGCGCAAGCTCTCGACGCCCGTACTCGATCCACTGCTTTCAGGCTTCTCTGTCACGGTCGCTCCTGACGCACATACGATGAAAGATTTATTCGCAAGAAAACACGCTGTCGGGCGCTACCGCCGCAACGTCAGTTGGCAGATCGCACGCAGCAGGAATACGGTGTTGGTAACCAGGTAGCGCCGCCACAGCCGGCGAGGCTCGGAAAGCAAGCGGTGAAACCACTCGAGACCGAGGTTGCGCATCCAGAGCGGCGCGCGGCGGAGAACTCCCGCATGGTAGTCGAAGGCTGCCCCCACACCAATCATGACGGCGTTGACTCGGCCGCGGTGAGCTGCCATCCAGCGCTCCTGCTTTGGGCATCCGAGGCTCACCCAGACGGTGCCCGCACCCGCCGCGTTGATCGCGTCAACTACCGCGGCGTCCTCGCTCGCGGACATGTCTCGAAACGGCGGCGAGACTGCTCCGGCGATCCGCAGTCCGGGTAGCGCCGCACTGAGCCGGTCCTGCAACGCGGCCAGCGTCCGATCGGTAGAGCCGTAGAGGAAGATCGACTCCCCTCGCCTCTGCGCTGCCGCGAGATATCTCCACATCAGGTCCGGGCCGTTGATGCGCTCCTGATGTCGATATCCCGCACGGCGCAGCATCCAGGCGACCGGAGCGCCGTCCGGGGTAGCCATGTCCGAGCCGGCAAGAATTCTTGCGTGCTCGGGGTCGTGCGTCGCTGCCACCACGGAGTGAACGTTGGTGATACAAACGTAGCGACTCTCCCTCGCTGCGGACCACGATTGAATGCGACTGATGGCCGTGTCCCAGTCGACTGCGTCGACAACAGCCGCCAAGACGCATCCGGTTTCTCGTCCAGGAATCGCAGTCATGCGTTACCGCCTTCCGCTTCAATCAGCACCTGCTCATAAATGGCCACCAACTGCCGATAGTTCAGCTCAGCCGTGAAGTTCGCCTCATAATGGGCACGTGCCGCCTTGCCCATTTGTTCAATCTCTGCCGGGTGTGCCTCTGCCCACCGCAACTTCGCTGCCAGGTCATCTGCGCTCCCCGGCTGGAAAAGAAGGCCTGTCACTCCATCCTCCACGAGTTCTTCAAGAGCCCCGATCCGACTGGCAATCACGGGCAGACCGCAAGCAAAGGCTTCCACCATTGTGCGCGGAAAGTTCTCATACCATATGCTGGGAAGAACCAGTGCTTTCGCGCGCAGCATCTGTTCTCTCACCACCTCAGGTGACAGCATTCCGAGGCGCTGGATATTGTCAGAAGGCGCCAGTAGCGCGGCCTCTGGACCGTCACCGGCGACCAGAATTCGGGCGACGGGAACGCTCGCCGCAGCATCGACCAAAGTCCGGATTCCCTTTTCCGCCGACAGTCGGCCAACGAAAAGAAAGTCACTCCTCTCGCTCGCAGGATGGGGCGCAAAATCGACGAAATTCGGCTTGACGACCACCTTGCCGGCTGGCAGACCACCGGCAACGAACTTCTCGCGACAGAAACTGTTCAAGGCGATGAACCGCGTCACCTTGCTGGACCACGTCCCGAGCGCCCGGTGGGTCGTCACCATGCCCGCGAGAATGGCGCTCTTCACCGTCGACCCGCGATAGCATGCTCTGGTCACGCCGCGCCACGGTGTACGCCCGAGACAGTCCTCACAGACTCGCTCATGGCGCAGGAACATGGCTTGCGGACAAAGGAGTCGGAAGTTGTGAAGGGTCTGAACAACAGGGACGCGCGCAGCTTCAGCCACCCAGTAAATGGACGGGGAAACAAGCGGAAAGGTATTGTGGACGTGAACGATATCGGGACGCTCACGTGCAAGGATGCTGCGCAGTTCCGCAACCGTACGCCGCGACCAGAACGTATCACTCAACAGGCGCAAGCTGGAGATTTCCTCGATGTCGTCATTATTCCTTTGATACAGGTCGACCGAGTGTCCGTGCGAGCGCAGCAGTTCGACTTCTGCAGCCACTACACTGTCCTCACCGCCACGCTGCTGGTAGCTGTTATGTGCTATGAGTATACGCATAGTGGCATCAATCCATTGGCTTCAAGCACGTCAAGGTTTCTCACTTCAGCGTCGGTGGACCAGCGCGTGCGGTATTTCGCCGCGGGGCTGTTGGCAGCCACCAACGCGAATCGATCTGCGCGGATGCAAGGCGCTCAGGCAGCGGACATACTCTCGTATGACCCGGTGCTCCGCATCGACCTCGCCGCTAGCCTCGATATACAGGCTGAGCGTATCCAGGAGATAAAGGGCAAACATGCTCTCAATCTGGCCGGCAGGAAACGCGCTGGTAGGCAGAACGAAGCGCAGATGCAATCGAGCGGCTTCCAGAAGGGACTCCAGCCACTGCCCGCGGAGTTTGCAGCGGCTGACCAACACCCTTTGCATGCACTGGAAGTGAAAGAAGTCGTGCAGGGGCGTAACACTGTCCTCGGCGTACTCCCAGTCGAAAACGGTCACTCCGTGTGCGCCACCGTTGATGTTCCAAGGCGCAAAGTCGCCGTGGCCGATGCAGGTGGGCACCACCTTCCCGCGCAACTCGGAGTCGATTCGCTCCCAACAGGCGAGCGGTCCCGCGAGCACCGACGGAGCGAGTTCGCACGTCAAGTGGCGAAAACGCTCATGTAGGCGCTGGCGCAGTGGCGTTTCCTCCCATGAGCACTCCCGCACGCTGACCCGACAAAGCTGCTCGAGAAACTGGCGGTGCGCTGGACCCAGTCCGGACGGCGAAGCAAGCGGGCTCGCAGCCGGCATCGTCAGGAAACGTCGCCCGGTTGTCAGACGACCGGCGAGGACCAGTTCGGGAACGCTGCCGCGCAGCTCCGCCACCCTCCCCAACCGGGTCAGCCAAGACGCTTCGCGTGCCACTAGATCGTCAGCTCCGGGCTGAAACGCGATCTTGCTCACCCAGACTCGCCCCGCAGCGGAAGTGCTGACGACGACGACCTTCTGGAATGGACCCGGCGAGCCGAACTGGATCAGGGCCGGCGATGCGCCGCTCGCCGCGGGCAGGACCTGTCGCAACACGTCGCTCTCTGCGGCGGTCATCATCGCCTCTCCGCGTGGCCAACTGAGGCCGAGTCGAACGATATGCCAGGCACTCCGTGCCAGCCATCGACGTCCGCGTGAACGCAGCAGATAGGCCAGTTCCGGCAGGCGATCGACATCCCGCAGGCAATACAGCTGGCGCCTGCCGAACGGCAACAGTGGTTGCCAGCGCAGCCCGGGGTGCCCGTCGCCCGGCTGCTGGAGCGTCAACGCGAGCCAGTCGCGCCACTCCTGTGCGTCCTTCACTCTGCCACCGAAACCAGATGGTACGGTCCGAGGGCGGCGATCACCGATTCATCGACGGCCGCTCCGTAGCCGCCGGCAACGAGCTTCGCGCCGACACGCAATGCCGTGCCCGTCAGCCGATGCAGCGGCTGCAACCCCCGCCACGCGGCGAGTGGCGAACGAGCACGAATCTCCTGGTCCTCGAGGCGTCCCTGCGGCCGCAGCGAGCGCGTCTTCTGCTGCGGATAGAAGCGCATGCACGAGAGATACTCCGGAATGTGGGCGATCCGGGTATGGCGCGAGAAGCGCTCCCAGAGATCACTGTCCATCGCCAGGTTGAAGCGTGGATCGAGGCCGCCCACCTTCTCGTACAGCCGCCGCCGCCAGAACATCGAGGGTTGCGGAATGAAGTTGTGATCGAAGAGGAAGGCGTGGCGAAAAAAGGCGCCCTCCCTTTTTGGCCGCAGAAAGCGGCCGTTCGCATCGATCCACAGTGAATCACCGTACACCGCCTGCACGTGCGGATGGGCAGCAAAGAAAGCCCCGATCCTGGCCAGGGAACCTGGCAGCAACAGGTCGTCCGAGCACAACCAGCCCTGCACCTCACCGCTGGCGCGCGAGAAGCCCTTGATCAGCGCATCGGTCTGACCCTTGTCGGCTTCACTGACCCAGTGGGCCAAAGACTTCTGGTGGCGCTCGATCACGGCCACGCTGGCATCCGTCGAACCGCCATCGATGACGATGTACTCGAGTCCGGGATAGCGCTGATCAAGGACGGAGCGCAGCGTTGCATCGAGGTAGGCGCCCTGCTGATAGGAGCAGGTGACGATTGAAATGGAGGTGGTCATGAACATGCAACTGGGTAGATGATCGGCCTGTGCTGGACGCCCGGCACTGTGGAGAAACTCTGGAAAGCCGCATGACTGCCGGCTGGTCCAGGAAACAGGAGCGGCGCCGCCCTGAGCACCTGCTGCCCAGCGCTGTCGGCGAGCAGAAGACCGCTTGCTCCGGTCATGCGTCCATCCTCCTCAGTCGATGAAGAACGAAACCGGCCTGCAGCGTCATCGCGGTCGCCAGGCTCAGCGACGTTCCCAGGGCGGCGCCCTGCATCGCATGTTCGCCGATCAGCCAGAGACCCACCGTGAACGTCATCACGGTCGCGCCCAGATTGCTGAAGAGACCCGATCGAGAATCGCGAAGCGCCAGAGCGTAGGCGCCGAACACGGTTCCCATCAGCGAACAGGCGGCACCGATCGACAGCGTGCGCAGAATGTTGGCGGCCGAGTCATAGCGACCACCGTAGAGAAGATGCAGCACGGGCTCCGACAACCAGCCAACGGCGACGACAAAGACGCCGCCGGCGCATCCAGCGAGCAGGCTCGTGCGCAGGAGATCTCGCCGAAAGGCGGCCTTGCCATGACGCTGCAGAATTGCCGCCGCACTGCCGGGAACACAATTCGCCACGCTCTGGGTGACCAGTCCCAGCAGGTTCAGCAGGTTGAGGCAGACCGAGAAGGTCGCCACTGCGACCGCACCGAGCGGGGCGAGGAGAAACGGGTACAGTTGCCCGGCCCCCCAGATGGCCAGCACGGTCGCCAGCAGCCACTTCGACAGGGGCCACTGCTCCTCGATCACTTCCGTCACCGAGAGGTCCACTCCGGGCTCCGGGTGTGCGCGCTCGATCCGCCGCAACGCGAGGACGAAGGCCAGCAGCGACGAAGCGGCCATTGCCAGGAATGCGCTGGCCGGACTCAGGTAACCAAGGGCCGCGAGCGGCAGCAGCAGGAGCAACTGTCCGGCATAGCTGATGACGTCATTCCACAAGGCCAGCTGGTGGGCACCACAGGCATAGAAGAAGCGACGTGCAGTTTCCTGAAGGAACAGGCAGGCGAGGAAGAGGATCGCCGCGGCGATCAGACAGACATCGGCATAGAGAAACAGACCACAGGCGGCGACCAGCGATCCGGCGACCGGAATCGCGACCCAGTGTGCCTCGAGGAGTGCGCGTGCACGCGCCAGTTGCAGCCATGGCCGGTCCCGATCCTGCAGCACCGCCATCGGCTGTGTGAACACGGCGCGGTGCAGGCCGGAGAGGAAAAGGCAGACGAGAAACGCGAGGGTGTAGTGGCCGAAGGCATCGCTGTCGAGCGTCCGTGCGAGGAACAGCGCGGTCAGAAAATTGCAGCCGGAGACCACCACCTGGTCTGCCAGCGCCAGCACTCCGGGTCTGACGACCACGCTGGCCGCACTCATGACCACTGCGAGAGCATCCGTGCCTTCACGCTGCCCGATCCCGGCCAGCCGGGTCGGCTGGGCGCGTGCTGCATGCCGTCCCTGCCCTGATGATCACGTCGCAACCGCCAGTGCCAGGCGGTGACGGCTGCGGACCGGTTGCGAGACCGCGCCCGCGTCCGCCAACTGCCGCCAGCGGTGATCAGCGAGGGATGGCGGGTTGCAGGCGACGCCGTCCGATGGCTGCCTCAGCACGAGCCCAGCGGGAAGAGCAGTATTCGTTGCGGTCTTCAAGTTGCCACCTGCGGGAGAAGGTCATCGGCGTCCCGTCACGGGTCGACGCTGGCGGTCGTTTCAATCGACGACATCCTGCACCTTTGCCCCCGGCAGCCGCGTGCGCTAAGTCACACGTCGCCGGCGATTGATCCGGCAGGGACTGGCAGCCGGATCGGCGGTGGCCCGCGACCGGTCATCGCCGCCGACAGCGAGCGATCGTCCCAGCCCGCCAGGCGCCGATCTCCTGGCCAGCGGCAGCGCCGCGCGGCGGCGCCGGCCCGCCGGACCCGCTCCGCCGAACCCGGCCCGGCCACCGCGTGCGCAACCAGCGGTCGACGAGGCCAGAAAGGCTCCGTGATTCATCTCTCCAGCCAGGTGCTTGCGGCGGGACCAGGGCGCGACTCCGGGCCAACCGGCAACACCGGGACCCGGCTGGCCAACAACCCCGGGAGGGCCACTGCCACCGCACCCATCCGGCCTCGCAGGCCGCCGTACCAGGCCAACTGGTCGGCAAGCGGCAGGCGGACATCGACCTGACGGCGTTGCCCCCTCGGCAGCATGATCCATTGGCCATGGGTATCGAGACCGGTCTCGATCCACTCGACCTGGCTCAGCTTCCTCTTCCAGCCGATGCGCAACGCCGTTGCCTCTCCATCGCCCACGAAGACGTTGCCATCGGCCCGGTTGTCTGCCAGCGGCGCCGGCATCGTCAGCCCGATCACGTTCCACGCGAGCACGTTGGCGATCACCCAGTTGTTCCTGACCGAGAAGTCCATTTCACCACGCGGATCGCGCTGCCCCTCATCGACGATCGCGATACCGTCGAGCCCGTTGCTGGCGACAAGGTTGAACGCCACCGTGCTCAGCGACGTCTGGCGCAGGTAGATTCCGCGCTGGCGATTGCCGACGACGACGTTGTTGTCCACCAGGAAACCCTCACATATCTCCACGTGCAGGCCGAAGCCGGAGTTGAAGGCCAGCAACGAGTCGGTGACCCGATTGTTGCGGTTCTTCCAGTCGAACCAGAGGCCATCGCCGCGGTTGTTCGTTGCCTTGAAGCGGATGATCGTCGAGTTGTTCAGCCCGCCATCACCGACGAACTTGGCTCCGCCAGCTTCCCACCACTTGTTGAAGCCGCGGGTGTTGTTCTGGCTGACGGTCACGTCGACGATCTTCCAGCCCGAACCTCGGCCGCCGAGGCCAGTCTGGCCGCATTCGCTGAAGTTGCTGCCGACGACCTCGTGATCCACCCCGCCGAGGCCAAGGCAGGTTCCGTCAGCGCGACGAATCCTGACGTTCTCGATGCGGATGCTCCTGCCATCGAGTTGAACCGCGCCACCGCGCGTCGAGAGAGTCGTATTCGAATGCTCGAAGCTGAGGTTCTTCAGCGAAACCCGCTCGACACCCGTCGCGAAGACGAGGCGCTGCAGGGCGGCCACCTCGACCGTCCGACCGGCAAGGCTGCCAGCCGCCACGCGGATCATCACGTTGCCCAGAGCGCTGTCGTAGTGGAAGCTGTTGACCGGCATGCTCTCGCGATCGCCATCGACACGGCCGGGCCAGATGCCGCCATCACTCGCATGCAGGGCTGCCAAGGGGTGGCCGGGGTGCCCCGGATAGCCGCCGAATATCGTGCCACCAATCTGCTGCAGCGGTTGGTCGTCGATGAACACCTGTTCGGGCTCGTAGCCGATCGCAACGGTGAAACGCCCCGGACCCGCTGGCTGCCAGCGGTCCATGATGACCGATCCCTTGATCAGGGTTCGCCCCTGCGGATCTCCCTCGATCAGTGTTCGCGGATTCCCCGCCCAGGATCTCGCCGGGAGCAGGATGGGTTCCCGATAGACGCCAGCGGCGATGAACACATGGTCGCCAGGTTGGAGGCGCTTCATCGCTGCGGCAATCGTCATCAGCGGCTGCGACCTGCTGCCGGCGCCGACGTCGGAAGCATCAGGATGTCGCGGGTTGACCACCAGAGTGGCAGCCAGAGCCGTGCTCCAGAGGATGGCCGGAGCGACCAGTCCGAGCATCATTCCCGGCACGACCAGCCGGAGCATGTGGAAAAAGGGCGCCCGTTTCGCCCTCGCTTCAGGGCCGCCAGCCAGTGCGGGCGCCAAGTCCGCGGACGGTGCTGCGGGCGACAAGCACCGATTCAGCAGGGCGCGTGCCGCATGACGACGGAGCCACCCAAGACGCTCAGGCAATCCCACTCGTCCCTCGCTCATCACTGCTGCGTCGGGTTGTGGAGTTGGCGGCGAGCAACGATTGCTCGCCCTCTTCCTCGGGGCAGACCAGCGCGCACATCAGCGCTGAGCACATCCAGTAGAGGTAGCTGGTGCCCGGGCTGTTCAAGACCGGATTGAATGCCATGACCGTCAGGCCACTGATCATGATCAGGAAGTACATGGCCAACTGTGCTCTCCGGAAGGTCTGCTTTGGCTCGCGCGACACCCAAGCCTTTGTCAGCACCTTCCATGCCGCATACAGGATCGATAGCAGTCCCAGAACGAAGGGAATGGCAGCCAGCAAACCGCCGTTGGCCAGAATATCCAATGGATCCGAGTGCGTTGGCAGTAACTGCGTGCTCGTGTTGACCGTGAACAAGTCAAAATGGTCGACCGACGGTGCAGCAAATCCACGACCCCATAGCCACGACGCCACAAAACGGTCGATCGCTATCTGGTAAGTGTGCATCCGGTAGACGGTATTGCCGTCCGGCAGATGGGATTTCACTGCCTCATAGAGAAGCACTACGCCCAGAATCGCGACTATCCCGAGTAGAGCGCCGAGGATTCGCCGCAAGCCGGCACGGATCCGGTCAGGGTCCATGGCAGTCCGGATCATCAGCTCGTCAATGAAAACCCAGGTGAAGATCATCAGGAGAACGATATACCCCGTGATCTTGTTTGGCGCGACCGCTGCCAATATGCACAGCAGGATTCCGACCACGCGCACGGCAAGCGTGCGGCCGGCAATGAGCGGCAGTGCAGCGGCCACCAGAACGACATGTTCCATTCCGTGATAGAGCATCTTGCCAAAGTGAAGGGTGTTCATCAGCACACCAAGCAGTGAAACACCAACCACAGCCATCGTGATACTGCGCACGAGAACGCTTGGCGCGCGCGACGTCCTGATGAGCCACAGGTTGACCGGACCGCCGAGAACGACGGAAACGCCCATGAGCAGGAAGCTATGGTCGATGGCGTGGGCCAGCCTGGCGTAGAGACTGCCGCCAATCACGAAGGCCGCGAAAAGAATCAACCCAAGGTAGGTGCGGATGACCTGCCCCAGTGCTGGCCGCAGTTCGGGCCGAAAGAGCAGGCGACCCGCAACGCACAGGAGCGTCGCTGCGATCGCCAGGACGGTCGGCAAATGGCGCGTGAGTGAGCGTCGCCAGAGCTCGATGGCAAACGGGTCGACGGCCCAAAACAACTGCAGGGCAATGGCGAAGACGACCAGACCATCGGTGAAATCCAGCGCCTGTCCGCACGACTTCGGAACAACGGGCTTTATTGCCATCGAAGACATAAGGCTCATTTCCTTTCCGCGCAGTATGTCACCAAGGACCGCCGTCGGCTCCAACCGACAACACCAACCATGGGCATCGGCTGTCTCGGCAACTGTCCCGACACCAAGCAATGGGCCCGTCTCGACGGCTCGTTCATTTCAGCCTCCACGACCGCGGTCGGCCATGCCCAACACCAAGTACAGGAAGGAAGTCAGCGCTCCCAGCACGGTGCTCCAAGCCAGGCCGATGACGCCGAACTCGCTCGTCAGGAGGATCACCAGCAGGGTTGACACAGCGGAGCCGATAAGAGCCGACACGGCAATGCGCTTCGTCTGCAAACGAGCCCGGTCATGGTAGATGGCAACCTTGCTGACAAAGAGGATCAGAATGTAGAACGCCTGTGGCCAGATGAGCTGCGCATAGGTGCTGTAGGCACTGCCAAGCAAGAGGCGAACGATCGGTTCGGCGAAGAAGGCCAGCGGCAACAGCAGGGTCGATACGCCGATCACTCCGGCAGCGAAACGGATGGCGTACTTGCGCAACGGGGCGCTACCCCCTGCTCGATAGACCTCGGCAAAACGGATCGGCATCATGTTGTCGAGGGTAGTGCCGATGGCGTTGGTGAAACCGAGCAGGCCGGAGATCGAGCGATAGGCGCCGATCCCGGCAGTCCCGACCACCGGCACGGCAAGATAGACGATGCCCTGTGAACCAAGCCAATGCGCCTGGAATGGCACGATGAAGTCGCGCGCGAGCCGCCAGTTCTGGATCATGAACGAACGGGCGGCGGGCAACGCACAGGGAATCCGCAGGCGAACTGCAGCACCGATTGCAACGGGGACGCTTGCTGCCCCCCAGAGCAGGACGCCCAAGTCGAGTGTCATCGACCCGGCCTGCGCCAGCAGAAAGGCGGCGATCAGGATCGGCAGATAGGTCAGCGCGTCGACCCAGACCAGCGTCGCGCCGTCACGCTTAAGAAAGCAGAGTTTCCGGCACCATTCGAGGAGGGGGAGCGCGAAAGATGACGCCGCCAGACCGAGCACCGCCAGCCCCGAGATACCGGCGGCGCCGCTTGCCAGAGCGAGCGACAGACCCACGAGGGCGAGCAGTGCCAAAGCACTGCTGATCACGAACTGGGCCGACAGGCTGGCGGCGATCAGCCGTGTCCTCTCCTCGCCGTTCTCGAGGTGCGGTGCACGGGTCACCAGCGGATTGGCGACCAGCGATACGCTGACGCTGACGAAGTACTGCTGCGCAGCGGTGATCAGCGCGTAGATGCCGAAAGCGGTCGGCCCTAGGGCGCGGGCATAGATGATGGCAAGAACGAAGTTGCAGCCGCTGACCAGCATCTGGTCAGCGAGAACCCAGTGCACATGTCGTGTCCGCAGCAGCAGTCGCTGCAGCCGACTCGTCATGGCCACATCCCGCGGCCGTGTGCCCGTTTCGCAACCGCCGGGTGCGGCGGCAGCCGCATGACTTGCTCCAGCAGCGGCACGCCTCTGTCATGCCACATCAGAGCAACCGCCGCAGTGTGCTCTGGGCACGGATTCCGAGTCGCTCGCGCACGGCACGGACGGCCGCCTGCAGCGTCTGGTCAACCGAGGTGCCCGAATCGATGATCACGGCGTTGGGCAGACGGTGGGCCAGTGCTGTGTAGGCCGTGGTCAAGGAACGGGCCGACTCAAGCGATATCTCGCCCTTGCGTGCGACGAGACTCTCCGCCGGAGCGTCCAGCACCAGCCACAGGTCCGGTTGCGGTATCAGCGGCGAAATCCAGCGCGGCAGGGCAAAGCGCACGGGCAACCGGTACCGCCGCTGATCAACGAGCAAGTCGTGGTAGTAGCGGTCGAAGACGATCAGCGTCGACCGGATCTTCGACGGCATGACCTGGCGCAGCCAGCCGGACCAGTAATCCGCGACGAACATGCCGATCTTCAGGCAACTGGCAAATCGGCCGCGAGGCTCCTGCGCGTGCGGATCGCTGACCGGTGCTCCGCCGCTGGAGCGCCCGAAGTGCGGGCGCAGGTGAAAGCGCCTGACGCCACGGAAGGCGCACGCAAACTCCTTCTCGAGGTGCTCGATCACCGTCGTCTTGCCGCTGCCATCGGGTCCCAGGATGGCGACGATGAAGCCGGTGGGGTTGGTCACGCGCCGGAAGATCCGCAGGCATTCCTGGACTCTGCTGCGCATCCGGCACGGCATCGACTCCCGCGGCACACCCGCGCGCAGCGATCTGGCGAGCGCGTCTCGCCGGGTGCGGAACCAGTCGACATCCGTTCTCGCAATCGCGCTGGCGACCTCCTGCACGAGTTCGGCCGCAAACATGCGTCGCAGCGACTCGCGGCAACCGCTGGCATCCTCGTTCAACAGGTTGCGGAGCTGCTCCAGGTGACGCACCTCCACGCACTCCTTTTCGACCCGCTTGAAGAGGTAGTATTCGAACTCGACTGCAGCCGCCGGGACCCAGAAGCCTCCGGGTGAGCGCCGTCGCGTCGCGAGAACGGCCTCGCTGCGCAACCACAAGCGGGCATCGAAGCGATAGCTGGCCGCCGAATCCGGATGCAGGTAGGCCATCCGACCACCCTCCTGGCGCGCGAGGACGAAGTAACGTGCCGATATTTCATGTTCGAGGATCTGCACGATCTGCGCACCGCCGACGCACTCCGGCGCGTTGAGGATCGCCGGGAGTCTGGCGAAATCACGCTCGCCGACCATGAAGTCGATATCGGAAGCGATCCTTTCCGGATAATCCCGGTGGCCGGCGAGGATTACGTACGGGATATCGTGCGATTCAAGTGCGGCACAGAAGTCGACGAACATCTGCTTGCGGACGGCGTCGAGGCGCCCAGTCCTGGTCGACACGTTTCCTGCCTGATCGAGACCTGCAGCTTTGGCAGATTTCATTCCTGGTTCCCCGTCAACGTCTTCCCATTCGCCGTGTATCGCGGGGGATTCTTTCTCTGCATCCTCAGCGAAACCATTGCCGTAGCCCGCGGTAGGCCCCTTCCGGAAGAAGTGCCTGGGCTACCTGGTTCCCGGAGAACCCGACCTGACGGGCATAGAGGGAATCGGACCGGATCAGCCGGAGAAAATCCTTGTCCGAAGTCCCGCGCAGGATGTTGTTGCGCCGGAGCAGGCTCGCCGCCTGGAAGGGCGGGCGATTGACACCCCAGTCGGTGGTCATCAGATAGCGAAACTGGGCATCGAGAGCAGCGGCCACCACGGCCGGACGGTAGCCGCCGCCGGGAAAGGCGAGGGCATCGACCCGATGGCCGAGGATGTCCTCGAGAATCTCCTTGCTGAGGAAGATCTGCCGACGTGACTCCTCCATGCTCAGGATGTCCAGCTTGACATGGTCGTGCGAGTGCGAACCGACCGTCATCCCCAGACGCTCAAGTTCCCGAATCTCATTCTGATCGAGATAGCCGGGCCTGCCGACATTCGCTGTCGAAACGAAGAACCAGGCACTCAACTCCTTCTTTGCCAGACACTCCGCGTTGATGAGATCACTCTTGTAACCGTCGTCAAAGGTGATGCCGATCCGGTAGGCGTCGTCGCTGAAGTCCAGCGCTGGCGAACGCAGAACGGACAGCCCCGACTGGGCGACGAGATCGACCTGATGGCTGAACTCGTCGTGCGTCAGCACGTAGACGTCCTTGCCACTGGCTACTTCCTCGGTACGGTGATAGGTTATGAACTGCAGTGGCATGGATCACTTTCGTCAGTGGTTTGTCCCGACCGCGCAAGCGGCAATCCGGGGCGGCGCTCGATGCCCGGCTCGCCGCAGCCTTTCGTGACCGGCAACCCGTTGCGGCCGAACGCCCTCCGGTCGGCGATTCGCGTGCTGTATGCCTGGCGGGTCATGGTTGGTCGCCAGCGCTAACGTGCGGCACGTCCTGCCAGCCGGACGCGGTCGTCTGCCGTGGCTGCCGCGAGCATGTCCTTGATGAATTCGTCGTGCAGCGCGTAGGCAGTCGGTGCCTGGTCACCGATCGAGGACACGCGCACGAGCATCCCGTCCGGCACCTTGCCGGTGATGCCGTAGCGGATCTGCAGCAGCTTGCGGCTGATTCCCGGCAGCGCCACCTGGTCGCCAACCGTTATCCAGTAGGTGATCGGCTCGTTTCTCGTACCCTGAACGGCGGCCAGCCGGCGAACGGGCAGCCCGCCAGTAGCCATCGCGACTTCGTTCTCGAAGCTCTTCGAGAGCTGAAAGCCCTGCGCCGCGTAACAGAACTCCGGGCGATGAACCTGTGTCTTGTCGCTGCCCTGATCCCCGCCATAGGCAATCGACAGCATGACCCGCTGCCCGCGGCTGTTGACGTAGGTCCGTGCGAGTGTCTGGTCGTAGATCGCGTCGAGCCTTTCCTGAACGTCCGGACTGACCGACACGGGAATCAGCAAGGGGTCGATCTTCCAGTCACCGAACTGTCGCGGGACCACCGCCTGCAGATCGATCCGCGGTCCGTGGTCGGCGATTCTCTGCGTTGGCTTGAGCGCGATGGCCAGACCGGACGAGGCCAGCATCAGCAGCAGCAGGATGAGATTCCGAACAAGAGGCTTCATGGCGTCACCGCAGGCCTGGACACGGCGGCACCGTCGATCCGGCGCACACCCCAGTGAATCAGCGAATCGACGCCAATGATCAGCAGCAGCGCCGAAAGGAACAACACCATGCCGGCGAAACCATGCAGGAAGCCCTGCCCCGCCTCGTCCCCAAAATGGTAGGTGATCAGCGTCAGCACCATGACGCGAATGACATTGGCGGTAAAGGAGATCGGCACGATGAGCACGGCCAGCGTCACGTTGCGCAACAGCGAGTCGCGACGGATGACGTTGAGGTAGAGCAGACCAAGCGCCTCGAGGGTGAACAGGGTGTGCAGGCCGGCGCAGGCGTCAGCCACGAGCAGTTTGTACTGGCCGATCTGCAGGATCACGCCCATGCGCGAGATCGGATAGCCGGCCCAGAAGAGAACGTGCTCGGCGACGTAGGAAACGGCCGCCTTCATCGGCATCGTCAGCGTCTCGACGATCGAACCGGGCAGTGGGATCATGAACAGCATGAAGAACAGCGGGAACCACTGTGCCTTCAGCGCTTCGACACCGCGTGTCAGCAGCAGGATGGCAGCCAGCAGCCAGATCATCGAGGTGATCTCGAAGAGCACGATGTCCTGCGAACGGCCGACGACGTAGAGCAGCAGGCCAACGCTCAGGGTGCCCCACCCCCACGCACTGGGACTGGTGAGTTCACTCGCCTGCCACATTCCCGGCCACTTCCGCCATGCGAGCCAACAGGCGATCGACAACACGATCGGGCCATGTTTCTGCTCGTCGCTCGCCCAGGTCGTACGAGACAGGTCGAGCAGACTCGGGACGTAGAGGATCAGCAGGCCGGCGATGATCGGCAGCCAGGTGAGCCACTGTCCGCTCGATGGGACTGTTGTCGGCGCGATCGCGCGCGTACCGATGCTCATGTCGCCGCCACTCACGGTGCGCCTGCGGCCGCAGCCCGCGGCAACGCAGCCGCGCGGGCACTCCTGCAGGCTGGTCGCTGCCGTCGGGCGAGGAATTGGCAGGCAGACATTCGCTCTACCCCTGGTTGAGGACCGAGCCGACCACCACCGTGCCGCCGTCCTGCAATGAACGGACGAGCGCCTGCAGGCGCTGCGCCGAGCTGCGGTGCCTGCGGGCGACGACGATCGCCCCCCGGGTTCGACTGGCAACGGCCTGGTGATCGGCGGTCCTGGCTGCCGGTGGGGTGTCTACGATGACCACATCGTAGTGGCCGCAGAGCGTGCCGATGAGCGCGCCGAACTGCGGCCGGCTCAGCAGTTCCTGTGGATTCGGAGGAACCGCTCCGGCCGGCAGCAGCGACAGATCCTTCAGACGCGGGATGCGGCTGATGCACTCGGCCATTTCGGCGCGGCCGGCGAGAATGCTCGACAGGCCGAGCTTGTCGGATATCCGGAAGAGCCGGTGCTGGCAGGGGCGGCGCAGATCGGCATCGACCAGCAGGGTCCGCTGGCCGAGCTGCGAGAAGACCACCGCCAGGTTGGCGGCGACAAAGCTGCGGCCCTCACCGGCATCGGGACTGAGAACCGCCAGCGCCCGGCCGCCGGCGTCGACGTCGAACCAGCGCAGCAGCAACTGGCTGCGCAGGACGCGCAGTTGCTCGACGACCGGACTGAACGGCTTGAAGGCTGCCACGACCTCCTTGCCGATGCTGTCATCGTCGGGCATGAGGTAGGTGTAGTCATACTGACGGGATAGCACCTGCTGGATGTCGTCCTCGTCGAGCAGGCCAAGCTGCAGCGCCGCGTCACCGAAGCGCATTCCCTGTTCCTGCTGCAGGCGCAGGATCCGTTCGGCGGCATCGATCGTCAACCGGCCGCTGTCGATCAGGATGGCACCGATCGACGGTCCGGCACCGCTGTGGAGTTGTTCGGTCATGGCGTTCATCGCGGGTCAGGCCTCCGATACCTTCAGTTGTACGCCGCGCCCGCTGCGCCGCAGCCGAAGGCGACGCCAGATGCGCCACTTGCCGTCGGTCGGCGGTGTGACCGCCGAGCCCAGCGCGGCGAGAACGGGGACGGACATCGCCAGCGCCAGATCGGCAGCCGAACGGATTCGCGGCTGCGCCAGCTCCATGCCAAGCGCCACCGCCACGGACAGCACCAGGCCAGCAGCGAGGGCGGCGAGCAGGTTGAGCAACACCTTCGGGCCGGACGGTTCGATCGGAGCGAAAGCCGGCGTCAAGACCGAGACGTTGGTCTGCAGCGACTGCGCTTCGAGCGTGCTCTGCGTCATCCGCTGGCCGATCGCTTCGAAACCGCGTTGCGCCGTCTCGACCTCGCGTGCCAGCACGCTGATCTCGTCGCGCTGTTTCTTCAGGTCGAGCACCTTCTTCCGCTGTGCCTCGATGGCCGCCTGCAACTCGACTTCCTTGGCCTGGCTGACCCGGCCGGCCGTACCGATGGAACTGGTGACCTTCGCCGTCTCGCTCTTCAGCCGCGCCTTGAGTTCGCTGACCTCCGCCAGCGTGCGCTGGTATTGCGGATGGTTCTCGCCGAGGTTGCCCGACAGCTCCTTCAGTCGCGATTCCAGGCGCGCGACATCGGCCTTCAACTGGTTGATCAACGGGTTGGTCATCACTTCCTGCAGCGTGTCCGAGCTGCCGAACTTCTGCTTGCTGGCAGAATCGGTTCCCTGCGACTCGGCTTGCGTGAGCTGAGACGAGAGTTCGTTGTACTTCTGCATTTCGTAGTCCAGCCGCTCATCGGTGGCGATGATGCCGCTCTCCTGCTGGAAATCGGAAAGCGCCTTCTGCGCTGCCTCCAGCCGCTCGCGCTGTGCCTTGACCTGGCTGTCGAACCAGACGGCGTACTGCCTGGCCGGTTCGACGCGCAGCTCGATCGTCGTGTCGATGTAGGCCTGCGCGAAGGCATTGGCCACCGCCGCCGTGAAGGCCGGCTCCTGGCCGGTGAAAGCGATGTTGATGACGTTGCTTTCGCGTGACGGCTGGACGCTGAGCTTCTTCTGCAGCAGCTCCGCCAGCCAGTGGGTGATCTCCCCCCTGCCCTCCGTCGCTTCCAGCCACTGCTCTCGGACCAGTGCGCTCTCATCCATGCGCAACAGCTTCACCACCCGCTGTGCGGTCCGGTCGCTATTGACGATGTCGACCTGCGTCGCCATGTAGCCAGGAGCCATCATTCCCGGCAGCACCATGCCGGCGATCGGGTCCGGCGACTTGACATCGACGACCACCGCCGTCGAGGCCTTGTACTGCTTCGGCAGGAACAGGCTGACGACCAGCGTCGCCAGAACCGTCAGGGCGAGAACGGCCAGTGCCGGCTTGCGTCGCGCCCAGAGAATCAGGAGGAGTTGATGCAGGGTCATGGATGTCTTTCGCTCGCCGGTATGGTCAGAAGAGGCTTTCCTGCACCTGGATGACGTCATCGGCGCGCACCAGGTCGGATTTCTCGGGAGCGATCTCGGCGACCTTGCCGTCCGCGCCGCGGCGATGGATGCGCATGCTGCGCTCGGTGCCACGCACCGTCAGGCCGCCGCCCTGGACCAGCGCCTGCAGCACCGTCATGTCACGTTCGATGCGGTAGGGGCCGGGACGCTGCACCTCGCCGTAGATGTAGAACACCGGCGCCCGGTGGACGTAGATCACGTCACCGCCGGCGACCAGGACATCCTCGTTGCCACGCTCGGGGCCGAACAGCGCGGGAACGTCGATCTCGCGGCGAAACGGCTTGCCTTCACGGATGCCCGACAGGATGACGACGTCGGAACCTCCCGGCACCGCCCCGCCGGCCGTCGCCAGCATGTCGGACAGACGGGTGTTGCCGGTCTCGATCGGGTAGCGCCCGGGGCGGCTCACCAGCCCGAGCACCGACACCTGGTTGCCGCGGACCTGGATCAGCAGGATATTGATCTGCGGCTTCTGGACGAAACCGCCTTCGCGCAGCTTGTCGGCGATCGCCTTCTCCGCTTCGGGAATGGTGTTGCCGCCGAGCTGGACGGCGCCGATCAGCGGATAGGTGATGATGCCGCTGTCGGCTACCCGTGTCTCGACGGTCAGGTCGGGGTTCTGGAAGACGCTGATCTTGATCGCGTCGCCGGCCCCGAGGCGATAGTCCGCCTGCCTGTCCTGCGCCTGGGCGGCAACGATCAGGTTCAGCGTCAGGAGAATGCCCAGCAGCAGCTTCTTGCAATGGTTCATGGCTGTCTCGCTTCTCACTTGAGGCCGGCAACGCCCTTGTTGATGACCGCTTCGTTCGCGGTCGGCGCGGCTTTCTCGGCCACCGGCGCGGCCGGCTTGCTGCCGGCAAAGTCACCGGCGTACTCGATCTTCGCCTTGGCCCGCAACTGCTTCATGGCCTCGGTTGCACGTTCGGATTTCTGCTTGTTGCTGAGGTAGGTCTCGATGTACGACAGCGCCCTGCTCTCCTCCATCGGCTCGGACTTCGTCGCCAGCACGGTGACGATCGCTGCCTTGCCAGCGTCCTCGAAAAGCTGCGGCTGCCCCTCCTTCGCCGTCGCCAGCCGTGGCAGGGCGTCAAGCGATATCTGCTCGGCAGCCTTGACCGCGACGCCGCCGCTGACGACGACGCCGTCAGCCCGCAGGGCAGCGAGCACCTCGGCCGACGTCTTGCCCCTGGCCAGTTGTTCCTTCACCCTGCCGACGAGTTCCGGCGTGCCGGCGAAGTTGATCTCCTCCAGGCGATAGACCTTGCGCTTGGCGAAGAGATCGGGATGGTCGTTGTAGTAGGCCCGGATATCCGTTGCCGTCGGCTTGGCCCCACCCCCGCCAGCCTGCTCGACGTAGGCGCGCGCAAGGACCTCGCGCCGCGAAGCCTCGAGCATCTGCATGACGTTCGGCGTGCGATCGAGCTTTGCCTCGACCGCCTGCTGCACCGCCAGTTCCTGGTCGATCAGCCCTTCGAGAACCTGTCGCCTGGCGCTGTCAACCTGGTCCGCCGGAATCGACGGCGTGTGCTGCAGGACGAAGTTGATCTGGTGCACGGAAACCTCGCCGCCATTGACCTTGGCAGCGACCTGGGTGGCGGCCTTCTTTTCCGATGAGCCGTCGCCGCAGGCAGTGATGGCGAGCGCCGAGACAAGCAGGGTGAGGATCGTTTTCGGGGCGTTCACGTGCATCCTTTCAGAACTGATGATGGGAGGTGTCGACTGGCTTCAATATTGCAGGGTGGCAGACACGAAAGCGGTGCGGTCCCGGTACTCATAGATGTCGTAATTCGAGTTGCGCTTCTGCAGGGTCACGCCAGCCTTGAACTGGATCCAGCGCGCTGCCTGGTAAGCGACATCGAAAGCGAGTCGTCCGGTGCTGTCTTCGCGTTGCGGGACACCGGCCGGCAGCGGGATGATCGCGCCACGATAATCCTGACGCCCATAACCCAGGAGACCATTGACGGTGACCTTGCTCGTTGCCAGCCACTGCGCGGACAACGCCACATCGTCGAGGACATAATAGCTGGTGGTGAGCTGCTGATAGGCCTCGAGAGCCCGGACATAGGCCAGCGTCAGCGTGCTCTTGCCACTGATCGCATAGGCGTACTGCAGGTTTGCCGCCACCCCGGAATAATCGCGTTGCGAGAAATGCTGATACTCGCGGTCGAGATACTCGATGCGCCCGCGAATCTGGCTCAATCCACTCACGCGCCACGAAAAGTCGAGCTGGTAGTTGTCCTGCGTGAAACCGTTGTCGAACTGGAAGACGCTGTTGAACGGCCGGTTCGAGTAGTTCCCCTCGAGGTGTATGGCACGTGCGGTCAACGAGTTGCCGGAGGCGCCCAGGTAACGCAGGCCGACGTTGTAGCCGTCGGCCTCGTAGTCTCCGTCCGCGCTGGTCGGAACCTGGTTCTCCAGGCTCGTCCGCAGCACGCCGGCGACGGCTGCCCAGCTCGAATGGAACCAGTAGTTGGTCTCGAAGCGGTTGAGCAGGTAAATCTGCACGTTCCTCCGGCCAAGGGTACGGTCGTTGGCATAGTCGTTGGGCAACTGGCTGCGCTGGAATGCAAACTCGCCCGTCCACCGTGTGCCCGCGGCCCACAGCCACTTGGCGTCGTAGTTGAGCGCCAGGAAGTCGAGGTAATCGTTGCGCTGGTAGCGGTAGTCGATCACCTTGACGTTGGCGATGACGCGCTGCAGACCGATCGCCTTGTCCAGGTTGAGACCAACCGTCGTCGTCGTGATCGTTTCCGACTGCGGGTCGGCCGATGACGGCAGCCGGAAGAGGTTGTCATCCGACAGCACGGAAACACCCGCACTCAGGTTGAACACATCGCCCGCATCCGCCCACAGCGGCGACGGTTGAAGCAGGGCGCAACAGGAAATCATGCTCAGAATCTTTCCCCAGGAAGTCTTCATCAATACCAGCCGCCTCGTCCACGATAATCTTCCAAGGCCACCTCCGGATTCACTGGCACGGAGCTGGCGTCCATTATTCGCCCGTCCCTGTACGCCGGCGGAAACCAGGCTTTGGCAAGCCTGCGCAAGAAGATTCTGCGTGTCGATCCAATGCGTCATATGTTCCATCGTTCCCCTCGAAAAGGCCGTGCGCTAAGTCACACCTCGATATCGATTCATCGACCGGAGTGTCCCGGGAAATTCATGAAACCGCCCCCCGGCAGTGGTCACCGGACACCCCATCCCGCCCACAGTCTACAATGCCCGACCTGATTCATTGCGGAAATGGCTCCATCGGCCGCTGCCCGGGTGGTGCCGGATGTTGCGTGCCCGCAGCCGTGGCGAGGGCACGCGGTGCGTGCCGGCAAGGCTTGCCGCCGTCTCCGGCGACGCCGGCGGGCGGTCCTGGCGGAACGCCGCGCGCCGGCCCCGTGTACGCGCTGCGGCGGATCGCCGGCTCGGGCGTTGTTGCGGGTGAATCGGTGATCGACGGCGAAAGCAGGAACCTTTGCCCACGGCAGCCGTCAGTGCGCGTACGATCCGGGCAGCGGCGAGCAGCGTGGCCCCATGACTTGGGCCAGCGACACGAGCGCCGGCACAACCCGCGGCCAGGTGGCCGACGGAATGCCCCAAACAACATGGAAATCGGCACATGATGCTTCTGTTCTTCGTCCTCGGCCTCGCGGCGCTGGTCGCCGGCGCCCAGCTTCTGGTCCGTGGCGCCTCGAAACTGGCGCTGTCATTCGGCATTTCGTCGCTCGTCGTCGGCCTCACGGTCGTCGCTTTCGGTACCAGTGCGCCCGAGTTCGCCGTCTCGCTGCGCTCGTCCTTCGCCGGCCAGGTGGACATCGCGCTCGGCAATGTCGTCGGCAGCAACATCTTCAATGTCCTCTTCATCCTCGGCGTGTCGGCGCTGATCACGCCGCTGGTGGTCGCGCCGCAACTGATCCGGCAGGAAGTGCCGATCATGATCGGCGCCTCGCTGCTCGTCCTGGCGCTGGCGCTCGACGGCGAGATCGGGCGCCTCGACGGCGGGTTGCTCTTCGGCCTGCTGCTGGCCTACACGGTGTTCCTGGTGCGGCAGAGTCGCCGCGAGAGCCGCGAGACGCAGGCGGGCTACGGCGAGCAGACGGTTTCCGGCGACGCGTCCGACTGGGACCGGCACTGGAGCGTGCAACTGCTGCTGATCGCCGGCGGGCTGGTGCTGCTGGTCATCGGCGCCGGCTGGCTGGTCGATGCCGCGGTGAGCTTTGCCCGCATCCTCGGTCTGAGCGAAATGGTGATCGGCCTGACCATCGTCGCCGCCGGCACCTCGCTGCCCGAAGTCGCGACGTCGCTCATTGCCACGCTGCGCGGCGAACGCGACATCGCCGTCGGCAACGTCATCGGCAGCAACACCTTCAACCTGCTCGGCGTCCTCGGTCTTTCCGGCCTGCTGGCACCGGCCGGGCTGCCGGTGGGCGCGGCAATGATCGCCTTCGACCTGCCGGTGATGATCGCCGTCGCCCTCGCCTGCCTGCCGATCTTCTTCAGCGGCCACCTGATCGCGCGCTGGGAAGGCGCGCTCTTCCTCGCCTACTACGTCGCCTACACCGCCTGGCTGCTGCTCGCGGCGCAGCAGCACGCGGCAACCGCCACCTACGGCAGCGTCATGCTCGGCTTCGCCCTGCCGCTGACCGCGGTGACGCTGGGCGTCGTCGCCTGGCGCGAATGGCGGGCGCGCAGCGGCGCGCCATGAAAACATGAGCGCAGCCACCGCGGACGCGCCGGCGCAGCGTGCAACGGGCGCGCCGGCGCTGCCGCTGGCGCTCGTTCCGGCGAGCCTGTTCGTCCTGCTGGTCGGCGGACTGATCAGCGTACCGCTGCCGTGGAGCGTGTCCTGGCCGTGGATTCCGGCGCTCGACGTGCACTTCGCTTTGTACGTGGACGGGCTCTCGGCGCAGTTCCTGTTGCTCATCACCGGCATCGGTACGCTGGTCGCAGTGTACGGCGCCGGCTATCTTGCCGGCGACGCGCGGCGCTGGCGGGTCTTCGCGCTGCTGCTGCTGTTCATGCTGGCGATGATCGGCGCCGTCTGCAGCGATCATCTGCTGGTGCTCTTCGTCTTCTGGGAACTGACGAGCGTCCTGTCGTTCCTCCTCGTCGGCTTCGACCACGCGCGCGAGAGCAGCCGCAAGTCGGCGCAGCAGGCGTTGCTGATCACCGGCGCGGGCGGGCTGTTCCTGCTTGCCGGGATCATCCTGCTGGCCGGGATTGGCGGCAGTTACTCGCTGCGGGAACTGATCGCCGCCGCACCGTCCATGGCCGACGATGCGCGCCTGCCGGCCGCGCTGACGCTGCTCTTCGTCGGTGCTTTCAGCAAGTCGGCGCAGTTTCCGTTCCACTTCTGGCTGCCGAACGCGATGGCGGCGCCGACACCGGTCAGCGCCTTCCTGCATTCGGCGACCCTGGTCAAGCTCGGCATCTATCTGCTGGCGCGACTCGATGCGGCGTTCAGCGATCTCCTGTTCTGGGAGTACTCGCTGGTCGGCATCGGCACCCTCACCGCCGTCCTCGCCGCCGTGCAGACGGTGCGCGAGCGCGACCTGAAGCGCATCCTGGCGTGGTCGACGGTGGCCACCCTCGGCACGCTGACGATGCTCGTCGGCCTGCCCGGCCACGGCGCCGCACTCGCCGTCGCCGCCCTGTTCTTTGCCCACGCACTGTACAAGGCGCCGTTGTTCTTCGTCGCCGGCAACCTCGACCACGGCGCCGGCACGCGCGACATCGACCGCCTGACCGGCATGCGCCGCCACCTGCCATGGACCGCCACTGCCGCCCTCCTGGCCGCGCTGTCGATGGCCGGGCTGCCGCTGTCATTCGGTTTCGTCGCCAAGGACGCGATGACGCTCGCCAAGGTCGAAGCAGGCGTCTTCGCGCTCGTCAGCCACGCAACGCTGTTCGTCGGCAGCATTTCGGTGGCGGTGGCGGCGGTGGCGGCGATCCACATCTTCTGGGGACGCGACACCGCCGATCGCACGACGCATCCGCACGAGGCGCCGCTGCCGATGCTGCTGCCACCGCTGCTGCTGGTCGCCCTTGCCGTGCTCTTCGGACTGCGGCCGACCCTCGTCGACCCTCTGCTCGGCGCCGCGGCGCAGGCGATGGCGCCGACCTTCGACCCGCTGCAGGTCGACTCCTCCTACGACGCCTGGCCGGTGGCCGAGGCGAGCCTCGCCACCCTCGGTTTCGGCATCCTCATCTACCTCGGCTGGGACCGCCTGCGCACGCTGCTCGACCGGGCGAGGGAACTCGATGAGATCGGGCCGGAGAGCTGGTACTGGCGCAAGCTGAAGTTCGTGCCCAAGTTGGCGGCCTGGCTGACGCGGCGTCTGCAGCACGGAGTGTTGCCGGGCTACCTGCTGACGCTGGCCGGCGCCGTGACCCTCGCCCTGCTGGCGGCGCTCGTCATCGGTCGACCGAGCCTCGACCTGCCGGCGGTCGAAACCCTGCCGCTGCCGATCGTCGGCTGCTCGCTGCTGATCGCCGCCGGCGCACTGGCCGCCCTGCTCGTGCGCGATCATCTGGTCCTGCTGCTGGTCAGCGGCCTCGTCGGCTACGGCAGCGCGCTGCTGTTCCTGTTCACCGGCGCCGCCGACCTGGCACTCACCCAGTTCGCCGTCGAGACCGTCTTCGTCGTCGTCGCCGCCACGGTCCTGCGCCGGCTGCGCGGGATGCCAACGCCATTGCAGGTCGCGGTCAGCGAAGCGCGCTGGCGGCCGCTGGCGCTACTCGTGGCGCTCACCTTCAGCCTCGGCCTGACGGGCTTGCTGCTGCTGGCGGCAGGCCTGCCGTTCGACCCGCAGCTGTCGGACTTCTTCGGGGCACAGAGTGTGCCGGCGGCGCATGGCCGCAACGTCGTGAATGTGATCATCCTAAAAACCGCAGTTAGCCGACTCCATCCGCATAATTTCCCAGCAACCGATGCGTTGGTGGCTCCTCGATACCAGCGAGAATCCGCTTGAGGTGATCACAGACGCGATGCCAAACGGATGGGGCGG
>JAGFNJ010000089.1 GCA_017592775.1 Candidatus Accumulibacter conexus | reverse complement strand
TCCGACGAAGAGCTTGCTTCGCTTGCCATCGAGCGCGACGCGTTTCATGGCGAATGGAACTACCGGCTGATACCCCGGAACAATGACAAATAGCTCGTATTGTTCAAGTTATTTTTGCTTGCGTCCTAACTATCTTCTTCGGTCAGACACGAGCGGAAACGTCCTTCCCATAGGGTCCCGCTGCGCCGATAGCGGCGGTTGACGTACTGCACATAGCGCTGGCCCAGGGCCTTCATCAACGCCCCAGCGCCTTGCACATCCACCGCGGTCGCCAGCAGGTGGACGTGGTTGGTCATCAGCACATAGGCATGGATTTGGCAACGCGTCTTGAAGGCATATTCCTGCAAACAGTCAAGGTAGAAGCCATAGTCCTCCTCCGCATAGAAACACGCCTGCCGGTTGTTTCCACGCTGGATGATATGCAGTGGAACTTCGGGCAGAAAGACGCGAGCGCGGCGAGGCATGAGGGAAGGTCGAGGAAAAATCAGCCGACAGTTTAACAAAAACGTGGTCTGTCCCCGATTTTGTGCTCGTACCTCAACCGCATTCGCTGCCTGGCGCATCTCCTGCGCAAGGCCCGGGGACTGGCCGAGGCCACTTGCCGGCACACGAGTCAGGTCGGGCAGCAACTCCTCGACCTGATGAGTGGTCTGATACAGGTGATCCAGGCCGCCCGCGATGGCCCTTCCGACGACTTGGCCGAGCGACAGGCGCCAGCCCTGGCCCAACTCAAGGCCTTGTGCGAACGCCACCAACACAGTCCCTTCGTCAAACTCGGCGAATTCTGCCGCGAGATGCTCAACGATTGGGAAGCGATCATCCGGCCGCTATTCGATCCCAGCCTGCCGCTCACCAACAATGCGGCCGAACGTTTGTTGCGCCACTGGGTCATCGCTCGTCGCCTGAGCTTCGGTACCCGCAGCGAGCAAGGAACTCGAGCGTTTGCGCTGCTCGCCAGCATCATCGACACTTGTCGCGCAAGGAAGGCGTCCGCTTGGGAGTACCTCACCGCCGCCCTCCAGGCCGGCCGCCAAGGACTACCGATGCCGCCTTTGCCCGCCGTCTCGGTAGGGGGGTGATTGGTTACGCGGTGCCAGCACGGCATCGAGATAGCTGCGCGCCGCTTCGGGCGACAGCGCGACTTCGGCCTTGCGCAAGATAACGTTCAGGCACTCTTGCACAACCTGCGAGCTGATGCATGCGTTGCCCGTGGCCAAGGCATCGCGAATGATTTTTTCGGCCGCCTTGTGCTTGCGGCGATCGGTGGTGTCAAGCTGGTAGATGAATACGTTGGTGTCGATGAAGAACTCAGCGCTCATTCATCGACTCGCGGCTCAGCTTGCGGCCGACCTTCAGCTTGCCGCGCAACCCGTTCATGACTGCGTCGTAGCGGTCCATGCGCCCGCGCGTCTGGGCGTAGGCCGCGAGCCAGCGCCGGAACTGTTCATTCAAGGTGGTCTGCTCGGCCCGTGCGCGTGCGCGTGCCGCTTCGATCAGGGATTCATCGGCGCTGAGGGTGATGTTCTTCATGGCGGACGGTCCTGCGATGTTGCGTGTCCAGAGTCTACACGAGATCAGTGCGCACGGATACCTGTGTGGGGCAGCAGAAGGGAAGACCTGCCCGAGTACCCCCGGTAGCTGGGCTCACGAAGGTCGCCGCGGAAGACGACGTGACATACGGCACCCAGGTTGTGTCCCATGCAACGCCTGCATGCAAGCCGGTAACTCTCTTCTTCGGTCAGACACGAGCGGAAACGTCATCCCCATAGCGTCCCGCTGCGCCGATAGCACCCGTTGGCGTACTGCACATAGCGCTGGCCCCGGGGCCTTCATCAACACCGCAGCGCCCTGCACATCAACCGCAGTCGCCAAAAGGTAAACGTGATCGGTCATCAAAAGATAGGCATGGACTTGGCAGCGCGTATTGCGTATATCATACGCCTTGCTTCTCCCAAACCTCCAACGCGGGTGTTTCAGTGAAGCCTTCCGATGCCTTTGCCTTGCTTTCCCCCACGATGCCGTTCGGCGTGTCGTGGCATCTCATCGCGCACTCAACGCTTGCGTGTTCGGCTCCGTCCTGTGTGGGCGATGATGCTGATGATGGCGATCTCGACCCGCTGGTTGACCCAACGTCAGACACGAACCTGATGGACATGGCCACCTGCCGAAGCTCGAGCAGCAAGCCCAGGACCTTCACCAGATCCAGGATGCTCCGCGACGTGTTCCGTTTTGGCGCAAGACCTTGTCTTCACATGGCAGGAATTTTTGTCGCGACCGTCGCGCTCCCACTGCTTCGCTTGCCGCTTCCGGTTTCATCGTCGCACTGCCAGCTGCTTCTTCCTCGACATCTTTCCACCTGACCAAGGAGAACGATATGCCCGGACCGCTGTGCAGTAATGAAGTGGGTGAGGATTGGGTCGATCCCGGGACTCTGGCTTTGACCAGAAATCGCCCACCGACGACTCATGGCATGAACTCGTGCCAAGACTATCCACCGTCGCCGCTAACACAACAGGTGTTTCTCAGCCCCGCATTGCGGGAAACCGTCCAGATCGCCACCAACATGACCACACCGATGGCCTGGGACTCGTACTGGCGGATGGCCTACGACCGCGCTGACAAAGTACTACAGGCGCAGGCCAACGAACTTCTCAGGCGCGGAAACATCACCAGGCAGGAGTTCGACGAACTGGTGAAGGCCCGCAACAAGCTGGTCCAAGAGTTCAGGAAGCCTCTGAGTCCGTTTGGCAAGCAGTATTCCGAGATCCTGAAGCCGACGGCCAGACTGCCGCAGCCGGGTGAGTTGCTGACGAAGAAGGGCAGCATCGAGGCCGTGCTGAAAAGCGTTGGCAAGTCGCGCGCTTCCGTCAACCGGTTGAGTATGGTGTTCCGCGTGGCGGGACCAGCGCTACTCGCGCTGGACATCACAATAACGACCATCGTTGTGATGAAGGCACCTTCGGAACAACGCGGCCGCATGGCGGCGCGCGAATACACGGGCTTGGGCCTTGGTGTGGCAGGCGGCGCAGGAGGCGCTTGGGCGGGTTGTGTCACCTTGGCGGCCCTGGGGTCGCCGACCTTGGTGCTGCCGCTTGTCGGCGAAGTAGCTGAGGGGACCCTGTGCGTCGTCGGTGGCATTCTGGGCGGACTTGGCGTAGGCTGGATGGGGCGCGAGGCGGGCAAGGCCACAGGGGAAGTAGTCTACGACTTCGTGACAACGTTCCGATGGGAGTAATCTCGCGCTATCTGGAACGGTTGGCCGCCAAGGTTCGGCCGAGGCGCGCCGCGCCCACCGCGGTTTCGGTCAACGCCGACGGCCTGCGGATCGGCGGCGAAACGATGGCGTGGAGCGAAATGCGCCGGCTGGACGCCTACAAGCGCGATACCTACGTCGGTGATTTTCTTTGCCTGGCGATCCTCGACTCCAGCGATCGGGTGCTGGACATCAACGAGGAGTCGCCCGGCTGGGAGGAGGCCGGTGAAGCGATAGAGCGATTTTTGCCGGGTTCGCTGCCTCACGCCGAATGGATGTTGCGGCTAATTGCCGCCAACCCTGGTGAATCGGTGACGATTTATCCCGTATCAGGAGCCGAGCAGGGTGGGCAGCCGCGTGAATTTCGAGAAAGCGGTTGTCAACGATGAGAAACGGCGGAAATCCGGCGGTGAAAAAGTGCGCGTCAGCATGGCTGCAAGCGCGGTGATGATGTGACGCGTTTGCAGCCATGCCCCAGCGTATCCGCCCGTCCCACCCGCATCAAGTTTTCGCTCCGCCTGCGGCGGGCTGCCGCCCGCCCTTCACCAAGCGCCAAGCGCCAAGCGCCAAGCGGGCAGTTTTCGTGCCCGATTTTTTGGCGGCGCCAGATTTGCGCGCTTCTTGACCGCCGATGCCATCTGCCTCGGTCCTGGACCGTGCGACGCCGCTGCGGCGTGGAGAATGGACTCGACTGGATGCTCGACGTCAGCTTCGGCGAAGACGCCAAGGTCGTGCGCAAGGATGACGCCCCAAAGAATCTCGCGTTAGCCCTCTCCGTTCATCCGCATTTCATGCTGGACAACCAGTCCTTGGCAGACTCGCCGTGTAGATCCGCGGGCACTTTCCCGATGCAGATACAAACGCTCCCGCCAGTTATACCCAGCCCAACCACCTCGCCCGGCGCAACCTCGGGAAGCTCTCGCATTGGCAATCGGAGGACCACCCCCTCTGCGACGGAAGACTTCGGACGCCCGACGATTTCCCCCCTCAAAACAGTTGCATCGGGAAGATGGCTGCCCATGGAGGGCGACTGCCCGATCCCGAGCGGTCCCTTTCCTTCCTTCTCCACCTTCGTCACTCTTACGAGCACCCGTATTTCCGCCGTCCTTCCCGCGGGCCACTCCCAATTCAGCTTCATTTCATCCGTGTCCGCCACGCAACCTCCAATAGATTCAACAAAACCGAAGGCAACAGTCACCGCGATCAGGCAGCGGACCGTACGACCCAGCTTTGCGCCCGCCCCGTTCGCCTCAATCCCCGTCTTTCGAGGCCCGTACTCGGGCATATCCGAAACGCAAGGAGCAACCGTATGTCTTTGTATCACGGGACGTCCACGACCAAGTCGAAGCCGCTTCCCCGCGGCGAGAAACCGATGTACCCACTATCGACGAGCGCGGTCTTGCCCTTCTCACGATGGAGTTGCAGGTAAAGGTTGTTCGGGGTATCCAGTCCGGGGATCCCTCCGGAAAGAATCCCGGCCGCCTGAAACGAGCTTGATGCGCGTGTCGAACAGTTGCCCCCGAGGATGTTGAAAGATCCCGGCGACTTGTCCAAGCCCCCCCAGTAGTCGGAAAACTTCTTCGCTTCAGTAGCGCTGACAGCGAATATCAGAAATGTCGAAAGGACGCCGTAGCCTCTTGCCGTCGCGCAGTCGATGTAATAGGGGCGGTGCTTGCGCAACTCCGAGAAGTCGTAGACGGTTCCATCCATGCCCAAGCCGCTCTTGTTGAAGCTGCCGTCGTTGCCTTCCCCAAAAAAGCCCGCCGGCGAGCCGTCGGGCAGGATCACGTCCGCGTGCTGTTCCATGACTCCGGGCTCGTGAGCAGGACTCTTCTTTCCCCTTACGATGAGCCCGACCTTATCGCCGGCGAACGTCACGACATACGACTTTGCCATCGTCACCTCCCACGAAATGCGTCCCTGACCATCTACTCATGGCCTTCGCCAACATCAAGAACTGCAAGCGAAGATGCCACCACCAACTCCCCCATCAAGAGCAACAATCGGAGCAAGAATCGGGAACAGACGGCTGTTTCTGCGCTTCCACAACTGTGGTGGCGCAAGCCGCGTGAACCCAGTACCCAAAGCGACTTCTTGTTACTTGGTTCAACGCTCCAAAAAGACCCTGACCCTTGCTCTATGTCCGGTCCTCTCTTTCGTTCACTCCATACTTCCGCTGACCAACAAACCGTGGTCTGTCCCCTATTTCCCCCCTATTTCCCCGCTGCACATGCACCCCGGTCGCCAGAAGGTGGACGTGGTTGGTCCTCAGCACATAGGGGTGGACTTGGCAACGCGTCTTGCTGGCGCATTGCTGCAAACAGTCGACGTAGAAACCGTAATCCTCGTCCGCATGGAAACACGCCGTAACCAATCACCCCCCTACCGAGACGGCGGGCAAAGGTGGCATCGGTAGTCCTTGGCGGCCGGCCTGAAGGGCGGCGGTGAGGTAATCCCAAGCGGACGCTTTCCTTGCGCGGCAAGTATCGATG
>JAGFNJ010000088.1 GCA_017592775.1 Candidatus Accumulibacter conexus | reverse complement strand
GAACGGTTGCTCGCCAAAGGCAAGCTCAAAAAGGTCGCCTTGGTCGCTTGCATGCATAAGATGCTGACGATTATGAACGCGATCGTCAAATCGGGTATCCCCTGGAATCCAGAACACCCAAACGCCCCTAAAAACGCTTGACTTGGAACACAGTTGCTCATCCGTGACGAAATCGACCTCGAGCGCCATATCGACTACATCCACTACAACCCGGTCAAGCACGGCTGGGTGAAGCAGCCGACCGACTGGCCGCACTCGACGCTGCATGCGTACATCGAACGGGGCATCGTCGCTGCGGACTGGGGGCGGAGTTGATGCGGGGGGCATGGTGCGGGGTCGGTGGTCGGTGGTGTTGGGCTTCGCGGGGCTCAGCCCAACCTACGCCGGCTATCGGCGGGCGTGGCGTGTGGGCGACCACCTTTGTTGGGCTTCGTTCCTCAGCCCAACCTACGCTCTACCGATGTACGTTGCTCCTGTCGTCGCGCGGCAGGGCGCACCGGATCCGGCAGCAGGATGCCCGTTTTCCGCCGTCAATGCCGCCTGTCGTGCGTCACGTCCGCGTCCCGACCGTAGGCCGTAGGTTGGGCTGAGGAACGAAGCCCAACACCCGCAGCAAGTGCCGCGGATCGACTTGCCGCAGAACCAACACCCCCCCCCACCGTATCGGGCTATGGCTCACCATGAGCCGACGACCGGTGCTGGAACCAGTCCTCGAGATCGCCTGAATCCGCGGACGAGACCGGCCAGGCAGCACTGGCGTGCCCGCCACTCCTGCACGGTGGCCAGCGCCGCGATGATCAGCCGCGCCCCTCCTCCACCGCCAGCAGATCGCGCGTCACCGCCTCGGCGACGCGGATGCCGTCGATGGCTGCCGAGAGGATGCCGCCGGCGTAGCCGGCGCCTTCGCCGGCCGGGTAGAGTCCGCGCAGATTGACGCTCTGGCAGTCGTCGCCACGGGTGATACGCAGCGGCGACGAGGTGCGCGTCTCGACGCCGGTGAGGACGGCGTCGGGCATCGCGAAACCCCTGATCTGGCGATCGAATGCCGGCAGCGCCTCGCGGATCGCGGCGATCGCGTACTCGGGCAGCGCGCTGCCGAGGTCGGTCAGGCGGACACCCGGCTGGTACGAGGGAAGCACCGCGCCGAGCCGGGTCGATGGCCGGCCGGCGAGGAAGTCGCCGACGAGCTGCGCCGGCGCTTCGTAGCTGCCGCCGCCGAGTTCGAAGGCGCGCGCCTCGAGCTGCCGCTGCAGTTCGATGCCGGCGAGCGGCCCGCCGGGATAGTCGGCCGGAGTGATGCCGACGACGATGCCGGCGTTGGCGTTGCGCTCGTTGCGCGAGTACTGGCTCATGCCGTTGGTGACGACCCGCCCGGCCTCGGAAGTCGCCGCGACGACAGTGCCGCCGGGACACATGCAGAAGCTGTAGACCGAGCGGCCGTTGCGACAGTGGTGGACGAGCTTGTAGTCGGCGGCGCCGAGCAGCGGGTGGCCGGCGTGCGGCCCGAGGCGCGCGCGGTCGATCAGCGATTGTGGGTGCTCGATGCGAAAACCGATCGAGAACGGCTTCGCCTCCATGCTGACGCCAGCGGCGTGCAGCATGGCGAAGGTGTCGCGGGCGCTGTGGCCGAGCGCGAGAATGACGTGCCGGGCGCGCACTGCGCCGCCATCGGCGGTCGTCACACCGCACAGGCGGCCGTCGTCGATCTGCAGGCCGCCGACCCGCTGCTGGAAACGCACCTCGCCGCCCAGGCTTTCGATCTCGCGCCGGATCCGTTCGACCATGCCGACGAGGCGGAAGGTGCCGATGTGCGGCCGGCTGACGTAGAGGATCTCCGCCGGTGCGCCGGCCTTGACGAACTCCTCGAGCACCTTGCGCCCGTAATGCCGCGGGTCGCGGATCTGGCTGTAGAGCTTGCCGTCGGAGAAGGTGCCGGCGCCGCCCTCGCCGAACTGGACGTTCGACTCGGGATCGAGCCGCTTGCCGCGCCACAGCCCCCAGGTGTCCTGCGTGCGTTCGCGCACCGCCTTGCCGCGTTCGAGGACGATCGGCCGGAAGCCGGCCTGCGCCAGGATCAGCGCGGCGAAGATGCCGGCGGGGCCGAAGCCGACGACCAGCGGCCGTTCGCCGTGCTCGGCGGGGGCGCTGCCGACGCAGCGATAGCGCATGTCGGGCGTCGGCTGCAGGTGACGGTCGCCGGCGAGGCGGGCGAGCACCGCCGCCTCGTCGGCAAGCTCCACGTCGACGCTGTAGATGAAGGCGAGCGCGCTGTTGCGGCGCGCGTCGTGGCTGCGCCGGAAGATGCTCAGCGAGCGGATGTCGACCGGCTCGACGCCGAGGCGCGCGGCGACCGCCGCCGGCAGCGCGGCTGCATCATGGTCGATCGGCAGGCGGATTTCGCTCAGACGCAACATGCGGGCGGGGGCTGGTCGCGGTGGGACTGAACGTTGGCGCTCAGGACTGCTGCCCGTAGCCGGCAAACTTCGCCAGCACGCGCGCCATCTCGGCGCCGTCGAGGAGTACCGGCGGCGCCAGTTGGCAGGCGCGCCAGTACTGTTCGCAGAGCGCCTCGAGTTCGACGCCGAGCGCCAGCGCCTGCGACAGGTCGCGGCCGATGACGAGCATGCCGTGATTCGCCAGCAGGCAGCCGCAGCGCCCGTCGATCGCACGCAGCACGGCCGCCGACAGCGCCTGCGTGCCGAAGGTGGCGTAGTCGCTGCAGCGCAGGCTGTCGCCGCCGAAGCGCGCGATCATGTAGTGGAAGGCGGGAATGTCGCGGCGCAGGCAGGCGAGGCTGGTGGCGAAAGGCGAATGCGCGTGCAGGATGGCGCCGGCGTCGGCACGGCGGGCGTAGAGGTCGCGGTGGAAGCGCCACTCGGACGATGGCTGGCGGCGACCGCTGGCGACGCCATCGAGGCGCAGGTGCACGATGTCGTCGGGCTGCAGCGCGTCGTAGGCCATGCCGCTCGGCGTGATCAGGAAGCCTGCCTCGCCGGCCGCCGGCGTGCGCACGCTGAGGTTGCCGGCGGTGCCGCGGTTGAGACCGAGATCGCCCATGCGCCGCGCGCAGTCGATCAACTGCTGCCGCAGTTCATCCATCCGCTGCCTCCGGATGGAGCGCAAGCAGGCGATCGGCGGCGCAGCAGCCGCGTTCGCTGACGACGTGGTCGACGAGGCTCGCCGGCGTGATGTCGAACGCCGGGTTGGCGACGGCGGCAGTCGCCGGCAGTTGCCGCAGCGCGCCGGGCAGCCCGGTGGCATCGCAGCCGTGCAGCAACCGCAGTTCGTCGCCGGCGCGCTCCTCGATCGGAATCGCCGCGCCGTCGGCACAGGCGAAGTCGATCGTCGACCGCGGCGCGGCGACGACGAACGGCACGCCGGCGGCGCGCGCCGCCAGCGCCTTCAGGCAGGTGCCGATCTTGTTGGCGACGTCGCCGTTGGCGGCGATACGGTCGGCGCCGACGAGCACGGCGTCGATGCCGCCGCGCGCGAGCAGCAGCCCGGCGGCGTTGTCGGCGATGACGGTGTGCGGCACGCCGTGCTGTCGCAGTTCCCAGGCGGTGAGCAGACCCTGGTTGCGCGGGCGCGTCTCGGAAACCCAGACATGGATGTCGATGCCGGCGTCGAAGGCGGCGTAGACCGGCGCCAGCGCCGTGCCATGATCGACCGTCGCCAGCCAGCCGGCGTTGCAGTGGGTCATGATCTCGAGTCGTTTCGCGCCACGCCGGCCGGCGAGCAGAAGTTGCAGCCCGTGGACGCCGATCCGCCGGCACTGGTCGACGTCCTCGTCGGCGATCGTCGCCGCCTCGAGCCAGGCGGCGTCGGCCCGTGCGGCAGGCGGCAGCGGCAGCAGCCGGGACTGCATCCGCGCCAGCGCCCAGTGCAGGTTGACCGCCGTCGGCCGCGTCGCCGCCAGCAGCCGCGCCGCCGCCAGCAGCGTTTCGTCGTCGGCACGGCCGGCGAGCGCCAGGGCCAGTCCGTAGGCGGCAGTGACGCCGATCAGCGGCGCGCCGCGCACCTGCATGCTGCAAATCGCCTGCGCCACGTCTTCGACGCGGTGCAGACGGCGGACGCCGAAGGTGTGCGGCAACGCCGTCTGGTCGATGATGTCGACGGCACGCGTGCCGGCGACCGGCCAGATCGTTCGCAACGGGGTGCCATTGACTCGCATGGGCCGGCATTCTAGCAGCCGCCGACCCGGCTGCCGAATGGCGACCGCCGCCCGGCGCCGGCAGGCTGCCCGCCGGCGCCGGAAAAAAGGCACGACGATTGCCCGTGACCACCCACCACCGCCGCTGCAATGCCCTTAGAATGGTCGTCTGCAGGCAGGGTCAAGCAAGGCTCGGCCGGGCGGCGGCGCTGGGCAACCGGTGGCTCCCTGGCTGGCCAGAGAGGAAACCGTCGGCCCGGCAGCCTCGGCACCGAGCGACGGCGCCGCACCGGCGACCGACCCACCACTGCAGCATTCTGCAACCCGTGCATCACAGCCGTGAGGACTGCAACCATGAACCCACCCAATCGCGACGACCATCTGTTCAGCCCCGGACCAAAGCGAATCCTGGCCCTCGACGGCGGAGGAATCCGCGGCGTTCTCACCGTCCAGATCCTGAAGCGGATCGAAAGCCTGTTGCGTGCGCGTGCCGGCGGTGACGCGGCGTTCCGCCTCTGCGACTACTTCGACCTCATCGGCGGCACGTCCACCGGCGCCATTCTCGCCGCCGGCCTGGCGACCGGGATGTCGGCCGACGAACTCGAGAGCCTCTACCATGAACTGGGCGACGCCATCTTCGAACCCGACGTGCTGCGCTGGGGACTGCTGCGCGCCAAGTTCTCGAAGACGCCGCTCGAGAAGGCGCTCAAGCGCCAGTTCGGCGACATCACGCTCGGCGACCCGACGCGGATTCGCACCGGCCTGGCGATCATGCTCAAGCGCTTCGATACCGGCAGCCCGTGGGTGGTGCACAACAATCCGCGCGGCCGCTACTTCAGCCCGCGGCCGGGCGGCAAGGCGCTCGCCAACAGCGAGTTCCTGCTCTGGCAGATCGTCCGCGCGAGCACCGCGGCGCCGCACTACTTCGACCCCGAGAAGCTGGTCGTCGGCCGCGATGCTGCCGGCAAGGACCAGGCCGGCGTCTTCGTCGACGGCGGTGTCAGCCCGCACAACAACCCCTCGCTGCAGTTGCTGATGCTCGCCTGGCTGCGCGGCTATGCGCTGCAGTGGCCGGCTGGCGCGGACAAGCTGTTGCTCGTCTCCTGCGGCACCGGCATCAACGAGACGGCCCTCGACCCCGGCCGGACGGCGCCGGCAGCCGCCGACGCGATCATCGGACTGGCATCGCTGATGGACGACGCGCTGGCGCTCAACGAGCAGATGCTGCAGTGGATGTCGGTCAGCCCGACGGCCCGGGTGATCGATCGCGAGGTCGGCGACCTGGCAACCGATCATCCGGCCGGCGGGCCGCCCCTGCTCACCTACCTGCGCTACAACGCCCATCTCGACGGTGACTGGTTGCGCGCCAACGTGCGGCCGGACTACAGCGATGCGGAGGCCGCGGCGCTGCGCGAGATGGACAAGCCGAAGAACGTGCCGAAGCTGGTCGAGATCGGCCAGGGGGTCGCACGCAAGGTCGAGGAGAACCATTTCCCGCCGGTTTTCGACATCCGCTAGGAAGCATGGCGGCGCCGCCGGCAGGCAGCCTCGGCCCGCCCCGGCCGCGGCATTGCCGCCGGCCCGTGCGCCGGGGCGCCGTGCCATGAGCATGCTGCCGGAGCGATGGCGGCGAAGGTGACAACTCCCTTACAATGCGGTGCTGCAAGGCATGGCAGGGAGGGTCCAGCGGCAGACGACAGGCGGATTTCGCGCGCCGCCGCTGGCGGCGCCGGCCAATGCTGCTGACGAGCACTTGTCGGGGAGAGACGCCGGCATGTCCGGACGCCCACGCAGTGGGCCCGGCGGCGATCGGCGCCAGATTGGTTTCATCAACAAGAAAGGAGCAGAGATGTCTAATCCTAAAAACCGCAGTTGCCAGCGTGCAAACCGGCTGAACCTCAGGCAATGTGTGGCTTGTTGACGGACGATAGAGGTCACCAAATGGGTGAGGCGAAACGGAAGCTGGAGAAGCACAAAGAAATGGT
>JAGFNJ010000087.1 GCA_017592775.1 Candidatus Accumulibacter conexus | reverse complement strand
ACCCCTGGTGCCATCGCTTGGTTCACTGGAACCTCCCAGGAAATCCAGTGGATCTCGAACAGCGGGAAGGGCGGGTGCACCGATACAAGGGCCATGCTGTACGAAAAAACGTGGCGCTTTCACACGCTACGGAGACGCTTGCCGTCTGGAAACCTGGTGAGGACCTGTGGCAAATTGCCTTCCAATTCGCGAACGACAAAGCGCGCGCAACAGGGGAAAGTGACCTAGTACCGAACTGGATCGCCCCAGGGCCGGTGAGGGTGCAACGGCACGTACCCATGCTTCCGTACACGCAAGAAGTCGAAGCCTTCAAGCGTCTGAAGCGACAACTTGCAGCCTACCGTGTGGTGTTCGGGCAACCGCGGCAGGACGAGCTGCTCACGCTGCTGGACCAAGCGCAGTTGGATGTCAAGCAGCTACGTGAGTGGGCGGTGGATCTGTCGCCATGAAAAGAGTCTGGCCGATGCCAGCGAGTCCAGGGCGAAGATCAACCGGGAGGTGTTGTGAGAAATACAGATGATCAGCAATATTGTTCAGAAAAATGATCTTTCTCCAGTGCGGGTTTGGTAGGAAAAGAAGTCTGTTCAGGAACCAGGGCCCAGTCTGTTCAATGGGTCTTTTCCTCATGTCAGTGGCGGTTGTGGGTCTGCGCGAAGTGCAGACGGTGGGTGGGATGGTTGCTCATGTTTCTGGTTCCTTTCCAGTTCGCGCGCAGGCCGGGGAGTCAGCCGTTCGTGCTTGATCGGTACCGCCAGGGGGCTTAGGACACCGAAAGCCCGTGGGGGCTCCTTCCCGGCCCGAAAAGGAAGCACTGGGCAAGCCATTGCCGCACCCGGTCAGCTCGTCAAAGCGGAGCGTTTAGCGCGGCCAGTCGCGCCCGGCCCGCAGTCCGGCACGGGCTGCGGGTTTACCGCAGACTGTTGGGTAAGAATAGAAAAATGTATATGGAAAGAACCTGAAGCAACCAAAATATAAATTAGCGTATACAAAGAGCCAAATAAGATACAAGTTAAACGGATTGTGTAAGATATGAAATTAGCTAACTATGTCGCGCATAGTGTTTGAATTTTTTGTACATAGAATTAAATTCTGTGAAAAACTATGCGGTGCGCAGCATTTGCGCGACGCGGCGGATGTGCTGTAAAATGCGATGCAAAGGGGCCAATGATGAGCAACGACGTTCTTGACAAGGTTGGAAAACGGCTTGGCGACCTGAGCGACCTGCCGGAAGCACTGCGCAAGCAGATAAACACTGGCAAGATGGGCGACATTGAGGAAAAAATCCTCAAGACGATGAGACAACGCTACGACGGAATCGCGACGATTGACGAAATATTGGTCGGTCTGTTCAGGGACTTCCAGTACGTGACGGAAGACAGACGGACATTGGCAGGCAAGCTGTACCGGATGACCAGAGCTGGGCATCTTGAAGGCGTACCGAAACGCAAAGGCGTTTGGAAAGTGAAGGAATAGAGCGAATTCGCGCCACCAAGGCGCAAAAAACAAAAAGCCAGTCGCGGGAACGACTGACTTCTTGTAGGGGCCGGAACCCCGCTTGGACTGCTTCTTAGCGTGGATAGTCTACGCGGTCTCCCCTTCTTTCGTCAATGGCCAGTAGCCGGGCTGGCCTTCGTGTAGAAAGAAATCGACTATGACATCCCGTCATGAAGTGAAGTGCATCAACAAGACTGACCGTTACAACGCCCATGAGCGCATCCGCGCAATAGGCGGCGTCAATCCCAACGGGACGAACTGGAAGCTCACGCAGGAGGAAGCCATTCGAGGCATTGAGGCCGGGAAGTGGAGCTTCTACGTGGCTGTTCGGGGACATATCGTCAATGTCATCGTAGCGGTCAGCCGGTTCGGAAACAAGTATCTGAAGACGGAAGCGGACGGTGAACAGCCGAACAATCTGCTTTCGCTGTACGAGTGCGTTTCCTGATTTCCGGGAAGCTGGTGAAGAAGGGGCTGCCTTCGGGTAGCCCCTTTTTTTGAACTTGATAGCAACGGGCAGGGACGAGCAAGCCCACGCCGGTTCCACCGGCGCGGGCGCTGCCTGGCCAGTGTTCACCGGGCAGAAGGCAGGTAGTCACGCTACCCAGATGGTCTTGTCGCCTTATGCGTATTCCACGGCAAACTGAACACCGATTCCAGGGCAAACTGGACAGTCATAATAGTCGCCGCTCAGTTCGCCGGCTTTTCCGTCGGAGACTCCTCTGGTGCTCGTTGGGCGAGTTCGTGCTCCAGGATCCGTATGCGCCCCTGCAAGCCATCGATTTTCCCGGCCGCTTCCTCTGACGCCCGCTGCCAGCGGCCGGACTCTTCCGCCGCCGCTTCGGCCTTGCCGCGCCAGAACGCCGCTTCGCTTTCTGCCCGGCCGGCTCGCGCCTGGAAACTCTCGGCGAAGGATTTGGCCTCCTGCAGTTGTTCCTTGAGCACGGCTTCATTCGCCTTTGCGGCTTGCCGGATCTCATCGGTCTGGCGCATCAGGTACTGACGTTCGCCGGCGGCAATTTCCCGCTCGCGCTCGACCGATTCGTGCGCCCGCTGCCGTTCGGCGTTCACCGCTTGCTCGTGTCGGTCACGTTCGGCGAGAAGTTCCGCCTCGTGATTACGTCGCTCACTCTCCAGGGTGTTGGCAAGCCGGGCGCCATCTTCGCGCATCTGGCCGATCTGCTCGTCACGGGCCCGAAGGAGGGTGGTGGTATCGGACAGGCGTTGCCGCAAGTCTTCGATCTCGGCCTGGCTTCCCTGGAGTCTCGCCTGAAGGGCTTGCCGCTCTCCCTGCAAGGAAAGGGCTTCGCGCTCGAACTCGGCAGCGCGTTCCTGGGCTTGCGTCACCGCTGCAGCCATGTCGACGCGAGCCTGGCCGAGTCTGCTTCGTTCATCGGCGTACGCGGCATCGGACTTTTCCAGCGCCAGGTGCCAGACGACGGTGAGGACCTTGTCGCTCTCAGTGATCAACTCTTCCGGGAGATCGGGGTTGGTACGGCCGGCCATGAAACGGTTGGCCATCTCCTTGCGCCAGTCGGCGATCATCCCCTGGACGACCTTGGCGCCACCCTTGCGGCCAATCAGCTCGTAGACCGATTCGAACGAGGGACTCTTGCCTTCGAGAAAGAGACTGGAGCAGGCCTCGGCGACCCGCTCGTACTCGACTGCGCTAGTGCGTGCCACTGGGGATCTCGGCAAACTGCCGGGCGTTGGCCTGTAGCGCCCCGGCGATCTCGCCAGCACGCTCCGGGGCATTCTCGGCAACGCGACGGTACAGATCGCACAGCAAGCCACTGAGGTCGTGAATTTCCTGCTCGATGATCTGTGCTTGCGGCGTATCCATATCCCGTCTCCTTGAATAGCAGTGCCCAACGCTCGGGCAGCGGTACTTGCCCGGTTCCTCACCGAGGATAGTCTGACGGAAGTATAGCGTCAAATAAAAGACGTATAGCGGTTTAAACAGGACGTTTTATTCCTTGGTGGCGATCTGCCCCAACTCATCTCCTGTTGCCGAATCCCGCGCGGCGCGCCGAATGTGCAGTACTTCGACATCGACACGCACGCGGTAGAACACCAGGAACGCGCCTTTCGCGACAACCAAGCGGCGAATGCCTGGCGCGAGTTCATACGATGGAGCAATGTCTGGATTGTCCTTGAGCGACAGCACTGGCGTCTTGATCCGTGCCACCATCTTGCGCGCCAGCACATCACCGCCAACGTCCCGATAGTATTGCCCAAGCGCCACCAAGTCGTTCTTGGCCTGGTCGAGCAACCTAACCCGCATGAGCCGCTACCAATTCGTCAAAGACGTCCTCAGCTTCATGCCAGATGGCCCCTTGCGCGTCGGCCATCGCTATCCGTTCGTCGAGGACGCGCTTGAGCTCAGCAGCTTCGTGCGCGGCTTTCAGCTTCACCGACTTGTCTGGCCGGGGCGGATGCAAGGAATCGGCCTGCTCTGGTCGCCAAGCTTCGGTATCGACAGCCGCCTTTTTGATGCCCATCTCGCTCAGCAGGGCCAGCGCCTTGCGCGGATCACCGAACAGGCGCGGCAATTTCCTGCGCGTATCGACCAGCACCGCATCGCCGCGCTGAGTTTCTGCCTGGATGGCGAAGGCCGCGCCCTGTGCCTTGAGGACAACTGACAGGATTCCGCCGGATTCAACCGTGGCGCGGAACTGCTCTAGTGTCATATTTTGCATAAGTGATCTCATCGTATAACAGCCTGATTGTAGTATGCGCTCTAACGCTTCACAAACAATAATTGTTTGTATCGCTCGGTTCGACAAATACCTGATAGGCGTGGTCGCTTTCTTGCCCTTCGTGCGTTGGCACCTGTTCGCTGCCGCGGCACGCTTGCGGAGGCAACCCGGCGATGTTGAAGATACCATTGGGTAACGGACGTTCACCGTTGCACACCGGACGTAATATTGCTATGTTTAGTCATTATTTCTATAATGACTACGTCAGACGGCATCCACCAGCGGTTGGCCAAAATCGCCTGCAGCGAGGCCGGCGGCGCCGTGGAACAACTTCCAGGAACTGTCTGGAACCGTCTATAAAACAGATAGATAGGTGTGGCGCTGAATTTCGGTCAAATGTTCCACGGGCCGGTTTGTTTCACGAAGAGGAGGTTGTGCGTGCAGGAGTCTGCAAAGCCCTGGGTACTGGCACTCGATCAGCCCTTTATGGAGGGCATTGCCAACTGGCCCGATGGGCGCTTCGAATACCGCTACTTCGGGGGCCACCACATGCTGCAACTGTGCCTGGGCAAACTGAGCGAGCGGGACATCGCTGCTTTCGTCCGGGGTCAGGTGCATGTCGGCTTCTACCTCCGACAGGCGGTGTTGTTCATCCTGTTCAAGATCGAGCATCTGATGGACTGGTCCGACCAGGCTTTCACCCTCCATCTGGTGACACCGGAAGACCGTGAACTCCTGCCGCACGTCCCGGGTACCCACCAGGCTCTGTCGCTGGTCCTCGTCGAAGCCGAAAGCGGACTGGTGAAGGGCATGCGCCTCGTGACCTACTCGAAACACGCTAGCGCCTTGCTGCACCGGATCCTGCAGCAACAACTGGAATCACCGTTCGACGCCGATCGCCATGCCGCTCTGGTCGCTGAGGTTTACCGGCAATATCCACACTCCCGGCTGCTGGCCAAAGCGGCGATCCTGATTGAGAAGGGAGGGGGACAACAGTGACCTTGCCGACCCCCCTGCCCTTCCCCGTCGAGCCTGCCCGGAACCAAGCACTTTCCGGGCCGCGGCTGACGGCAGCCAGTACCGATCATGAAGCGGTCGCCACCTGGCTGGCAAAGTACACGGATAACCGCCACACGCTTGACAGCTATCGCCGGGAGGCCGAGCGGTTGATGCTCTGGGCCACTTGGCACGGCAAGGATCTGCCCGGGCTGATGGTCGAGGACGTGCTGGCCTACAAGGCTTTCCTGAGCGACCCGCAGCCGGTGGATTTGTGGTGCCAGCAGACCGAGCCGCGGACGCTGCCTGACGGTTCGCCGAACCCCTTGTGTCGGCAAGTGCGACGGGTGACGCGCCGGCTGCCCGATGGTTCGGCAAATCCCACCTGGCGTCCTTTCGTCTCGGGATTGTCAGCGTCGGCCGTAAAGCAGACCACGACGATTCTCTTTGGTCTCTTCGAGCACCTGGCAGCCATCGGCTATGTCCACGCCAATCTGTTGCGGGCGGCAGCAAAGCGTACCCGGAAAGGCCAGCGGCAAGGACAGGAACGTTACTTCGACGCGGCAGCCTGGGCGGCGCTGACGGAGTGCATCGAGGCGATGCCCAAGGAGACTGCGCGGGAGGCGGCACACTACCACCGCACCCGGTTCCTTTTTTCCTTCCTCTATCTGACCGGCCTGCGGCGCTTCGAAATGGCCAGGGCACGCACGTCTGATCTTCGTTTCAAACGCGGCCAATGGTGGCTTGAGGTGCTCGGCAAGGGAAGCGTCGAGGGCGTAGTCCCGCTGCCCGCGGACGCTCTGGAAGCGATCAAGTCGTATCGGGAGAGTACCGGCCGCCCTGCCCTGCCCCCCAGCGGCACGGATGAACCGCTGCTGATGGACCTAACCGGCGCTGGCCGTCCGCTCTCCGATCGGGCGATCTACGCGATCGTCAAAGAGGTGTGTCGCCAGG
>JAGFNJ010000086.1 GCA_017592775.1 Candidatus Accumulibacter conexus | reverse complement strand
AATCTACGCCACTTCGCCTTGATCACGAGAGCTTCGCGGTCTCTGGCCCGCTCGCCCTGCTCGGCAGCGCCTTCTATCCGGTTCTTGTTCATCGGCTCGCAGTTTCGCTCCACGCTTCCTTCCCACCGTCGGTCGCCCTCAGGCAGTTGCGCTTCGCTTCGTTCGCTGTGATCAACTTACGGCGGGACTTGCACCCGCAAGAGTGCGCCCATGCTGGGCGCACGAAAAGAAAAAGCCGCGCCTGGGGCGCGGCTTCGGCCATCGCTCTGCCCGGCGCCCAACGGTCGGGTGCGAGCACCCGACCGTTGCACACCTCGCCGGCGACCTAGTGGAACTGCTCTTCCTCGGTCGAACCGGTGAGCGCGGTGACCGACGAACTGCCACCCTGGATGACCGTCGTCACCTCGTCGAAGTATCCGGTACCGACTTCCTGCTGGTGCGAGACGAAGGTGTAACCGCGGTCACGTGCGGCGAATTCGGGTTCCTGCACCTTCTCGACGTAGGCCGTCATGCCGCGTGCGACATAGTCCTGCGCCAGGTCGAACATGTGGTACCACATGTTGTGGATGCCGGCGAGGGTGATGAACTGGTACTTGTAACCCATGGCGCCGAGTTCCCGCTGGAACTTGGCAATCGTCGCGTCGTCGAGGTTCTTCTTCCAGTTGAACGACGGCGAGCAGTTGTAGGCCAGCATCTTGCCCGGGTGCTTGCCGCGCACCGCCTCGGCGAACTGGCGGGCGAACTCGAGGTCCGGCGTGCCGGTCTCGCACCAGACGAGGTCGGCATACTCGGCGTAGGCAACGGCACGCGAGATCGCCTGCTGCAGACCCTTGCGGGTCTTGTAGAAACCTTCCGAGGTGCGCTCGCCGGTCACGAATGGCTTGTCGTTGTCGTCGCAGTCGGAAGTCAGCAGGTCGGCTGCCTCGGCGTCGGTACGGGCGATCACCAGCGTCGGCACACCGCAGACGTCGGCAGCGAAACGGGCGGCGATCAGCTTCTGTACGGCTTCCTGCGTCGGCACCAGCACCTTGCCGCCCATGTGGCCGCATTTCTTGACCGACGCGAGTTGGTCCTCCCAGTGCACACCGGCAGCACCGGCACGGATCATCGCCTTCATCAGTTCGAAGGCGTTCAGCACGCCGCCGAAACCGGCCTCGGCGTCAGCGACGATCGGTGCGAAGTAGTCGATGTAGCCCTTGTCGCCCGCGTTCACATCCTTGGAGAACTGGATTTCGTCGGCGCGGCGGAACGAGTTGTTGATGCGCTCGACGACCTTCGGAACCGAATCGACCGGATACAGCGACTGGTCGGGATACATCGCGGCGTAGGAGTTGTTGTCGGCGGCGACCTGCCAGCCCGACAGGTAGATTGCCTTGACGCCAGCCTTGACCTGCTGCATCGCCTGACCACCGGTCAGTGCGCCGAGGCAGTTCACGTAGGGTTCGCTGTTGACCAGTTTCCAGAGCTTCTCGGCGCCGCGCCGGGCGACCGTGTACTCGATCGGGAACGAGCCGCGCAGGCGGACGACGTCAGCCGCCGAATAGCCGCGCTTGATTCCCTTCCAGCGCGGGTTCTCGGCCCAGTCTTTCTCAAGTTCGGCGATCTGTTGCTCTCTAGTGCTCATGATTGACCTCACGAAAAATTGGCAAATGCAGAGGGGGCTATGGCGAAGCCAACGGCTTGGCTGGGGAACTGCTCCCCAAGCAAACCGCGGCCACCAATGGGGAGAAGTATAGAGATCTTTTGCCACGCCGGCAACAGTCTTATATAAGACATAAGATATATTTTTTGCCAAGGCGAAACAGCCGTTTAGCCTGCGCCTTCCGCAATGCGAAAGACGATTCTCGTCCGTGAAATGCGGCCGCCCTATGCCTGCCGGCTCGCCGGCGCGAACACCAGTTCAGGCACGACGACCTCCCAGCGTTCGCAGCGGATCAGATGCTGGTGCTCGGTCGAATGGTCGTCGGTCCGGAAGCGGACGAGGATCGCCGCGGCGCGCGCGGCAACGCAGCTCATCGCGGCTGGCGGCGCGTAGCTGGCGGCGAGCCGGCCGACCAGCCGGTCCCGCGCGTCGAGCAGCAGCCAGCGCCGGCCGTCATGCTGCAGGCGCAGCGAGTCTCCCGGCTGCAGCGCGGCGATTGCCCGCTGCATTGGATGGCCCGCCGCATGGCGGCCAGCAAGGCCGATGTCCACCTCACCCGGGTGAAGCTGCTGGTACCGCCACGACAGCTCGGCCGGCGGTGGTGGCAGGGCCACCGGCAGGCGGCGCAGCAGGGCGGCGGAGTCGGGCAGTTCGTCGACCAGTCCCGGACGCCGATCGAGCTGCGCCAGCAGCAGTGTCTGCCGGGCACGAGTCATCGCCACGTAGTACAGGCGCCGTTCGGCATCTGCGTCGCCGTCGTCCCGGCTGCCCTGCCCCCAGCCGCCGTCGAGGACTGCGACGTGGTCGAACTCGAGGCCCTTCGCCCGGTGCGCCGTCAGCAACAGCAAGCCGCTCTGCCGACGCCGGGCTTCGCGGCCCCAGTCGACCAGCCATTCGACGAAGTGCTGTCGCGGCAGCTCGGCGTCACCCGTCTCGCCGCGATATTCGGCGACCGCTTCATCGAGCATCGCCCAGGCGGATGCCGACGCCTGTCCGGCAATCCAGCCGGCGATCGCACGCCCGCTGACAAGGGAATCGGCATCCTCGTGCAGCCAGTCGAGCAATTGCTGCGTCTGCCGCTGCCGCCAGAAACGCAGCCCCTCCTCGCGCGCCATCTGGACACGCACGCCCTGCTGCTCGCAGCAACTGCGAACCGGTTCCAGCCATTGCCACTCGCGTGCGATCACCGCACAGCGCGCCCAGTCCCACGAGGCAGTCAGGCAGGCCAGTCGCTGCAGTTCGCCGACCACGGCCAGCGCCTGCGTGCGGGCGTCCGGCCCCGCCGGCAGGATCTGGACGCGGCCCTGCGCCACGGCATCGATGCTCTGCCACTCGCCGCCCGGCGGCTGCTGGCGGCGCGCTCGATCGATGCGGATCGGGTGCCCGGCCTTCATGCGCTGCGCCGCCGGCGTGATCAGTCGGTTGGCGATGTCGATCAGGTGCGCCGTCGAGCGGTAGTTATCGACCAGATGCACCGCCCTTGCGCCATAGTCGGCTTCGAAGCGGCGGATGAACTCGACCGAAGCGCCGCTGAAGGCGTAGATGTTCTGATCATCGTCACCGACGGCGAAGAGGTTGAGCCGCGAATCCGCCGCCGCCTTGTTGCGCCCCGCCAGCGCGGCGATCAGCTCATACTGCTGCGGACCGATGTCCTGATATTCGTCCACCAGAATCCAGCGCAGGCCGCGCAGCAGCCGCTCGCGCTGCTCGTCAGCCTCCTCGGGCGGCAGTTCGTCGCCGCGCAGCAGAGCCACGGCGTGCTGCCGGACGCTCTGCAAAGCGGCCTCGAAGCCGCCGTCGGCGAGCAACTGGTCGCGCCCGGCGAAGCTGGCGCCAACCAGCCGCATCGCCAGGGCATCACAGGTCAGCACATTGACCGCTCGCCCGTCGTCGCCAACCAGCGCCGCGAGCCGTTGGCGAATCTGCGCTGCGGCATGACGATTGTAGGCCAGCGCCAAGATGCCGCGCGGGTTCTCGCGCCGCACCCGCAGCAGGTAGGCGATGCGATGGACGAGGACGCGGGTCTTGCCCGAACCAGGGCCCGCGAGAACGAGCACATTGCCGGTCTCGCGATCGTCGGCGACGATCGCCTGCTGCACCGGATTGGCCAGAGCCTCGACGATCTCGCGCCAGGACTGCGGCGTTGTCTGCCGCGCCACCTCCTGCTGCCGCTGCGGCAGCCAGCGCTGCATGAAGTCCGCCCGCGGCAGGCGAAAATAGTCGAGCGTCAGTTGCAGCGCATCGGCCATCGCCTGCAGGCCACGCTGCACGTATTCTGCCATGACGTGAATCTGCAGTACCTGCTCTGCGTAGTGCAACTGCAGCGGCGCGAAGTCCGGCTGCCGGAACTGTCGCCTCCAGTCCGCATCCAGGCGGATGGTCATTGCCGGCCGAAAGACCGCCAGCCCCTTGTTGAGGCGGATCACCTCCTGCTCGTGCAGCCAGAGCAGCGCCCGGTCGAGCAGGCGCCCGCATTCCCTGACCTCCGACTTGAGCAGCAGGTCGCCTTCGATGGCTGCCAGCAGCCTGCCGAGCGTCGTCTCCGCCAGCAGGTCGGCACCCCGCGCGCCTGCGGGCAGACAGCCCAGCAGATGTTGGAGAAGGCGTGTCGCGGCGGCGCGCCGCAACTCGGCCGTTCGCGCCAGCGCCGACCAATCGCGCTGGAGGACGATCGCCACCGTCTCGGCATCCAGTCGCCGCATGCCGAGACTGCCGATGCCGCCCTCGTCGCCGCGGCCGTCAGCGGCAAGGCTGTTCAACAATTGCCGCAGCCGCGCCGGCAGCGCCTGTCGGAGGCCATCGTCCTGCAGGCGCTGGCTCAGTCGCCGCAGGTGGAGCAGCGACGACTCGCCGCGCGCCAGGTCGGGTGCCTGTTCGCGCAGCAGATCGATCAGCGCCTTCTCGAGCTGCGTCGCGGTGGCGAGTCGCTGCGCCGATGCATTCTCGACGCCGACCTGCAGGTACGCGGTCAGCGCCGTGTCGTTGCTGGCGATTCCCAGCCGCTCGAGATCATGCAGGGCGGCCCGCAGCCGCTCCGAGCCGAGGCCACTGACAGCCATCAGTTCGTCGGTCGACAAGCCTTCGTCCGGCGGCGCACCGATCAGCGCCTCGACCAGCGCCAGCAACTGCCGCTGGTACTCGCCCTGCAAGCTGGCGCGCGCCAGCCGTTGCCGCGCCTGGTCGACGGAAGCCACGCGCAGCGACGACGGGAAGACCTGCACCTGGTTCTCCTCGCGCGTCAACAGGTGGGCTTCCTCGAGCCAGCAGACCGCGGTGCGGACGCGTGTGTCGTCGGTCGTCGCATCACGCTCGAATTCTCCCTCGTCCTCCTCGGCCAGGATCTCGCCCGCAGTGGCAATGACTTCGCCATCACTGCGCTTGCGGCGATCGAGCTGGCGCAACGAGCGCAGGATCGCCTGGATTTCCCGACGGCTCAGCCGCGAGCGCGCCGACATGCCGAACTGGCGCTCGACATCGTCGGCCGTATAGAGGAGCACGCAGCGCGCCGCCTGCTGATCGCGGCCGGCGCGGCCCGCCTCCTGCAGATAGTTCTCGAGCGACCCCGGAATGTCGGCGTGCACCACCAGCCGCACGTCCGGCTTGTCGATTCCCATGCCGAAGGCGTTGGTCGCGGCAATCACCCGCAGATCACCACGAATGAACGCTTCCTGGACATTCTTCCTGCTCTCGGGCGGCAGCCTGGCATGGAAATGCGCCGCCGCCATCCCCTTCTGCCGCAGAAAGGCCGCCACCTCCTCGCTGTTGCCGCGGGTCGCGCAATAGACGATGCCACCGCCGTGACCGTCCTGCGACAACTCGGCAGCCAGCAGCTCATGGATGTGCGTCAGTTTCTCGGCCGGCGTCGTCGGCTGCACCGCGAAGTCGAGGTTGTCGCGGCTGGCGCCGCCATCGAAACAGCGTAGATCGATACCGACCCTGTCGGCGAAATGGGCGACGATGTCGGCAACGACGTCGGGCTTGGCGGTTGCCGTCAGGCACATCACCGGTGGCACACGATCATCGCCGGCCCTCTCGCGGATGAAGCGCCCGACGTAACGATAGTCCGGCCGAAAGTCGTGGCCCCACTTCGACAGACAGTGCGCCTCGTCAAGAATCCAGGCGCCGATCTCCCTTTGCGCCAGCACCCTGCGCAGCATCGGGTTGCGCAGTTGTTCGGGCGAGACGATGACGATGCCGACGTCGCCGAGGCGCACGCGGTCGAGCGCGTCGGCGCGCTCGGGCATCGACAGCAGGCCCAGACAACCTGATCTCACGGATTTTGCGAAGTACCGAGTTGCAGGATCAAGCGGAGGTTGGAGCGTGGGAAGACGGTCTCGGTCGCGTTCAACTCGTCACAGAGTGTGCGGACGGCGCGGTCCGAGACGCCATTGGCCAGATGGTGGAGGCGAACGGTCAGGGTGCCGGCCTGCGGGTCGGGCAGCAAGTCGGCTTCGGTCGTGTAGATCGCGCGTAGCAAGCTCCGGGCCTCGTCCGGGCGGGCAAGAAGCGGCGCCAGGACGTTGGCCATCGCCGTTTCGGCACGGTAGGCGATCATCTTGAGCGTGTCGAGCAATTGCTTGCTGTGGGTGCTCAGCCGGCGAAACCGGCTTTCTTCCGGCAAATCCTTGGCGTCGAGAT
>JAGFNJ010000085.1 GCA_017592775.1 Candidatus Accumulibacter conexus | reverse complement strand
CTGGGTCGTTTGCCGTCAGCCAACCACGAAAACTCAGTGACCGCTTGTGGTCCTGGAGCGGCCAGCTCAATGGGAAACCGCCGACGCCAAGCATCACCGGCCGGATCAGACTGATGCTGTTGAAAAACTCGCTTTCTGCTGAAATCGGCACCCAAGCTGAAAGGATCGACCCTGGCGCGGAGTGAGCCGCTGCGGGCTGCTGTCTGCGCTTGCAGTGCCGGCGTCGGCCGGGAACCACCACCGACGGCGCCGGCGTCCGCCGGCTACCTCACCCATAGGAGAAGCAAAATGCTCAGCAGGAACACGATTTGCCTCTGGTTCGACGGCAGCGCAGTCGAAGCCGCACATTTCTACGCCAAGACGTTTCCGGACAGCGCGGTGGGAACGATCCATCGGGCGCCCGATGACTATCCCTCCGGGCAGGAGGGCGACGTCCTGGTGGTCGAGTTCACCGTGATGGGCATCCCTTGTCTTGGCCTGAACGGGGGGCCGGAGTTCAAGCACAGCGAGGCGTTCTCGTTCCAGGTGGCGACCGACGACCAGGCCGAAACCGACCGCTTGTGGAACGCGATTGTGAGCAACGGCGGCCAGGAAAGCGCCTGCGGCTGGTGCAAGGACAAGTGGGGCCTGTCGTGGCAGATCACCCCGCGCGCCCTTACCGCTGCGATTGCCGATCCTGATCGGGCAGCAGCCAAGCGCGCTTTCGCGGCGATGATGCAGATGGGAAAGATCGACATCGCTGCGATCGAAGCGGCCCGGCGGGGGTGATGCGCATCGATCGTGCGATGGCGCGGGATTCGTCGATGTCCGGCGATGTGGCTCTCGTCGCATCAACCCCGGCCTGGGCGTTGTGCGCCTGTTCGCAGCCGCCACCAGCCACCGGCCTTGACGCTCAGTTCGTCAGGAACGCGCTGGCGGACCGTCGCCAGGCTGTCGCGATCGGAATGGCTGCCAGCGGCAAGATGGCGGACGGCCATTGAATCGTAGGTTGCCCGGTCCAGCTTCCGGCTGGAGAAAATACCCGTGGTGTAGCCATGGACCACAATCGCCAGCAGGGTCGCCGGATCGTACGCTTCCGATCCTCGGCCAGGATTCCGGCGCGACCAGTTCGACAGGTCCAGCTGATCGACCGTCTCGACGATGAATCGCGCCAGGTCATCCTGGTTCACAGCCAATCGTCAAGTGATGGCGGCGGCAGGTAGTCGGTCTTGCGATCGGTGACGGTGAAGTGGGAGATACCGGATCTCGGGTGCTTCATCGGCCATGACTTCGGCGTCTCTGGCAGGGAGAAGGCCGAAGGCCCGGCTGGCTGCTGGCTGCCATCTCGCGACGTCGGCTGGTGGTAATGCGGACTTGCCTTATCATTGCGGCATCGAGAACCCAAGAGGGTGTACCATGACCACGCTGACTGTTACCGCACGGGGGCAGGTGACCTTCCGGAAAGAGGTGCTGCAACACCTTGGCATCAAGCCGGGAGACAAGATCGAACTGGACTTGCTGCCGGATGGTCGAGGTCTTCTCAAGGCGGCCCGGCCTGCCGCAACGATCGACGGCTTCGTCGGATTGCTCGCGGGTCGGACGCGGAAAGTCGCCACCATCGACGAGATCAACGAGGCGGCAGCGCAAGGCTGGGCGGGCAAGGAATGAGGGTCACTGTCGATACGAACATCCTGGTTCGCGCGGTCGTGTGCGACGATCCGGAGCAAGCGGGCATTGCCGCCAGGCTGTTGACCGACGCCGAATTGATCGCCGTCGCGTTGCCGTGTTTGTGCGAGTTCGCGTGGGTGCTGCGCCGGGTCTATGGCTTCCAGCCGGCCGATGTCGCCGCCGCAATTCACGCCTTGCTGGCTACGGCAAGCGTGCAGGCGAACCGGCCAGCCGTGGAAGCGGGCCTGTCGGTGCTCGAAGCAGGTGGCGATTTTGCTGATGGCGTCATTGCCCACGAAGGGAAGTGGCTTGGCGGAGAAACCTTCATGTCCTTCGACAGGAAGGCGGTTGCGCTGCTCGCGGCGCAGGGGCAGTCTGCGCGCCTCTTGTGAGGCGCCGCTGGGAAGCCGGCGTTTCCCGACAGGGGTAGCGATCGAGTATCCATGCCATGCGGTTTGAATGCGCAATTCCATCAGGGATGTCAGGACTCGACGCTTGCGAGGAGTAGGGCGGATGCGCTCGGCGATGGCGGGCTGTGCCAGTGCGCCGGCGAGCAGCAGGGGCATGCGGCAGCCACTCCCCGCCTGGCGCATGCCCGGCGCGCAGCTCGGGACGACCGCGCCAAGGGCCGAGGCGTACACGGCTTGCCGGATCATTGCAGAAACTGGAATGGTGATTTGCGTCGCACGACGATTCCCCTCAGACGATTTCGCGCCGACCATGTCTACCTGCGACTGGCGCTCGCATTGGCCTCCCGGCAACTGCCCCGCGTCGTCACCTCGTCCGCCACTCTCTGGAGAATCATCATGTCGGCCACACCCGCCACCCCCATCAAACTCTATCGTCACCCCTTGTCCGGCCACGCCCATCGCGCCCAACTGATGCTGTCACTGCTCGATCTGCCGACGCAACTCGTCGACGTCGACCTGATGCAGGGAGCGCACAAGGAGGCCGAGTTCCTGGCCCTGAACCCGTTCGGCCAGGTCCCCGTGATCGACGACAACGGAACGATCGTTGCCGATTCCAACGCGATTCTCGTCTATCTGGCACGTCAGTACGGAGGTGAACACTGGCTGCCGAGCGACGCCGTCGGCGAAGCCGCGGTGCAAAGGTGGCTGTCGGTGGCTGCCGGTCAGATTGCCTTCGGGCCGGCGGTGGCGCGTCTGGTGACGGTCTTCGGAGCGAAGAAGGATGCGGACGCAGCGATTGCCCTTGCGCACGCCGTCCTCGCCGTCATCGAGAGCGAGCTGTCGCGGCACGCCTTCCTCGTCGGTGACGGGATGAGCATCGCCGATGTGGCTGCCTACACCTACCTCGCGCATGCGCCCGAGGGTAACGTGTCCCTGGGCGCCTACCCGAAGGTGCGCGACTGGCTGGCGAGAATCGAGGGCATGCCCGGCTTTGTCGGCATGCAGAAGACCGCCGTCGGACTGGCGGCGTGATCACCGGCACCGGGAGCTGGCAAGCATGAGCGCTGCAACCGCTTCCCCCTGGCACCGCGGCGAGCGCGCGCTGCAACAGAGTGTCGGTGTTGCCGAACGCATGGAGGTCTTTGGTCGCCAGGTCATCCGCGACTTCATGCCGGAGCAGCATCGCACCTTCTACCGGCAGCTACCGTTCCTGGTGATCGCCGCCGTCGACCCGGCGGGCGATCCCTGGGCGACGCTCGTCGAGGCGCGCGCCGGCCTGGCGCAGTCACCCGATGCTCGGCACCTGCAGATCAACGCCCTGCCCGGCCAGGGGGATCCCGCAGGCGACGCGTTGCGGCCGGGCGACGGCATCGGCGTGCTCGGCATCGAGCTGCAGACGCGCCGCCGCAATCGCGTCAATGGCAGGGTGGTCGCACGCGACGACCGTCGGCTGACGCTGCAGGTCGAGCATGCCTTCGGCAACTGCCCACAATACATCCAGGCAAGGAACTTCAGCTTTGCCGGTGATCCCGCCGAGCCTTTCAGTGGTCGCAGCGAAGTCCTGTCGACACTCGACGCCGAGGCCCGTGCCATGATCCGGGCTGCCGATACCTTTTTCGTCGCCAGCTATGTCGATCCGGAAGGGGATGCAGGCAGGCGGCAGGTAGACGCCTCGCATCGCGGTGGCAAGCCCGGCTTCGTCCGTGTCGACGCTGATGTGCTGACCATCCCCGATTTCGCCGGCAACCTGCATTTCAACACGCTCGGCAATCTGCAGCTCAATCCGCGGGCAGGCCTGCTCTTCATCGACTTCGCCACTGGCGATCTGTTGCAGCTTGCCGGTCGTACCGAACTCGTCCTTGCCGGTGACGAAGTGGGCAGTTTCCAGGGGGCCGAGCGGCTCTGGCGTCTGCATGTCGACAAGGCGGTGCGCCGTCGCCGCGTACTGAAACTGCGCTGGCGGCTTGAGGAAATCTCGCCCAACTCCTTGATGACCGGATCGTGGGAAGAGGCTCTGGCCCGCCAGCAGGCACAAGCGCTGCGCAACCAGTGGCGGCGTTTTCGCGTTGCAGGCATCACCAACGAAAGCTCGACCATCAAGTCCTTCCATCTCGAAGCCGCCGACGGCGCCGGATTGCCGCTCTTCAGGGCCGGGCAGCACCTGCCCATCCGGCTGGCCGTCGCTCCGGGAGCCGCGCCGGTCATTCGCACCTACACCCTGTCGGTGGCGCCGTCGGATGGCTACTACCGCATCAGCGTCAAACGCGAAGGACGGATTTCGCGGTTCCTCCATGAGCACATCGCCGTCGGCGGTGAAATCGAGGCGCGTGCGCCGCTGGGCAATTTCGTCGTGGATGCGCATGAACGCCGCCCGCTCGTCCTCCTCTCGGCAGGGGTGGGAATCACCCCCATGCTCGCCATGCTGCGCGAGGTGGTGTACGAAGGCGTGCGTGCCCGCCGCGTACGCCGGACATTCTTCGTGCATGCGTCGCGCACCCTGGCCGAGCGGGCCTTCGACGGTGAGCTGCAGGGACTGGTCGAGCGTGCCGATGGTGCGGTCGACGCAGTGCGCATTCTCAGCCAGCCCGAAGCGGCTGCCGTTCTCGGCAGCGACCATGACGTTCACGGTCGCATCGACCTGCCCTTGCTGAAGGCCATCCTGCCCTTTGACGATTTTGATTTCTACCTCTGCGGTCCGGCGGCGTTCGCCCAGGACCTGTACGATGGCTTGCGGGCGATGCAGATTGCCGACGAGCGAATCCACGTCGAGCAGTTTGGCCCCTCGTCGCTGCGCCGACGGGTGACGGAAGCAGTCACGGAAAGCCCCCGGCCCACCTTGCCGGTGGCCGAAACTTCCGTCGCGGTCGTGTTTGCGCGGTCGGCCAAGGAGGCCCGCTGGCAACCGGGTGGAGGCAGCCTGCTCGAGCTGGCGGAGGCGCGCGGGCTGACGCCGGAGTTCAGTTGCCGGGGCGGCTCGTGCGGCACCTGCAAGACCCGGTTGCTGGCAGGCCAGGTCAGCTACACGTCGCCGCCGGCGGTTGCCCTGGGGACCGACGAGATTCTCATTTGCTGCTCGGTGCCGGCGGCGGGTGCCGGCAATGCGGCGGGCCTGGTGCTGGACTTGTAACGTGCCGCTGACCGCTTGTCGCCGGCATCGGCAGGGAATCATTCGAGAAAAGGGGCTTGTCCATGAACACGCTGGAAGTTGATGTTGCCATCATCGGCGCCGGCACTGCCGGAATGTCCGCCTACCGCGCCGCTCTGGCGCACACCCGCAGCGTCGTGGTGATCGAGGGAGGGCCGTACGGGACGACCTGCGCACGGGTCGGTTGCATGCCCAGCAAACTGCTGATTGCCGCCGCCGAGGCGGCACATGCGGCAAGGCACGCCGATGCCTTCGGCGTCGTCGTCGATTCGCTGCGCATCGATGGCGCCGCCGTCATGCAGCGCGTTCGTGACGAACGCGACCGCTTTGTCGGCTTCGTCACCGAGGCGGTGGAACATTGGCCGGCCGAGCATCGCCTGCGCGGCCACGCCCGTTTTCTTGACCGCCACACGCTGCAGGTGGGCGAGCACACGCGCGTCACGGCGGGGCGTATCGTCATCGCCACCGGCTCGCACCCGAACGTGCCGGCAAATTGGCGCGAGGCCGCCGGCGACCGGCTGATCGTCAACGACGACGTCTTTGCCTGGCAATCGCTGCCGCAGTCGGTCGCCGTGCTCGGTACCGGGGTGATTGCCCTGGAGTTGGCGCAGGCCCTGCATCGATTGGGCGTGCGCGTCGGTCTCTACGGTCGCAGCGAGCGCGTCGGTCCGCTCACCGACCCCGTCCTGCAGGCCGAGGCGCGCAAGCTCTTCGCGCAGGAACTGCCGCTGCGCCTGGGTGCGTCCGACTTGCACCTGCGGCGTGTCGGCAACGAGGTCGCCGTTCGCGTCGGTGACGACGATCCGGGCGCTGAGCAGCGCTACGAGTGGATACTGGCGGCGAGCGGCCGCAGTCCGAATCTGCACGCACTGGACTTGCAGCATGGCGGCCTGCCGCTGGACACGCGCGGCGTGCCCCTCTTCGATCCCAGTACCGGCCAGATCGCCGACAGCCACGTCTTCATCGCCGGCGACGCGACGCATGAGCGGGAGATCCTGCACGAGGCGGCGGACGAGGGCCGCATCGCCGGTGACAATGCCGGCCGCTTCCCCGACGTGCGCGTGCGCCCGCGTCGCGCCCCGCTGTCGGTGGTGTTCTCCGATCCGCAGATCATGCTCGCCGGGCGGAGCCACGCGCAGTTGCTGCGCTCGGGGGTGGACTTTGCCGTCGGTGCGGTCTCGTTCCAGGATCAAGGGCGCAGCCGCGTCATGCTGAAGAATCGGGGGGCCCTGCATCTCTACGCCGAGCGGCGCAGTGGTCGCCTGCTGGGTGCCGAAATGCTCGGTCCGGCGGCGGAGCATCTGGGGCATCTGCTCGCCTGGTCGGTGCAGCGAGGCGACAGCGT
>JAGFNJ010000084.1 GCA_017592775.1 Candidatus Accumulibacter conexus | reverse complement strand
TACGGGCTGAACACCGCCTGCTGGCGTGTGGCATGGGCGAGGCCATGGCCGCGCACCTCGCTCTTCCAGGGGATCGCGAGCAGCAGCAGGGCGGCGAGTGCCAGCAGAGCCAGCCGGCGCCGCCGACCGGTCGGTACCTGGGCGCGGCGCTTGTACCAGATGCGCAGTTCGCGCCAGACGGGCAGGGCGATGAACCAGGCGATTTCGACCGCGAAGAGGAGGATGCCGAGCGCCTTGAAAAAGAACAGATAGACGGCGATGGCGATGCCGACGAAGATCACCAGCCGGTAGAGCCAGGTGGCGAAGGCGAAGGCGACGAGCTGGCGACGCCGGGCGGCCGGAAAATCCTCCGGCCAGGGGTCGGCGAGGCCGAGCACGGTGCGGCGCAGTGCGCTGCGGGCGAGTGCCGACGAGCGCTCGTGCAGGTTGGGGAAATCGAGCAGGTCGGAGACGATGAAGTAACCGTCGAAGCGCATGAACGGGCTGATGTTCAGCGCCAGGGTCAGGAACCAGCTGGTCGTCGCCAGGTAGAGGCAGGCGGTCTTCAGGGCGCCGGGGTCGCTGAGCGCCCAGCCGAGGGTGGCGAGGCCGGCCAACCCCAGCTCGGTGACGATGCCGGCCGACGATACGGCGAGGCGCCGGTAGCGCGACTTGAGCTTCCACGATTCGCCGGTATCGGTGTACAGCATCGGCCAGAGGACGACGAAGGCGATGCCCATGTGCGCGACGCGCACCCCGAAGCGCGTGGCGACCAGCGCGTGGCCGAGTTCGTGCAGCGTCTTGGCGATGAGCAGCGCGCCGGCGAAGCCGAGCAGCCCGGTGGGCGACAGCGAATCGACGACCGAGCGGGCGAAGACGTCCCACTGCCGGAAGACCAGTCCGAGGCCGAGAAGACTCAGCACCAGTACGGTCCACGCCGTTGCCGGGCGGAAGAGCAGGTCGAGGTGCGGCGTCACCGCCGCGAACAGGCGTTGCGGCCGGAGCAGCGGGATGCGGAAGAACAGATAGTGGTGCACCCACCAGCGCCAGCTCGTCCAGCGCCGGGCGCCGGCCTGTGCAACGAGGCGGGCACTGGCCTCGGGGCCGGGGCGCAGCAACTGGTGGCGGGCGAGGAATTCGCCGAACGCTTCGACGTCGGCGGCGTCCGGCCGCAACGGCGTGGCGGCGGCGATCTCGGCGGCCACCGCAGCGGCGGGCGCGCCCCAGCGCAGCAGGCATTCGAACTCGAGCCAGCCGATGCGGTAGAAGCGGTTGACGACCGGGTCCTCGATCACCCAGGCCGGGGCACCGTCCGCCTCGCTGGCCGCTTCGGCGAGGCGCAGGTCCTCGCGCAGCGGCGGCAAGGGCGCGGCGGCGTTCACCAGCCTGACCACTCGCGCAGCGCGGCCAGCGGGCGACGCAGCACGTAGTACGAGAGCAGTGTCCAGCCGCCGTAGACCTTGGCCGTGCCGCGCAGGCCGAGGCGGGCCTCGTCGGGGCGGCCGTCGAGCGCGGCGCGCAGGCGATAGGCGGCGAGCCCGTCGGGGGTGATGTGCGCCTGGTAGCTGGTCTCGGTGATGTGGCCGTCGATCGCCGACAGCGGGTGCGTCGTCAGGTACAGCTTGACCGGCGCGCCGACCTCGAGCGCAATGGCGTCGGCGACCGGCAGGTTGATCTGCAGCGCCGGCTGCGTCGGGTCGGCAAGCAGGAGGATGCGTTCGCCGGTGGCCACCGGCCTGCCCAGCCAGTCGTTGGCGTCGGCGAAGACGGCGACGCCGTCGCGCGGGGCGGGCACGTCGACGCGCGCCAATTGGGCGCGGATGGCGGCGAGTTCGGCGCGCTTCTCGGCGGCGCGCCCGGCAAGCAGGGCGATCTCGTTGCGCGATGGGGCATTGTCGTAGGCGCGCTGGCTGGCTGCGTGCAGCTCGGCGTCGGCAGCGGCGACCGCCTTGGCGGCGACGTCGAGGCGGCTCTTCAGCGTCGTGTCGTCGAGCGAGAACAGCGCCTCGCCCTGGCGGACCGGCTGGTTCGGCCGGACGTGGAACGTGCGGATGACGCCGTCGAGCGGCGCGGCGACGATCAGCGCCTCCTCGGGAATGACCTCAGCCGGCGCCAGCGCGCTCTGGCGCACCGGCAACAGGCAGAGCAGCGCCAGTGCAACCAGCGCGAGGCGCCTGCCGCTGGTGCTTGGCCGCCAGTTCCAGCGCCGCTTGCCGCCCACCAGAACGCCCCAGCAGTAGCCCCAGGTGCCGGCCAGGCGGACGAGTTGCGCGGCGATTGCCGGGTCGGGCGGGGCGTCGAGCAGGAACACCACGGCGGCGGCCGGCTCGCGCTGGCGGTCGGCCAAGCGCAGGAGCCACAGGCCGGCCGGCCACCACTCCTGCCAGCCATCGGCAATCTCGGCCGGCAGGTCGGCGTCGGCGGCGGCGACCCACAGCGGCCCGTCGCCGGCAGGCAGCGTCGCCAGCCACGCAGCGGCGCGGCGCAGCCAGACGAGATAGGGCGAATCCTCGCTGGGCAGGGCGAGGCCGGAGACGGCCCGCAGCGACCAGGCGGCATCGAAGACCAGCGCCTGCCGGAAGCCGAGCAGCGGGTAGGCGTCGTTGGCGATCGAGAAAGCCAGTGCGGCGGCGGAGTCGGCCGCCCGCGCACGTTCCTCGAGCGCGGCGACGGCGAGCAGCAGTTGCGGGTGCGGCAGTGCCGCCGGTTCACTCAAGGAGCGAAGGGGAAGCGGGCGACGCCGCTCATGCCGGCGAGCAGTTCCGCCGGGCGGCCGTCGATGCGCGCCTCCAGTTCGACGGTCTGGGCGACCGCGTCGACGCGGGCGTTGATCGCCGTCACCCTGGCGGGATAGGTCCTGCCGGTCTCGTTGACTGCGACCTCGAACGCCGCGCCGGTCTTCAGCTGGCGCAGGTAGGTCGAGGGAACGTTGAGGCGCAGTTTGAGCGGGCCGTCGCCGACCAGGTCGACGAGCGGCGCGCCGGCGGCGACCCCCTGATGCTGCCGGACATGCACGCGGGCGATGCGGCCGGCGAAGGGCGCGGCGACCGAGCAGTGGCCGGCTTGGGCGCGGGCCAGCGAGACGGCACCGGCGGCCCGGTCGACGTTGGCCTGCGCCGTCGATACTTCGAGGTCGCCGGCGGCGTTCAGCTTCTTCAGGCCGGTCTTGCCGGTCAGCGCGTCGCGGGCCGCGGCCAGTTCGGCGTCGGCCATGCGCAGCCGGGCCTGCGCCTCGCCGCACTCGAATCCGACCAGGAGCTTGCCCTTGGCCACCGGCTGGCCGAGCGTCGCGTCGAGGCGGTCGATGCGCGCGGCGGTCTGGGCGACGAGCGTGGTTTCCAGTTCCGGTGCGAGCAGGACGCGGATCGCGTTGCCTTCGGCGACCGGTGCGGCGGCAGCCGCCGGGGCAATCGGCGCCACGGTGGCAGGCGGTTTCGCGGCGGGCGGCAGCGGGGCTTGCGCGCAGGCGAGCGCCGGCAACAGGGCGATCAGGGTGGCGAGACGCACCACGTCAGCCGGCGGCCTGGGCCGGCGCCGGCGTTTCCGCGGGGCGCAGGCCGGCCTTTTCCCAGTCGGCCATCGTCTTGCGGATTTCGCCGGCCAGCGTCTGGATGTCGTGGCTTTCGATGGCGTCGGGCATGACGTCGTAGCCGATCGAATTGTAGAGCCGGCCCCACGCGGCTTGGGCGTTCGAGTAGGCGGCCTGGCGCTGATAGCGGGCGAGCAGCCAGCGTGCCTCGGCGCGGATGACTTCGAGTTCGGAGTCGACCGAAGTGCTGGCCGCCGCCTTGGCGTACTGCAGCAGGCGGCCATCGACGCGCATGATCTCCTCGGCGAAGTTCAGCTCGGAGAGCGCCAGTTCGTAGCGCTGGCGGCCGACATGGACCTGTGTCAGGATCGCCATCGACAGTGCGATGCGCCGCGTTTCGTCGGTTCTCTCCTGGTTCGCCTGGGCCTCGTCGAGTGCCGGCCACTGCAGCAGTTTGAGCAGGTTGAACGAAAGCCGCAGGCCGGCTTCGCTCCAGTTGTTGTTGTAGAGGTACTTGTTCGAGTCGTAGAGCGGGCCGGCTTCGAGCGACAGGTTGGGCCAGACCTGCGCCTTGGCGATCCTGATGTCGTTGGCGGTGACGCGCTTGCGGTACCACTCCTCCATGATCTCCGGGCGCCGCTCGAGGGCGATGAGCTCGAGCGTCTCGGCGTCGGCGGGCAGCGCCGCGACGATCGGTTCCTCGGTGTCAGCCAGCACGAACGGCGTGCCGGGCGGCAACGACATCAGCGCCGCCAGTTCGGCGCGGGCGAACTCGAGGTCCTGGCGGCGCAGGTTCATCAGGCTCACCGCGTCGAGCAGCGCGCGCTGGTAGGCGAGCGCCTGCTGGCGGGGCAGCAGGCCCTGGTCCTCGGCCTTGCGCGCGGCGATCAGAGCCTTGCTGGCGCGGGCAACCAGATCGTTGACGTCGTTGATCAGGCGCTGCGCGCCGAGCGCCCGCCAGTAGGCGTTGCGCACGTCCTGCAGCACATTCTGCACGACCTTGCGCCGGCGTTCCTCGGCCATCAGGATCTGGTCGGCCTTCTGCTGCGCGCGGTAATACGAGACGCCGAAGTCGAGAACGTTCCACGACAGCGTCAGGCCGGCCAGGCGGCGGTCGTCCTCGGTCGCGGTGGACGGGCGCAGGCTGACGGTGCCGTCCGGCTTGCCGGTGGCGACGTCGATGCCTTCGGAGATGCCGCCGGCCGTGTTGCTGCGGCTGAGATAGCCGGCGTTGGCGACGAGCCGCGGCAGCATGTCGAATTTCGACACGTCGTACAGGCTGCGCGACAGTGCGCTCTCCATCAGCTTGAGCCGGTAGTCGAGGTTGTACTTGAGCGCCCGCGCCGCCGCCTCGTGGAAGGAGATCGGCCCGGCTACCGGTTCCTGCTCGGCGAACATCTTCTGGCGGTCGCTGGCGATGCGATTCCTGATCTCGTCCTGCGTGTAGGGCGTCGGTGTCAGCGAGCCGCAAGCGCAGAGCAGAAGTGAGGTGCCGAGCAGCGCGGCGAGGGTTGTTCTCTTGTGGGTCATGGGCGCGTCGTCGTCATGAAATTCGTCGGATGCCGGTGGCTGCGTCTGGCGGCGCGAAGTTCACCCCGGCCGGCTTGAGGCGTTGCGCCGCCAGCTGCAGTTGCTCGCGGAAGGAGGGTGCGGCGCCGACGCGGCCGGGCGCCGGGGCGGCAACCGCCGGCGCCTCGGGGTTCGCGGTGAGCTGCCGCGGATCGGCCGGCAGCCACGACGGGTCGGCAAGCTGGCCGTCGGCGGCGAGGGAAGTGACGCCGTGGCGCTGGCGCACCGTCATGTCGTCGACGCGCGCCTCGGTGGCGAGGTCGAGTACCGTTTGCCCGACAAACTGGCCGCCGACCCTGCCCAGGCTGCGGCCGAGCGAGCGCGCCTCGACTTCGGGCATGAGGCGACGGCGCAGGTCGCTGCCGTCGTCATCGAAGCTGGCCGTCTGGGCCTGGCGCTGCACGTTGGGGCGGATGTCAGTGCCGTCGGAGCGGATGTTCGAGACGATGAGCTGGCGCTGGATGGCGTCGACGATCCGTTCGACGAAGATCGCCGGCTCGACTCCGGGCAGTGCCGTGCGGTGCAGCTCCGTGTGCGCGTCGTCGCCGAAGTGGGGACCGACGCCAGGGTCCTGGTAGAGGGCGACCATGTCGAGCGTGACGGTCAGTTGTGCCTCGTCGGTGCCGCCGGCGGCATCGCGCAGCGTGTAGGTGAACACGTCGCTGAGGATGCGACCGGCACCGGCGGCATTGAGGACGTCCTGGTTGGCGGTGTCGATGGTGTAGGTCCATGAGCCGTCGGCGTTCAGCAGCAGCGTCCCGTACCGACCGGCAAGCGCGGTGCCGACCTGGCCGGCGGTGCCGCTGCCGGCTTCCGCGCCGGCGCGGATGGCGCCTACCGTCCTGGTGTCGCCGGCATCGATGTCCGTGTCGTTGGGCAGCACGTTGCCGCTGCTCACCGGGGCGGCGCCGGCGTCGGTGGCCAGGGCGACATCGTCGGCGGCGATCGGGTTGTCGTTGGCACCCTGGATCGTGACGGTGAGGGCCGCGGTCGCCGTCGCCCCGGCGGTGTCGACCACCGTGTAGGTGAAGATCTCGCTCAGCGTATCGGCGGGCGTGCGCAGCGCCTCGACCGCCGGGTTGGCGTTGTCGATGACGTAGGTGTAGCCGCCGTCGGCATTCAGCGTCAGCGCGCCGTAGGCGCCGGCCAGCGTGCTGCCGGCTGCGACCGCCGTACCGCCGCCGATGGCGAAGGCGGCAACCGCCCTGGTTTCACCGAAGGCGACGGCGTCGACGTCGCTGTCGTTGGTCAGCACGTTGCCTTGGGCGTCGGTACCGGCAGTCGCGTTGGCGACGCCGCCGGCCTCGACCGCCGTGCCGGCGTCGCTCGCCGCCACCGGGTTGTCGTTGGCGCCGCGGATGGTGACGGCAATCGTCGCCTGGTCGGAGGCGCCATGGATGTCCGCTACGGTGTAGGTGAAGAAGTCCTGCCGCGTATCGCCGCTGCTGCGCAACGCCTGCACCAGCGGGTTCGCGTTGTCGACGCGATAGATGAAGCTGCCGTCGGCCCGCTGCGTCAGCCAGCCGTAGGCGCCGGCCAGTTCATTGCCGATGCTGCCGGCGTTGCCGCTGCCCGTTTCAGGGCCGGTGCGGATGGCGACGACGCTGAGCGCGTCACCTTCAAAATCGAAGTCGTTGGCGGTGACGTCGCCGGCTGGGTCGATGCCGGGCGATCCGTTGGCGATGCCGCCGGCCTCGACGGCGAGCGGCAGGTTCGGCAGGGCGATCGGTGGATTGTTCTGGCCGCGAATGCTGATGGTGATTTGCGCGAGGTCGGTCAGTCCGCCGGTGTCCCTGAGTTCGTAGGTGAAATGGTCCTGGACGACGGCGGTGGGGGCAAGACTCGCCGTCCGCGCGAAGTCGACCTCGTAGAGGTAAGGACGCAAGCAAAAATAACTTGAACAATACGAGCTATTTGTCATTGTTCCGGGGTATCAGCCGGTAGTTCCATTCGCCATGAAACGCGTCGCGCTCGATGGCAAGCGAAGCAAGCTCTTCGT
>JAGFNJ010000083.1 GCA_017592775.1 Candidatus Accumulibacter conexus | reverse complement strand
CAGCCTGCGGCGTCTGATTCAGGGTGCGTTGGAGCGCCTTCAAACTCTGCCTGAGATCGTGCGTGGGTTTTTTAGACATCCGGATTGCGCTCGTACAATATGAACTGTAGATGTTTATTTCTTAGTAAACAGCGGTCGTAGAGACCGCTGAGCTTGAACTGCAACTCGACGAGTGTGGACTGCTGCGCGGAGTAGGTCGCGCGATCTAGGTCGACATTGCTAGAAGGCAGGGTGTAGACAATGCGCGTGTACCCGGTGGCAGCGCTGCTGCAATTGGTCGCCGCTGTTTGCACAGTCGTGGTCCCCGCCATGACAGCCACCACCGCGCGTGGAAGTGACATTACGGATGTCTCTGTTAGTTGGGCGCTGTCGACCAACGTGTAGCAACTCGGGAACGAACGTGCGGGGAAATCTGGCGTCATCAGGACCGGTAGCCCAGCGACCGTGGGCGAGGCTGCGAAAGGTGGTTCTGGCAGGCGCAGTCGCGTTGCCACCAATCGAGCGTCATCGCCCGATGGGGCTGGCTCGGTAGCCAGGACAAAAAAAGTTGGAACCAGCGAGTTGCTCGCAAGAACCTGGCGTAGCCGCACGTCCTCTTCTGGCCGGATTCCATGGGCGGTGGACGACAATTCAACGTCGATCACCACCGCTTTTGCGCCCAATGCGTAGCTCTTCGCTAGGGCTTCGGCTAGGAGCAGGCGGTTCGTATCGCGGTTGTCGCCACAGGCCAAGTTCGCGTACTGAGCTGCTGAAACAGAACGTGCAAGTGTTTCGCATGCCACTTGCGAGGCGACCATTCCGGGCTGCTTGTGCAATACCTTGCCGGCATCGAGATCGATGAACAAGTAGCCTCGAACGCCAAGCACTGTCTCGCGGGTAGACGGGCTGAGCTTTGTGACGCGGCCGATATTGATGTGGCTGGCTAGCGCCATACCTGAATCGACGCCCATTGCCTTGAGCGAGGGAGCCATTGCCATTAAGGCTAGTACGGCTAGCACCACTGTGACACCAATCATGGCACCGCCAGCGGTCGCAAGGACGGCGTGGTGCCACCATTCCCCATCCCCATTTACACTACTGGCCGTCATCTTCAACGCTGGCGACCGTCGGGCGCAACCCCGTCTGCCCATTCATGAGGTATGCCGTAAGAATTCAAACGTAGGACCGTCCAGCAGATCGGGTGTCGACGATTGAGTCATGTTCGAGTCGTGGTCGAGCGCCGCTGGCTCGGTCTGCGCAAAATTTTACAGAATTCAGGACAGACATGGAACTCGAATATGGGCCAGCCAATCCGAGATCAGGTGTGGCGGTTCCCGAGAACAAGATAGCGCTTCGGGTGATTTCTGCGAATAGTCATGCTGTGCCCGCGGCCGAGGTGGCGTTTCATCTTGTCGACGGCCAGCGTCCGGTTGATCCGGCAGGGAGAATCGGGGTCGAGATGGGCCTCGGTCGCAATGCTGGCCCCGAGAGGATTGAAGTTGTCGAAGACCGCCTCGGCGCCGAGGTCCGGCCCCGCACTGAGCGTGGATGGACCGCCCTACCCATCAAGCGTCCCGAACACCTCCCGCTGCGCCTCCCAATCCGCCGGCAGCTCGTGGTTCTTCAGCCAAGCGAGGGTCAGTGTCTTCGGCTGCCGGCCGGAGAGCGCCGAATCGGACCCGACTGTCTATCTCCGCAGCAGTGTTGTTGACAAGGTTTTGGTCGAGGAGATGTTCGATCGGCTTGAGCAGCTCATTCACCATCTCCGTATGTGCGACTCCAGGCCCGTTGTAGCGGCCCGCTCCATCAGATATAACAACAAGCGACTTCGCTAGCGCCCGGGCCACTTGCTGTAGTTCTAAGTTGGATTGCTCAACATCTTCGATCCGAGCCTCCAGGGACAGTGCCGAGCCACCCACCTTGTATCCGAGAACTCCTACGGCGTAAAGCGCGAAGAAAGCAAGAAACGCAAGCCCGGCTAGTGTGAATGCGGGTGCGGAATCTCGCTGAAATCCATGCCACAGGCTCGCAACAAGAACAACAAAGCAGAACGCGATCAGCACAGAAAGCTTGCGATCAGGCATCACCAGTGGCCTCACAAATAGCCTCAACCCAAGGCGGGAACAATACCGGTCCAACCGCTGGTGCGTTCTCAGCAAACAAGCACTTGTTGGGCTGAAGCGCCGCGCCCAGCGTAGGACGATCAAGTGGATTATAGGGCCGGAGGGCTGGGGGTAACGCCTCTTGAGCGTTTGGAAGGGTGGAGCAGCTCACCCCAAAGGGCATCACGGCTGTTGCCCGAGGCATGCAGGCGCGGCTAGACCGGTTTGACGCCCGTCCATCAGCCGCAAACACGTGCTCTGGCCCAGCCGCCGGGAACTGTCTCCCGGTGTGGACGCAATCCTCACAAGTTAGCATATCAGCATATTGCGCGTTGGGCCTTGTGTCGGCCGTGCTCCTGCGGCAAAATAGCGCTGTAACACATTGTTTATAAAGGAGAATCGCATGACGGCCTGAATATGCCAACATACTTGGTAAGCTCTCCAAGTATCTGTTTTCACAAGAGTTGCTCCAAGTGGCTCGCCTCGACCCCAAACACTTCACCCGCTGCCGTACCCTCACCCTGCCAACCGTCCTCAGTTTTCTGCTCTCTAGCGTCCACGCCGCCGTCCAGTCGGAACTCGATCAGTTCTTCGCCAACCTGCGCAATCGCGCCGACTCGGTCCGTGAGGTCACCGCTCAAGCCTTCTACCAGGCACGTTACAAGATCAACGCGCTGGTGTTCGGCGAGGTCAATCAGCACCTGATGGGACTGGTGGAGGAACACTTGCCGATCCCGCGCTGGAGAGGCTTGCGGGTGGTCGCGGCGGATGGCAGCGCGGTTCGCCTGACGATGATGAAGGACAACGTCCGGTCGATCGTCACAGGCATGGCTTTCGGCCTCTACCTGCCGGGCATCGAGCTGTTTCTGAACTTCCGCTTGCATGAGCCTTTGTCCGATGAGCGTCAGATGTTCTTCGAGGCGATCGATTGTCTGCGCTCCGACGATGTGCTCGTGATGGACCGCGGCTTTCCATGTCGTTGGCTGGTGTCGGCGCTGACGGCACGTCGCATCCCCTTCTGCATCCGCTGCGATTTGTCTCGAGGATTCAAGGTGGTACGCGAGTTCCTGCAGTCCGGTCGAAGCGAGCAGGTCGTCGTCTTGCGCGCGCCCAATGCCCGTGATGCCAAGGACTATGAATGCCCGGCCACGCCGACCACGGTTCGCTTGGTGCGGGTAGCGACACCGAACGGACGGGTGCATGTGGTGATGACATCGCTCCTTGATCCAGTGACCTTTCCGGCCGCCGCGTTTGCCGAGCTGTACCACGGCCGCTGGCGAATCGAAGAGGCGTTCAAACGGATCAAGCACCGGCTGCAACTGGAGCATACCTCCGGCTTGTCTTGGCATGCGGCGCGCCAGGATTTCGGCGCCAAGGCGGTCTTCGACAACCTCAATGCACTGGCCGCCTATGTCGCCACCGATGCCCTCCTTGATCCCGGTTCGTCCTACAAGATCAACCGCACGTTGGAAATCGATAAGATCAAACGACAGATCGGCCGTTGGCTCCTGGCTGCAACCGCCACCACTCGCCGCCTCAAGCCCATCCTCGAGGAAATCGCGCTGAACCTCCAGAAGTTCGTCCCCAATCGCTCCCAACCTCGAAAACCGCAGCCGAAACCGCACCTGTCGCACGCCTATAAGTGATTATGACTATATGCTAACTTGTGAGGATTGGGTGTGGACGTCCATCGTCCAAACCGCCGAGATTGCGCACTACCTGTCGAATCCCGCGAACACCTCCGCCTGCGCCTCCCAGTCCGCCGGAAGCTCGTGATTTTTCAGCCACCGCAGCGTCAGTGTCTTGGGTTGCCGGCCGGCGAGAAGCGCCAGGACGATCTGTGGCGACAGCAGCGTCAGACGCAGCAGTTCGTTGACGGAGCTCTGATTCAGCCCTTCCTGGCGCGCAATCTCCGTTCCGCTGGTCATCCGGCCCTCATCGAGCAGGCGCTGCCAGTGGTAGGCCCGGGCCAGCGCATTGAGGATCGGTTCGTGGTGCTCCGGCGCTTGCGCTTCCGGGACCTCCTGCGCCGGGATCACCACCTTCCGGCCTCCGCGGCGCTTGATGCGAACCGGGATGACCGTGGTGAGGTTCGGTTCCCGGCGCTGGATGGCATCGGCAATCTGAGTGATACGCGTCATGCCAGGGTCTCCTCCGATTCCGCCAGTTCGCGCAGCTCCGCGCCGATCGTGTCGGGTAGGAGTTCCCCGACGAGCTGCGACCAGCCGGACTCGCGCCAGCCGATCTCGATGCCGTTGTCGAGCAGCGTGACACGTTCGATCAGCAACTGGGCGATGCGCTGGCGCTCGGCCGGGAAGAGCTGCTCCCATACGTTGCCCAGTTGTCTCAGTGCCAGCACCACCTCCGGCTCGGTGACTTTGAGCTTTTCCGCGGCGATGCGGTCGCACACCGCCTGGACCACCTCCGGTGTCTTCAGCGCCGCATGGACCTGCGCGAGTACCAGTTGCTCGATGGGTTCCGCCGGCAGTCGGCCGGCGCGCGTGGCCCTGGCGCCGAAGCGCACCTTGCGGATCGGCACGTAGTAGCGATACATCGTGCCGTTGGCCTTGCGGGTGAAGGCGGGCTGGAAGCGTTCGCCGTCCTGGGTGAAGAAGATGCCCAGGAGCAACGACGGCGGTTGTCGGCGCTGGCGTGTCGCCAAGGCCCGCTGGCGGTTGTTCTCCGCGAGGATCGCGTGGACCGCGTCCCAGAGATCCTGGTCGATGATCGCTTGGTGCTGCCCGGGGTAGTACTGGCCCTTGTGCAGGATCTCGCCCCGATAGATGCGGTTGTGCATCATCTTGTAGAGCGTCTGCTTGGTCAGAGCCCGCCCCGACTTCGTGGTGTGGCCCTCAGCGGTAAGCTCCCGAACCATCTCGGTCGTCGAGCGACAACGCGTGAAATCCTTGAAGATGCGCTTGACCAACTTGGCTTCGACTTCATTGATCACCAACAGCCGGTTGTCCACGTCGTACCCCAGGGGCAACGGCCCGCCCATCCACATCCCCTTGGCCTTGCTGGCGGCGATCTTGTCACGGATGCGCTCGCCGGTGACCTCGCGCTCGAATTGCGCGAAGGACAGCAGGACGTTCAGCATCAGCCGGCCCATCGAGGTCGTGGTGTTGAACTGTTGGGTGACGGCGACGAACGAGACCTTGTTGCGCTCGAAGACTTCGATCAGCTTGGAGAAATCGGTCAGGCTCCGGGTCAGCCGATCGATCTTGTAGACCACGACGACGTCGATCTTGCCGGCCTCAATGTCGGCCATGAGGCGCTTCAATCCGGGCCGATCCAGGTTGCCGCCGGAGAAGCCGGGATCGAGGTAGTCGTCAGGGACGGCAATCCACCCTTCCGCCCGCTGACTGGCGACTGAGGCCAGACCGGCTTCCTTCTGGGCATCGATCGAGTTGAACGACTGGTGCAGCCGTTCGTCGGTCGACACCCGACAATAGACCGCGCAACGTTTCAGGGCCACGGTCTTCATCGCCGCACCTTCTTCAACCCGAAGAATGCCGGGCCCGACCAGTGGGTGCCGGTGATCGCCTTGGCCGCGGCCGACAGGCTCTTGTAGTGTTGACCCTCGAGTTCGTACAGGCCGTCTGCGGTGACGGTGACGCGGTACTCACGGTCGTCCCATTCGCGGATCAGGGTGGTGCCCGGCATCAGGCGGACCTCGGCGCCGCGCCCGACCTTGATCTTCGACAGGCGCTCGCCGCAGTCGGCGAGTTGCTCCTTGATCGCTTTCGGCAGGCCGCCGTAGGCGACTTCCTGGAGGCGATAGGCGAGGCGGCTTTCCAGGTAACGCCGATTGACGCGCTGCGGTCGGCGCGCGAAGTGTTGATCCCACAGCGCCCACAGGCGATCGAGTGGCATCTGGGGTAGTGCCGCGAGTTGGGCGGCAACGGAAGGCGATGTCATCGTGGTACTCCCGGTGTTGAGGGAGTTGTATGAACGCGCTTGGGCGCCGAAAAGCCAAGCGAAACTTCGCTCGGCACGGACCGCCTGGCGTGTAGCCGCGCGACGGCGGTGGCAAGAAGGTGAGCGATCTCGGCGGCGCGCTCGCGTGGCGACATCGATTCGGGTAGAGTGAGTTGGGCGGTCATCTTTGTCCTCCATTCGGGTGGTCCAGACCGTCAAGGATGATATGACCACAGAGTTTTCGGCGCTGGGTGTTTTGGAGTAGGCGTGAGTAAGAGAGCGGAGATTCGCATCAGAAAGCTCGGATTCTTGATCGCGCTCATGGTCAGCATCGGTGCGTCTGCGGGCGCTCGTCCACGGGGGTTCTCTAAATGCTTAAGTACTACCGAAGGGCCGGACTGGTCGCCTTGCTCGACGCCATTCGAACTCCAGGACGCTATGCCGGGATGAACGGTGTCAATGTCCTGACCAACGCCGCTCCAGACGAAAGCTACAATCGTGATGAGGTTGTTCGTGAGCTGCGCCGCGCGGAGGATGCCGGACGCAATGGGGATCACGCCTTCGCGCCCGAGTTCACCCATCCGAAGCAGGGCTTGTCCTACGGCCTTAACCCCTACACCGATTGGTCACTTGCACAGCTTGACGCTACACCGTCGCACTACTACCTTTTCCTGGGTTTGGACTGGTACGCGATCTCCGGGTTGGGGAACGCCGACGACTGGTTTCGCTATCTCCAGGATCCGTTTCGGGATGCCACGGACCGCTACTGGCACAATCTCTGGGCTTGGATCATGCGGCAGCATGAAGTCGCGCCAACGGGCAGGCGCGTTTGGCAGACTCCGATCAGGGAACAAGAGGCGGCAGAGTTCATCCGGTTGGACGGGGGTGGGTTCATTTTCCACAACCGCATCCCGTACTTGCGTCCGGCCGGATTCGAGAACGCTGGCACCGATTGGTACAGGGCCGAGTGGCGGAATCGGTCGGTTCGCGAAGACGCCGAGGATGACCTGCGTATCCTTCGCGAGCAGACTGGTGGTCAAGTTGTTGCCATCTGCACGGGTCAGGACTCAGTGAGAGCTTTGCTCTCAGCCGGCTTTGAAGGACGGCGAATCGTCTGCTGGGGTGCACACCCATCGCGGGTCTTTCACCCCGCGACGTTCATACGGAAGGACCTCTGGTTCCGAGGGAGGGCATACTTCGAGTGCTGAAGGACCACTATCGTGAAGCCGGCCTTCCGACCAGCCAGGCCGCTATGAACTACGTCCTGCGCCGCCTGATCTTCGGTGGTCATGCCTTGGATGATGATGATGAGTAAGCGTCCAGCGGGCCCACCTACCAATCCAGTGCCAGTTGCCGCACCCTCTCGAGGTTTTCACGGGAGAGCGCGATGGGCAAGGCTGGCGAAGTGGCAGCGTACTGGCGAGGGCATGTAGCGGGT
>JAGFNJ010000082.1 GCA_017592775.1 Candidatus Accumulibacter conexus | reverse complement strand
CCGCCGAGGCCCGCTTCCGGGTCCGCATCGCCCTCGCCGAAGCCCCGCCGACCCTGCGCGAGACGCGCGGCGCGGTGGTCATCGACGGCGAGCGGCGCAGCCTGCTCGGCCAGGCGGCGACCACCGTCCTCGTCACGCTGATCCGCGAGAGCGGGCTCTGAAGCGGCCGGGGATTTGCCATTCCTGGCTGTCAGCCGGGTGCTCCAAGGCATGCCGCCAAGGCGCGGGCGACGTGCAGAGGGAGGTGCACGACCGTCCCCAGCAAGCCAGCGAGGCGCCGGCGGCGGCACATACCACCGCTCAGCCCCACCGCCCACCCGTGGTCTGTGCTCACAGGCCGCCAAGAATCGAGTCCATCCAGCTGTAGAAAGCACATGAAATAGCGCACGTATCCGTATGATGCACAACGCGTTATAGGCCATATCGCGGCCTCCCGCGCGGTGCCGTCCAGAGATCCGACGAAAGCGCCGTGCTACGCGTCTGTCGGCATCACCGGCAGAAACGCGCCGCCGCAGGCAGGGCAGGAGACGCTGAGTCGCGCCGGATCGCTGACATCGACGTTCGTCGTGGCGAAGTGCAGCAGGTCAAGAAACAGGTAGGCGCCCAGCGGCAGTTGGTCGATCTCCTGCGGCGTCGCCTGCCGGCCATCGGCCCAGAGCAGGCCCTGGCTCAGGCGCAGGATCGCGCGGAAGCCGGTGTTGCGCCGCGTCCAGTGCCAGTGGTCGTCGTCGCGCTCGATCGCGGCCAATGCCTGCCAGGCCGACTCCTCGCGCGCCAGACTGTCACGTCCGACGAGTGGCCGCAGCCGGCCGCACACGGTTGGTTCCGCCGGGTAGCGGAAGCGGATCGCCCGTGCCAAGGGCCGGCCCGCCGGGCGGCTGCCACCGGGCAAGGGATCGGCGAGCGCCGGGTGCCCCATGAGCACACCCGCGTCGAACAGCCGATAGGGGGGCAGGCGCAGCGTCAGCCAGTAGAACAGCAGATCGAGTTCCACCTCGCCCGCCGTGCAATGCGGACAGTCCGCGACGGCCCGGCCGCTGCCGATCAGGGCATCGTAGAAGGCGTTGCGCGCCTGGCAGACCGCCGCCAGGGCCGCCGGCGAGGCGACGATGGCCTGCGCCTGCTCCTCCGCCGGCACCTCACCGTCGATGCTGTCGATCAGCGCCGCCATCTCCAGCGCCAGGCGCCCCTCGACCACCGCCGGAAAGCGCTGCTCGGGATCGAGGACCAGCGGCAGGATCTCGGCGGTCTCGGCCTCGCGCAGCACCAGCTCGCGGGGGCGGCCCGCCAGCTCGATGCGCAGCCGGGGTCGCGGCACGATCTGCATCAACGACCCGCCCCGGCGGCCGCCGACCCCACTGGCGTCGACGGCGCGGCGGCCGGTGTCGCCGCGGGCGCGGCGAGATCGCGCAGGCGGACCGGTCTCAGGCTGTAGTCCGGAAGACTGCGGATGCCCGCGCCACCCAGTCGATTGACCGCTGCCGCGTTCAGGGGCACGACCCGCACCATGTCGAAATGCCCCCTGGGGGAGACGGATCCGGTCGATGCTCCCGCCCGGCCGACGAGGATGTTCTCGTCTTCGCGGATCGTCGTCACTGGGATCTCCGTGATCAGCAACGGCAACGACTCGATCGTCCCGACGACGTGGAAGACGCCGCCGATGGGCTCGTCTTCCGACGCCGGGATGCGCAGGCCCTGGACCTGGTCGAGCCGGTTGCTGACGGTGCTGATGCCCGCCGCGCGGTCCTCCAGGCGGCCGCCGGACAATGCCGCGAGTTCCTCGGCGGTCAGCGGCTGGGTTCCCGGCGCCTCGCCCAGCCGTGGCGCGAGGCGCCGGGTCTCGGTGGCACGGACCCGCGCCGCCACGGGATCGAGCTCATCCAGGAACAGCAGCCCGTCGCGATCCCGGCGTTCGCTGACGGCCGCCCGCACCCGCAGCGCGAGATCCCGCGCCGTGCCGGCCGCCGTTCCGGCTGTTGCACCGCCGCTCCCGCTCAGCGCCCTCTCGGCAAGCCGCAGCAAGGACGCCTCGACGGTCTGCAACCGTTGCAGGTAGGCGGCGTAGTCGCCGTGCTCGGCAACGAAGCGGCGGTAGGTCACCGCCACCGCCTCGGAATCGCGATGCAACAGGGCCGCGTCCGGATGCGCCGGCGCGCGCGCCAGCAGCGCCCGGTAGGCGCGCAGGGCGTCCTCCACCGCGATGAGGGTGACATCGGCGCTCGCCGTCGGCGCCGCACCCGGCGGCCTGGAGGGCATGGTCATCGTCGCCGCTGGCCGGCCGACCGACGCCGACAGCGCCGCACGCGGCGACTCGGCGATCAGGGCAAACTCGTCGCGGTTGAGCCGCGCCTCGGCGGTGGCGAGCAGACGGTCGTAAGTGGCCCGTCCCGCGGCCTCGGCCGCCATCAGTGGCGCGGCGCGCAGGCCGAAGGCGGCGGGATCGACGCGGTAGCGCGCGTTGCGCAACATCTGCTGCACCTCGACGTGCTTCTCGCGCACCTCCTCCCAATCGATCTCCTCGGCGCGCAGCAGGCTCTCCAGCTCATCGAAGCCGTCGTCGAGGTGCGACCACTGCGGCATCTCGCGTACCTGCTCCTCGCTCATCGCCGCGGTCGCCTGGCCGAGCTGGCGGTCGATCTCGTCGAAGCGGCTGGTGACCCTGGCGGCCGCTTCCGCGCCGCCCTCCTCGCCGCGATGGACCTGCTCGCGCAACTGGAGGAACTGCGCCCGCAGCGTATCGAGTTCGAACAGCCCGGCGTATTCGGTGCGGGCACGCCCATAGGCGCGCTCGAACGCGGCCAGCAGTTCGCCCTCCTTCGCGCGCGCGGACGCGCGGTTGCTGTTGATGTCCATCGCCGCGCTCCGCCGCAGCGCCTCCGGGTCGCTGACGCCGACCGCCCGCAGTTGCGCGTCGCTGCGCTGGCCAAGCTCGATGGCGCCGACGATGGCGCGGTACTCGGTCATCAGGTCCCGCAGTTCCTGGTTGGCTGCGGTGACCTCGGAGGGCAGGAAGGCGGATGCCCGCTCGATGGCGTCGAACACGCCGACGTAGTCGAGGAAAGCGACGATGGGCCCGCCGAGGAGCATGATGCCGAAACCGGCGGCGACGACGTAAGGGTTGCCCGAGCGCATCATCGCCTGGCTCAGGACCATCAGGAAAAGGTTGATGCCCTCGGTGATCGCGACGCGGCTGATCGCGACGGCGGCCTCCTCGCGGCTGGCATAGTCGGCGGAGACCGCCTGGGTGATGCTGAGCGCCGACATGACGACGAACTCGCCGGGGTGCACGTGGACGCCGGACATCATCCGCAGGCCGATCGTCAGCCCCTGGACATTGTGCGCCGTGCCGGCCAGGCCCTCGACGCCGGTGGTGCGGCCGCTGCGGGCCCGTTCCTCCAGCTCGTGCTGCTCGCGGATGGTCTGGATCACCATCACCGCGCCGAGGACGCGCCCGGCCCGCTCGGCGCCGGTGCGGACGCGGTCGGCGGCCGTCCGCTCGACCGCCGGCTCGTAGACCACGCGGTTCTCGATCAGCCGTCCGGTGCCCGGCTCGCGACTGAACAGCACCTGCCCTTCCTCGGAGCGGACCAGCGACTCCAGCTCGCGCTGGGTATGCACCAGTTCCTCGGCGAGCACGGTGCGGCTCGCCTCGGGGCTCGTCGCCAGCTGCTCGCTGATGGCGGCGCGCAGTTCGTTGAGTGCCGCCGTCAGCTCGACGCGCGTCTCCGCCGGCCGCTCACCCGCGTGCAGGCGCTGGCGCAGGAGGTCGGCGCGCTGGTTCGCCTCCATCACCCGGCGCGCCGCGGGGTCGAGCGGCGACTCGCCGCTGCGCCGCAGCAGCACCAGAGCGGTGTCGGTGATCACCGGGACCCTGCCCGGCTCGGGCGCCGTGAAGTCGCCCAGCTCCGGCGCGCGCAGGGCGTTGCGCAAGGCCTGCTCGGCGCTCGCCATCGTCGGCGGCAGCGGCCGCGACGCGTCGGGAGCCACCGCCGGCCGACCGGCTTCGTGCGCGCCGCGCCAGATCTCCTCGCTCACCGTGCGGACATAGGCCTCGCGCGCGCTCCGGACGGCGTCGCGGGCGCGCGTCAAAGCCTCTTCGCGCGTCCGCGAATCCGCCGCCAGGGCGTCGTACTCGGCCCGCGTCCGGCCGCGCCGCGCCGACCGCGAACGGCGTCCCTGCTGCGTCTCGATCTGCGCTTCGAGATGGCGCAATGCTGCCTCGGACTGGCTCAGCAGCGGGTCGGCCGGGCGCAGCCCTTCGGCCGGCAGCCCGGCGACGCCTTCGACGCGAGTGCCCGCGGCGGTGGTCGCCTCGATCAGGCGCACGTCGCGCCCCGAGGCGGCGAGGAAGACCTCGAAGCCGCAGGCGCGCAGGAACCACACCATGGCCGGGTTCACCAGGCTGCGCCCGAGCGCTTCGTGCTGCGCCGAGACCACCACCATGTCGGCCGGCGCCGCCGTCCCCGGCGGCCGCGCCGTCGCCTGCGCCTGCCGGATGTCGTGCAGCAGCGAGACGAAGCCGTCGAGCTGGCTGGCGCGCACCAGATTCGGCTGGCCACCCTCGACCCAGCCCGACTGCATGTGGTGCGTCATGTTCCAGACCTGGAAGCGCGCCGGGCTGCCGAGGCGTCCCAGCTCCGCTTCCAGGTTGGCGCGGCTGGCGCCGCTGCGGTCGGTCGCCGGCCGCGTCAGGTCGGTGGTGCGCACGTCCGGGACGACGATCAAGCGGTTGCCCGCCGGCAGGTCGATGATGTAGCTGGTCGACGTCGTATCGACGAGCGTGTCCGGCATCGGCGCCCGCGGGTCGACCGCCGCGCGCGCCCGCCGCGCCGCCAGGTGCTCGCCGGTGGCGGGATCGACCAGCGCCGTGTCGGCGATGTCGCCGGGCACGCCGGCGCGGCGTATGCCCTCGACCACCGGGTCGGAGGTCGCGGCGCTGAGGTCGCGCAGGGAGCCCAGGGGCGCCGCGGCGGCGACCAGGCGGCCACCCTCGGGTACCAGCAGTTCGACCTGGGTCGGTGTGTCGGCGAGTCGCCGCAAGGCCTCGGTGACATGTTGCGCACGGGCGCGGCGGAAGGCCTCCTCGCGCATGGCGGCGTCGCCGACGCGGCTGCCTTCGCTCGCCTCCCAGGCGCTGCGCCGCGCGTCGAACTCGGCCTCGGCGCGATTCCGCACCCCCCGCGTCTGCGCCTCGGCGATGTCGCGCAGGAGGTCCTGGAAACGCGGGTCGGCGAACTGCAGCGCGTTCACCCGCAGGCGGCCGATGGCGAAGCGCTCGGCCAGCGCGGGCAGCAGATTGGTGTGGTCGGCGTGCAGATGGGTGATCATCACCTCGAGGATGGGCCGCCCGCGCAAGGTGCGCGCGACGCGATCGACCATCGCCGAGGCCAGTTCGGCGCGCCCGTCGGCGCCCACCCCGGCGTCGATGAGGCGCACGCCCTGGGCGGTCTCGAGCACGGTCAGCGCCCCGGCGCCGACCGCGAGGTGGTGATACTCGCTGACGATGACGTAGGCGTCGGTGACCCGTTCCACGGCCAGGTTGCGGCCGCCGGCGGTGACCGTCGACGGCGTGACGGGCGGTACGCCGGGGAAGGGGAAGCTGCTCGGAACGATTCCCGGCGAGCGATCACCCTCGGCCGCGCCTGGCGGTGCGACCGTGCAGCTTGCCTCATCCGCCCCGCCGAGATTGGTGAGCGCGATCGGGATCGCGTAGAGCACGATCGGGACCGCGGCGTCGAAGGGCTCGAAGACCTCCACCGTCTCGCTCACCGCCGGCGCCCCGCCGGTCCCCGGCAGCGATACGCTGACCCGGGTCGGCGCCGGCGCCGCCGCGTTCGGCGCCGCCTCGGGACCAATGAAATCGTAAGGCCCACCGCCACCGCAGCGCGGCGCTCCGCCTGCGCCGCCATGGCGACGCAGCGAGTCGGCGCGCAACACACGCAGGTTCGCATCGGCGACCTGCCGCTCGGTCGATCCGACGACAAGGCCGGGCATCTCCCGGCGCAGGATGTCGAGTTGTTCGTCGAGTTCCGTGTCGCTCAGGGCCTCCGCCCAGGCAGGACTGATCGACATGCTGCGCACGTCGCCGTCCACCCGACGCGCCAGCCGCCGCTCGCCGACGCCGTGCTGCAGCACGTGGGCCAGTTCGTGCGCCAAGAGCTGCCGCCCTTCGCGTGTCCCAGGCGCGAACTCGCCCGCGCCGAACACCACGTCGCTGCCGCTGGTGTAGGCCCGCGCCCGGATCGAGCGGGCGGCGGCGGCCGCCTGCGGGCCGTCATGCAGGCGTACCTGTCCGAGATCGGCGCCGAAACGCGGTTCGAAGTCGCCCCGCTCGGCGTCGGACAACGGCCGACCACCGCCGGGAACGCCGCGCTCCGCAGCCGCCGGAGCCGCCGGAGCCGGACGCGTCACCGCTTTGCGCCAGGTCTTGCCCGGAGCATCGTCGGCACCCGCGGGCGGCGATGCCGCACCGGCGGGCGGTGGCGCACCGGCGGGTGGTGTGGCGGCAGCGGCGGCCGGCGCCGCCGACAGGGCCCGCTCGGCCATCCGGTCAGCCTCCAGCTCCTCCGGATCGCCGGGCTGGCTCAGCCGTGCGTCGTCAGCGAGCGGCCCGGCCGACGCACTCGCACGGCGCAGGTAACGCGGCAGCTTCGGCGCCGGATGGCTGGCGGGAACGGACCGCGCCGGCTGGTTGCCCGGCGCTGGCCGCTCCGGGCCGACGGCATCGTGCTTGCCGCCTCGCCGGGCGAATTGCATGGCCATCGCTTACAGCCCCACTCGCACTTGCCGCCGCAGCAGGCGGTGCCCGCCGGCGAGATCCAAACGCTGGAGCGGCAAGCAGGACCGACTCGCCACCGACCCTGCGGCGAGCGTCTCGCCGGTGCCGGACGGACCGGCGAGGAGCGCACGCAGGCCATCCCGAGAGCGGGACCGGCGCGCCCGGCCCGGTCCCCTAGCGAGTCGCTCGGCGGTCAGGCCAGGAGAGAAGATGCAATGCATTGCCAGAGTCTAGGAGGCTCGACCAGCGCCGTCAATCCGGCATCCGCTGTTGATCGAATCGGCATTCGGCTGGCGGTTCCACCTGCCGCGCCTCCCCGTCCGCCATCGCGCCGCGTGCCGAACACGGTTGCAGACGAGTTCGATGGCCTGAACCCGCGCGAGACCACCGCCGTCTTCGACACGCCGCCGAGCCATCGTCGCCCCGTCGAGCTTCAGACAACCTGATCTCGGCGCCATGACGCCTGCACAAGTGGCGTCAGGAATGCACAGTAAGTCATGGGGTTAGCGCCGGGATCAGGCACTGGAGAGGATTTCTGCTCAGGAGCGGGGCAGATATTGCGAAGATACCGCTGAAGGCGGATAGTCGAGTTTTTCTGGCGCGACGCCGACCTTGCGGGAGAATCCGATGCCCCAACTGCTCTTGCCGATCTTTCCTGATGCGGTGACGCCGATCAAGGGCCTGCTGTCTGTCGGGAAGGAGGACGGGCGAGTCGTGTATTTCCACGGCGTCCTGCCGGTGTTCAGTCATGCGCAGGAGGATTTGGCGACCTTCCGGATGATCACGGCGCAAT
>JAGFNJ010000081.1 GCA_017592775.1 Candidatus Accumulibacter conexus | reverse complement strand
CCGCCCCATCCGTTTGGCATCGCGTCTGTGATCACCTCAAGCGGATTCTCGCTGGTATCGAGGAGCCACCAACGCATCGGTTGCTGGGAAATTATGCGGATGGAGTCGGCTAACTGCGGTTTTTAGGTTCATGGAGACCGCCAAGATTGCCGGCATCCCGACCGGGTTGCCGGTCGACATGCCGAAAGCGTGGTTCGTCGCGCTGGCAGCGCTCTCCAAGTCGGCGACGCCAAAGCGCGTGCGCGAGAATTCACGTTCCGATCACCCGCTGATCGCGCCGGCGGGGCGCAAGCGCGGTGGCAAGTGAGGCTGCTCAGCGCTCCGCCAGCCACAGCAGCAGGGCGTCGATCGCCGGCTTGCCGAGCCTTGCTTTCGGGTCGTTGATGAGGCAGACGACGATCCAGCGCCTGCCGCCCTGATCGAGAAGGTAGCCGGCAACTGCGCGTACGCCCTCGAGGTAGCCGGTCTTGAGATGCGCCCTGCCGCCGGCGGCACTGCCGTTGAGGCGTTTGCGCAGCGTGCCGTCCACTCCGGCAAGCGGCAGCGAGGCGATGAACTCGGGCATGACCGGGCTCTGCCAGGCGGCGCGCAGCAGTTGCGCCAGCCCCTCGGCCGAGATGCGCTCGCTGCGCGACAGCCCCGATCCGTTGTCGAGCACCAGTTCCGGCATCTTCAGTCCCTTCGCCTGCAGCCAGGAGCCGACCTGGCGGCGCGCACCGTCGGCGGTTGCCGGTCGCTCGCCATCGAGGCTGAGGAACAGCTGGCGAGCCATGACGTTGTTGCTGTACTTGTTGATCTCGCGGATGACCTCGGCGAGCGGCGGTGATTCCTGGGTGGCGACGACGCTGGCCGTCGCCGGTGTCCGCCCGCCGCGCACACGGCCGCTGAAGCTGCCGCCAAGCTCGTGCCAGAGCGCGCGGAAGAGTCCCTCGACCTGGGTATCGGCGGTCCACGGCATGAGATGCAGCGCCTTCTCGCCACAGGCTGCCGGAAAGCTGCCGCCAAGTTCGATCGTCTGGCCGTTGACCGTCGGCCGGATCTGTTCGCGCCAGTCGCCGCAGGCTTCGCGGCCGAGGCTGAGGCGATTGTTGACGCGCAGGCCATCGCTCGGCGTTTCGGCAATCACCCGGACCGCAGTGTGTGCCGGATCTGCCAGCAGCGTCAGCCGGATGCTCGCCAAGTTGACCAGCAGCGCGTCGGGACCGGCATTGTACGGGCGCAGCGGCTGGCCGTCGAAAGCACCCGGATCGTGGTCGGCGACGGCAAAGGCGCTGCGGTCAAGTACCACGTCGCCCCTGATCTCGCTGACACCGCGCAGACGAATCTGCCGCAGCAGCAGCCAGAACTGCTCGAGGCCGAGCCTGGGATCGCCGCTGCCGCGCAGGTACAGGTTGCCCTCCAGCCGGCCGTCGCGGGCCGCAGCCTCGGCGAGTGCCTCGGTGCGCCAGGTGTGGGCCGGTCCCAGCAGCTCGAGGCCGGCATAGGTCGTCAGCAGCTTCATCGCCGACGCCGGGTTGAGCGGCTGGCGCGCGTTGTGCGCGAGCAGCGGCGGCCCGCCGTCGACCCCCTGCACGACGATGCCGACCGAGCGGGCGGGGATTCCCGCCTGCTCGAGTGCGCGGCTGACGGTGGGCGGCAGTTCTGCGGCTCCCACCGCGGTTACCCAGCCGGCCAGCAGGAGCCAGCATGCGGCGCGGATCATGACCCTGCCTGTTCTGCCGGCGCGGATGGTGATCGCCGGTCGGCAGCCAGCGCCGCGAGCTGCAGGCTCATCGGTGCCGGCTCAGGGCCGGCCGCCGGCAACCCGGTCAGCCATGCTCCCAAGGTGCCGGGTGGCTGAGGAACTCGGCCAGCAGCGGCTCGAGTTGCGTCAGCATGAGGTCGTTGCGGCCCGCCAGCCAGGCGCGCACGAGGTCGCTGTGGTGCCCTGGAACGGCCTGTACGACGAGTTGTTCGGCGACGGTAGCGTCATTCATTCGCCCGAGGAGGTCGAGCAGGCCGGCGGCCCCTTGGTGGTAGCGCTGCAAGCGCTTCGCCGGGAACAGCGGTGCGAAGAACTCGAGCGCGTAGCGCAGGCGTTTCAGCGCGACCCGCAGGGCATGCCGGGCTTCCGGGTTCGAATCGCGGGTCTCGGCTGCCAGCGCGGCGACACGCTTCGCGCGCTTGTTCAGCGAGCGAGGCGCAAAGACAGTGACGGGGGGCTTCCTGCTTTCCGGCAGGGCCAGCGTCGCGGCGGTGAACTCGAGCAGCAGTCGCGAGTAGGTATCCGCCTTGATCGCCGCCTGCGCCGCCTTGCGGCAGGACACCAGGTGGTTTCGCGCCTGCGACGCCAGTCGCTGGACGTCACCGTGATCCGGGAAGGCCGTGACGATCGGCGGCAGGATCTCGGTCATGAAGACGTCCCAGTTGCGTGTGTCGCCGAGCTGGTTTGCCAGTGTCCGCCAGCGCGGGTCGAAGTTGCTGACGTAGTCCTCGGGCAGCAGTGGTCGCCACAAGCGGATCGCCGACCGCAGGCGACGGATCGAGACGCGCGCCTGGTGGATGAACTCGGGCGCATCGGTCTCACGTACGCCGCGCTCATTGCCCTGCAGTTGCGACAGGCAGGAGAAGGCGGTGCTGCGGAAGACACCGACGCTGGTCATTCCCATGGTCAGCGGCACGGGTCCCGCCTTCGCTGGTGCCAGCTTGGCGTCGTTCGCCAGGCGATAGCCGCGCTCGGCCTTGCTGGCGCCTTCTGGGTGCAGTGGCAAGTCGGCCTGCAGGGCAAGAGCGGCGGTGAAGAGGTCGGCGGCGTCTCCCTCCAGGAGTTCGAGTTCGACCTCACAGATGTTTTCCTTGCGTTCCCCGGCATTGATCGTTCCGCGGTCGAGGGCGACCTCGATGCGGCTGCCCTCATGCGGCGTCAGCTGCCACAGGCTGCGCGTGAAGTCAGTGGTGAATACCGGCACCAGTTCGGGCGTGGCCTCTTCGAGGAAGCGCCGCAACTTGGGGTTGTCGACGTGGGCAAAGTCGAACGCCCCGGGCTCGCCGGGCACCTCCCATTCGCTGCGTTGCGCCAGACCACCCGGCGAGGGCGAGTCGCTCTTGACGGTGAGCAGCCATTCCTGGCCCTTCTGCCGGTAGCGGACGGCGAGGCGCTTGCGCTGCAGGCGCCGGTCGGGGGTGTCGTAGTAGGTATTGACCAGTTTCTGTCGCAGCGGTTTGCTTGCGGCCAGCAGCGGGTGCGCCGGCAGCCGGCGCACGGCCGTTGCCGGCAGACTGAGCTTGATCTCGGTTTCCAGTGCCATTCTTCATTGTCTCCTCTTGGTTGGTATGGGTGCCGTCGGGCTCAGTGATCATGGAGGCGGAGCCTTTCGACTTCGGGGATGTGAATCTTTCGCCCTTCGACGACGATCAATCCATTTTTCCGAGAGTTCATGCAAGATGCGTGAAAAGTGTTCCTGGGTCAGGTTGAGACGGGAGGCGATGACGCCCTTGTTGGTCGGCAGCGTCACGGTGATCGACCGCTCACCTCCTTGTGGGTACTCGCGCAACAGGTAGCCGATGATGCGCTGCCGGCCCGAGTGCAGCGAATACGACTCGACATCGTTGATCAGGTGGTGCAGGCGCATCGACAGTCCGGCAATCATCTTGCGACCCAGTCTTGGATCCTTGTCCAGCTCGTCGAGGATCGCGGTCTTCGAGATGTGCAGCAGCAGCGAGTCGGCGAGTGCCTGGGCATAGACCATGAACGGCTTGTCCATGAACATCACCGCTTCGCCGAAGGTCTGCCCCTGACCGACGATATCGACGACCTTCTCGCCACCTTGCGGCGAGGTGAATGCCAGCTTGACCTGCCCGTAGACGATCAGGTAGAAGCCGGTGGGCGTGTCTCCCTTGTGGAACAGGATGTCGCCCCGGGTGGCAGTGATTTCACGCGAGCCGCGGGCGAGGCGGGCAATCTCGTCGGCTTCCAGTCCGTTGAACAGCGGTACGTGCGCCAGCAGCGCTTCGATATTGATGCCGTGTTGGTGTGAGTGCACGTGTTGTCTGATCAAGTCGGTCAGCGATGGATGGGTCGGTCGCTAATCTTCGCATGTGTCAACCCCCGCGGCAAGCTGCCGCTGGCACATCGACGTTGACGATCTGCTTCGTGACTGCAGTCGCTGGCGGGTGCGGATCAGGTGCTGCGGCGCGAGGTGCGATGCCCGCGGCTCAGGGGAAAAGGTCGGCCGCCGCCAGCGGCGGCGCGGCAGCGTCCTTGCGGGCGAGGATCGGCGGACCGTCGAGCGGCCAGTCGATGCCGATGTCCGGGTCGTTCCAGAGCAGGTTGCGCTCGTGCTCCGGCGAGTAGTAGTCGGTCGTCTTGTAGAGGAGGTCGGCGCTTTCCGACAGCACCAGGAAGCCATGGGCGAAGCCCGGTGGAATCCACAGTTGCTGCCTGTTTTCCGCACTCAGGTGATGGCCAACCCAGCGGCCAAAGCTTGCCGAGTGCTGGCGCAGGTCGACCGCGACGTCAAAGACGCTGCCCTGCACGACCAGCACCAGCTTGCCCTGAGCCTTTGGCGGCAGCTGGTAGTGCAGCCCGCGCAGGACGTTTTGCGCCGACCGGGAGTGGTTGTCCTGCACGAACGCCGGGTTGAGGCCCGTTGCATGGGCGAACGAGCGTGCATTGAAGCTCTCGAAGAAGTATCCGCGCTCGTCGCCGAACACCTTGGGTTCGATGAGCAGGACATCCGGGATGGCGGTGGCGGTGACGATCATCGGTGCTCCTGTTGCTGTCTTCTGGTTGGCGGGCATCTTTCAGGTGCCGAGGATCTGCTGCAGGACGTGCCGCATGCCGGTCTGCCAGTGCGGCAGTTCGAAGCCGAAGGCATGCTGCAGCTTGCGCGTGTCGAGACGGGAGTTGCGCGGGCGGCGAGCGGCGGTCGGGTATTCGGCAGTCGTGATCGCTCTGATCGCCGCCGGGTCTGCCCGCAGCTTTCTGCCTGAGCGGATGGCTTCGCCGACGACGAAGCGGGCATAGTCGCACCAGTTGGTCTCACCGCCGGCAACGCAATGGTAGATTCCGTAGGGGAAGGCTTCCGGGTTCCCCTGCTGCTGCTGGCGAACGAGGTGAGCGGTGATGTCGGCCAGCAGCGCGGCCGAAGTCGGCGTCCCCCACTGGTCAGCGACGACGCTGAGGCTGTCGCGCTCGCTCGCCAGCCGGAGCATGGTCTTGGCGAAGCTGCTGCCGTGTGCCCCGGCAACCCAGGCGGTACGCAGGATCAGGTGGTGCCGGGTGGCATCCTGCAGGGCGAGTTCGCCCTCGCGCTTGCTTTCGCCGTAGGCACTGCACGGCCGGGTCGCATCCGTTTCATCGTAGGGCCCGTTCTTCATGCCGTCGAAGACATAGTCGGTCGAGTAATGGACGACGAACGCGTCGAGTCGCGAAGCCTCCTCACCGAGGATTCGCGGCGCCGTCGCGTTGACCGCGAAAGCCCGCTCGCGCTCGGTTTCGGCCCGGTCTACGGTGGTATGGGCTGCCGGGTTGACGATGATCGTCGGGCGAACCGCACGGACCAGTCGGCGGATGGCTTCCGGCTCGGCAAGCTCGCATTCCGCGTGGCCGACCGCGACGATCTCGCCCAGCGGCGCCAAGGCGCGCTGCAGTTCGAAGCCGACCTGGCCGTTCTTGCCCGTGAGCAGGATTCTCAAGCCGGGCCTCCTCAGCCAGGGTCACGAGGCTGGCGGTGGCCCACGGCCTCGGTTTCAGACGACAGGGCAGTGCGGCCGCCCCGCTGTTCGCGATCGGGATACGCAGCCGCGGCGCGCGCCGCCGCCGGTGCAACGCTGGCCAGCAGGCCACTCGCTCGCAGCGCTGCGCCGGGTCTGGACAGCAGCGTATCGATGCGGAATCCCGCCTTGCGAAGTGGCGTGCAGTATCGCCGTGCAGTCGGTCTCATGCGTTCGGCTTGTCCGGTGGCTGGCAGCCGCGAGACGACAAAAAAGCCACCGCTACGGTGGCTTGAGTGCTTGCTGCTGTTGGCACGCCCGGAGCGATTCGAACGCCCGACCCCTTGGTTCGTAGCCAAGTACTCTATCCAGCTGAGCTACGGGCGCCTTGCCGTCTACGAGCGCCGGATTATAGCGGCAGCCTTTCGCGTGCTCAAGCACTATTTGCATGCGGCTGCCGGAGACGAGGCAGCGCGCGCATCGGGCGGCTTGCGGGAACGTGCTGCGGCCGTGCGGGACCAGGGGCCCGTGCCTGCATCACGGCGTCGCGGCGCCGCGGCGCGAAGCGCCCGCGGCTGCCTCCTCGGCTTCGGATTCTTCGAAGAGCATGAGCGACTCGCCATCGTCAATCGGCTCCGTCAGCTTGCCCTCCTTCACCCGGGGGACGATCTCGGACGGGTTGCCGCCGAGCAGGCGATACTGCTCGCGCAGAATCCTGGCGTCCGGATTGTATTCCAGGCCGGTCCGGACCAGTTGCTTCGCCTCTGCCTTCTGTCCCGAGCGCATCAGGAACTCGGCCCAGTGCGAATAGCCCGGCCAGTAATCGGGCTTCAGCGCCCTGGCTTCGGCGAAGACCTTGTTCGCCTCCTGCGGGCGTCCGCGACGCAGCTCGATTTCGCCCATGCCGACGTAGATCTCGGGGAGCAGGACGAAGTCGCGCGGGGCCCGTTGGGCGACATACCAGTAGTCGGCCACCACGCTGCCGAGAAGGTGTGCTCGTTCCTGTTCCGTGGCGCTGCTGCGCATTGCCCGCAGCAGGTTCAGCTTCCCCCAGCAATAATGGTGCATGTGCCAGAATGTCGGGCCCATGATCCCTACCCAGGGTTTGGCTTCGGCGGAAGGGTTGTCAGGTGTTCCGCTGCGGCCGAAGGCGTGCGTAAAGGGGCAGTAGCGTGGCACTGCGGCCATCTCGGCGGCCGTCACGTTCTTCACCTGCGCACTGGCGACCCCGGTCAGGCTCCACAGGGCGATGACGCAGGCAAGGCGTACGACTGGATGGTCAGGGAGGTGGCGGGACCGGTTGGCATCGCTGAACATGCTCGGCTTTCCTGTTCTCAGGTGGGGTGGTGGGAGGTCACGGTCAGCGCCGGTGGCTCGCTGCGCAGCGCGTCCCGTTCGGGTTTGTGCCATCCTGGTCGGGTGGCGGCAGCGCATCGTGCCGGCGACGGTCTTGCAGCGCCGTCGGCATGATCCGGCGCACTTCCCATTCTAGCGGCACTCCGCGGAACATGGCAGCCTGCGCGCCGCAGCCGGACTGCGCTGCCGGAGAGGTCGCCGTCAGGCAAGAGCGTTGGTCGCTTCCTGGATGATGCGTGCCTGCTCGTCCTCGAGGCCGAGCCACAGGGGCATGCGGACGAGGCGTTCCGACAGGGAATCGGTATGGCTCATGCTGCCGCAGACGCGCCCGAGTTTCTGGCCCATCGGCGCGCTGTGCAGCGGCACATAGTGGAACACTGCGCCGATGGCGTGCGCCCTTGTATGCTTTCTTTCGTGGCTTTTGGTTCATCTGGGAGAGGGCGGGAAGGAATGGCTGGAAGGGGGTCAAGAGAACCGTGGAATAAATGCGAGAGAGGTTTTTTCTCTCGCGTTTATGCCGCGAAAGTCTCTTGACGCCCTGTAAGCCAAGTAC
>JAGFNJ010000080.1 GCA_017592775.1 Candidatus Accumulibacter conexus | reverse complement strand
ATCTCGACGCCAAGGATTTGCCGGAAGAAAGCCGGTTTCGCCGGCTGAGCACCCACAGCAAGCAATTGCTCGACACGCTCAAGATGATCGCCTACCGTGCCGAAACGGCGATGGCCAACGTCCTGGCGCCGCTTCTTGCCCGCCCGGACGAGGCCCGGAGCTTGCTACGCGCGATCTACACGACCGAAGCCGACTTGCTGCCCGACCCGCAGGCCGGCACCCTGACCGTTCGCCTCCACCATCTGGCCAATGGCGTCTCGGACCGCGCCGTCCGCACACTCTGTGACGAGTTGAACGCGACCGAGACCGTCTTCCCACGCTCCAACCTCCGCTTGATCCTGCAACTCGGTACTTCGCAAAATCCGTGAGATCAGGTTGTCTGACCCTGCGGCCGCGGTGCCGCGCTTGCGGGCTTTCAGCCGCCGCCGGCGAGAACCCGCACGCGCTGGTTCAGTGTCAGCGAACTCACCAGCGGCAGCTCCGCCAGGCGCGTGGCGATGTCGTGTGCGAGCCGTTCCAGGACGACAGGGTCAGCGCCCATGGCCTCGGGCAGGAGGACCTCGGCCTCGACACGGCCGCCGAGGTAGTGCAGCACGATGCGCTCCGGGTCCGGCAGGCCGGCGAAAGCCGGTGCCAGGTGCTTGATCAGTTCGTCGCGATCGGGTAGACCATGGCTGGCCATGTCGTGATCGAGGTCGTCCTCGACGTCCACATGGACGAGGACATCAGCCACCGCCGAGTGGCTTTCGAGCACCCGCTTGCGAGTCATTTCGGCGATCCGGTGGCCTTCCGACACGCTGACCCGCGGATCGACACAGACATGCGCATCGACCAGCGAACGATGCGCCATGCGCCTGGTGCGCAGTTCGTGCAGGCTGCTGACGCCCGGAGTATCGACGATGACCTGCCGGATGCTGTCGACTTCTTCGATTGAGAGTCCGGTGTCGATCAGTTCCTGCACCGCCTCCCAAGCGAATACCGTGCCCATGCGGACGATCATGAAGCCGACGATCACGGCGGCAATCGAGTCGGCAAAGGTGTAGCCCAGCAGATTGCCGGCGATGCCGATGGCGACGACGAGCGACGAGGCAGCGTCCGAGCGCGCATGCCAGGCGTTGGAGATCAGCATCGGTGAGCGCAGGTTCTCGCCGACGCGCAGCATGTAGCGGAACAGCCCTTCCTTGGCGGCCAGCGCCAGGATGGCCGTCCACAGGGCCATTGGCGCCACCGGCGGCAGGTCTTCGAGCGACTGCAGCTTGACGCCAGCGCTCCAGATGATTCCGGCGCCGGTCAACGCCAGGATGGCACCCAGTGCGAAGGATGCGGCCGTCTCGATGCGGGCATGGCCGTAAGGGTGGCTGGCGTCGGCCGGATCCTTGCTGTGATGCGCAGCAAACAGGACGAGGAAGTCGCAGACGAGATCGGAGAGCGAGTGCAGCCCGTCAGCGATCAGTCCCTGCGAGTGGGCAATGATGCCGGCGACGACCTGTGCGCCGGTCAGGAGAACGTTGACCAGGACGCTGACCCAAGTCACCCGCTGCGTCATGGCGTGGCGTTCAGGGTCGTCGTATGCAACTGCCGGTTCTTCGTGCAGGGTGCTCATGGGTCCTTGCTTTGTCATGGGTCTCTGCGACCATTCTACAGTGGCCGTCCGGGCTACGTCTCGTGACGGCCGGCCCTGCCGCAAGTTGCGGCAGGGCCGGCATTGTCGCGGCTCGACGTTAAGGCAGCCTTAAAGCGCCAGCGCGACTCCGGTACAATCACTGGTTTTGACGGTGGCAGTCGACCCGTGCGGTTTCCTCCCCGCGTGGCGCGTCTCCTGCCCACCGCACGATTCCGGCGGAGCCTCCATGGATGTCCTCATCACCCCGGTCGGCGTGGCCGATGTCGATTCGGTGATCGAACTGGCGCGGCAGGTCTGGCAACAGACCTACCCGGAAATCATCAGCCAGGAGCAGATCGACTACATGCTCGCTCAGCGCTACAGCCGCGAACGCCTGCTGGCCGAGCTCGGCATGCCGGACATCTGGTGGGACCAGGCGATGGTCGACGGCCACCTGACGGGCTTTTCCTCCTGCATGACGGTGGCTGGTGGCAGTGAGATGAAACTCGACAAGCTCTACGTCGATCCGCAGCGACAGCGGAGCGGTATCGGTGGCCGGCTGATCGAGGAGGTCGAGCGCCATGCGCACGGTGCCGGCTGCCGGGCGCTCATTCTGGCGGTCAACAAGCGTAACGAGCGCGCCATCGCCGCTTATCGCAGGCACGGTTTTGTCGTCCGCGACTCCGTCTGCGTCGACATTGGCCACGGCTTCCTGATGGACGACTTTATAATGTCCAAGTCACTGCCGGCAGCGGCAGCCCCCCGGTGATCGCCAATGCTGCTTCCTTTCGTCAAGATGCATGGTCTCGGCAACGATTTCGTCGTGCTGGACGGTGTGCGCCAGTCGCTCGAACTGACCCCGGCGCAACTGCGCCGGCTGGCTGACCGCCACTTTGGCGTCGGCTGCGATCAGGTACTGCTCGTCGAAGCGCCGACACGGCCCGGGGTCGATTTTCGCTACCGCATCTTCAATGCCGATGGTGGCGAAGTTGAACAATGCGGCAACGGGGCACGCTGTTTCGTCCGCTTCGTGCATGAACAGGGTCTGACGACGCGACGCCAGATCCGTGTCGAGACGATCAGCGGGGTGATCGTTCCGTGGCTCGAAGACGACGGTTCGATCACGGTTGACATGGGGCGGCCGGAGTTCGCAGCGGCCCGGATTCCGTTCGTCAGCGAGACGGATGACCTTCTGCAGCCACTCCGGCTCGCCGACGAGGAAATCGTGATCACTGCGGTGGGAATGGGCAATCCGCATGCCGTGCAGCTGGTCGTCGATGTCGACACGGCGCCTGTCGAACGTCAGGGGCCGGCCATAGAGTTGCACCCGCGCTTTCCGCAGCGCGTCAACGCCGGCTTCATGCAGGTGAGCGACCGACACGCGATTCGCCTGCGGGTCCACGAACGGGGCGCTGGCGAAACGCTGGCTTGCGGCACCGGCGCCTGTGCGGCGGTGGTAGCCGGAATCGCGCGCGGTCTGCTGGATTCCCCGGTGCGTGTCGCCACGCGCCGCGGTGCGCTGCGCGTCGCCTGGTCCGGCAAGGATTCTCCGGTGTTCATGACGGGCCCGGCAGTTACAGTTTTCAAGGGAGAGATCAAGTTATGAGAGCGGAAGAAGTAGCGCGCTACCTGCAGGACAACCCACACTTCTTCGAACAACACGCCGATCTCGTCGCCAGCATCGTCGTGCCGCATCCGCATGCCGGGCGAGCGATCTCGATCACCGAGCGGCAGATGCTCGCGCTGCGCGACAAGAACAAGCAGCTCGAGGGCAAGATGGGCGAGCTGCTGCAGTTCGGCGAGGAGAACGATGTGCTCGGCGCCAAGATGCATCGGCTGGCGATCGGCATGATCGCTGCGCGGAGCTTCCAGTCGGTGCTGCACACCTTGAACCTGCATCTGCGCGACGACTTCGCCGTGCCGCATGTTGCCGTACGCCTGTGGCGTCGCCCCGAAGGCCGCGAGGAATTGCCCGAGTTTGCCGAAGTCGGCGGGGAACTGCAGGCCTTCGCGGAAACCCTGGGGCAACCTTTCTGTGGCTCGACCAGCGGCTTCGACACCTCGTCCTGGTTTGGCGAAGCGGCCACCCACGTGCGTTCGCAGGGGCTGATCGCGATGCGTGATGGTGGCGCCACGCTGGGGATGATCGCACTCGGCAGCGAGGATCCTGAACGCTTCTACTCCGGGATGGGAACGATCTACCTCGAGCGCCTCGGCGAAATGGCTGCTGCAGCGTTGGCACGCGTCCTCGGCTGAGCGTGTCAGCGCGCGATCGGACAGGGTGTCCTCGATGACAGGGGACGCAGACGCTGCGAGTGTCCGTGCCTATCTGGACGAACTTGCACAGCAACGGCGATCGTCGGTGCATACGGTCCGGAACTACCGCCACGACCTCGAACTGCTTTGCCGTCTGCTCGGCGAACTCCCCGGCGAACCCAGTCTGGCCAGCGTTCAGTCACATCACATACGTCGTTTCGTCGCGCAGTTGCACACGCGCGGGCTCGGCGGCCGGTCGCTGGGACGCACGCTGTCCGCCTGGCGTGGTTTCTATCGCTGGTTTGGTCAGCGTGGCCAGGCGACGCACAACCCGGTCGATGGCGTGCGCCCGCCGAAGAGTCCGCAGGGGTTGCCGAAGGTGCTTTCACCCGACGAGGCGAATCGCCTCCTCGCGGCCGAGGGCGAGAACCCGCTGCAGGTGCGTGATCAGGCGATGTTCGAGCTGTTCTATTCGTCCGGCTTGCGGCTGGCCGAACTCGCTGCGCTCGACCTGTCATGCCTCGACGAGTTGCTGGGCGGCGAGGTGCGCGTGCTCGGCAAGCGCAACAGGCTGCGGATCGTGCCAGTCGGCAGCAAGGCGAGGCAGGCGGTGTCACGCTGGGTGTCGCAGCGCGCCAGCTTGGCGGCGGCAGGTGAAGCGGCTCTCTTCGTCAGCCAGCGTGGTACGCGCCTTGGCGTGCGCATGATCCAGTTGCGCCTGCAGCGCCGCGGCTTGGAGCAGGGTTTGCTGGCGCGAGTGCATCCGCACATGTTGCGCCATTCCTTTGCCTCGCATGTCCTGCAGTCCTCGGGTGACCTGCGTGCGGTGCAAGAGATGCTCGGTCATGCGAGTATTTCCTCGACGCAGGTCTATACCCACCTCGACTTCCAGCGCCTCGCTGCCGTTTACGACCAGGCCCATCCCCGTGCCAGGCGCAAGGCGACGTAGCCTGATCCAGATCTGCGGTACCGGGCGTGCCGGGGCTCGGGCTCACTACCGACGGAGGTCGGGGCGACGATCCCTGCGCAGCGTGTCGTGACGGAAAGCGTCGGCCAGAGGCCGACGCTTTGGCGGGAGTGCCGGCCCGACGGAACGTCAGGCGGGCGAGGCCGGCTCACCCTTGGGGCTGGGCGGGCCTGGCGGTCCCTTCGCTCCGGTGGCTCCTTTGGCACCGGGCGGTCCGGGCGGTCCTTCCTTGCCTTGCGGACCCGCGGGCCCGACTGCTCCGACAGGTCCGGCCGGGCCTGCCGGGCCTGCCGGGCCGGGGTCGCCCTTGACTCCGGCTGGCCCGGGTTTGCCTTGAGGGCCTGCCGGTCCGGGACTTCCCGGTGGGCCATCCTTGAGCCTGAGTTGCGCGAGTTCCTCTTCGATCGCCGTGACTCGGTCGTGCAGCAACTGCAGCGGATCAACGGCAGATGTTGGGGTGGTCGCGGCCTTGGCTTCCGCAGATTTCTTCCTGTCTTTCTTTTTCGACACTTCAGGTCTCCTCTCGTCAACAGGGTGCGCGGAGCAGCGCTGGTAAAGACTCCGTTCCGGACTACAACACGGAAACCCGCAGCCGGTCAATGGGCTGCGATTCGTCATATTCAATGACGAATGACTAGGCTTCCGCTGCCCGCGCAATGTCGCGTTGGATTCGCTGTCCGTAGTCCTGCGAGGAGGCCGCTCGCCCTGTCAGCACCTGCTCCGCCAGGCAGGAGGGGCGGGAGCTGGTTGGTCTATGCCGGGGGCCGGGGAGGCCTGCCGTACGGACTGGTCCAGCCGGGCTTGCCGGGGCGACCGTGAGCTATCGCACGGAGGGCGCTGCTCGCCTCGGTATAATCGATTCCGACTACCTGTCTCGAGCCGCTGCCGCAGGCGAGGATGGAGAGCGTTCAATGCACTGGAGATGAAATGGATATCAGAAGCGAGGTGGTTGCAGTTCTGGACGAGGTCTTGAGCCTGAGGGGCCGGGCAACGGCCTTTTCACTCGATACCCCTCTGCTGGGAGCGCTACCCGAGCTCGACTCGATGGCGGTGGTGGCATTGATCACGAACCTCGAGGAACGGTTCGGCTTTTGCGTCGACGACGACGAAATCGACGGGTCGGTTTTTGCTTCGCTGGCAAGCCTGATCGATTTCGTCCATCGCAAGCTGGACAGCTGAACTGCCCTGAAGATGGCCCTGGAAGCATTTTTTCTGCCCGCTACCCCGGGACAGCGCTTTGCGCTGCTCCACTGGCCAGACAAGGCCCGTGAGGTCAGCGGCGCGGTCGTATACGTCCCCCCGTTTGCCGAGGAGCTGAACAAGTCGAGACGAATGGCGGCCTTGCAGGCGCGGGCGATGGTCGCTGCTGGATACGCCGTGTTGCAGATCGACCTTTTGGGCTGTGGCGACAGTTCCGGCGAGTTGGTCGACGCCTCCTGGGAAGCCTGGCTTGGCGACGTGCAACTCGCCTGCGGCTGGTTGCAGCAGAGGACTGGCGCACCGTTGTGGTTGTGGGGTCATCGCACCGGCTGTCTGCTGGCCAATGAGGCGGCCAATCGCATGCAGGGCGCGGTCGACCAGTTGTTCTGGCAGCCTGTGCTTTCCGGCAAGCAGTATCTGCAGCAATTCCTGCGTCTGCGGTTGGCCGCAGAGCTGACCGGAGGTGAAGGCAGGGGGGTCATGGAGGCATTGCGCCAGCAACTGCGACAGGGGCAACCGGTCGAGGTCGCTGGCTACATGCTGTCAGCGAATCTGGCTAGCGACTTGGAGAAGGCGGAGCTGTTGTTGCCGCACCGTTCGGGGCGGGTTGAATGGATCGAAATCTCGAATCGCCCCGATGCCAGCCTGTCGCCTGCTGCTGTTGCACGGCTGACGCAATGGCAGGCAGCCGGTCAGGAAGTGCGAGGCACGGTCGTGAGTGGCCCCGCCTTCTGGCAGACCAGTGAGATCAGTGAATGCGATCCGCTGTTGCAAGCCAGCTTGCTGGCCATGCAGCGGACCCCGGCATCATGAGTGTGCTGGAACAGGCGCTGCTCTTCCCTTGCGAAGGCGAGCAACTGGTGGCGGTTGTCGCAGCATCGTCGCAGACGCTGGACGCTGCGGGCAGCGGCAGCCACTTTGGCTGCGACCGGCAAGCTGGCGTCGTTGTTGAAGGCGGGCCTGCCACGACCGTCCCGGACGCGTTGTCAAGGCCAGCGTGCGGCGTGCTGATCATCGTTGGCGGGCCGCAGTACCGGGTCGGCAGCCATCGCCAGTTCGTCCTCCTGTCTCGCCGACTGGCAGCAGAAGGCTACCCGGCTATGCGCTTCGACTACCGGGGGATGGGCGACGCCAGCGGGGCGATGCGCAGCTTCGACGACGTGCGGGCCGACATCGGCGCGGCCATCGATGCCTTTCAGGGCGCTGTGCCGTCGCTTCGGCGGATCGTGCTTTGGGGTCTTTGCGATGCCGCGTCGGCGGCCCTGCTGTATGTCGATGCGACGCCAGACCCGCGGCTAGCCGGTCTCGTCCTGGTCAACCCGTGGGTGCGGTCAGAGGCCAGCCAGGCGCGGACCCAGATCAGGCATTATTACGGGCGCCGTCTGCTGCAGAAGGACTTCTGGTCCAAGCTCGCAAGCGGCCGGATGGAGGTCGGCAAGTCCGTTCGGGACCTGCTGCGTGCGGCGATGCGGTCGCGTCGGCCGCCTGCAGCCGACGCGAATCCGCTGCGGCAGTCGTTTCAGGATGCCATGGCGGCAGGGTGGCGGGTGTTCGCCGGACAGGTGTTGCTGATTCTCAGCGGCGACGACTACACGGCAAAGGAGTTTCTCGAGTACGCGGCAGCGGACCAGGCTTGGGCGGGTCTTCTGGTGGCCGCCAAGGTGCATCGGGTCGACCTTGCCGATGCCGACCATACCTTCTCGTCCAGCCTGCTGCGCTCGCAGGTGGAGGATGCGACCCTGTCGTGGCTGGCCGCGCTCGGGGGTGGCCAGCAGTGATGACGCGACCTGTCCGCCAGCGGGATGCACTCCTGACCAAGACCTTGTGCCGGTCTCTGTGCCCCCCGCGTGTCTTGTCCCACCAGGACCCTTGAAATGAACCCAGGAATTTCCAATACGTACAGCAGCGGCCGCCGCCCTCGTGGCAGGGCCAGGCCCGGTTCGTCGCGCTGGTTCAGGCGCTATCGCTGGCTGGTGATCGGTGGCTGGCTACTGATCATGCTCGTCATCGGTTGGGTTCTGATCTTCCGCTCCGAGAGAGCGCCAGTCGCGGCGGCACTGCCGCCGGCGAGCGAGCGCCCGGAGGTCAACGCCAAGTCGGCGGCTGCGATGCCCCCCGTCAGGCTGCCGGCCGACGACGCCCCGCATGCCATGCTGACCGAATGGTGGTACTACAGCGGGCATCTGCAGACTGCCAGCGGCGAGCGCTATTCCTTCCATCTGGCGACCTTCCTGCGGCAGGGCACCTTGACCCATACGGTTTTTCACGGATCGCTGCTGGACCACCGGAACGGCAAGCTGTACAGCGAGCAGTCCCGTACCGCAGGCAACCCATCGCATGGTCGCAAGGATGGTTTCGACTTCAGCCATGGCCCCTGGCAGATGCGGGGCGAGGGTCCGCGGCATGTGGCGAAGATGGCCGGCAAGGACTTTGCCCTCGACCTGCTGCTCGTCGACAAGTTGCCGCCCGTGTTGCACCAGGCGCCGGGAACCCCACTGGCGGGCCTTCTCGACTTCGGGGCAGCCGGCCTGAGCTACTACACCTCACGTCCACGAATGGCTGCCGAGGGCACGCTGACGATCGACGGCAAGGCCGTGCCGGTCACTGGCGACGTGTGGTTCGATCATCAATGGGGCGATTTCGAGGCCGCGCAGCTGCGCTGGAACTGGTTTGCCCTGCAACTGACCGACGGTGCCGACATCATGCTGTTCGAGCTGTCCGATCGCCAGGGTGCGCCGGTGTTGCGAATGGGGACGCATGCCAAGGGCGGGGTTGTGACGGCGCTCGGCGCGCAGGATTTCATGACGGCATCCCATGGTACCTGGACGAGTGCCGCTTCCGGCGTGGTCTATCCAGTGGACTGGGCGATCTCGCTGCCCGCTTGGGGCGTCCGGGTGAAGGTCGAACCCGCCCTCCGCGCCAGCGAAATGGACGCACGAACGACGACGCTCAACGTCTATTGGGAAGGTGCCGTCAAAGTGAGCGGCTCGCACGACGGGCTCGGCTTCATGGAGCTCAGCGGCTACAGCCCGACGGCGCAACGGCCTGGGAATCGCGGCAAGCCCTAAGGACGCAAGCAAAAATAACTTGAACAATACGAGCTATTTGTCATTGTTCCGGGGTATCAGCCGGTAGTTCCATTCGCCATGAAACGCGTCGCGCTCGATGGCAAGCGAAGCAAGCTCTTCGTCG
>JAGFNJ010000008.1 GCA_017592775.1 Candidatus Accumulibacter conexus | reverse complement strand
AATCTACGCCACTTCGCCTTGATCACGAGAGCTTCGCGGTCTCTGGCCCGCTCGCCCTGCTCGGCAGCGCCTTCTATCCGGTTCTTGTTCATCGGCTCGCAGTTTCGCTCCACGCTTCCTTCCCACCATCGGTCGCCCTCAGGCAGTTGCGCTTCGCTTCGTTCGCTGTGATCAACTTACGGCGGGACTTGCACCCGCAAGAGTGCGCCCATGCTGGGCGCACAAGACGAAGGCGAACCAGGCCCACTTGATCGCCCGCCTGCCGAAGTGTCCCATGTCGGCGTACAGCGCCTCGCCACCGGTGATGGCCAGCACCACCGAGCCGAGCGCCAGGAAAGCCATCCCGACGTGCTCGATGCAGAAGGACAGCGCGTACCACGGATTGATTGCGACCAGCACCGACGGATGCTGAACCACGTTCCACAAGCCGAGCGCGCCAAGCGTGGCGAACCAGAACATCATCACCGGGCCAAACAGGGCGCCCACCGCCGCCGTGCCATGCCGTTGAAACACGAACAGCACCACCAGAATGGCGATGGTGATCGGCAGAACGTAGGGCTTGAGCACCGGTGTCGCCACTTCCAGCCCCTCGACCGCCGACAGCACCGACATCGCCGGGGTGATCACCGCATCGCCGTAGAACAGCGCGGCACCGAAGATCCCCAGCGCCGACACCAGCCAGAGGACCTTCGGCGTCGCATGGGCCGTGCGCAGCGCCAGCGCCGTCAGCGCCATGATGCCGCCCTCGCCCTTGTTGTCGGCACGCATGATGAACAGCACGTACTTCAGCGAGACGGTGATCGTCAGCGCCCAGAAGACCAGCGACAGGATCCCGAGGACATTGGCCTCGGTGACCGCCAGCGGATGATGGCCGCCAAACACTTCCTTCATCGTGTACAAGGGGCTGGTACCAATGTCGCCGAAGACGACTCCCATCGCCGCCAGCGCGGTCGTCGCCAGTCCCGTCGTCTCGCCGTGCGGCGCCGCATCTGCAGTCATGTGCCCCCCAGGAATGACGTCGTCACAGCAAAGCCTTCCCGAGGGGTCTCGCCAGCAAGACGAGTCATTCGCTGATCCGTTCCTCGTCCAGCCCTCGTGAGCGCCTGTTATTGCAATGCAGCATCAGCGCTGATTATAGGGCGCCCGGCAACGGTCAGCAATGCTCCCGGGCCGACCCTCGGCGTCCACCGGATACCGTTCTGCCCCCAACGCCGGTGCGCCGCTCGACCCGCAAGCGGATCGAGCGAGCCACCTCAACCGGGTTCCTGCGGCAATGCCAGCGCAACCGCGGGCGGACGCTCCGCCCGTCGCTGCAGCGTGACGGCGATCCCACCTTCCCCGGGCGCGCAGGCGAACGCGACGTCGACACCGAGGCCGCCCACCCAGGCGACCCGTTCGCCGCAGCACAGCAGTGGCAGACGCTCGCGCTCCCAGGGCGGCACCCCGGTTTCCTGCAACAGCTTGCGCAGGGCGCGGCGCGGCCGCCTCGGGTCGGGCTGCAGTGCTTCGCCGCCCATCCTCGTCCGCACGCAGACCGCATCGCCGGCGAGCAGCCGGCGACTGATGCCGGCACCAACCGTCGCAGCGAAGGACAGCCGATCGGCACCCCAGGCCAGTTCCGGCTCGCCGCGCCATGCCAGCGGCACGGCGGGGACCGATGCCCGCTGGCGAATGACGTACAGCTCGCCACGATAGACACGCAGTTCGCCATCGAGGGTGCCGACACAGGTTGCCGAAGCCGCGTCGACGCTCGCCAGTTGCCGCAGCGCTTCGTCGAGCCAGCGGCTGTCAGGCGCCCGCAAGCCGGCGCCATGCAGCGCGTAACGCAGCAGGTTGCGCGCCCGCGCGGCACTCAGGCGATTGAAGCGCTGCAAATCGATGCGGCCAGCCGCGCCGGCAACCAGCGAACGATCGATCGCCGCGAGTTCATCGAGCAGTTGCGCCGCCTCGGCAAAGTGGCCGGCGGCGCGCGCCAGCGACTGCGCGGCGGCCGGAAACTGCTGCGCGATGCACGGCAGGACGGCGTGCCGCAGGTGGTTGCGACGATGACGCCGATCGGCGTTGCTCTCGTCCTCGATCCAGGACAGCGCCTGCTCGGCCGCATGGGCGGCGATCGTCGCGCGCGGCACGCCGAGCAACGGCCGGATGATCCGTGGACCGGCAGCCGGCACCCTCTCGCCAGGCATGCCGGCCGCTCCGCGCACGCCGGCGCCGCGCACCAGCCGGAAGAGGACGGTTTCCGCCTGATCGTCGCGGTGGTGGGCAAGCGCCAGCCAGTCCGCCGGGCAGCGCGCGAAGACCGCCAGTCGTTGCCGCCGTGCCGCCGCTTCGAGACCGTCGCCAGTGGCCCGGGGAACCTCGACCCGCTCGACCGCCAGCGCCACCTCGAGCCGTTCGCAGAGCTGCCGGCAGAAGTCCGCCCAGGCGTCGGCATGCGGGCTGAGACCGTGATGGACATGCACCGCAGACAGTTCGCACGGCAGACCCGAAGCGCACAGGCGGCTCAGGCCGTGCAGCAGCACGACCGAGTCGAGGCCACCGGAAAGACCGACGCAGACGCGCCGTCCACGCGCCAGCCGCGGTTCGAGAAAACGCTGGAGAATCGTTGCCAGCGCGGGTTCGGCCGTACCGCTCACCGGCCCCGCCGGAGCCGATGAATCGCTCGCGCGACCGGGCGGCAAGCTCGCCGGCTCCCCGGGAACTGTCCCGTGCGCCGGCTCAGCCGGGCTGCAGTTCCCTGACCGCCCCGTACGACAGGATTCGGTCAAGGCGCTGCCGCAGGAGGTCGGCCAACGGCACCCCCCTGAGCTGCCGCAACGAGTCGCGCAGGGCCTGCTGCAGGCTCGCCGCCATCGCCTCGTGGTCGCGATGCGCACCGCCGACCGGCTCGGCGACGATGCGGTCGACCAGCCCGAGCGATTGCAGCCGCTGCGCGGTGATGCCCATGATTTCGGCTGCCTCGCTCGCCTTCTCGGCACTCTTCCAGAGAATCGACGCGCAGCCCTCGGGCGAGATCACCGAGTAGGTCGCGTACTGCAGCATCTGCAGGACATCGCCGACACCGATCGCCAACGCGCCACCTGAACCACCTTCACCGATCACCGTGACGACGATCGGCACCTGCAGTTCGGCCATCACGTAGAGGTTGCGCCCGATTGCCTCCGACTGGCCACGCTCCTCGGCATCGATGCCGGGGTAGGCGCCGGGCGTGTCGATGAAGGTCAGCACCGGAATGCCGAACTTCTCGGCCAGCCGCATCAAACGCAGCGCCTTGCGGTAACCTTCGGGCCGCGGCATGCCGAAGTTGCGAAACAGCTTCTCCTTGGTGTCCCTCCCCTTCTGGTGGCCGATGACCATCACCGACTCGCCGTCGAGCCGCGCCAGACCACCGACGATCGCATGATCGTCGGCAAACGCCCGGTCGCCGTGCAGTTCCTCGAAGTCGGTGAAGATCAGGTTGAGGTAGTCGAGCGTGTACGGACGCTGCGAATGGCGCGCCACCTGACAGACCTGCCACGGCGTCAGCCGCGAATAGATGTCCCGGGTGAGGATGCGGCTCTTGTCTTCGAGGCGGCCGATCTCTTCGGAAATATCGACCGCCGACTTCTCCTGAGCGAAGCGCAGTGCTTCAATCTTGCTCTCCAGGTCGGCAACCGGTTGTTCAAAGTCGAGGAAGCTGGTTTTCATCGGGCCCCGCCGGGATGGCGCGTCAGTGGGTTGCGAAGCGCGCAATTGTAACCTGAAAGCCACTGGCCTCGCCGCCGGCGCCGGCAGCCGGGGGTCGCCGAGTCGAAGCGCGTTCACGACCGGCGACTGATCCGGACGCGATCTCCGGCGCGCCACCTCTGGCCGCGTCAGCACCGGGAGCGACGACGACCGGAATCACTCCTGCATCGCCAGCAGTTCCCTGTCGGCATAGCCGAGGCGGAAGGCGAGCACGCGCGCCACCCCCTCGATGAGCTGGAAGGCGAGTCGCCGGTGCTGCTCGCGCAGCATCTCGAAGTCCTCGCGCCGCAGCACGTAGACTTCGCTGTCCTCGGTGGCGGTGGCATCGCTGCTGAAGCGCGCGGCGTGCGTGATGAAGGACATGCCACCGACGAAATCGCCCCGACCATAGGTCAGGCGATGGCGGCTGAGGTTCGTTCCCGGGACGGCGACCGAGATGCGCACGGCGCCCTTGCGAATGAGGAAGAGCTGATCGGCGGCGTCGCCCGCCGAGAAGACCTTCTCGTCGCGGGGCACGACACGCCGTTCGAGACGTTCGACGAGCGCCACCAGTGCATCCTCCTTGACGTCCTTGAAGATTTCCATCTCCCAGACCTCCAGCGGCGGCAGTTCGGCGCTGCGCTCGGCGCTTTCGCCGAGCACCTGATCCTCGATCCACTCGACGGCGTCGTCCATCTCCTGGAACACCCTGACCTGCGGGCTATCGTTGGTCAGGTCCATCTGCGCGAACAGGTCAGCGATGTTGCGCCCGTTCGGCAGCGTGTGCGTCAGGCTGCTGAAGATGAGGAAGGCGCCGCGTTCGCTCAGTGAGTCCCGGATCTGGCTCAACAGATGCACGGCGGTGACGTCGACCGACTGCACGCGACGCATGTCGAGCAGGACGTACTGGCGCTTGCCGAGTTCCGCCTCGAGCGCGCTGAACAACTGGTCCTTGGTGCCGAAGAACAGGCTGCCCTGCAGTTCGAGCATGATCGTCTGCTCGCCACGTCGCTCGAGCAGTTCCATCTCGTGCCCGAGGCGGACCCGCTTCGAGAAGCGGCTGCCGCCATCGACCTTGTTGCGAATGATCGTGCTGCCCAGTTGCTCGCGGATGAAGAGGAACATCGCCAGCGCGATGCCGACGGCCGAGGCGGCGATCAGGCTGTAGGCCAGCGCGACGACGACGACGACGACGATGACGACGAAGTCGAGCATCGTCCACGGCGACTGCAGGAGGTGCAGGCTGTGGCGGTCGATCATGCGCGCGCCGACGACCAGCAGGATGCCGGCCAGGGCCGCCACCGGGATCCAGGCGATGAACGTACCGAGCGCGAGAAAGGCGAGCAGCGCCAGCACTCCCTCGGCAATCCCCGAGACGCGCGTCTGGCCGCCACTCGCCAGGTTGACCAGCGTCGCCCCCATCTGGCCGGCGCCGGGCATGCCGCCGGCGCACGCCGAAACCACGTTCGCCGCCCCCTGCGCCACCAGCTCGCGGTTGGAATCATGCCGGCTGCGGGTCAGCGCGTCGAGCACCACCGCCGTCTTCAGCGTGTCGATCGAGAGCAGGACCGCCAGCGTCAGCGCCGTGCCCATCAGGCTGCCGATCTGGCTCAGCTTGAGCTCGCCGATGTCGCGCCAGCGTCCGGTGATCGCCTCGAGCATGCTCGACGCCGAACCGCCAAGCTGACCGATGATCATCTTGTTGCCCTCGACCACGAGCAGCGATTCGTCGACGAAGTGCGCCAGCCCGAAATAGGTCGCGATGCCGGCCAGCAGGCCGAGAATCGCTGCCGGAACGGCACGCGTCAGCAGTGGCGCGCCGACCATCACCGCCGCCGTGACACCGCCGATCAGCGCGCTTTGCCATTGCCAGCTCTCGGGCGAGATCAGCGTCCGCCACAGCGGGACGTTGCCGAAGACGCCGAGGAACTTCGGGATCTGGCTGCCGATGATGATCAGGCCGACGCCGGTGAGGTAACCGCTGACCACCGGAAAGGGAATGTACTTGATCAGGCTGCCGATGCCCATGAAACCGAGCAGCAGCTGGATCACTCCCGATACCAGGCCGAGTGCGGTGAGCATGAGAACGATGAAGAGCGGATCGACGTCCTGCCGCACGAGTTCGATGGCGAACGCCGAAAGCACTGCCGCCGCCGGCGCGCAGGGCGCCGTGATCAAGCGGTTGGTGCCGCCGAGAGCCGGCGCGACGAGCCCGAGTGCGGTCGCGCCGAGAATTCCGGCGAGGGCACCGAGGCCAGCATAGGCCGGGCCGATCGAGGCGTAGATGGTGACGCCGAAAGCGATCGCCGAAGGCAGTGCGACCAGCATCGCCGCCAGCCCGCCCCAGAAATCGCCGACCAGCTTGTCGTTCTTCACCGTCATCGACAGTTCCATGGCCCCCCCCCTTTTCGGACTTGTTGCGCGCTGCAGGCAAGCTTGCTGCAGGCCCCCCCAAGGTGGGAAGCACGCACATTCCCGACAGAACCAGTCGGGAATACGCCATTTTAGCACGCCGGAACCGCCATTTCCCGAAACAACGCACGCAACCAGCGCTTATTGGTCCGGACGCACATGTTTCGTTCATCTCCTTTGACCTGGGCGGAACCCTGGCCAATCCCGGAGACCGACGATGCTGTCGAACGACGGCTGCTGTAACATGGTCTCAGTAGAGTGACGGGGGAAGCGGCGAGTGGCAGACATTTTTCTCAGCTATGCAACCGAAGACCGGGCGACGGCCGGCAAAGTGGCCAGCCAGTTCGAGGCGCTCGGTTTCAGCGTCTGGTGGGACCGCAAGATCCCGGCCGGAATGACCTGGCGACAGGTGATCGAGTCGGCCTTGAACGACATGGGTTGCATGGTGGTTCTCTGGTCGGCGAACTCGCTCGCCAGCACCTGGGTCAGCGAGGAAGCCGAGGAGGCACGCATGCGCGGCAAGCTGGTACCGGCACTCCTCGAGCCGGTCCTGCCGCCGCTGGGCTTTCGCGGCATCCAGGCGGCCGATCTGGTCGACTGGGACGGTTCCACCGAAGCGGCCGGCTTCCGTCATCTGGTAGCGGGCATCGAGGCCCTCCTCGCACCCCGGAGCGGCGGCAAACCGGTCGCGCCGGCCGTGCGCAGCGGCTGGCGCAGCAGCAATCGCGCGCGTCCGCTGGCCGTCGCCGGCGGCTGCCTGCTGCTCCTGCTGACCGCCGGCACCTGGGTCTGGAACGAACAGCGTGAGCCGCCGGCGGCAGCCGGGACACGCAGCAGCGACGGCGCCGCGCCGGCCGCCGACGCCTCGCCACGGGCCGGTGCGCCGGCACCGGCGACGGCAGCAGCAACTGGATCGCAGTCCAGCGCCGGTGGAACCAGAACGGACAACGCGCCGCCACCGCAGCAGCCGCCGACAATCACCGGCGCGGGCGCGGCCAGTCCCCTCAGTCCGGCCAGCCCGGCCAGTCCCACCAGTGCCACTGGCACGCCGGCCGCAGCCGCCACGGCCAGCACCGCGTCGGGCCGCGACAGCGAAACCGCAGCCAGGACGGAGTCGAGCCGGGGTACGACGGCTGCGGCAAGCAACAAGGGAAGACCGGTCAACGACCCGGCGCCGACGGCGCCGACTGCTGCTCCGGCCCTCGCCAGTGGCGCCGGCAGCGCCAGCAGACCCGCCCGGCTGGCTGTCGAGCCCGGCGCGCGTGCCGCCCGCCCTGCCCGCTGCCGCGACCTCCTCGAGCGCCAGAGCCTTGGCGACCCCTTGAGTGCCGAGGAACGGACCTACTTTCAGAGGGAGTGCAGAACATGAACCCACACCGCCGGATCACAGGCCAGCCGTGCTGGCTCGGCCGCTGGCCGCTGCTCGCGGTCGCCGCCCTGGCGCTGATCGGCTGCCAGGCGCCGCCGCAACGCGACGTCGCGCAAGCGGCGGTGCCGCCGCCTGCCGCGCCTTCGCCGATCGCCTTCGACGACGCCGTCCTCAAGGCTGCCCATGAGTTGTTGGGCAGGGCGCAACTGCCACCGGCCGGTGGCCAGCGGCAGGCCCTGCTGATCGACCCGCTGGTGGACGGCGTCACCGGCAGCCAGTCGGTCGCCACCCGGTCGATGGAACAGCAGATCGTCGACCTCGTGCGCCGTGACTACCCGCAACTCGAGGTGCAGAGCTTCAGCACCAGCAACCTCGCCGGCCAGCCGCTGGTGCTTGTCGGCACCTTCACCCCGATCAACAACAGCGCCGGCCAGCCGACCGGCGAGCGCGATGCCTTCCGCATCTGCCTCGCGCTCGCCGACCTGAAAACCGGCAAGGTCATTGCCAAGGGCGTCGCCCGCGCCCGCCCCGACGGGGTGAAGACGACGCCACTGCCCTTCGACGCCGACAGCCCGGCCTGGACCCGGGACGCGGCGATCGACGGCTACATCAGGACCTGTCAGGGCAGCAAGGCGGGTGACCCGATCAATCCGGTCTATGGCGCACGAATCATGGCGGCGGCCCTGATCAGCGACGCCGGCAACGCCTACAACGGCCGCCGCTACCAGGAATCGCTCGAGCTTTACCGGCGCGCGCTCAACACCGCTGGCGGTGATCAACTGCGCGCCCACAACGGCGCCTACCTGGCAGCCTGGAAGCTGAAACGACGCGACGAGGCGACGCAGGCCTTTGCCCGGCTGGTGGACTACGGCCTCGCCAATCGCCAGGTCGCCCTCAAGTTCCTCTTTCGTCCGGGGTCGACCCAGTTCATCCCCGATGCGCAGATCAGCGCCCCGTACCCCCTGTGGCTCAACCAGATCGCACGGCGCAGCGCACAGAACAGGGCCTGCCTCGAAATCGTCGGCCACACCAGCCGCAGCGGCCCCGAGCCGATCAACCAGAGGCTGTCGGTACTGCGGGCGCAGGCGATCAAGGATCGCCTCGACAGTGCCGAGCCACTGCTCGTCAAACGCACCGTTGCCAGCGGCGTCGGGTCACGTGAGAACCTCGTCGGCACCGGCAGTGACGATGCCGGCGACGCCCTCGACCGTCGCGTCGAGTTCCGGGTGATCGACTGCTGAGGCCCCCGGCTGCGGTGCCCGACCGGCGCCGCAGCCAAAGCCGTGCTCTCAGAGGCGGCGCCGTCCGCGCCGGGTCAGCACCAGCGCGCCGATGCCGATGGCGCCGAGGAGCAGCGAAGCGGGCTCGGGAACCCGCTCGGGGAAAGCGCGGATCTCGCCACCGGGGAACGTGCTGGTGTGGATGTTGAAGTATGCCGTGCCGGCATCGAGGCCGGCAAACAGCGCAGTGCGCGCGCCGGCAACGGTCCCGCCACCGAAGTTGTTGATGAACCCGGAGGTGAAGCTGCTGGCCAGATCGAGGTCGATGAGCGCCGGATACGATCCCGCCGATACGCCGACAGGAAAGCCGGGCAGCGTGACCGGCGTCACTGCCACGCCGATCGTCCCGCTGCCGGCCGCTGCCGTACAGCAGTGGATGTGCGCGACCGTGGTGACACCTGAAAGACCGGCGAAACCGGCGTAGATCGACAGATCGTTGGTCGCATCATCGAATTTCAGCTTGACGATACCGGACCCCGTAGCGCCCTGGGCTTCGGGACCGAGATCCGCGGCGTAGGTGTAGATGGTGGCCGAGGCCAGGCTGGAAGTCAGGCTCAGGGTTGCCGCCAGAAAACAGGATTGCCATGAACGTGTGCGCATCGGGTAGTCTCCTCTGTCAGGCTGGTTGTCCGCATGGCGTGCCCGGCGGCCGCCACGTGCAGGGGTCGGGCGGACGCGCGATCGACCAAGCGGCACTTTCGCGCGCGTTGGGGAGCCCGCCCCCGTGCAGACTGAAGCAAGATCTGCACCATTGGTTGCAAGGCATTGTTTGCACGCGCTTCCAGGCGGCGGGGAAAGCGCGACTGTAAAAAAATCCGACAAGATTACTCGGAAAATGCTCGCTACCGCCCGACGGGCACGCTCGACTGCCCGAGAGCGGCTGCGGCCTGCCGTCGCTCACGGCTGGTCGCTGAGCCACCGCCCGAGCATCTGCCGCAGCGCCGCCGCCTCGAACGGCTTCGCCAGGTAGTCGTCCATTCCCGCCTGCAGGCACTCGTCGCGGTAGCCCGCCATGGCGTGCGCCGTCAGCGCAACCACCGGCGTCCGCTGTGCGCCACGCAGCTTCTCCGCCTCGCGAATCCGGCGTGTCGCCTCGAAGCCGTCCAGTCGCGGCATCTGGCAGTCCATCAGGATCAGGTCGAAGGGTTGGCGCGCCTGCTCGGCCACTGCCTGCTCACCGTCGGGCACCAGCACGACGTCGATGCCGTAGTGCAGCAGCGTTGCCCGCGTCACCTCGGCGTTGACCGGGTCATCCTCGGCGACGAGAACGCGGCGACCGGCGAACGACCCGGCGACGGCACGTCGCCCTGCCGCCGCCGGCGCCGTTGCCTCCGGCAGGCGGACTCGGAACCAGAAGCATGAGCCCTCGCCCGGTGAACTCTGCACCCCGATCTCGCCGCCCATCAGGCATACCAGCTCACGCGCGATCGACAGCCCGAGCCCGGTACCACCAAAGCGTCTGGTCGTTCCCTGCTCGGCCTGCGCGAACGCCTCGAAGATCTGCGCCTGCTTGTCCGCCGCGATGCCGATGCCGGTGTCGCGGACGGCAAAACGCAGAGCGCCATCAGCCTCTCGACAGGCCTCGACGTCGATCGTCCCGTGCGTCGTGAACTTCACCGCGTTCGACACCAGGTTCAACAGCACCTGGCGCAGCCGGACGACGTCGCCAGTCACCCAACGCGGCAGATCCGCCGCCGCCGTCACCCGCAGAGTCGCGTTCTTGAGCCGCGCGGCCTCGCCGAAGAGGTCCTGCAGCTCGCGCAACATCGCCGGCAGATCGAAGCAAGCAGATTCCAGATCCAGCCGCCCCGCCTCGATCTTCGAGAGGTCGAGAACATCATCCAGCACACCGAGCAGCGCCCGCCCCGAGCGCTGGATCGTCCGCGCGTAGTGCCGCGCCCGTTCCGCCAGGGGCTCGTGCAGCAGCAGGTCGGCCATGCCGATGACGCCGTTCATCGGCGTCCGGATCTCGTGGCTCATGTTGGCCAGGAAAGCTGACTTGGCCCGGCTTGCCGACTCGGCAGCCTCCTTGGCGGCGATGAGTTGCTGCTCGATCCGCTTGCGCTCACTATCGTCGATGGCGAAGATGTAGGCACCCTGTACCGAGCCGTCCTCTGCCCGGTCGGGCAACAGGTAGGTGCGGTCATAGCGGGTGCTTCCGTCGGGCATCGGCAGTGCCAAGTCGTATTCGGCTGCCTCTCCCCGCCGTACCCGCTGCAGATGATGCTCGATCCGGCGATAGGCCTCGTCGCCAAGCAGTTCCGGCACGCCCATGCCGCCGACGGCCTCGGCCGTGCGCCCGAAGCGTTCCCCGTAGCGACGGTTCACGAAGGAATAGCGCGGCATGCTCTCGCGGTAATCGACGTGGGCAATCGCCGCCGGCATGCCATTGACGATCCGTTGCAGGCGCTGCTCACCACGCCGGATGCTGGCGCTGGCGGCCGCCCGCGCGCGCAGGACGATCCGCGCTGCCATGGCGACGACGACCAGCGACGAGAGCTGGCCGATGAAGGCGAGCAGGGCGGCTTCCTCGGCGGGGACCAGGTTCGGCGGCAGCAGCCCGCGCATCGTCGCCCAGTACAGCGCAACGAGCAGCACGATGTCGATGGCGAATGCAGCCAGCAGCACGCGTGCGCGGCCGAAGGTGCCCAGCGTCGCCAGCAGCGCGATCAGCCAGGGTACCGCCGCCGACACGATGCCGCCGGTGGCAAAGGCCCAGACGGCGACATAGGCGCTGCCAAGCAGGTTGGTGAGCAGGAGGACTTCGGTCGGCCGCGACACGAAGCGGATGGCGACCGCAGCGCCGACCGGCGTCATGATCGCGACCGCAAAGAGCGTCAGTTCGAGCGTGCTCGGCCGGCTGCGCACGACGATGAAGGCGACGAGCAGCAGCGACACCACGGCCGAGATGGTCAGCAGCGAGCGGGCGACAATCCGCGCCCGTGCCGCGACGCGGGCGTCGGCACGCGGCGGCACGAACCAGTCGACGACGCGCCGGCTGCTCACGCCGCAGTCAGCGCCAGCCACTGGCGCTGCCACCGTTGCGGGGCAACGGCTCGAGCGCCTGGAGGGTGCAGGGGGAGCGGCATGCGATCGAGTATAGGTGCGGCAATCCGCGCCGGTCAACCGGCGATCCGGCGGCGACGAAGCAGGCCCGCCGGGGAGCAACCTCGTCTGCGGCGGCAGCAATCGGTTCGCCGGCTGTCCGCTGGCGCCGCGCACGCCGTTGAGGGCGGTCGCCGATGCAGGCCCTTGCAGCGATGAGCCCGTGGTGATCGACCGCCTCATCCCGGCTGCCCGCCGGGCGCCGCCTCTGCGCCCCCCTCCGCGCCGACCGTTCACAACCGCTGCCGGCTACCGTAAAGTCGCACCCTGCGTCGGCGCCGGCTGCCTTCGGCGACGGTGCCGCAGCGAACGAATGTGCTTTTCGTCGTCTCCCGGGCCCGGATCCTCCGCATCGGTCATTGGGAAATGCGTCGGTCGCACGCTGACCACTCACAGGAGAACAGGATGCCCGAGGACCTCATCATCGACAAGGACGTGCCGCTGCGCGACGACATCCGGCTGCTCGGCCGCATCCTTGGCGAAACACTTCGCGCGCAGGAGGGCGAGGCGAACTTCGAGCTGGTCGAACGCATCCGCGTCAGCGCCATCCGCTTCCATCGCGACGATGACAGCAGCGCCCGGCTGGAGCTGACGGCCATCCTCGACAGCCTCTCGCGGCAGCAGACACAGACGATCGTGCGCGCGTTCAGCTACTTCTCGCACCTGGCGAACATTGCCGAGGACCAGCACCACATCCGCCGCTCACGCGCCCACCTGATCGCCGGATCACCAGCGCACGAGGGCAGCCTGGCGCACGCGCTGCAACGTGCCGAAACGGCGGGAATCGATGCGACGCGGCTGCGCAGTTTCTTCGACGAGGCATCGATCGTGCCGGTGCTCACCGCACACCCAACCGAGGTGCAGCGCAAGAGTACGCTCAACGCCCAGCGCGAGATTGCCGAGCTGCTGCAGCGGCGAGACCGCGACCAGCCGACCCCCGAGGAACGGGACGCAATGGACGAGGGACTGCGGCGCGCGGTTCTCGGCCTGTGGCAGACGCGCATGCTGCGCAACACGCGGTTGCTGGTGCTCGACGAAGTGATCAACGGACTCTCGTACTACGACTACACCTTCCTGCGCCAGTTGCCGCGCCTCTACGGCTGGCTCGAGGATCATCTGGCGACGACGCACGCCGGCCTGCGCAACGCCGAACTGCCGGCATTCATGCGCCTGGGAAGCTGGATCGGCGGCGACCGGGACGGCAACCCCTTCGTCACGGCAGAGGTGACGCGCGAGGCGCTGCGTCTGCAGTCGGTGCGCGCGCTGCGCTTCCATCTCGACGAAGTTCACGCCCTCGGCGCCGAGCTGTCGCTCGCCGACGGCCTGATCAGCGTCTCCGAAGCGCTGCAGGCACTGGCCGCGCGCTCACCCGACTCTTCCGTCGCACGCGCCGACGAACCGTACCGACGCGCGCTGACCGGCGTCTATGCGCGCCTGGCGGCGACTGCGCGCCGACTCGACGGCGTCGAACCGGAGCGGCACGCGGTTGGCGAGGCGGCGCCCTACGCCGACGCCGACGAATATGTCGGCGAACTCGACATTCTCCACCGCTCGCTGGTCGCCAACGGTTCGGCGCTGCTGGCACGCGGCCGCCTGCGCGAGCTGCGGCGGGCGGCGCGCGTCTTCGGCTTCCACCTGGCGTCGCTCGATCTGCGGCAGAACTCGGAGGTACATGAGCGCGTCGTCGGCGAACTGCTGGAAACGGCGCTGCCGGGCACCGCCTACCGCCAGCGTGACGAAGCCGGGCGTGTCGCTCTGCTGCTGGCGGAAATCGGCTCGGCGCGGCCGCTCGCCTCGGCCCACCTGGCGTACGGCGAGGAGACGCGCGCTGAACTCGAGATCTTCCGTACCGCCGCTGCCGCGCAGCGCGCCTACGGTGCGGCAGCGATCGAGAACTGCATCATCGCCAAGACCGACGGCGTCTCCGACCTGCTCGAAGTGGCCCTGCTGCTGAAGGAATGCGGGCTGCTGCTGCCGTCGGCGCAGACCCTGGCGGTGAACATCGTTCCCTTGTTCGAGACCATTCCGGATCTGCGCAACTGCCCGCGGATCATGGACGAACTGCTGTCGCTCCCCACCTACCGCCAGTTGCTGCGCAGCCGCGGCGACCTGCACGAGATCATGCTCGGCTACTCCGACAGCAACAAGGATGGCGGCTTCCTGACCTCGGGCTGGGAACTGTACAAGGCGGAGATCGCCCTCGTCGAGGTGTTCGCGCGGCACGGCGTCAAGCTGCGCCTGTTCCACGGCCGCGGTGGCTCGGTCGGCCGCGGCGGCGGCCCAAGCTACCAAGCCATCCTCGCCCAGCCTGGCGGCGCCGTGCAGGGCCGGCTGCGGGTCACCGAACAGGGTGAGGTGATCGCCAGCAAGTACTCGAATCCCGAACTCGGCCGGCGCAATCTGGAGATCGTTGCCGCCGCCGTTCTCGAAGCCACCCTGCTCGCCCCGCCCGACGCCGCGCCGCGCGCGCACTACCTCGAGACGATGGAAGCGCTGTCGCAGTCGGCGCACCGCGCCTATCGCTCGCTGGTCTACGAGACTGCAGGCTTCGAACGCTACTTCTGGGAATCGACGGTGATCGCCGAGATCGCGCATCTGAACCTCGGCAGCCGGCCGGCCTCGCGCCGGAAATCGACCGCCATCGAGGACCTGCGGGCGATCCCGTGGGTCTTCAGTTGGGCGCAGTGCCGCCTGATGCTGCCCGGCTGGTACGGCTTCGGCAGTGCGCTGCGCGACTTCCTCGCGGCGCATCCCGATGGCCTGCAGGTGCTGCGGGAGATGTATCGCGAGTGGCCCTTCTTCCGCACCCTGCTGTCGAACATGGACATGGTGCTGGCCAAGAGTGACCTCGCGATCGCCGCACGCTACGCCGAGCTGGTCAGCGACCCGGCCCTGCGCGCAGCCATCTTCCCCCGCCTGCAGGCCGAATGGCACGCCACCGTAGACGGGCTGCTGGCGATCAGCGGCCAGAGCCGACTGCTCGCCGACAATCCGCTGCTCGCCCGCTCGATCCGCCACCGCTTCCCCTACCTCGACCCGCTGAACCACCTGCAGATCGAGTTGATCAAGCGCCTGCGCGCCGGCAACGAGGACGAACACGTCAAGCGGGCGATTCACCTGACGATCAACGGCATCGCCGCCGGCCTGCGCAACAGTGGCTGAAGCGCGGCCTGCGCGGCCGCCGGCAACCAGGGAAGCTGCCGCCGCCGCTGCCACCAACCGGCTGCTGGCGGCGCCTCAGTACTCGACCGGCAGCGGGTCGAGGCTGCGCCAGAGATACCAGGTGGCGACCGAGCGCCACGGGCGCCAGCGCTCCCCGTGCTCGACGAGCACCCGCCGCGGCGGCCGCTCGCCGGCATGGTAGTGGATCGCCACCGCGCGCTGCAGTCCGAGGTCGTCGAGCGGCAGGACATCCGGCCGCAACTGGTTGAAGATCAGGAACATCTCGGCGGTCCACACGCCGATGCCGCGGACTCTCGTCAGTTCGGCCACCAGTTCGCCGTCGTCCATCCGCGACCATTGCTCGGCGTCGATCTGCCCGCTGGCGAAGTGCCGGGCAAGGTCGATCACATACTCGGCCTTGCGCGCCGACAGGCCGCAGCCGCGCAAGCCATCGCCCGTGCTGCCGAGAACGCCGTCGGGCGTGAGTTCCGGCACGGCCGCCTGCAACCGCGCCCAGACGCTGTCGGCCGCCTTGACGGAAATCTGCTGGCCAACGATCGAGCGCAGCAGGGTGACGAAGGGATCACCGCGCGAAACCAGCGCCACGCCGGCGAAGCGCTCGATGAGGCTGGCGAGAACGGGATCGGCCAGCGCCAGCTCGGCGGACGCCTGCTGCCAGTAGAGGGGTGTCAGCACGGCTGTGCCCGGGCAGCGGTCGGCCCGCTGGCGAAGTGGCGGAACACGGCCGCAGGCTCGGCTCCGCCGCGCGCGCGCAGATCCCGGAAACGGCGGCCGGACCTGGCCGCCGCCCCGATCAGGCTCTTTTCCGTTCCTTCTCCCGGGCTTTCTCCTTGGCCTTGCGGCGGCTCGCGTCGACCTCGGGCGGGCGGTACACCAGAACCGGAATGCTCGAGTGGGTCAGCACGCGGTAGGTCTCGCTGCCGAGCAACAGCGATGTCAGGCCACCGCGGCCATGCTTGGACATGAATATGAGGTCGCAATCGTTGTCCTCGGCGACATTGACGATCGCCTCCCAAGGCGAATCGCTGGCCACCGAAAGCGTCGTACATTCGACCCCGGCATCCTTGCACAGCTTCCTGATGAAGCCGAGGTACTCCTTGGACTTGCCGTCGGAGCCAGCAACCAGCCGGTCGAGGACGGCCGGCTCCACCAGGTCACCGATGTTGTCGGTGTTGCCCAGCGGCTTGGCATAGAGGGCGGTGATCGTTGCATTGGCCGCCTTGGCAAAAGACACCGCGCGTTCGGCGGTGTCTCGTGACAGTTGACTGCCGTCAGTCGGCAGCAGGATATGCTGGAACATTCATTGTCTCCCAGGGGGTGGCCGCCATCCCGTCCCCGCGGCGCGCGCCTGATGATACCCGAAATCGACCACAGCTCAGCGATTCCGGAGCGATTGCAGCACTTCGCCGCGGCGGACCCGCGCGGCAGCGGACCCACGCCGGCATGCCGCCGACGGGATCGTCGGTACGGCAGCAGCCGCAGGACGATCTCCGGTACACCCCGGGGCTACTCCTGCATGGCCATCAGTTCCTTGTCCGAGTAGCGCAGGCGCAGCGCGAGAACCTTGGCGACCGCCTCCACCAGATGGCAGGCAAGGCGCTTGTGCTCTTCCCGCAGCTTCTCGAACTGCTCCCGCTGCAGCACGAAAAGCTCGCTCTCCTCGAGCGCGGTGGCATCGTTGAAGCGGGTCATCTGCGACAGGAATGCCATGCCGCCGAAGAAGTCGCCGCGGCCGTAGGTCAGCGCGTGGTGACCCGACGCCTCGCCGTTGGCCGGCAAGGTGATGCGCACCGCCCCCTTGCGGATGAGGTAGAGTTCGTTGCCCGGATCGCCGAAGGAGTAGACCTTGCCGCCCTTTTCGATCGTCCGCCGTTCGAGACAGGCCTCGAGATCGATCAGCGTCTCTTCCTTGTGGTCGCGGAAGAGTTCGAGGTCGTTGAGTTCCAGCGCCGCCAGGGTCGGATCCTGCGCCGGACTCTGGCCGAGGATCTGGTCCTCGATCCACTCGATCGCGTCGTCGAGTTCGGGGAACACCTTGACATGCTCGGTCATCCGGGTGAGTTCCATCTGGTCGAAGAACTCGGCGATGTTGCGTCCGTTCGGCAGGACGTGCGACAGGCTGCTGAAAATCAGGAAGGCATCGCGCTCGATCAGCGAGTCACGGATCTGGCTCAGCAGGTGCACGGCCGTCACATCGACCGACTGCACCCGGCGCATGTCAAGAACGACGAAGCGACGCCGGGCAAGCTCGGGCTCGAGCGCCGTGTACAACTGGTCCTTGGTGCCAAAGAACAGGCTGCCCTGCAACTCGAGGATTGCCGTCTGATGCCCCTGGGCTTCGAGCAACTCCATTTCGTGACGCAGGCGCACCCGCTTCGAGTAGCGGCTGCCGCCATCGAGCTTGCGACGAATCACCGTACTGCTCAGCTGCTCGCGGATGAAGAGGAACATCGCCAGGGCAATGCCGACGCCCGAGGCGGCGATCAGACTGTAGCCGACGGCAACGACGACCACGGCGACGATGACCATGAAGTCCAGCAGCGTCCATGGCGACTCGAGCAGGTGCAGGCTGTGCCGATCGATCATCCGGATGCCGACGACGATCAGGATGCCCGCCAGCGCTCCCACCGGGATCCAGGCGATGAAACTCCCGAGAGCGAGAAAGGCGATCAGCGACAACACGCCTTCGACGACGCCCGACACCCGGGTCCGGCCACCACTCGCCAGATTGACCAGCGTCGCCCCCATCTGCCCCGCGCCCGGCATGCCACCGGCGCACGCCGAGGCAACGTTGCCGAGGCCCTGCGCCACCAGTTCCCGGTTGGAGTCGTGGCGACCCCGCGTCAGGGCATCGAGAACGACCGCCGTCTTCAGCGTGTCGATCGACAGCAGTACCGCGAGCGTGAAGGCTGTCCCGAGCAGGCTGCCGATCTGGCTCAGCTTGAGCTCGCCGATTTCCTGCCAGCGGCCGGTGATCGCCTCGAGCATGCTCGAGGCCGTGCCACCGAGGGGACCGATGATCATCTTGTTGCCTGCCATCACCAGCAGCGACTCGTCCATCGAGGCCAGCCCGAAATAGCTCAGCACACCGGCCAGCAGCCCGAGGATCGCCGCCGGCACGACGCGCGTGAGCAGGGGGGCACCGAGCATCACCGCTGCCGTGACGAGCCCGATCAGTGCGCTCTGCCACTGCCAGAGCTCGGGCGAGATCAACGTCCGCCACCACGAGGTGCCACTGGGCGCGCCCAGGAACTTCGGAATCTGGCTGCCGATGATGATCAGTCCGACGCCGGTCAGGTAGCCGCTGACGACCGGGAACGGGATGTACTTGATCAGGCTGCCGATGCCCATGAAGCCGAGAAGCAACTGCACGACCCCGGATACCAGGCCAAGGGCGGTCAGCATGAGGACGATCGACGGCGCCGCGACACCGTGCTGCACGAGTTCGATGGCAAAGGCCGACAGAACCGCTGCTGCCGGGGCGCACGGCGCCGTGATCAGCCGGTTGGTGCCGCCGAAGGCCGGCGCCACCAGTCCCAGGGCGGTCGCCCCAAGGATGCCTGCCAGCGCGCCCAGACCGGCGTAGCTCGGACCGATGGCAGCGTAGATGGTGACCCCGAAGGCAATCGCCGACGGCAGCGCGACCAGCATCGCCGCCAGTCCGCCCCAGAAGTCGCCGACCAGCTTGTCGTTCCTGAGTGTGACCGTCAATTCCACAGGCTCAAGCCCCCGTTTCCATTGTGTGTGAGTGCCGACGGGCAGTCTGGTCGCAGGCGCTTCGCCGGGCCGGGCTGCCGGCCGGAGTCACTCGGCAGGGGAGCGCCACCGATCGCAGGCTGCGCAATGCCTCCTCCCGCGCGGCCGAGGAGCGAGCGACGCATCAATGGGCCTGAGCGACAGCAGCGCCGCCACCACTCCCACCCATGCTGCGGGTCTGCAGCGCGCCGGCCACGCCCTCGGCCTGATCGGCGAGTCGATCGATCTCCTCGACGAACTGCGCGAGCAGAAGCCGCGCCTTGACCTCGAGCGCCTCGTCGGCAAGAATCCGGCGCACGAGCGCTGTGGACAGGCGGTCCGCCCGCGCTTCATGCCAGCCCACACCGCGGCCGTCCGCATCCGCCGCTGGCTGCTGCCAGCCCTGCGGGCCGGGGCGGCTGGCCTCGACCAGGGCGTCAATCGCGGCGCAGACCTCGTCGGTCAATTCCTGTACGTCCGCAACCAGAGGCGCCGGCACCCGCCGGCCGCAACGGGTGAATCCGCACTCGATGGCAAAACCGGTGATCTGACGCTTCATGTCCTTCACCAGGCGGCTCAGGTCGGTCAGCGGCTCGAACATGGCGGACCCCACCGCGCCGCGAGCCGACTGCGCGACGTGACGCATCTCCAGCGTCTGCTGCATGTCGTCGAGCGTGCGGACGATGTCGGCAATCCGTCGCGCGAGCTGCCAGCAGGCTCTCTCGGAACCCTCACGCAGGTAGGCGTCGACCGCTGACCTGAAGATCATGCTCGCATCCGCGACGCCGTCGAGATAACCGTCAAGAGTGATTGCGATCGACGTCGAGACGGCGGACCGCTCTGCCACTCGAACCTGAGTTTCCATGATTACTTCTCCTGAACAAAAAAATGAAGCTGCTTGTACGTACTCTGCGTCTGCCTGGGGTGGTCGCTGGCAACTGCGGAGAGGATGGCGCTGCGGTCAGATCGCGGCAGAAGCCTGGTGCACGACCCAGCCAGGCTCGCGCCGCTGATCCTGAAACAGGGGCCCGTCGGCCAATCGCTGCGAAAGGCGCAGCAGAAGCTCCGCGGCGCCCGCCAGCTCGCGGACGACGTCGCTCAGCGCTGCATGCATCGGCGCGATCCAGGATGCGCCCGCGCCGGCGTGTGGTCCGTGCATCGGCGGCAGTTGTTCCGCCGGCGCGGACGGCGCACCCGCAGCAGCCGGCGACAGCAGTTCCAGCAAAGCCAGCCCGCGATAGCTGCCAAGCGGATTCCTGCTGCCCTGGGCATCGTCGGCATCGAACTGCGCGGACGGCCACCCGCGCGCGAGCCCGGCGTAGCCTTCCTGCAGGCTCTCGCCTTCGCGCCGGATATGACGCAGCATCCGGCCGAGAAACCCGCCGGCTTCGGGCTCGCCGCCGTGGCCAACCGTGGCGCTGCGAAACAGCCCCGCGGCAGCGCGGTCGAGACTTTCCATCGTCCCGTCGACGTCTTCAAGGCCACGCCACTGGTCGGCAAACGAAGCGATGGCACTGCGACTGCGATACCAAAGCTCCTCGCGGCGCTGATCGAGCTCGAACAGCCGCAGCGAGTGCGCCGACTCCCGTCCCTGCAGGACGTCCTCCGCCGCTCCGGCCAGCCTGACCACCGTCAACGCCTGTTGCTCGATCGTGCCGAACAGCTCCGAAAGCTTCCGGCCAGGGGCAATCGGCCGCGCCCTGCGCACCACCGCTGTCGCTTCGATCATCGTCACTGAATTCACCTGTCTCTTCTTGCCTTCGGGATGCCAGGGCAGCCCGCCAACTCATGTTCACCCACAGGATCTGCACTCCGTCCCCACGACGCCGTGCACCACCGAGCGGGGGGACTTGCCCCTGCCGCCCTGCCGCCGGTCAGGAATGCGGTTGCCAGGGAACCCGCTGCCCGTAGAAGTCACCAAGCAGCCCTTCGAGCTGCGGCAGCAGACCATCGCTGCGAGCTTCCAGCCAGCACCGGATGCGATCCCCCGGAGCGCCGGGGAGCGCCTGATCGATCAGCTCACGCGCCACCGCCAGATCGTTGAGCTGGCCGAGCATTTCCTGCAGACCGCTGGCCGAGAGGTGGTAGTTGCGCAGCAGCTCGCCGGGAAACAGCGGCGCGAAGAACTCGAGGGCGTAACGCAGTCGTTTGTACGCCACGCGCAGACGATGACGCGCGGTCGCGTCGCTGGTCAGCGCTTCCTGCGCGAGCTGCCAGACTTTCCGCGCCCGCTTGTCCAGGCACCGTGGAGCAAAGACGTCCAGCCGGCGATCTTTGCGCTCGGGCAATGCGAGAACGGCGGCGGTGAAGTCGAGCAGGAGGCGCGAATACTCGCCAGAACTCAGCGTGCTGGCCGCGACCTGGCGACTGACCGCACAGCGGCGGCTGGCGTAGTGCGCCAGCTCACCGGCCTGCGGGCAGGCAGGGAACGCCGCGATGATCGTCGGCAGGGTTTCGGCAAGAAAGACGTCCCAGTTTCGCGTCTCGCCGAGCTGCCTCGCCAGAGCCTGCCAGAGCGGATCGAAGTCGGCCACGAAGCCCATCGGCAGTCGTGGCTTCCAGACACGAATGGCCGAACGCAGGCGACGGATGGCAACCCGCGCCTGGTGGACGAACTCCGGGTTGTCGCTTTCGCAGACACCCTTCTCGTTGCTCTGCAGGTGCTTGAGGCAAGCCAGGGCGATCGTGCGAAAGCCGGCGATCACGGTCATGCCGGCGTCGGTCTCCACTGGCGCCGCCTTGACGACCTGCAGTGCCTGGTCGGCAAGTACCCCGTAGCCACGCTGGAACTTGCTCACCGGCTCCGGATGCAGCGCCAGCTCGGCCTGCAGCTCGCCGGCGGTCGAGAAGAGGTCGGCAACACCGCCCGCAAGCAGTTCGAGGCCAACCTCACAGATCGGCTGCCGCCGCCCCTCCGCCTCGATCCAGCCGCGATCGAGTGCCAGTTCGATGCGCACGCCGTCGCGCGGCTCGAGCACCCACGCGCTGCGGGTAAAGCTCGTCGTGAAGGCCGGTCGCAGTTCTTCGCGCAAGGACTCGAGCCATTCGCGCAGCGAGCCGTCGTCGACGTGCGAGAAATCCAGATCGCCGAGGCTGCCGTTCGTCACCCAGTGGCGACGTCCGGTGCTCAGCCCTTCCGCTGAACTCACGCGTTTCACCGACGACAGCCAGTGCCGCCCCTGCTTGCGGTAGCCAACGACCACCCGCTCGCGGCGCAGACGCTGGTCCGGGGTGTCGTAATAGGTCTTGACCACCCGCTCACGTAGCGGCTTGGCATCGGTCAGCAGGCGATGTCGGGCGAGGCGGCTGGCAACGCCGGGCGTCAGTGAAAGATTGAGTTCGGTTTCCATGCTCATCTTCAAGCTCCTGAGATTTGAACGGGCATTGCAGCCACGGCAACACGAGGTGCAGACACTGCTTTCGCTGGGTGGCGCTGCAAGGTCTCGTCAAGCTGATGAAGCACAAGCCGTGCCAGGTAGCCCAGGGAACCGATACTCGCGAAAAAACAGGCTCTCCGGTGTCGCTCGCAACCTTCGCGAAGCGTTCTACGGGGTGCAACAAAATGAGCAACCGAACCGCCATCGGAACTCGACGGCAGTCGCTTTCCGTTTACAAATCAGCCTGTTGATGAGTCTCCTCGGGGGTCGGCGATGACGGCAAAGGTTACACCGCCGGCAAAGCGCCGCGCGGCCATGCGGAGCACGATTGAAGCCGCCTGCATCGGACAGGCGAACGCCGGGAAGGAATGTCCAGGGACCGGGAGCAGAGCCAGGCGAATCACCGCGCCTGGCTGCGCCTGACCGAGCACGCCGGCGCTGGCCGCACCGTGCGCGCTGCAGGTGGGGTGTTGGCGGGAATCAGCAGAGCTTGACGACGATGTCGAGCAGCGTGCTGTTGCAGATGTTCAGGCGATCTCCGGCGCGCAGCAACTGATTGTAGATTTCCTTGCGCCGGAAGATGTTGCGGAAGTCATCGTCGTTGAACAGTTCGGCGAGAGCACGGCGGTGGGTACGCGTCAGACTGCGCACCGCCTTGTCGGATTTCTCGGCATCGGCGCGGCCCGCCTTCGGGTCGCTCGCCAGGCGGCCGTAACCCGCCGCCACGGCCTCGGCGCCGTCCTTCAGGCAGACCGCCATCTGCAGGCAATGCTTGTCGGCTTTCAGCGCCAGAACGTCCGAGTCCATCTCGACGACGATCGTCTTGCAGCTGTTGATGATCTCGTCGAGGTTGATGATCGCCCGGTGCAGATCCTCGCGGTCGATCGGCGTCGCGAAGGCTTCGTTCAGCAGCGTCAGATTGCGCACCTTGAGTCGATCCCCTTCGTACTCGGCATCGACGATCCGCTTTGCCGCCTCGGAGGTGCCGGAGCCCATGTAGTCCACGAGCAGGGCTGCGCTGTGGCCCACCTGCGCACTCTGTTCGGCGAGCAGCGCAAAGAAATTGGGCACCTTCGGAAAGACACGGTGCAGGATGCGGCGTGTGAGCGAGGTGGAGGCGGTAGCGGCGTTGGACATGTTCAGGCCTTTAGGAGAAAGAGGTTGACGATGGCGAAAGTCTGAATGGCAACCACGGCCGAGCCCGGAATCGTGATCAGCCAGGTGATGCCGATATCCTTGGCCTTCTTCCAGCGAACGGCTTTCGGACGCTCCGAGGCACCAATGCCCATGATCGACGTCGACACGACGTGCGTCGTGGACACCGGCGCCCCGATCACCGACGCGGTGAGGATCACGACCGCCGAGGTCAGCTGCGAACTGAGCGCGTGAATCGGGCGAACGCGATAAATGGCAAAGCCGAGGGTGCGAACGATCCGCCAGCCGCCAGAGAGGATGCCGAGAGTGATCGCGATGGCACAGGCCAGCATCACCCAGAACGGCACCTCGAAGCTCGGGATGAAGCCGCCCAGCAGCAGCGCCAGCGTCAGCATCCCCATGCTCTTCTGCGCATCGTTGGCACCGTGCGAGAAGGCGAGCCCGGCGGCGGTGAGAAACTGTGCGTAGCGCAGCCCCTTGTTGGCCGATGGCGTGGCGGTGAACAGCAGCACATTGAGCAGGCGCAGCATCAGGAAGCCCGCCCAGAAGCCGATGATCGGCGACAGTACCAGGCTGGCGAGCACCTTCATGATGCCGGTCAACTGACCCTGCAGCATCTGCGAAAAGCCCCAGACGACGTTGTCGACTCCGGCCGAGACGACGACGGCGCCGATCAGCCCGCCGACCAGTGCGTGTGAGGAGGAGGAAGGGATGCCGAAGTACCAGGTGCCAAGGTTCCAGACAATGGCGCCGACCAGTCCGCTGATCAGGATGGCCAACGACAGGACTGCCTGCACGTCCCCGAGGGTGACGAACTTCCCGATCGTGTTGGCAACTGCCGTCCCGCCCAGCAGAGGGCCGAGAAACTCGAAGGTGCCGACGATGATGACCGCCTGTATCGGCGTCATGGCGCGCGAGGCGATGATCGTCGCGACGATGTTCGCCGCATCATGGAAGCCGTTGGTGTAGTCGAAGAAGAGGACGATGGCAACCGTCACGATCGTCAGGATCAGCAATGTGCTCATGCCGCGGCCCCATGTAGTTGTTGTCTTGGATTCCCTCGCACCCGAGAGGCGCCAAGTGTCTTCGCAAGCACGATCCATGCCACACAGGGGAAACTCCGCATTGTTACATTAAACCATATAGTTGTATGACATCCGGGGTATTCGGCGCGCTCGTCCAGGGGGTGTAACAGAATGCACGGCTCTTCACTCGAATGGCATCATTCTGGAGCGTTTATCGTTCTTTTCCAGAAACTTCGGCAACCGTGCGAAAAGATGTTCGCAATCTCGACAGCGCACACCCCCACCCGGCGGCAGCCGAACACGCGGACGCCGTCGCCGGTTGTCCCGGGATTGGTTGCCGCGGCCGCCTCACCGGCAATGCGATGCGCTCGCATGCGCCGGTGTCACCTGCGGAAGTCTCCCCTCGGCAGACGCCGACGGGCGTTCAGGACTCGACTCGCGTCGCGCGCCGGGCCAGGCGCCGGTTGAGTGCCGGCCGGGAAAGGCCGAGCAGGGTCGCGGCAACCCCCTGGTTTCCCTTGGCCCGCTTGAGCGCTTCCGCGACCAGCGCCTCCTCGACTTCGTCGAGCGTCGGAAAGCGGCCGGGAATGACGATCGGCATTTCGCTCGCGGCGTCACCCGACGGACTCTCGGCACCAGCCTTCTGCTGTTTCTGGATCGCCTGACGGAAGCTGTCCATCGCCAGGATCGACCCACCGCGATGCAGGGCCATCGCATTGAAGACCATCGCCCGCAGCTCGCGAACATTGCCGGGAAAATGATGGTTCGAAAGCAGCGTGATGAGTTCGTTCGACGGCTCCGGAGCAGGCTTGCGGATCAGTGCAGCCGCCTCGTCGAGGAAGTGCTGCAGCAGCAGGGGGATGTCTTCCTTGCGCTGCCGCAGCGGCGGCACCTCGACCTGATGCACCGAGAGGCGGAAGAAGAGATCCGACCGAAAGCGGTTCTGGCGCATCATCTGTGCCAGGTTGCAGTTGGTGGCGCAGACCACGCGCGCGTCGCTCGGCCGTGCGACGTCCGAGCCAAGCGGGAAGTACATGTGCTCCTGCAGCAGGCGCAACAACTTCACCTGCGACGCCATCGACAGGTCGCCAATCTCGTCGAGGAACAGCGTCCCTCCGGCAGCCTGGGCGATGAGTCCGGCGCGCGACTGGTCGGCACCGGTGAAGGCGCCCTTCCGGTGACCGAACAGGGTATCCGAGAACAGCGTGTCGTCGAGACCGGCGACGTTGACCTGCACGAACTGGCCGCCGAGGCCGCTGAGCTTGTGCAGTGCGTGCGCGAACATCTCCTTGCCGGCGCCGGTCTCGCCGGAAATCAGCACCGGCTCCGAAGTGCCCGCCACCGCCTCGAGGTACTGGAAGAGCGCCCTCATCTTGCGGCTGTTGGTGACGATGCCGGCGAAAGCTTCGTTGTTCTGCAGGCAGTCCGAAAGCAGGTAGCGTTTGAGCACCCCCATCTGCCGGCGCAGCGAGTGCACTTCCAGGGCATGCCGCACGCTCGCCACCAGCCGGCTTTCCTCGACCGGCTTGACGAGGTAGTCGAACGCTCCCTCCTTCATGCTGCTGACCGCGGTCTCGACATCCTGCGCGGCAGTCATGACGATCACCGGGACCTCGGGGTAGAGGTGCACGATATCCGGCAGGAGCTTGCTGCCGCTGACATGCGGCATCGAGAGATCGAGCAGCACGGCGCTCGCCGGCTGCACCTCGAGGGCCGGCAGCAGTTCCCGGCTGTCGCCCACCATCTCGACCCGGGTCACGCCAGCACTGCGCAGGACGGCGGCGGTGGCGTGCAGGACGGACTCCTCGTCGTCGACGAGGAAGACCGGCAGGCTGGAAAACGGCTTCTCCTTCATTCATTCCTCCCTGGCAATCGGCAGGTCGACGCTGACCGTCGTCCCGAGTTCGGGGTTCGGCTCGAGGCGCAGCATGCCGCCATGCTTGTCGACGATCGACGAAGAGATCGACAGTCCGAGCCCGGTGCCGCCACTCTCGGCCTTGGTGGTGAAGAACGGCTCGCCAAGCTGCGCCATCACATCCTCGGGGATTCCCTTTCCCTGGTCCACCACCTCGACGATCAGCCTGCCTTCTGCCGGATTCGCTCTCGCCGAGACCCGGACCGCGCGGCTGCGATCCGGCAGCGACTCGAGTGCATTGACGATGACGTTGATGAACACCTGTTCGAGTTGCTGCACGTTGCCCCGCACCATCGGCAGCGAATCCGGCAGGTCGAGGGCGAAGCAGTCGGTGCATTTCCTGATCCGCGCATCGAGCAGAGTCGCGACGGCGTGCAGGATCCTGCCGATGTCCGCCAGTTCGTCCATGTGGCCGCGATCCTGCTTGCCGAGATGCTTGAGATTATCGACGATCTTCTGGATCCGCTTGGCGTTCTCGGCGATGTCATTCATGCCGCGGGTGATCGTCTGCCGTGCCTGGGCAAAGCCGAGCCCGGCGAGCAGGAAGTCGCCCTGATCCTGCTCGTACTCGTCGAGAATCGGCAGGGCATCGTTCCAGATGCGCGCCAGCAGCCCCGCATTCGCCAGAATGGCATGATTGGGGTTGTTGATCTCGTGTGCGATGCCGGCCGACAGCACGCCCAGTGAAGCCAGCCGCGAGCTGCGGATCGCCTGCCACTGCAGCTTGCGGTTTTCGGTGATGTCGCTGATCACCACCATCGCTGCCTTGACCGTCGTTGCTGAGCTGATCGGGACCATGCGCACCTCCCACCAAGTATCGCCACTCGAGCGATACTGCAGATGCTCGATACGCCCGCTGGCAAAGACGTGCCGCAGTCGCTGCAGATAGCCAGGGCGCACCTCGGGCGGCAGGATCAGCGGCGAGCGTTTCTCACCCGCGGCGCCTGCGGGATGGGGCCAGGGCCGGTTGCTGAGCAGGATGTTGGCCTCGCCGTCGACGGTGAAGATGAGGTCGGGCGAATGGTTGAAGAGCGTGCGCAACCTGGCCTCCGAATCGCGCAGCGCATCCTCGGCCAGCTTGTGCTCGGTGATGTCCTCGAGAAAACCGACGATGCGGACCAACTCGACACCTGGCTCACACACCGGAAATCCGCAGACACGCAGCCAGCGCAACGCATGATCGCCACCCGCGAGCGGCAACACGGTACTGAAATGCCCCCCCTCGCGACGCAACTGGCTGATCGCGTCGACCAGCCTGGCACGATCGTCAGGCGCGAAGACGTCGAACAGGACTGCCGCAGCGGGATCGTCCAGTCTCGCTTCCGCACCGGCAATCTTCCTGAACGCCGGTCCGATGTACTCCAGCCGCGCCGCGTCGGGGCTGATCGCCCAGAAGACGACATCCACCGTCTCCGCAAGCTGGCGGAAGAGCTCTTCACGCTCGTAGATCGTCTGCGTCAGATGGATTCGGTTGTCGAGTTCGCGACGGCTGCGCACCAGGTAGAGGCCCAGCAGCGCCGTACACACCAGCCCGCCGACCAGCACCGACCAGTGCGCCTTGGTGAAGGCCTCGGCACTGCGGAAGGTATGCGTGGCGACGCAGGTCACCGTCCACTGGCGATCGCCAACGGGAATCGTCACCACCATCCGCGGCTGTTCCTCGTCGGCTTCCGGCAGCAGCCCGCTGGCGGCAGCGACCGCGCGTGGCTCCAGCCGGCTGGCGTAGAAATGGAGAAACTGCGCTTCGCCTTCGGCCGAGGCGTCGCGCACCAGCACCTCGACACCGCGTGGCTCGAGCAGACTGATCGCGACATGCACCAGTTCCTCGATGTCGTACACACCGATGACGAAGCCGAGCGGATCGGCTGGCTCGGCAGCGGCAACACGCCGCGGCTGACCCGGCGCATAGACCGGCAGGGCGGCGTAGATGACGTGCGCCGCCTTCTCGCCCGGGCGCTCCAGCCGCATGCGGCCGCTGACCGCCACCTTGCCGCTTGCCCTCGCCCGCCGGAACAGTTCGGCCAGTTCGCCCGTCGCGTTCAGGTCAACCCCGGGCGTCGCCAGCGGCGCCTTGCGCGCAGCCGACAACAGAACCGGCAGGCGCAGTTGCTCGATGGGCGCGGTCGACGCCGCAGCGCTGTCCGTACCCCGGACCGACCTCGTGCCCGGCGCCGTCGTCGGCAGGGGCTGCCGCGAAGAGTTCAGCAACGGCGCCCAGAGGAGCGCCTCGATGTACGAGTGCCGCTTGAGCACCGAATCGGTGAACAGCAGGAACTCTTTTTCGTCGATGCCCTGCGCCGCATAGAACAGCCCGCGTATCTCGAGCAGGGCATCCAGCCCCTGCTCGGCGACAGCCCGAACCGACTGGATGCGGTCTCCGGCCGCCCATTCGAACTCCTTGAAGTGGCTGGTCTGCAGTTCCTGCCGAACGTTCCACGACGAGAGACAGGTCAGGAGAAGCCCACCAGCCGCCACCAGGCAGGCAGCCGCATATTTTCTCAGATTGCTGAACATCAGTACCGATCGCAGGGTTCCTCACCTGGGCGTCGCCAACACCATGCTCGGCAACCCCACCGCTTCTTTCTCTTGAGCTTAACAGAAACGGGCGCTCGCCCGCATCGCCGTCGCCCACCGCCACGCCCTGCCGCCAGTCGTGACGGACACCACGCGCAGGCGTGCAGCCAGTGTAAAACCCGCTTCACGCTTCTCGGCGGGCGGACCGGGAAGACGCGATCATGCTGCTGCCGAGCCCGCTCGCTGGCAACCGGCGCGAACGCGCCACACCGCCGCGGCAGCGGCTGCGCGCCGCTGGTCTGACCTCTGGCACCGTCGTACAGGCGCATGTGCGCAGGCTGAGACCCGCCGTCGGCATGACCGGCGTCCAGCGGCAACGAAGTCCGAACTCTGGCCGCGAGGGGCGCTCGAAGTGTCCTGAAACTGCCTTCGCACGAGGAGTTGACCATGAATGACTATTGGCGGTCGCGGTGCCTCGGTCATCGCGGCCCTGGCCCGAAATGAGTCAGCCACCACCCGACGCCCGCAGTTCCGCCCGCGAGACCGCTGGCGCATGCAGCGAACGCCGCGGCGCTGTCGACCGCCGTCAGGTGGCAGATCGGCGCAGCGGCACCGATCGCCGGCGCCCAGCCGATCTCGACCCCCTGCTGGCCGAACTCGAGACGCGCGTTGCCAGCGCGCTGCGGCAGCAAGGTGACAGGATCGGGAACAATGGATCGGGCTGGGACAAGATCATCGTGCCGATGCCCTGAATGCCGGCGACGCTGCGCCAGCGGCGGCGAGGGTCGGGCGAGTTCTGCTTGGCCGACGCGCGCAGCGCCATACCGCATCGGGCGCTGCCGTCCAGCCCCCGTGTCACTCGGCAAGCCCGCGCTCCGGGGCGCTGCGGGGCAGGCTGAGCGTGAACGTGCTGCCCTTGCCGGGCACACTGGCCACCTCGATCGTTCCGCCCAGCACGCCGGTGACGAGGTTATAGGCGATGTACAGGCCAAGGCCACTGCCGCCCTGGCCCAGTCGCGTCGTGAAGAATGGCTCGAAGATCCGTTTCAGGGTCGCTGACGGCATGCCGACACCGTCGTCGCGACAGCACAGCAGCACCTGCGTCTCGCCGACGGCAGTCGCCTGCAGCAGGACCTGCCCACCCTCGCTGCCGGCCAGCCCATGGTTGACCGCGTTGCCGACGAGGTTGGCGATCACTTGCTCGAGCGGCCCCGGGTAGCTGTCCATCAGCAGTCCGGCGGGGATGTCGACGTCGATCCGGTGCGGACTGTGCTTGAAGCTCAGACGGAGCGCGCTCAGCATTTCATCGATCGTCTGCCGCAGATCGAAGACCCGGCGACGGGCGCTGCTCTGGTCCACCGCCACCTGCTTGAAGTGACCGATCAGATCGGCGGCACGGGCGCTGTTGCGCTCCAGGAGGTCGACGGCCTCGCGCCCGCGGCCAAGAAAGCGATCCAGTTGGGAACGACGCAGGCTGCCCCCGTCCACCGCCGCGGCAAAGCCCCGCAACTCCTCGGCGAGCAGGCTGGCGACGACGCGACTGTTGCCCAGCGGTGTGTTCAGCTCGTGCGCGACGCCGGCGACCAGATTGCCCAGGGCTGCCAGCTTCTCGGTCTGCATGAGTTGTTCCATCGCCTGGCGCAACTCGCGCGTCCGTTCGCTGACCAGTTCCTCGAGATGCTCCCGGTGGCGCTGCAGTTCTTCCTCGGCCCGCTTGCGGTCGGTGATGTCGAAGATCAGTGACAGCAGGACATCCTCCTCGCCGAGGCGGATGATCTCACCCGAATAGAGCGTCTCGCGGATACCGCCGGTCTTGGTGCGAAAACGCGTCGGCAACTCGCGGCAGGCCCCCCGCGCACGGAGCTGCTCGACCATCTGCTCGCGCACTCCGGCATCGGCCCAGATTCCCAACTCGACCGAGCTGCTGCCGATCAGCTCGGCACGCGGATAGCACAGCATCCGGTGCAGCTGTTCGTTCACGTCGAGGAAGCGGCCCGTATCGATGGCACTGATCGCCATCGGCGCCGGACTCGAGTGGAAGGCCTTGGCGAAGCGTTCCTCACTCTCGCGAACGGCGGCCTCGGCCCGCTTCTGTTCGGTGACGTCGGCACCGACGCTGAAGACCTCGATCACCTGTCCCCAGTCGTCGAACACCGCCCGGTTCGTCCACGAGACCCAGACGCGCTCGCCATTGCGGCGCATGTTCTCGTTGACGTTGTGCGCGAAGTCCTCCGGCTGCCGGCAGATGCGCTCCATCATCGGCAGCAGTTCCTCGCCGCCGCGCGCCGCCAGTGGGACGATCGTGCCGACGACATGGCGACCGATCAGTTCCTCCTCGGTGTAGCCGAAGAACCGGAGTCCGTACTCGTTGATGAAGGTGATCTCGCCAGCCGGATTCCAGCGCAGGATGATGCTGTTGGCGTTCTCCACCAACTCGCGGTACTTCATTTCGCTGGCCAGCAGCGCGCGCTCCGATCGCCGGCGTTCGGTGATGTCGTTGGCCAGGACGAGTTCCGCCTGCCGCCCCTCGTAGGAAAGGGCATGCGACACGATCTCGACTTCGATCAGCGCGCCATCCTTGCGCCGATGGCGCCAGAAACCGGTGTAGTCACCGACTTCCTCGACGGCGATGACGTCCTCGGCAAGCAGCGGCGTCCGCTCGTCGGCACCGAGGTCGAGAATGCTCATGTTGAGGAATTCGGCGCGCGAGTAACCATAGGCCGCGATCGCCGCCTGGTTGACGGTCAGGAAAGCCAGCGTCGCGGTGTCGAATACCCACATGGGATGCGGATTGCTGTCGAAGAGCAGACGGTAGCGCGCCTCGCTGTCGCGCCGCGCGGCGTCGGCCCGATCACGCTCGTCGCGGGTCCGCAACACGGCGATGCCGAAAGCCAGGTCGCCTGCCAGCTCGCTGAGCAGCGCCACTTCCTCGTCGTCGAAAGTCTCGGCGATCCCGGCGTAGATGCTCAAGGCGCCGAAGTCCTCGCCGCCGGCATGCAACGGCAGCGCACACAGGGCGGCGTAGCCACGCGCGCGCGCCTGCTCGCGCCAGGGCGCAAACCGCGGATCGCTCGCCAGATCCTTGATGACCAGTGCCTCACCCTCGGGAACGAGGTGTCCCGCGGCGCCTGCTCCGGCTTCGCCAGCGGCGCAGTTGACAGCGCTCTGCTCGAGATGGCCTGGTTCGTGGCCGGCCCACGCCAGCGGCCGCAGCGGCTGCGCCGCGTCGTGCTCGGCGCGACCGACCCAGGCCATTGGATACCCACCGCTGTCGACGACGATCGCGCAGAGCGTCTGCAACAACTCGTTCTCGTCGCGGGCGCGAATCAGCGCCTGGTTGCAATCGCTGATCATCCGCAGGTGTCGATTGAGCCGGCGCAGTTCGGCCTCGACACGCTTGCGCTCGCTGATGTCGATGACGATTCCCTGGTAATGGCTGATTTCGCCCGCCGCGTCACGCTCGACCGCCGTCCGGTCGTCGACCCAGCGGATCGAGCCGCTCCTGGTGACGATCCGGTACTCCTGGCTGAAGCGATCGCATCCCTGCCCGGCATACGACGCGACCTCACTGCTGACGCGCGCGACGTCCTCCGGATGCAGCAACGCAGCGAAAGGCAGCGACCCATCGAGCAGTTCGGCAGCCGAGTAACCGAACTGGCGGACGTTGTCGGAGACGAACACCGTCGGCCAACCCGCCTCGGCTCGCCAGCGAAAGACGACCGCCGGGCTGTTCTCGAGCACCAGCTTGGCCTGCAGCAGGGCCTCGTCCGCCTGCTTGCGCTGCGTGATGTCGCGCGCCGTGCCGCGATAGCCGGCGAAGTTCCCCGCGTCGTCAAACAGCGGCTGGCCGCTGACCGAGAACCAGTGCCACGCCCCGGATTGCGAACGAATCCGGTACTCGAAGTCGCGAAACGGCTGGTGTGCCTCGAGCAGCGCCCGGTGGGCCCGCCATGCCGCCTCGCCGAGGTCGATCGGCAGCTCCCAGCGCGTCTTGCCGAGCATCTGCGGCGGCCCGATTCCCGCCTGCTCGAGAGCGTCCATCCCGCCACCGGACGAGAAATAGGTGAAACGGAACTCCTCGTCCTGCTCCCAGAACCAGTCGGAAGCAAGTTGCGAAAGGTCGCGGAAACGTGCCTCGCTGGCGCGCAGCGCCAACTCGCGCTGGCGAATCGCCTGCGACATGCGATCGAGATCGGCAGCCAGACGGTCGAGTTCCCTGATCTCCAGCAGCGGCCAGGGGCGACCGTAGTCACCGCCGGCAATGGCGTGTGTCTGGTCGGTGTAGCGACCAATTCGCTGCGCGCTGCGGCGGGCGAGCAGCAGGGTCGCGCCACTGGCCAGCAGCAGCGCCAGCAAGACGCCGGCAGCGAGAACCCAGATGCTTGCCCGGAACGGCCGCAGGGCGTCGGGTCGTGGTTGCGCCACGAGCACCGTCCAGCCCATTTGCGGAATGCTGACCAGCGCCGCCATGAACTGTTCGCCGTCGAGTTCGAGGTCATGCCGGTCGAAGCGTCCACGCAGCGCTTCGCCGACGATCGGCAGGTGGCCGAGATTGATCTGCTGACCGCCGGGACGGCTCTGTGACTGCGCGATGATCTGGCCGCGACGATCGAGGACCATGGTCAGCATGCCGGCCTCCGTCGGCAGGCGGCCGAGGAACTCGGATAGGCGGTCGATCGCCACTTCACCGATCAGCACGTGGTCGCCGACCGGGATCGCCAGGCTGACCGCCAGCCGGGCGCTGACCACCGAGAGGAAGACCTCTGACCAGACCTGTGCCTGCCGGCTGCGTGCCTCGTGCAGGACGGTCCAGCGCGAGAGGTCGACACCGATCAGATCGTCGCGCTGCACCTGTTGCCGGGGCGGCAGGGCAACGGCCAGCACCGAATCGTCGCCGGCAGCGACGTACAGCGCCGCGAAGACGGCGCCGGAGCTGCCGTGGGCATCGAGAAGCGCCTGCAATTGCGGACGCTCCGGCCAGCCGCTCGTCCCGACGTAAGCGGCCAGGGCGGACATTTCGCGCGCGGCACCGCGCAGGTATTCCTCCACCTGGCCGGCGATGGCGCGGGCAAGAACCTCATGCCGCGCCTCGATCCCGGCGATCACCTGCGGCAGCAGGAGCTGCAGCAAGAGCGCCGCCACCAGCAGCAGCGGCAGTACGCCGGCGACGATGAAGCGCCATGCGAGCCATTGCCAGAGAGGCCGCGCCACGCCTGCTCCTACTCCACGGCCACCAGGCGCCCGTCGCGCACCACGGTCATGAAAACGCCCAACTGTACATCGCCGAAATCGTCGAAAACGATCGGCGCCTGCAGACCGTCAAAGCGGCGGATGCGCAACAGGGTCTCCTTGACGCTCTGCTCGCCCTGGCGTCGTGCCAGCACCTCGAACAGCACGTTGGCGGCGTCGAAGGCGAGCGCACCGCCGAAGCCGGGCTCGCGGTGGAAACGTTCGCTGTAGGCCTCACGAAAAGCCAGGTAGCGCGGCTCCTCGCTGCCGCGGTTGAAGTTCTGTCCGACCATCAGCCCCTCGACCGCCTTGCCGCCAAGTTCCAGCAGGCGCTCGGTGGCAGCCCATTCGGCGGCAAGGATCGGCAGGCCACTGCCCAACTTGCGGATCTGCTGGCACAGAAGGGCGGTGTCGACCGAGTTGGCGACGATCAGGATGCCGTCGGCGCCGCTGCTCAACAGCTCCTCGGCGAGCTGCCGCAGCGACTTCTCGCCGCCTGACTCGAAAGCGATCGTCTTCAGCAACTGCCCGCCACCACCCTCGAAGGTGGTCCGGAAGCCGCCAAGCCAAGTCTCGCTGTAAGCCCGGTTGCCGAGGTCGTAGGCCACCGCCAGGCGCCGCTGACCCGGCTTGCGCTGCAGATGATGGCGCGCGACCTGGGTGGCGTTGGCATGGTTCGACGAACCGACGCGGAAGAAGTAGTCGTCAAGACCGCTGAGGTCTTCGGTCGAGACGGTCGGGCTGATCATGAGCACCTTCGCCTCGTTGGCGATCGGCACCGTCGCCATGGCCATCGCACTGGTCATCGGCCCGACGACCGCGACGACGCCCTGGTCGATCAGCTCGCGCAGGGCACGTGCCGCCGCCTCGGGATTCTGCTCGTCGTCCCGGATCAGCAGCCGCACCGCCCGCCCGCCGACGCCACCCGCCTGGTTGCGCAGATCCACGGCTAGCTGCACCCCGTCGCGACCGGCAATGCCGAGATCGGCCACGCGCCCGGAGCTGCCACCGATGAAGCCGATGCTGACCGGTTCGGGTGGCGGCGCACAACCAGTCAGCAGCAGCGCCAGCACAGCGAAAAGCGCCGTTGCCCGACGCCCACCACCCTGCCCCCGATGCATCCCCGCGTTCTTCTCCATCGCCCGCACCGTCCCCCCTTCGCCGCGAAAACGCCCACTTTACCGGTATTTCCCGTCCGCCGGTACCGCGGCAACGCCGGCACACGCGGCACGGAGCTTCGCCGCTGCCGCCTGGCGACGGCCCGCCCGCCGGTGCCATCGCCAGGCCCTGCCGCAGACCGTCAAGTCAGAGGGCCCAGCCGCCGGCACGCGACTGACGACGATCACGCTTTGGCAGTAGAATCCAGCCCTCCGTTCGCGCCCGGACATGCCGATGCAATCGCTCTGGATGGTCGTCGCCAGCCTCCTCTTCGCCTGCATGGGGGTCTGCGTCAAACTGGCGGCGGCGAGCCACTCGGCAGAGGAGATCGTCTTCTACCGCAGCGTGCTGTCGCTGCTCGTCATGTTCGTGCTGGTCCGGCTGCGCCGGGTGCCGCTGCGGACGCCGCACTGGCGGTGGCAGATCAGCCGCGGAGCGGTCGGCTTCGCGGCACTGCTCGCCTACTTCTGGGCGATCACCTTGCTGCCGCTGGCCACTGCCGTCACCCTCAATTACAGCTCTGCCATCTTCCTGGCGCTTTATCTGGCGGTCGCCGGCCAGCGACCGACTGTCGGCGTCTTCGGCGCACTGGCGCTCGGCCTCGCCGGTGTCTGCCTGCTGCTGCGGCCGAGCTGGAGCGCCGACCAACTGCTTGGCGGTCTCCTCGGGCTGGCTTCCGGGGCACTCGCAGGGATGGCCTATTTCAGTGTCCGCGAACTCGGTCAACGCGGCGAGCCCGCGAGTCGGACCGTCTTCTACTTCTCGCTCGTATCGTCGGTCGGCGCCACCTGCGGGCTGGCATGGTCCGAGCTGCATCCGGTCGACCTGCGCAGCGGCAGCCTGCTGTTCGGAGTGGCCGCCTTCGCCACCGCCGCCCAACTGGCCATGACACGCGCCTATGCCGCCAGCCGCACCCTGCTGACGGCAGTCCTGGCCTACAGTACGGTCATCTTCGCCAGCCTCTTCGGCATCGTCCTCTGGCATGAAACCCTCGACCGCTGGTCCTGGCTGGCGATCGGGCTGATCGTCCTGTCGGGCGTCGCCGCGACACACCTTGCGCCGCCCGCTCCCATCCGGCCGACCTTGCCCCAGGCTGCGCCGGCGGCGGCACGCGATCCGCGCCAAAGCGCTCAGCGGGACGGGAAGGCGCGCGCCAGGAAGCTCTCGTAGATCGCCTGTGCCGCAGCGCAGCAACGCACGTTGCCGGTCGCCAGCAGGTCAGCGTAGATCAGTGCCGGTGCCACCGTCTGCGGCCCCGCGGTCGCGGCCAGTGCTTCGCCCCAGAACGGCTTGCGCAGCTCGACGAGGCCCTGGTAGTCCGCCGGACCGGCGAGGGTAAGATGCCCGTCGGCGACCAGACGCGCCGGCAGCCTGTCGCCGTAAAGGGTCAGGACCCCCGGCTGCAGGTCGCAACCGAGCAGTTTCGCCGCCGGCTCTCCGCCCCAACGCGCATGTGCCGCATGCAGGTGCCAGTCCGGCCAGCCGGCAAAGTTCCCGGCCACATGGCGACCGCTCAAGGTCCGCCCGCGCAGACCGATGGCGTAGGCCTGCGCCCATTCGTCGAGCAGGCGCTTGCTGGCGTTCAGGCGTCGCTGTCGATGCTGTACCAGCAGCGACTCGTCCCGTTGCAGCTCGGCAACAACCGCTGGCAAGGATCCGAGCGCGACGTTGGCCGCCGCAGCGATCACCCGGTACGGCGCAGCGGCCAGTTCGGGGTCGCAGATCAGGGCGAACAGCACCTTCAGCCGGCTGTTGCTGAAGCCCCGGCTCGCGCGCAGGGCGATCTGCTTCGCATCTGGTTTGCGGCCCTTCACCAGGACAAGGAATGCGGCAGTCTCCAGGTAGGCATTGCCCGCCGCATCGGCAAACTGCTGCTGGCTCGCCTGCAGGCGATCCGCCAGCGGCGGGCTGACATGGTCGGTGATCAGCAGCACCGGTGGCTGGCCGGCATCGACCGGTTGCCGCAGTTGCGCCAGCACCGCGCCCAGACTGCCCTGCGTCAGGCGTCTCTTGACGACGACCGAATAGTTGCCGCTGCCCCGCCCCGTGGCAACGCGCAGCCAGGCTGCAGCCTTCTCCTCCGGCCAGCCCGGAACGTCGGCCTGCACGGACACCGCCAGGCTGTGCGCCCGCAACGCCTGCACGGTCCGTTCGAGAACGACGCCTGCTTCTGCTGTCTTCATCGCGCCCCGCCTCATACTGAATGAACAGGGGCAAATTATGAACGACAAACCCACCGGCACTCAAGATCAGCCGGCGCTGGCTGAGCGCCCGCACCACACCAGGAGCGGACGCCAGGCGCGGGGCAGCAGCGCGAGCGATCGGTGGCGCCCGCCGCCGCGCAGAGCCTGCAACAGCGTCGGCCAGTAGCGGGCCGGCGGCTGCAGCTGGACGCGTGCCGTGCCGATGGCCTCGAGCAGGGCCAGGCCGTTGTTGCGCACCCGGTGGCTCTCGCCCGTCGTGAGCAGGATGTCGCCCGCTTCGCCAGCGACCGTCAACCAGGCGACACCGGCGGTGCAGGTGATGCGAACGCCGCGCGCCGAGAGCAGCCGCAGTGGTCTGTTGTCAGAGAGGCAGAGCTGACTGTTGCACGGATCGAGGTTCATGGCATGTCTCCTTGTGTTGCGTTGAAGGTCGTATCGCCTGCCGGCACGACCGCTTGCTCCGCCGACCCGCTGGCAACCGCGCGCACCGGTCAGCGGCTGCCCGTCGACCGAGTCTGCTCTTCACGCTATGGGCCGCCGTTGGGCGGTACCCCGGATGACGATCGGACAACAGCAGTGTATGGTGATCCCCGAACGTGGTACAGTGACAAATCGGATGAATTGTTAGCGACACAGTTTGTCTATTTTTCAACTGTGCCTGTCGTGATCGCGGACAACTGTACTGGTGACGAGAATGGAAACCGAACCGCTGCGCTACGAGAAACTGGCCGAGGATCTGCGCGGCATCATCGCCGCCGGCAACCTGCGGCCCGGCGAGCGACTGCCGTCGGTGCGGCGGCTGTCGCGCGAGCGCCGCCTGTCGGTGTCGACCGTGCTGCAGGCGCTGCACCAGCTCGAGGATCGCGGCCTCGTCGAGGCGCGGCCGCAATCGGGCTACTTCGTCCGCCATGCCGGTGTCCGGCGCGCGCAGCCGGACAGCCGCTCGACGCCGGAGACGCCGGTGGTGGTCGATGTCAGCCAGCGCCTGATGCGCGTCCTGCAGGCGGGAGTGGCCCCTGGCGTGGCACCGCTCGCAGCGGCGCTGCCGGCTTCGGGCCTGCTGCCGCTGGCGTCGCTGCAGCGACTCTACGCCGGCGTCGTCCGGCGCCATCCCCGGCTGCTCGCCGGCGGCAGCCACATCAACATGGACGAGCCGGCTCTCGTGCGCCAGTTGCTGCTGCGCTCGGTGGGCTGGGCGGGGCCGCTGGCCGCCCGCGAGTTCGTCATCACCAATTCCTGCACCGAGGCGCTCGCGCTGTGCCTGCGGGCGGTGACCAGTCCCGGCGACACGGTGGCCGTCGAATCACCGGCCTACTATCTGATGCTGCAACTCCTCGAAACGCTCGGCCTGAAGGCGCTCGAGATTCCGACCGACCCCGGCCGCGGGCTGTCGATCGAGGCCCTCGACCTGGCGACGCGCGCCGGCCGGGTCGCCGCCTGCCTGGTGGTTGCGAACGCCAGCAATCCGCTCGGCAGCATCATGCCGGACGAGAACAAGCGACGACTGGCCCGACTAGCCAGCGAACGCGGCCTCGCGGTGATCGAGGACGACATCTACGGCGACCTCCATTTCGGCAACGAACGCCCGCGGCCGCTCAAGGCCTTCGACGAGAGCGGCCACGTGATGCTCTGTTCGTCCTTCTCGAAGTGTCTCTCGCCGGCCCTGCGGATCGGCTTCGTCGCCGGTGGGCGCTACCGGTCGCAGATCGCCCTGCAGAAGACGATCGGCAGCGGTGCGACGAATCCGGTGACGCAACTGGTACTCGCCGAGTACCTCGCGTCAGGTGCCTGCGAGCGTCACCTGCGCACGCTGCGACGCGCCTACCAGCGGCAGGTCGATGCCATGCGCGCGGCAGTGGCCAGACACTTCCCGGCAGAGACCCGGATCACCGAGCCACAGGGCGGCTTCGTGCTGTGGGTCGAACTGCCGGCGGAAATCGATGCCAGCGAACGCTTCGAGCGGGCGATCGCCGCCGGCGTCGCCTACGTGCCAGGCGAACTCTTTTCCGCCAGCGGCATGTACCGCAACTGCCTGCGCCTGAACTGCGGCAACCCGCACACGCCGGAGATCGACGACGCCGTTCGCCGTCTCGGCGAAGTGATGACTGCCTGACTGCGCCGCCGGTGAGCGCGACACGGCGGCGGCGGCGCCGTCGCGGCCATGCCTCCTCACTGCTGCGCCGGCAGACGTTCGAGCAGCAGCACGCGGCCACGGCCCTGTTCGGCGACCAGATAACGCCCCGGCGCCAGCGCCAGAACGGTCTGTGCCGAGCGCAGACCGCTCAGGATGACATGCAGACGCCCGGCGAAGTCGAGCAACAGCAGACGCGCGCGATGCGTTTCATCCTCACTGATCCACAGCCCATCCTCGTTGCACATCAGGAAGCCCGGTGCGTTCAGGTCGCCGAGCACTACCGGATCGCTGCCATCGGCCAGCCAGCGCCGGACGCTGCCCTTTCCCGTTGCCTTCCCCTTCAGCGTGTAGAAGAGGTCGCCGTTGCCGCAGATCGCCACCCCCTCGGCCTCGCGCAGACCGCTGCGCAGGACGCTCAGCGCCCCGCTGACGGCGTCAAGGCGCAGCAGGCGGCCGTCCACCGCCTGATCCTCGATCGCGTAGAGCAAGCGACCGTCGCTGGCCAGACCTTCGACATTGCGCCCGGTCAGCAGGGTTTCGCCCTGCCCGTCGTGCAGCCAGAGAACGCCTTGCTTGCCGCCCTCCTGGCTGACCACCAGGCCACCGCGGAACGAGAGCAGCCCGTCTGGTTTCGACAGGCCCGCCAGCACCTCGGTGACGCTGCCGTCGGTGCTGCGCCGGAACAGCGATCCGCGACCGTTGCCGAGTTCCCTGGTCCAGTACAGTGACCCTTCGCGGTCGATGGCCAGGGCGCTGACCTGTGGCAGATTGTCGAGATGGACCCGATACGCCCAACCCGCGGCGGCCGTCACCGGGTAAAAGCGTTGCCAGACGAGGAACAGCAGTCCACCCGCCAGCACCGCGGCGCCGGCTGTGAGCAGCAAGCGTCGCCGGCGAGCCATCGCTACGGCTGTCAATCCACTCGCGGTCAAAAACATTCTCCTCGACAAGCAGGAACCTGGGGGGAAAGCTCGGCTTCTCCCGCCTGCGACGGCGTCATCCTGAACCCGGTGCCTGAAGGCGGGCTTAAGTCTCCATGGAGCCGCCGATCGTCCGGCAGCACCCTACCCCTGCAAGCCCATCGCTGCGGCGCGCCACCGAGGCAGTCTGCCGGGCAGCGGCGGTGAATGATCCGGCTGCGGCGCTGCCCCTCAGGCAGCAAACTGCAGCGCCGCCAGTCGGGCGTACAGACCACCGTTCGCCACCAGCGCCGTGTGCGTTCCGTCCTCGACCACCCGGCCATGATCGAGAACGATGATGCGGTCGGCGCGCTGCACCGTCGCCAGGCGATGCGCGATGACGATCGTCGTGCGGCCGGCCATCGCGACCTCGAGGGCAGCCTGCACGACACGCTCGCTTTCGGCGTCGAGGCTGCTGGTCGCCTCGTCGAGCAACAGCAGCGGCGCGTTCTTCAGCATCGCCCGCGCGATGGCGATGCGCTGCCGCTGACCACCCGACAGGCGCAGGCCGCGTTCGCCGACGAAGGTGTCGTAGCCGTCGGGCAGGCGACGGACGAAGTCGTCGACGAAGGCGGCGGCGGCGGCTGTCCGGACCTCGTCCGGAGAAGCGCCGGCGCGGCCATAGGCGATGTTGTCGGCAATGCTGCCGGAGAAGATCACCGCCTCCTGCGGCACGACGGCGATCCGCCGGCGCAGCTCGGCAAGCGACAATCGCCGCAGGTCGACCCCGTCGACCAGGATGGCGCCGCCAGCGACGTCGTAGAAGCGCTGCAGGAGCTGGAAGACCGTCGTCTTGCCGGCTCCCGACGGACCGACCAGGGCCACCGTCTGCCCGGCCGGAATGCTGAGCGCGAGCCCGTGCAGGACACGTGCCGTCGGCCGTGACGGATAGGCAAACTGCACGTCGCTGAAGCGCAGCTGCAGTCCCCCTGCCGGCTCCGCCAGGCTGACCGGCCGCGCCGGCTCGGCAATCGGGGAATGCGCGGCAAGCAGCTCCATCAGGCGCTCGGTGGCTCCGGCAGCCCGCAGCAGATCGCCCCAGACCTCGGCGAGGACGGCAACGCTGCCGGCGACGACCATCACGTAGAGCGCCGTCTGGCTCAACTGGCCGGCGCTGATCTCGCCCGCCAGCACCGCCCGGACGCCGCCATACATGCCGTACAGCAGCGAGGCGAAGACGCCGATGATGACGAAGGCGGTCAGCGCCGATCGCGTACCGGTGCGCCGCATCGACGCGGCGAAGGCCTCCTCGTTGGCGCGACCGAAGCGCTCGGCTTCGGCAGCCTCGCGACCGTAGCTCTGCACCACCGGCACCGCGTTGAGCACCTCGCCGGCGATGCCGCCGGTGTCGGCCAGCCGATCCTGGCTGGCACGGGACAACTTACGCACGCGCCGCGCGATCAGCACCGCCGGCAGGACGACGAGGACGATGATGCCGGCGACCGACAGCATCAGCCGCGGCGTCGTCGTCAGCAGCATCGCCAGACCGCCGAGCAGCAGCAGAAGATTGCGCAGCCCCATGCTGACACTGGAGCCGACCGCATGGTGAATGACCGTCGTGTCGGCACTCAGGCGCGAGAGGACTTCGCCGGTTTTCAACGTCTCGAAGAACTGCGGACTCTGCCCCAGCACATGTGCATAGACCGCCTGGCGCAGGTCGGTGGTGACGCGCTCGCCGATCCAGCTCACCATGTAATAGCGGGCGGCGGTGGCCAGACCAAGGAGCAGCGAGACGCCGAAGAGGAGCAGGAAATGCTCGCGAATCGCGGCCAGTTGCGCCTCCGGCGCGTCCGCGGGCGGCCGCGCCAGGCCACCGTCGACCAACAGCTTGACGGCGTAAGGAAGCGCCAGCGTCGCGCCGGCGGCGAGCAGCAGGAACAACAGGGCGAGGCCGACCTGCCGACGGTAGCGGGCGACATGGGGCAGCAGATCGCGCAGCGGTTGCAGGCGACGGGCGGCCGCCACCTGCGGCGCGCCCGGCCCACCGGCGCCCGCTGGCGCGGCGGCGCTCAGCCGAGCACTCCGCGCAGCACACCCCACGCACCGCCGATACCCAAAGCACCGAAACAGAGCATCGAAACCAGGAAGCCGGCGCCGCGAGTCCGCGGATCGCGCGCGTAGGCGAGCGCGTACCAGACCCGCCCCAGCAGCCAGACGCCACCGAGCACGGTCGCCCAGAGACTCGAGACGCTGCAGGCAAACACCCACAGCACCGGCAGGAAGGCAACGCTGTTCTCGACTGTGTTGGCCTGGATACGGTAGGCGACATCGAACTGCGGATGGCCGCTGGCCGCCGGCGCCTTGATGCCGAAGCGGATGCGACAGCGACCGACGTAGGCGGCGCAGGCAAAGAGCAGGAAGGAGGTGGCGAGAGTCACCAGGGCTGGACCTGGGTAGGCGGTCATGGCATCGTTCCGCGAAAGGAGTGAGTGGGGGCAGACAACGAATGAGCCAGGAAATTCATCCCACCCGGCTGCCGGGCAGGAGCTTGCCGATGCGCGGCAGGCGAAGCGCTCCTGCCCCGCCATCGCCAGCGCAGCGGACCGGCTGCGGCAGTCGGCTCGGCCGCCTTCCTCCGGCAGCAGCGACTTTCGCTTAGTCCCGGCTCGGCCTGCCGGGCGCTCACCCGCCACCCGGCACGCCGACCGCGGTGGAACGTCGGCGCAGCGCAACACCGGAAGCGCAGGCCACTCCTGAACAACGCAGCGCGGGCCTCGACGCCGGACCCACCTGGCGTCCAGACCGTCGCTGCGCTGCTGCTGCAGGCCGGCGGTGTCCGCCGGCACGCGGGCGTGCCAGGGACGACCGCCGGCCAGCGGTCAGCCGGTCACCATCCGCCGGAAGGCCCGCGGCGACGCGCCACGGCGGCCGCGGCCAGCAGAGCCAAGGCCGGAACAGCGGGTTCCGGAAGCTGCCCCGGCTGTTGCTGACCGATCAGCTCGAGGGAGAGGTCGGGCGCGCCCTGCTGCCAGGAATCGCCCTCGACGCCGCGGAACAGGCTGACCCCATCGCCTCGGCTGCCCTCGAGCCAGTACCAGAAGTCGCTGTCGGAATCGAGGAAGACCGAGACGTAGCCTGAACCAGCGCCGAGCGCTTCAGGCGACGACAGGGTCATCTCGTAGCGAAAGATCGCATTCGCTGCATCGTCGCTGACCCCCACTTCGGCGGTCTTCACCACCGCGCCAGAGACGGTCCGGATTTCGGGTGCCGTCACGTCGGTCGATGGATCGGCGAACAGGCGCACGACGAAGAGACTCTCGTCCGCGTCGGTACCCCACCAGCGCAGGCCCGTCCAGGTCGATGCGGCGGACAGGGAGTAGCGTTCCGCATTCTGGAAACCGAAGTCGCCCGTGGTCGAGTAGACGCCATCGAGCGCCATGCCGCCGTTCACCTTCGCTTGCGAAAAAATCTCGGCCGCCTGAGGGGCACCCCCAAGAACGGTGGCCAGCGCCACCCCGATGAGCGCCCTGTGCAGATGGGAGTGGAGCAACTTCATGGGACTTCCTTCCTGTCGGGTAATGGATGAGAAACGCATGGCTGGGCAACTCCTCTAGCTGATCAGGTCGAAGGTGGAAGAGCCGCCGATGCCAACCAGCGGGACCAGTTCGAACTCGACGGCATCGACGAGGAACTCACTTCCGTGCAGCTTGCCGCCGCTGGCGAAGGGAGCCGACGCGAAGTCGCCAGCCGCATCGACGTAGGCTCCGTCGACGAAGTTCGCTCCGTCGTAAGCGCCGGTGGTGAGTACCAGCGAGCGGAAACCAGCGGCCGCACTGATGGTGAGTTCCTGCGTCCCGGCCGTACTGCCCCCACGGAAGATCACCTCGGCAACGAGATTCCCCTGGCTGTCGAAGGCCTGCACCCGTCCCGCCTCGACCGCACCGGCCAGACCGTCGTCGTTGATGTTCAGGTACGACAGATCGAGCGTCGCGCGTGATGCGTCCTGGGCCAGCAGGAAGTTCAGACCCTCGCTGCCGTCGATCTCCTGCCTGATGACGCTGGTGGGCGCGGTCTGACCGCTGACGCCGAGGTCGCCGAGGTAGACGTCGGTTCCTGCGAGCGTCGAAGGACTGCCATTCTGCAGCTTGACCGCAGACCAGTTCTCGCCCGCATTGTCCCAGTCGGCCTTGTGCCGGAGCGTGACGGAAGCCGCACTCCACGCCGTCACCCAGGCGTCGGGTGCAGCGCTCGTCAGACGTGCCACGGCGTTGCCGATCCCGATCACCGGGTTGACCTGCACCGCCAGTGCGCCGGCAGACGGGTGCAGTCCGTCCTCATCGGCGACATCGACCGAGATCGCGTAGCTTCCGGGGTTGGCGTAGGTGTGGGTGACCGCCCCCTGCGCCAGATGGACGCTGTTGCTGCCGTCACCCCAGTGAACGATGTAGCTGCTGGCGGTATCGACTCCCGGATCGCTCACCGCCCCCAGGTTGAGGGTGTAGGCGGTGTCCTCGGCGACGCTCGGCGCACCGCTGAGGGCGATCACCGGCGCGACGTCGTTGGCGGTCACCTGGAAGCCGTCGCTGGCCGTCTCTCCCGCTGCGTCGGTGAGGGTCACCGTCACGTTGTAGCTGGCGTGACCATCGGCGTACTGGTGGCTGAGATCGAGACTCCGGACAGGTGTCGTGCCGGTGACCGGCGCGCTGCCGTCGCCGTAGTCGATGCTGTAGCCCCAGCCCGGCGTGCCGTTGTCTGCCCCGTCGCTGAAGGCGATGGTACGGGTGAAGGTGTCACCCTCGTTCAGCGTGGCATCGGCGCCGGCCTCCAGGAACAGCGAGGCGGCAGCGGCATCGACCGTCACGCCCTTGCCGCCGGCGTTGGTGTGGCTGCCGTCCTCGTCCGCCAGGTCGACACGGATGACATAGCTGCCCGGATCGGCGTAGGTGTGGGCGACATCGCCGGCACTGCCGTAGGTGTCGGATGTCCCGTCACCCCAGTCTACGACGTACTCCGTCACCGTGTCGGCTCCGGGGTCGGTGACCGCGCCCAGGGTGAGGAGGTAGGCCGTGTCCTCGACGACGCTGGCCGCGCCGGCAAGTGCGATGGTGGGCGCCACGTTGTTGACCGTGATGGACTTGCTGCCGGCGTTGGCGTGCGTGCCGTCTTCGTCCACCAGGTCCACCGTGATCGTGGCGGTGGCGGCGCCATCGGCGTAGACGTGGGTGACGTCGCCGGCACTGCTGTAGGTGTCGCTGCTGCCGTCACCCCAGTTCACGGCGTAGCTGCTCACCGTGTCCGCGCCCGGATCGCTCACCGCACCCAGGTTGAGGGTGTAGGCGGCGCCTTCGTCGACGCTCGCCGCGCCCGTCAGGGCGATGCCCGGTGCAACGTCGTTCACCGTGACGGCCTTGCTGCCGGCGAGGTGCGTGCCGTCCTCGTCGGTCACCGACACCTGGATGGTGTAGGCGTTGGCGCCGTCGGCGTAGACGTGGGCGTTGTCGCCCGCGCTGCCCGCCGTCACCGTGCCGTCACCCCAGTCGATGCTGTAGCTCGTCACCGTGTCCGTGCCCGGATCGCTGACGGCGCCGAGGTTGAGGGTGTAGGCGGCGCCTTCGTCGACGCTCGCCCCGCCCGTCAGGGCGATGCCCGGCGCGACGTCGTTCACCGCCACCAGGAAGCTGTCGCTGGCGGTCTCGCCGGCTTCGTCGGTCAGCGTCACCGTCACCGTGTGGTTGGCGTCGCCATCGGCATATTGATGGTTCAGGTCCACGTTCTTGGCCAGGGTGCTGCCACTGGCCGTTGTGCCGTCGCCGTAGTCGATGCTGTAGCTCCAGCCCGGCGCACCGTCGTCATTGCCATCGCTGAAGGCGATGCTGCGGGTGAAGGTGTCCCCCTCGCCCAGTGTGGCATCGGGGCCCGCATTGACGCTCAGGGTCGCCGACGCGGCATCGACTGTCACCGGCTGGCTGCCGGCACTGGCATGGGTGCCGTCTTCGTCCACCAGATCGACGCTGATGGTGTAGTTGCCCGGATCGGCGTAGATATGGGTGACATCGCCGGCGCTGCCATAGGTATCGGAGCTGCCATCACCCCAGTTCACGACGTAGCTGCTCACCGTGTCGCTGCCCGGATCGCTCACCGCACCCAGGGTGAGGGTGTAGGCCGTGTCCTCGACCACGTTGGCGGCTCCCGCGAGGGCGACGATCGGCGCGACGTTGTCGACGGTGATGGCCTTGCTGCCGGCCACGTGCGTGCCGTCTTCGTCGGTCACCGACACCTGGATGGTGTAGGCGTTGGCGCCGTCGGCGTAGACGTGGGCGTTGTCGCCCGCGCTGCCCGCCGTCACCGTGCCGTCACCCCAGTCGATGCTGTAGCTCGTCACCGTGTCCGTGCCCGGATCGCTCACCGCGCCGAGGTTGAGGGTGTAGCTGGCGCCTTCGTCGACGCTCGCCGCGCCCGTCAGGGCGATGCCCGGCGCGACGTTGTCGACGGTGACGGCCTTGCTGCCCGCGAGGTGCGTGCCGTCTTCGTCGGTCACCGACACCTGGATGGTGTAGGCGTTGGCGCCGTCGGCGTAGACGTGGGCGTTGTCGCCCGCGCTGCCCGCCGTCACCGTGCCATCACCCCAGTCGATGCTGTAGCCCGTCACCGTATCCGTGCCCGGATCGCTCACCGCGCCGAGGTTGAGGGTGTAGCTGGCGCCTTCGTCGACGCTCGCCGCGCCCGTCAGGGCGATGCCCGGCGCGACGTTGTCGACGGTGATGGCCTTGCTGCCCGCGAGGTGTGTGCCGTCTTCGTCGGTCACCGACACCTGGATGGTGTAGGCGTTGGCGCCGTCGGCGTAGACGTGGGCGTTGTCGCCCGCGCTGCCCGCCGTCACCGTGCCATCACCCCAGTCGATGCTGTAGCCCGTCACCGTATCCGTCCCCGGATCGCTGACGGCGCCGAGGTTGAGGGTGTAGGCGGCGCCTTCGTCGACGCTCGCCGCGCCAGTCAGGGCGATGCCCGGTGCGACGTCGTTCACCGCCACCAGGAAGCTGTCGCTGGCGGTCTCGCCGGCCTCGTCGGTCAGCGTCACCATCACCGTGTGGTTGGCGTCGCCATCGGCATACTGATGGTTCAGGCCCACGTTCTTGACCAGGGTGGTGCCACTGGCCGTTGTGCCGTCGCCGTAGTCGATGCTGTAGCTCCAGCCCGGCGCACCGTCGTCATTGCCATCGCTGAAGGCGATGCTGCGGGTGAAGGTGCTGCCCTCCGCGATGCTGGCGTCGGTGCCCGCCTCAAGGAACACGGTGGCGGAGGCCGCATTGACCGTTACGGCCTGGCTGCCGGCGTTGCTGTGGGTGCCGTCTTCGTCCAACAGGTCCACGCTGATGGTGTAATTGCCCGGATCGGCATAGATGTGGGTGACGTCGCCGGCATTGCCGTAGACATCGGAGGTGCCGTCACCCCAGTGCACGAGGTAGCTGCTCACCGTGTCGGCACCCGGATCGCTCACGCCACCCAGGTTGAGGGTGTAGGCGGTATCCTCGATCGCATTCGCGGCACCGCTCACGGCAATGGTCGGCGCCACGTCGAGCACGCTGACCGCCAGGCTGCCGGCGGCGAGGTGCGTGCCATCCTCGTCCACCAGGTCGACCGTGATCGTCGGCGTGGCCGCACCGTCGGCGTAGGTGTGGGTGACATCGCCGGCACTGCCGTAGCTGTCACTGCTGCCGTCACCCCAGTGCACGATGTAGCTGCTCACCGTATCCGTGCCTGGATCGCTCACCGTACCGAGCGTCAGCGTGTAGCTCGCACCTTCATCGACGCTGGCGTTGCCCGTCAGGGCGATCGCCGGCGCCACGTTGTTGACCGTGAGCGACTTGCTGCCCAGGGTGTGCGTACCGTCCTCGTCCGTGGCGCTGACCGTGATGGTGGGGGTGGCGGCGCCGTCGGCATAGCTGTGGCTGAAGCTGCCGGACGCAGCCGCCCATTGCGCAGGCGTGAGGTTCTCCACCGTGCCGTCGCCCCAGTCGATGCTGTAGCCGGTAATGCTGTCGGCACCCGGATCATTGACCGGGCCGACGCTCAGGGCGTAGGCACTGCCCTCGGCGACGCTGCCCGCGCCGCTGACGTTCGCCGTCGGCGTCACGTCGAGCACGCTGAGCGCCAGGCTGCCGGCCGTCAGGTGCGTGCCGTCCTCGTCCACCAGGTCGACCGTGATCGTCGGCGTGGCCGCACCGTCGGCGTAGGTGTGGGTGACATCGCCGGCACTGCCGTAGCTGTCACTGCTGCCGTCACCCCAGTGCACGATGTAGCTGCTCACCGTATCCGTGCCTGGATCGCTCACCGTACCGAGCGTCAGCGTGTAGCTCGCACCTTCATCGACGCTGGCGTTGCCCGTCAGGGCGATCGCCGGCGCCACGTTGTTGACCGTGAGCGACTTGCTGCCCAGGGTGTGCGTACCGTCCTCGTCCGTGGCGCTGACCGTGATGGTGGGGGTGGCGGCGCCGTCGGCATAGCTGTGGCTGAAGCTGCCGGACGCAGCCGCCCATTGCGCAGGCGTGAGGTTCTCCACCGTGCCGTCGCCCCAGTCGATGCTGTAGCCGGTAATGCTGTCGGCACCCGGATCATTGACCGGGCCGACGCTCAGGGCGTAGGCACTGCCCTCGGCGACGCTGTCCGCGCCGCTGACGTTCGCCGTCGGCGCCACGTCGAGCACGCTGAGCGCCAGGCTGCCGGCCGTCAGGTGCGTGCCGTCCTCGTCCACCAGGTCGACCGTGATCGTCGACGTGGCCGCACCGTCGGCGTAGGTGTGGGTGACATTGCCGGCGCTGCCGTAGGTGTCGCTGCTGCCGTCACCCCAGTGCACGATGTAGCTGCTCACCGCATCCGTGCCCGGATCGCTCACCGTGCCAAGTGTCAGCGTGTAGCTCGCACCTTCATCGACGCTGGCGTTGCCCGTCAGGGCGATCGCCGGCGCCACGTTGTTGACCGTGAGCGACTTGCTGCCCAGGGCGTGCGTACCGTCCTCGTCCGTGGCGCTGACCGTGATGGTGGGGGTGGCGGCGCCGTCGGCATAGCTGTGGCTGAAGCTGCCGGACGCAGCCGCCCATTGCGCAAGCGTGAGGTTCTCCACCGTGCCGTCGCCCCAATCGATGCTGTAGCCGGTAATGCTGTCGGCACCCGGATCATTGACCGGGCCAACGCTCAGGGCGTAGGCACTGCCCTCGGCGACGCTGTCCGCGCCGCTGACGTTCGCCGTCGGCGCCACGTCGAGCACGCTGAGCGCCAGGCTGCCGGCCGCGAGGTGCGTGCCGTCCTCGTCCACCAGATCGACCGTGATCGTCGGCGTGGCCGCACCGTCGGCGTAGGTGTGGGTGACATTGCCGGCGCTGCCGTAGGTGTCGCTGCTGCCGTCACCCCAGTGCACGATGTAGCTGCTCACCGCATCCGTGCCCGGATCGCTCACCGTCCCGAGCGTCAGCGTGTAGCTCGCGCCCTCATCGACGCTGGCGTTGCCCGTCAGGGCGATCGCCGGCGTCACGTTGTTGACGGTGATGCTCTTGCTGCCCGCGTTGTGCGCACCGTCTTCGTCGAGCACCTGCATGACGATCGTGCGCGGAGTTCCGCTGGCCGCACCGTCGGCATAGGTGTGGCTGACGTCGCCGCCCGCCGCCAACAGGTTGGCGTAGTTGGTGGGCGTGAAGTCCGTGGTCGGGCTGCCGTCGCCCCAGTCGATGCGGTACAGCGTCGGTGTGTCGACACCGGGATCGACCGCTGCGCCGACGTTCAGGACATAGGCACTACCCTCGTTCACGGCATCGGCACCACTCAGCGGCACGCCGGGCGCGACGTTGGTGACCGTGACGGACTTGCTGGCAACGCTGGTGTGCGTGCCATCCTCGTCCACCAGGTCTACGGTGATCGTGCGGCTCGTGCCGCTGACGTCGCCATCGTTGTACACATGTTGCACTTCGCGGTTCGGGAGCAGATCGCCCGGCAGGAAGGTCTGGGTGTTGCCGTCGCCCCAGTGCACGACATGGCTGGTGACGCTGTCGTTGCCCGGGTCGACCACGCTGCCAAGAGCGAGGGTGTATACAGCGCCCTCGGGCGTGCTGCCGTTGCCCCCCAGCGACAAGCTGGGCGCGACGTTGTTGACCGTGACGTCGAAGCTGTCGGCATCGGACTGGAAGCCGTCGTCATCGACGGTCACGGTGACGGTGTAAGGCGTGGTCCGATTGTCGGCGAACACGTGCTGGATGTCGAAGCTGGTCTGGCCGGTGGCGATGCGGACGTTCTGGGTGCCCGAACCGTCACCCCAGTCCACCGTCACATTCCGGCCAGCCGGATCCTGATCGGCCGGATCGGTGAAGCTGATGCTGCGGCTGAACAGCGCGCCTTCATTGACGCTGGCATCGGCGCCGGCATCGACGACGATGACTTCCGCCGGTGGCGCGACGGTGATGGCCTTGGTGCCGGCATCGGCGTGCGCGCCATCCTCGTCGACCACGGCGACCCGGATGGTCGGTGTACCCGGCGCTGCATAGGTGTGGGTGACCTCCCCATTCGGCGGCAGAGAAGCGGCCGCGATGATCTGCACTGCAGTACCATCGCCCCAGTCGATGCGGTACTCGGTCACCGTGTCGGTGCCTGGATCGGACACCGGTCCCCAGTTGTTGGGTCCACTCAGGTCCAGCGTGTAGACCTGTCCCTGTTCGACCGTGTTGTTGCCGGACAGGTACGGCAGCGTCGGTGCGACGTTGTCCACCGTGACCGTGAAGCTATCGGTCTCGATGCTGTTGGCCTGGCCCTGCTGATCGTTCGCGGTGACGGTCACCGTGTAGATGCCATCATCGGGCAGGGTCAGCCCGATGGACGGATTGCCGGAGCCGGTGGTGAACTGGTAACCGCCAGACTGGCCGCCGCTGCCGACCCAGCTCACGGTCACCAGATGCACGTCCGTCGGATCCGGGTCGCCGATGGCGATCGTGTGGCTGAAGTTGGCGCCCTCGTTCGCGGTCTGATCGACACCGGCTTCCAGTGCCGGGCCGTCGTTGACGTTGTTGACGGTGATGCGGGTGAACACCGAAGTGGTGGCAAAGACGTTGCCGTCACTGCCGTTCCAGCGGAATTCGTCGGGCCCATGGAAGTTCAGGTTGCCCTGGTAGGTGAGCCTGTCGGCAGCCAGGTCGGCCACGCTGATCACCTGGCCGGCGGTGACGTCCACACCATCCAGCTTGAGGACACCGGAGGCCGGCAAGGTGATGATCTTGATCGCCGCCAGGGTCTGCCCCTCGGCATCGAAGAAGCCGGAGGCGAACAGGTCGTCGCTGAGGATGATCGGCGCATCTTCCGGCCCGACCACCGACACGTCCTGCACTTGCGGCGCCTGGTTGCTGTAGCGCTGCAGGAAGACGTCGTAGGAGCCGTTGCCGTGGTTGTAACCGCCCCAGGTCAGGATGAAGCCGCCATCGGGCGTGCCGACCAGGTCGGAGTCATTGCTGTACTCGTAGTTCGCGGTCGGATTGACCAACTGTTCGCTATCGACCTTGCGGCCCGCCGCATCGTATTGCTGGAACAGGATTTCATCGCCATTCGTCCAGCTGACGACGAAGCCGCCGTTGGCCAGTGCGGCCACCGCCGGGACGTACTGGGTGCCGGATACGGTGTAGTTGACGCGGAACTCGCCACCCACGGCATTCCCGGACGAGTCGTAACGCTGGCCATAGACGCCCCAGCCGCTCGTATCCTGGTTGCTGTCGGAGCCCCAGACCACGACGTAGCCGCCGTCGTTCAGCGCCGCCACGTCCTGCTGGTACTGACCGTTGGCGGTGTAGGTGTTGGCGCGGAACTCGGCGCCGTCCATCGTGCCGTCGGCGTTGAAGCGCTGACCGTAGACGCCGGCGCTGCTGCCATCCTGATCGTTGGAACGCCACACCACCACATAGCGACCATCGGCGAGCGTGGCTGCCTGCGGGCTGTCCTGGGAGTTGGCCTGGAAGCCGGTGCTGGTGTTCACTTTGAACACATCGCCGCTGCGGACACCGGCACTCGTGAAGTGCTGGCCCCAGATCTCGGCCCAAGTGTTGTCGGCCTGATCGTAGTTTGCATACCACAGCGCCACGAAGCCGCCACTCTGCAGGGCAGCCAGTGCGGGCTGCGACTGGTCGTAGTTGGCGTAGGTCGCCGCCGGGTTGTTGATGACGAATTCGGTGCTGGTGGCGGTGCCGGTGTTGTCGAAGGTACGGCCGACCACGTCGTAGCTGGTTGAACCAATCTGGTTGTACCCAGACCAGGCGACGGCGAAGCCGCCGCCCTGCAGGGCCACCACGCTCGGCTGCCACTGCGTGCTGGCGGTGGTGGTGTTGACCTGGAACTCGGGCGCCAACGGGTGGTCGTTGCTGTCGTAGACGCGGGCGAAGACCCCTTGGCTGCTGCCGTCCTGGCCGCTGGTGTCTGTCCACACCACCACGTAGTTGCCGTTGTCGAGATGGGCGATCGACGGGTTCTCCTGCGTACCGCCGATGGTGCTGTTGACCACCTTCTCGGCACCGTAGAGCGAAGCGCCGTCCGGCTGGGCGGTGATGTTGATCGTGATCGCCCGCGGCGTGGTCACGCCGCCGTCGCCGTCGGACAGGCTCAGCGAAACGGTCCGGCTGGGTTCGGGGTTGGACAGCGGGTTGGCATAGGTCAGGTTCTCGATCAACGCCTCGGCCGCGTCGGGGGTGGCATTGGCATTGAACACGACGGTCAGCGGCTTGCCGTTGACCCCGTCGGAGACGATGCTGCCGATGACCACGGCGCCCGTGCCGTCGTTGTAGGTGACGCTGTTGCCCGACACGCCGATCTGGCCGACGCCGGTGCCTTCGTTGCGAATTCCCAGTTGATCCTGGGCGTTGATGCCGGGGATGTCGAACTGGTTCGGGTTGCCGTAGGGCGTGACGTAACTCACGTCCAGGCGGCCGCCGTCGAAGTTGGCGGAATCCGGGTCCACCAGACCCACTCCGGCGTCGATGAGCTGCGGCGTGTCGTTGATCAGGTTTTCCATGTACGTGACGCTGGACACCAGATCGATGATCTGCGGCGCCGCCTGGCGCGGGAAATCAGCCGGATTGCCGACGAGCCGCTGGAAGATGCCGCTGTCGCTGGCGTCGTAATAGCCCCACCAGCTCACCGCAAAATTGCCGTTCGACAGGGCCACGACGGCCGGGCTCTGGTCGCTGCTGGTGCCGGGGCCGTTGAGTTGCAGCTCGCCGTCGACCCGGTTGCCCAGTGCGTCGTACTGCTGGGCGAGGATGCGGTTACCGTTGCTGTTGTCGTACCAGGTCACGACGAAGCCGCCGTTGGCCAGGGTGGCGACCTCCGGTGTGTTCTGCCAGTTGTAATAGGTGTCGTTGACGCGGAACTCGTTCGAGGCCGGCGAACCATCGTTGTTGAACAGGCGGGCATAGATGCCGTCGTAGGAGCTGTCCTGGCCGCGTGACGTCCAGACCGCAACGAAACCATTCGCGGTCGCCGTGATCTTGGGGTCGTACTGGTAGTCGTTGGTGTAGGTGTTGAGCTGGAACTCGCTGCCCAGCTTGGCGCCGGTGCTGGCGCTGAAGCGCTGGGCGTAGACGCCGGAACTGGAGCCGTCCTGCTGTTCGCCGCGCCAGGCCATCAGGATGTCGCCACCGGCGAGCTGGATGATGGCGGGTTCCGACTGGTAGGTGTCTTCGTAGCCAGCGCTGGTGTTGGCCCGCGTTTCGCTGCCCACTGCCTGGCCGGCGGCGTCGTAGCGCTGGAAGAACACGTCATAATACTGGCCGTCACGCTCGCCGTCGGAATACCAGGCGACGGCGAAGCCGCCGTCGGCCAAAGCGGTGATGGCAGGCTGGTACTGGGTGCCGCCGCTGCTGGTGTTGACCAGGAATTCGCTGCCCACCTTGACGCCATTGGCGTCGAAGCGCTGGCCGATGACGCCGTCACCCGCGGCATCGCGGTACTGGCCGCGGAAGACGGCGACGAAGCCGCCGTCGGTCAGGCCGGCCACGGCGGCCTCGGTCTGGTTGTACGGCGTGTAGTCGCTGACGCGGAACTCGTTGCCGACCCGCGTCCCGTCGGCCGCGAAGCGCTGACCGAAGATGCCGTAATCCCAACCGTCCTGTCCGTTGGATTGCCACAGCGTGACGTAACCGCCACCCGCCAGTTTCGCCATCGCCGGCGCGCTCTGGGTGCTGGTGGTGTAGGTGTTGACCTGTTCCGCGTTGAACAGCGGGATCGCGCCGTCGGCTTCCGCCGTGACGTTGATCTGCACCGTGCGCGGCGCTGACGTGCTGCCGTCGCCGTCGCTGACCGTCACGCTGACCAGGCGCCCGGGCACCGGGTCGCTGGAGTTGTTGCGGTAACTCAGGTTCTCGATGACTGCTTCGACTGCCTCGGCGCTGGCCTGGGGATTGAACTCGATCACCAGGTCGACGCCGTTTTGGCCATTGAAGCCGGACACGATGGCGCCGATGGCGACGCCACCGTAGCTGACGACACCCGTGCCGGCGTTGAAGCCCACTTGACCCGCACCGCTGCCCTGGTTGCGGACACTGAAGTGATCCTGCAGGGGCAGGTTCTGGGCGAGGTCGGAGCCCAGGCTGTTGTAACCGGAAATCACCGACACGGTCAGGCGGCCACCGGAGAAGTTGGCGGAGTCGCTGTCGCTGACGCTGACCGCCGGGTCGATGAGCACGCCCGCAGCCTGATTGGCAGCATTCTCCAGCACGCTGATGCTGTTGGTGAGGTCGCTGATGACCGGGGCGGCCGACTTGGTCAACGAGCCGGCCGGGCCGAACAGGTTCTGGTAGATGCCGTAATACTGGTCACCATCCTGGTCATACGACTGCCAGGCCGCCGCCCAGCGGCCGCCGGTGAGGCCCGCGATGTCCGGACGGTACTGCGTGCTGCTGGTGTAGTGGTTCAACATCAACGGCGCGTCGACCTTGTTGCCCGCCGCGTCGAACTGCTGCGCCATGGCCTCATGGTCGCTGATACCGGGATAGTCGCTCCAGGTGATCACGTAGCCGCCGTTGTCCAGGGCGGCAATGCGGCTGTAGGTGTCGCCGTTGCTGGGGGCGCTGGCGCCGTCGTTGACCAGCACCTCGCCGCCGATCTTGACGCCGGCAGCGGTGTAGCGCTGGGCCATGATCGACCAACCGCCGAGACCCGCGTTGTTGCTGACCCAGCTGACCACGAAATCGCCGTTGCTCAACACCGCCACGTCGGGGTTGGACTGGTTGTCGGGTGTGTAGCTGTTGACCTGGAACTCGCCGCTGCGCGCGGTGCCGTCGGCGTTCATCAACCGCGCCTGCACGCTCCAGTTGCTGCCGTCCTGGCCTTCCGAATGCCACACCACCACGTAGCCGCCGTCGTTGAGCCTGGCCAACTGCGGGAACGACTGGTTGCCGGAAACATGGGCGTTGACCGTGAACGGCGCACCCTGGGCGACGCCATTGACGTCGTAGTGCTGTACGCGCACGCCATAGCTGTCGCCGTCGGCGTTCTGGTAGTCGGTGTAGGCGATGACGAAGGCGCCGCCGTTCAGGCCAAGGACCTGGGCCTGGAACTGGTGATGCCAAGTCGCGGTGTTGACCAGGAACTCACTGCCCACCGGCTGTCCGTCGGTGCCGTAGCGCTGCGCGTAGACGCCGTAGAGCGATCCATCCTGGTCATAGGAATCCCACGCCACGACGAAACCGCCGGTGGAAAGCCCGGCAGCGCCGAGCAAAGAGTTGCCGTGCTGGTCGCTCGGCGTGTGGGTGTTGACCTGGAACTCGGGTCCGATGGCCGAGCCGTTGACGTCGTAGCGCTGGCCGAACACGCCGTAGCCGCTGCTGTCCTGGCCGCTGGACTCCCAGACCACCACGTACTGACCGCTGTTGCCACCCTGCAGGGCGGCGATGATCGGCTCGATCTGGTCGCCGGCGGTGTAGGTGTTGACGCGCTGCTCCTGATTCAACAGCGCCACGGCGCCGTCGGTCTCGGCGGCGACGTTGATCGTCATCACGCGCGGCGCGCTCTGGCCGCCGTCGCCGTCGGATACCACCACGGACACTTGGCGGCTGGCGGTGGGGTTGCTGGCGCTGTTGCGGTAGGTCAGGTTCTCGATCACCGCTTCGACGGCTTCGGCGCTCGCGTTGGCGTTGAACTGCAGCACCAGATCGGCGCCGTTCTGGCCGTTGCTGATGATGCTGCCGATGGCCGTGCCGGCGTAGGTCACCACACCGGTGCCGGAATTGAAGCCGACTTGGCCGGCGCCGCTGCCCTGGTTGCGAATGGAGAAGTGGTCCTGCTGGAATGCGACGGGGTCGAAGGCCTGCGCGGCACCGTAGCCGGTGATGACGCTGACGTGCACACGGCCACCGTCGAAGTTGGCGGAATCCGCGTCCACCACCCGCACGCCCGGATCGAGGAGTTGCGCTGCCGCGTTGACGACGTTTTCATTGAAGCTGACCGAGTTGTCCAGATCGATCAGTTCCGGCGAAGCCTGGCGGGTGATGCTGCCCGGCGTGCCGAACACCTTCTGGAAGATACCGTGGCTGCTGTTGCCGTCGCTCTCCTGGTAATTGCTCATCCAGACGGCGACGAAGTTGTTGCCGGTGAGCGCGGCGATGTCCGGGTAGTGCTGGTTGTTGGCGGTATTGCCGTTGAGCGAGAAGGGGCCGTCCACCTTGTCGCCATTGGCGTCGAATTCCTGGGCATAGACGCCGTAGCCGCTGTCGCTCGGGCTGGAGTAGCCGTCCCAGCTCACCACGAAGCCGCCGCTTTGCAGCGCGGTGACATGCGGCCATTGGCCGTAGTCGGAATTGAAGTCGCTGCTGCTGACGGTGAATTCGCCGCCGATGGTCACGCCGGCAGCGGTATAGAGCTGGCCACGGATGTCGCCAATGGCCTGGTCAACCCAAACGACAACGATATGGCCATTGGCCAGAACGGCGACATCGGGATTGGTCTGGCTGCCGCTGGTGGCGGTATTGACCAGAAGTTCGCTGCCAACCTTGGTGCCGGTTAGGTCGAAGCGCTGGGCATAGACGCCCCAGCCGGAGCCGTCCTGGCCATTGGATTCCCATACCGCGATGAAGCCGCTCTCATCCGTACCGACCGTTGAGGAATCATCCTTCAGCGTCGCCAGATACGGCAGGTACTGTTCACCAGGCAGATAGCTGTTGAGCTCGAACTCCGTGCCGATGGGCGTGCCGTCAGCGGCGTAGCGCTGGGCGTAGCTGCCGTAGCTGCTCGTATCCCGATACTGGTCGGCCCAGGCGATGACGAAACTGCCATCGACCAGTCCCACTGCGGTCGGGTGCGTCTGGTCGTAGGCGGTAACCGTGGAGACGCGGAACTCGCCACCCGCTGGCGCCCCGTCGGCACCATAGCGCTGGGCGTAAACGCCGCCCGAGGAGCCGTCCTGGCCTTCGCTGCGCCAGACGATGAGGAAACCGCCATTGGCCAAGCTGGCCACCATCGGCGCGGTCTGGTCGTTGCTGGCATAGGTGTTGGCCTGGAACTCGGTACCCACCTGAACGCCCTGGGCGTTGTAGCGCTGGGCGAAGACGCCGTTGCCGCTGCCATCCTCGTTGGGCGACTGCCAGACCACCACATAGCTGCCGGCGTTGGGGCCTTCAAGGCCAACGACGCGCGGGAAGTACTGGTCGCCGGGCTCGTAGGTATTCACCTGTTCGTCGCCGAACAGCGGTTGCACGCCTTCGTCCTCGGCGGTGATGTTGATCGCCATCGCCTGCGTGGTCGTCGCGCTGGCCGCGTCCGTCACCTGGACCTGGATCGTGCGGCTGGCCAGCGGGCCGTCGCTGCTGGTCTGGTAGCGCAGGTTCTCGATCACCCGCTCGACGGCCTGGGCGGTGGCAGAGCCGTTGAAGTCGACCACCAGGTTGTCGCCGTTGGCGCCGGTGTCAGCGGCGTTGACCGTGCCGATGACCGTTCCCTCGTAGCTGATGTCGAATCCGGAGACGCCGACCTGGCCAGCGCCCGAGCCCTGATGGCGGATCGAGAGCTGGTCTTCCGGGCGTTCGGAACCACCGGCGTAAGACACCGTCAGCGTGGTGATCGCATCGGCGCCCTGCGTCACGTCGACGTTCTCGTCGACGACGGTTCCCAGTTGCGCCGTGGCTTCAGACAGCGTGACGCTGCCGTCCAGACCCGACAGACCGAGTGCCGCCGGCGGCGCCGAAGCCTCGATGCTGATGGTGGTGCTGGCAGGTGCGGAGGCGCCGCCGTCGCCGTCGAACAGGCGGAACGCGACGGTGCGGCTACCGATGGGAGCGGTGAGGTCATCGTACCGGTAGGTGATGTTCTCCACCAGATGGCGCACCGCTTCGGGAGTGGCGCTGGCATTGAAGCTGATCACCAGTGGCGCGCCGGCGCTGCCGCCGGCCAAGGTGCCGATCACCGTGCCGCCGTAGCTGATGTTGCTGCCGGACACGCCGATCTGCAGCGCACCGGTGCCCTCGTCGTTGACGGCAAGTACGTCCAGGGCCAATTGGCCCGAAGTGAAATAGACCCACAGGCTGCCGCCGTCGAAGTTGGCGGAATCGCTGTCGCTGACCCAGGCATCGGCATCGATGATCTGCGGCGTGGCAGCCTGAGCGGTGCCCAGGGTGCGCGTGGCGATCACATCATCGAGAACGGGGTTGGCCTGCCGTGGCAACTCGGCCGGGTCGCCAAACAACTGCTGGTAGATACCGTAGCTGGAACCGGAATCCTGATACTGGCTGGCCCAGGTCACCACGAAGTTGCCGTTGCCCAGGTCTGCCAGTGCGGGCTCACCTTGGTAGTAGTTGTAGCCGTTGAACGTATTGACCTTGCGGTCACCATCCACTGGATTGCCGGCGGCATCGAACTCACGGATGTAGGCATCGTAATAAGTGCCATCCGGACCGCTGCCGTCGTGATAGAAGCCCACCACGAAGCCGCCGGTGGACAGGCCGATGACGTCGGTCTGGTACTGGTTGCTGGCAGGATTCTCGTTGACCCGAAACTCGCCGCCCATCTTGTTGCCGCTGGCGTCGAAGCGCTGGCCCATCACTCCCCAGCCACTGCCGTCGTTGCTGTCGGACGGCCAGACGACGACGAAGCCCCCGTCGCTGAGAGCCGCCACGTTGGGCTCGAAGTCGCCGCTGGCACCGTAGCTCTGGGAACCCGAAGCGGTGGTGTTGACGACCACTGGGTCACCGAAGGTGCCTGAACCGGCATTGTAGAAGCGGCCGTAGACGCCGTAGCCGGCGCCGTCATTGCCACCCTCGTCGGTCCAGACGACGAACAGGTTGCCGTTGGCCTGCGCCGCCACTTCCGGCAAGTACTGGTTGCCGCCTTGGGCCGTACTGCTGCCGGGATCGGTGCTGATCCGTACCTCGTTCTGGCCGCCGGTCAGTACTCTGTTGCCGGCGTCGTCCCAGCGCTGCAGGTAGATGTCGTGGCCGCTGCCACCGGAGTTGCCGTAGGAAGACCAGACGGTCGCGAAGCCTCCTGTATAGGCGACGACGCTGTCGTGGTATTGGGTGCTGTCGGTGTGGGCGTTGACCAGAAACTGACTGCCTGCCGCCGCGCCAGTGGCATCGTAACGCTGGCCGTAGACCCCCCAGCCAGAGCCGTCATGGCCATTGTTGTCCTGCCAGGTGATGAGGAAGCCGCCGTTGGACAATCCGGCCACGTGCGGCCAGCTCTGTTCGCCACCGGTCAGGCTGTTCACCTTGAACTCAGGCCCGACCGCCACGCCGCTGGCGTTGAAACGCTGGGCGTGGATGCCCCATGAACTGCCATCCTGGCCATACGAAATCCAGGTCACGACGTAGCCGCCGCCCGCGAGTTTGGCCACGTTGGAACTCTGCTGACTGTCCGCCGTGTAAGTATTGACTTGCTCTTCGCCATGAGCGGCGGGAGTGCCGTCCAGTTGTGGCGTGACGTTGATCGTCAGCACGTTGGCTTGGCTTGCGCCGCCATCTCCGTCGGACACCCGCAGACCCAGGCTGCGGCTGGCGTTGGGGCTCGAGTCGGTGTTGGCATAGCCCAGTCGCTGGATCAGGGCTTCCACCGCCTCCGCCGTGGCGGCGTTGCTCGTGAAGTCGATGCGCAGGCTGCTGCCGTTGGCGCCACCGCTGATCGTACCGATGACAACGTTGCCGTAGCTGACCGTGCTGCCGGAAACGCCGACCTGGCCGGCAGCATTGCCCTGATGCACGACGCCGAGCTGGTCCTCCGCCGCCTGACCAGTGAGGTAGTAGAGATCCAGGCGGCCGCCGTTGAAGTTGGCTGAATCGCTGTCGACCAGGCTGACCGCCGCGTCGATGACCTGCAGGCCGGCGTTGACGGCGTTCTCGTCGAAGGTGACGGTGCCGGTGAAATCCGCGAGGTCCGGGTTGGCCTGGCGCGCCAGTTCGGCGAGGTCGCCGAACAGTTGCTGGTAGATGCCGTTGCCGCTGCCATCCTGGAGCCCGTCGGAGGTCCAGACGGCGACGTAGTTGCCATTGCCCAAGTCGGCCAGAGCCGGCTGCGACTGGCCGGACCAGTAATGATTGCTGGCCGGATCGTTGATCTGCCGGTCACCGTCCACCGGATTCCCGGCGGCATCGTATTCGCGCACGTAGACGTCGGAATAGGTGCCCTGGGAACCCCAGCTGTCATTGTAGAAGCTTACCACGAAGCCGCCAGTCGACAGGCCGATGACCTCAGGCTGGTACTGGCCACCGGCCGTGTTTTCGTTGACGCGGAACTGGCTGCCGACGGCGGCGCCGCTGGCGTCGTAGCGCTGGCCGATGACCGCCGCGCTGCTGCCGTCCTGGTTGTCGTCGCGCCAGACGATGACGTAGCCACCGTCGGACAGGGCTGCCACCCTGGGCTCGTATTGGGCACCGCTCGTGTTGCCGGTGTTGACCAGGAACGTGTCGCCGAAGCTCTGTGTGGCCACATCGAAGCGACGGGCGTAGACCCCGTGGCTGCTGCCATCGTTGCCGTTGTCGTCCCGCCACACCAGCAGCAGGTCGCCGTCGCTCAGGGCGGCGATGTCAGGCAGGTACTGGTAGCCGGGCTGGGACGCAGCGCTGCCCGGGTCGGTGCTGACCAGCAGTTCGCCACCGACCTTGTTGCCGGCGTTGTCCCAGCGCTGCAGGAAGATATCGTGGTAACCGCCTTCAGCAGGATTGTAGGAACTCCAGGCCGTGGCGAAACCGCCGCTGTAGGCGGTCAGCGTGTCGTGGTACTGGGTGCTGGTGGTCAAGCTGTTGACCAGGAACTGGCTGCCTTGGGCGACGCCGCCGGCGTCGTAGCGCTGGCCGAACACGCCCCACCCGGAGCCGTCATGATTGCTGTCGTCCTGCCAGGTGATGACAAAGCCGCCGTCGGAGAGGCCGGCCACATGGCCATAGCTCTGCGAACCCGCGGTCACGCTGTTGACCTGCCATTCCGGACCCACCGCGACGCCACTCGCGTTGAAGCGCTGGGCGAAGATCCCGCCGGAGGATCCGTCCTGACCGTCGGAAGTCCACGCCACCACGTAACCGCCACCCGTCAGGGCGGCGACCGCCGCCTCGCTCTGGTTGTTGGGAACATGGGTGTTGATCCGTTCTTCGCCATGAGCCTTCGGTGTGCCGTCGAGTTGTGCACTGACGTTGATGGTCAGCACGTTGGGCTGGCTCGTGCCGCCATCACCATCGGACACGCGCAGGCCCAGGGTGCGGCTGGCGTTCGGGCTGGAGTCGGCGTTCTGATAGCCAAGGCGCTGGATCAGCGCTTCCACCGCGTCCGGCGTCGCGGCATTGCTGCTGAAGTCGATGCGCAGGTTGGCGCCGTTGGCACCGCCGGAAATGGTGCCAATGGCGACGCCGCCGAAGCTGACGGTCTGGCCGGAGACGCCGATCTGGCCGGCGCCGGTGCCTTGGTGCACGACGCCGAGCTGGTCTTCGGCCGCCTGGCCAGTGAGGTAGTACAGATCCAGGCGGCCACCGTTGAAGTTGGCGGAATCGCTGTCGATCAGATTCACTGCCGAGTCGATGACCTGCAGGCCGGCGTTGACGGCGTTCTCGTCGAAGCTGACGGTGCCGGTGAAATCCGCCAGTTCCGGGTTGGCGGAACGGGGGAGTTCGGTGGTGTCGCCGTACAGTTGCTGGTAGATGCCGCTGTTGCTGCCATCCTGATAGTCGGAACGCCAGACGACGACATAGTTGCCCTGACCGAGGTCAGCCATCGCCGGCTGGTGCTGATTGTTGGCGGTGAAGGTATTGACGATCCGGTCGCCATCGACCGGGTTGCCGGCGGCGTCATACTCACGGATGTAGACGTTGGCGCTGGTGCCGTCGGGACCGTAGTAGTCATTGAAGAAGCTGACCACGAAGCCGCCGCTCGACAGGCCGATGACGTCGGGCTCGTACTGGCTGCCGGTGGTGTATTCGTTGACCCGGATGGCGATGCCGACTTTGGCATCATTCGCGGCGTAGCGTTGGGCCATCACCGCCGAGCCGCTGCCGTCCTGGTTGTTTTCCCGCCACACGACGACGTAGCCGCCGTCGCTGAGGGCGGCCACCCGGGCCTCGTACTGGGCGTCGTCGGTGCGCGTGTTCACCAGGAAGCTGTCGCCGAAGGTGCCGGTGCCGACATCGAAGCGGCGGCCATAGACGCCATGGCTGCTGCCATCGTTGCCGTTGTCGTCGCGCCAGACCACGAGCAGATCGCCATCCGAAAGAGTGGCGATGTCGGGCAGGAACTGGTGTCCGCTCTGCTGCTGCGCCGGATTGCCCGGTGTGGTGCTGACCAACAGCTGCGTGCCGTCCAACGCGGTGCCATCGTTGTTGAAGCGCCGCAGATGGATGTCGTGATAGCCGCCGTCTGCCGGATTGTAGGAACTCCAGACCGCAGCGAAGCCGCCGGCATAGGCGCTGACTGCATCGTGGTACTGGTCGTTGCTGGTGTAGCTGGACAGAGCGAACTGAGCGCCCTGGGCGACGCCATTCACGTCAAAACGCTGTCCGAACACGCCCCAGCTCGATCCGTCGTGACCGGCATTGTCCTGCCAGGTGATGACGAAGCCGCCATCCGAAAGGCCCGCCACGTGCGCATATTCCTGACTGGATCCGGTGAGGGTCGGGACGCGGAATTCCGGCCCGACGGCGACGCCGCTGGCGTTGTAGCGCTGGGCATAGATGCCGTCGCTGTCACTGGCGCTGTCCTGGCTGCGCGAGGTCCAAACGACGACGTAGCCGCCGCCGGCCAGCTTGGCGACTTCCGGGTTGTGCTGGTGGTCGTAGGTGTAGGTGTTGACTTGTTGCTCGCCGTACGCGGCGGGGGTGCCGTCAAGCTCTCGCGTGACGTTGATGCTGACGATGCCACCGAAGGTGGAGCCGCCGTCGCCATCAGAGACGCGGATGCCCACTTCGCGGGAGGCGGCGGGGTTGCCGCTGCCGTTGCCGTAGCCCAGGCGCTGGATGAGCTGCTCGACCGCGTCGACGCTGGCGTTGGCGTTGAGGTCGATGATCAGGTTGGCGCCGTTGACGCCGCCGCTGATCGTCCCGATGGCCGTGCCGCCAAAGCTGACCGTCGTGCCGGAGACGCCGATGCGGCCCGGGGTGTCGCCTTCATGCACCACGCCCAACTGGTCTTCGAGACTACCGCCCTTGACGAAATAGAGCTCGATACGGCCGCCATCGAAGTTCGCCGAGTCGGCGTCGCTCAGGCTCACCGCCGCATCCAGCACCTGCAGACCGGCGTTGACCAGATTTTCGCCGAAGGCGACGCTGCCGCCGAAATCCGCCAGTTCGGGATTGGCCTGGCGCGTGAAATCCGCCGGGTCGCCGAACATCTGCTGATAGACGCCGTAGCTGCTGCCATCCTGATTGTCCGACGACCACACCACCACGTAATTGCCCTGCCCCAGATCGGCCACCACCGGCTGGATCTGGCCATAGGAACTGCTGTCGAAGGTGTTGACCTTTTGCTCGCCCGAACTCGGCGCGCCGGCGGCATCGTATTCGCGGGTGTAGATCTCGTAGTACTTGCCTTCGGCGGGCACATAGTAGCTGTACCAGGTGACGACGAAGCCGCCGGTGGACAGGCCGATCACGTCGGGATTGCCCTGGTCGTGATCGGTCGCGACGTTGACGCGGAATTCGCCGCCGGCCGCGTTGCCGGCAGCGTCGTAGCGCTGGCCGTAGACCCCGTCACCGTTGCCATCCTGGCCACGCGACTGCCAGACGACGACGAATCCACCATCAGACAGGGTCGCCACACGCGGCGCGAACTGGTAGTCGGTGACGTAGCTGTTGACGTGAAATTCGCCGCCAAGCTTGGCGCCATTGCTGCCGTAGCGCTGCCCGTAGACCCCGGAATAGCCATCGCCTTCCTGTCCCTCCGATCGCCAGACCACCACGTAGCTGCCGTCGGCATAGGCTGCGACGTCGGGTTCCCACTGGTGACTCGTGGTGTAGGCATTGACCTGGAACTCGTTCTGCCCGCCGGTCTGCACGACGTTGCCGGCGTTGTCGAAACGGGTGCCGAAGACGCCATGGCCGCTGGTATCCACATTCCCGGAATGGTTTGCCCAGGTGACCACGAAGCCGCCCGCGTAGGCCGCCACGCTGGCCTGATACTGCGTGCTGTAGGTCGTCGTGTTGATGCGGAACTCGTCCCCCTGGGGCACGCCGGCGGCACTGTAGCGCTGGGCGTAGACGCCCCAGCCGCTGCCGTCGGCGCCACCATCGTCGGACCAGACGATGACGAAGCCACCATCGGAGAGCGCGGCGATCCTCGGGTCGGTCTGGTTGTTGCCGGTGGTGCTATTCACGCGGAACTCGGGGCCGATGGCGACCCCGTTGGCGTCCATCCGCTGGGCGTAAATTCCGTCGACACTGCCATCCTGGCCATTCGAGACCCAGGTGGTGACGTAGCCTCCAGCTGCGAGCGCCGCGACGGCCGGAGCCGACTGGCTGTTGGAGAAATAGGAATTCACCCGCTCTTCACCGAAGACTTTCATCACCAATCCCCTTTGTCAGGCCAACCTCTGGAGTGCTCGGGAGTCCTTGCCTGCTGCTCCGCGAACCCGCCGCTCGAATGCCCACTGAGAAGCAAGATTCGCGCCGGGCGAGTTTTCCCGCATTACATCAACTTATTGCCGTAGATCCCATCACCGGGCGCGACCGAAGTGTAAAAAAACCCGACACCCTGATGTGGTCCGCGCCGGAGATGCTCGCGGCGCCGCTACGCAAGTGCCCCCGCAGGCCCGGACAACGAAAGGGGAGGAGCCGTCAGCCCGCGCGGCTGCCGAGCAGGAAGTTGCCGATGCGCCGCAGGCGAAGCGCTCCTGCCGCGCCATCGACACCGCCAAGCAGCGGGCCGGCGGCGCCGGCCAGCTCGGCGGCCCGCTCCGGCGTCAGCAGGGGTGCGCGCTGGCTGAACTCGATCAGCACCAGTTGCTCTTCGCGGCTGAGTGCGAACGGCGGCGGCTCGCTGCCGACATCGATGCCGGCGCCGAGCGCTGGCCGGCGGCCACGCTCGACATACACCACCAGCGTCCCGGCGGCGAGGTCGCCGAGCCGTTTGCCGTCGGCGTTGAGAAGGCTGCTGACGAAACCGGTGGCATAGAGCAGCGGCAGGAAGTCAATGGCGCGCAGGGTATTGCGGATGAATGCCGCGTTGCTGCCGACCGGCCGCCCGTCATCGTGCACCACTTCCAGCCCGCACGCCTTCTTGCCCGGCGTCTGGCCGCGAAACCAGACCTCGAAGACGACCGGATAGAACCATTCGAGCAGGAAGGCCGCCAGCAGCAGCAGACCGGCACCAAAGTCGCCGAGCTGCGACGCCAGGACCACCAGCAGCAGCCAGACGGCGACGCGGATCAGGAAATCGATCAACCAGGCGCGCGCGCGCACCACCGGACCGGCCAGCCGCAGGTCGATGACGCAACCCTCCGGAGTCGCCAGCCGGCGAACGGTATCCAGACGTGCCGCGGGCGTCATTCGTTGAAGAAGATGTCGCGGTACGCGGCGTACAACGAAGCGTAGATCACCGGCAGCAGCAGCAGCCAGCCGAGCAGCAGCGGCAGGCTGGCGCAGACCGCCAGCAGCAGGACGAGCACGCCATAGACCATGAACGGCGGGAAGTTGCGCAGCGCGACCCGCAGGCTGGTCCAGATCGCCTGGCTGGCCGAGAAGTCGTGCAGCACGACCAGCGGCGGCGCCAGCCAGACGGCCATCGCCAGCGGCGTGAACACCAGGATCATCACCCCGACCGAGAGCAGGAAGGTCCACATCGCCGCCTCGTCGCCCGCACCGGCCGCCGTTCCCAGCGCCATCGCACCGGTCAGGGCGGCGAAGACGCCGATGATGATGGCCATTGCCAGCAAGCCGAGCAGATACAGCAGGCCAACCATCAGCAGCGTCCCCGGACGGCGCGAGAAGCCGGCAAAGAGGTGCGCAAAACGGATACCTTCGCCGTCGTCGATGGCGCGGCAGCCGATGCTGAGACCGCCGATGAACACCGGTGCCAAGAGGTTCACGACGACGTTCAACAGCGGGATGCTGCCGAGAATGAGCAGCACGCCCATGCAGGCGACGGCGATGCCGATCCAGGTACCCGGAGCGGTGCGGAAGATCGCCCAGCCCCGCTGCAGCCAGCGGTAGCCATGGCTGAGTGGCACCAGACGGCCCTCGGCCCGGAAATCGTCGACGACCAGGTCGCCCTGGTCCTGCAGCCGCGCCACCGGCGCCTGAAACGGATTGTCCTGGATACTCATAGCGCCCCCCGCGCCGCAGACACCACCATTGCCATCCTTGCCGCCATCTTCAGGGGGGGCGCGGTCGCACCGCCGCCTGCAGGCGCGTACTATAGCGTGCCCGCGCGCTTTCTGGCCCGGTAATGGTTGATCAGCGCGACCGGCAGTTCGCCAGCGCTGACATCCAGGATCTCGACGCCGCCGTGACGCAGCAGTGCGAGCTGCCGCCGCCGTGCCTGCAGGTACTCGAGACCGGCGGCACGCGTCAGCGCGGCGGCGAAGTCGTCGACCGGCGCCGCGAGCACTTCGTCGAGCACCGGTTCACGCAGGCTGGCGACGCTCACCGCGTGCCTGCGGCGCAACTGCCGCACGGCCGGCAGCAGCGTATCGTCGTCCTCGTCGCGCAGGTTGGTGACCAGGATCACCAGCGCCCGCTTGCGCAGATGATGGCTCAGCGTCGCGCCGGCAGCGAGATAATCGGGCACCTGCAGCGATGGCTCGAGATCGTACACCGCGTTCATCAGCGTGTTGACCGTCGCCACCGTCTTGCCCGGCAGGAGAACCCGCGGCCGCGCATGGCCGAAGGTGGCGAGACCGACCGCATCGCCCTGGCGCAGGGCCACCCAGGCGAGCAGCAGGAGCGCGTTGAGGGTATGGTCGAAGTGCGACAGATCGCCGTCGCGGGCGCGCATGCGGGCACTGCAGTCGAGCAGGAAGACGATCTGCTGGTCGCGCTCGTCGGCATACTCGCGCGAGATCAGGCGGCTGACGCGCGAACTGGCTTTCCAGTCGATCTGCCGCGGCGAGTCGTCCTGGCGGTAGTCGCGCAGTTGCCGGAACTCCATTCCCTGACCGCGCCGCCGCCGCTGCAGGATGCCGATCTGCGACAGCCGGTTGTCGGTCGCCAGCAGCGTGTAGTGGGCGATGCGCGCGAAATTCGGGTACACCCGCACCTCGTCACGGACAGCCAGCCGCTCCTGCATCTGCCACAGGCGCAGTGGCGACGAGCGGCGCAGCGTGACGCCGTCGAAGCACTGCCGGCCGCGTTCGCTGACCGCAACGCGGTAGCTCAGGCGCAGCCAGCGTCCGCTTGCGATCGTGAAAGGCAGCGGCAGGCCGTCGCTGGCAAATGCCGCTGGATGTCCGTCGGACAGCCAGCCGCGGGCATCGCCACCGTCACAGCGCAGACGCAGACCGACGGTCTGCCAGGTACCCACCGGCATCGCGTGTGCCAGTTGCCGCTGCACGCTGACAGCGCCGCGCCGGCGGTGGGCGGCCAGCGCATCGACGGTTGCCAGCGCAGCCAGCGCGACGCCGGCAACGTGCCACAACGGCAGCCAGGCGGGCACGACGACAACGGCCACCGCCAGCAGCAGCCAGCAGCCGGCGGCGAGCAGGAGCGGACGATCGGGAAGGAGCATCTAGAGGCGTGGCGCCGGCACGCGATCGAGCAGCGCGTGCAGGAGGTCATCGGCGGTCATGCCCTCGATCTCGGCCTCGGCGGTCGGCGTCACGCGATGGCGCAACGCCGGCAGGGCGACTGCCTTGACGTCGTCGGGGGTGGCGAAGCCACGACCGCCGATCAGTGCCCGCGCCCGCGCCGCGCGCACCAGCGCGATCGGGCCGCGCGGCCCGGCGCCACTGGCCAGTCCGGGTGTATCGCGACTGGCGCGTACGATCGCCACGGCATAGGCGAGGACGCGCTCGTCGAGCGTCACGTGCGCGGCCCACTGCTGCAGTCCGACGACCGTCGCCGGCTGCACCAGCGTCGCCACCGCCTCGACGTCGAGATCGGCACCGGTCTTGGCGCTGGTCACCTGGCGCGTCAGGGCGATCTCTTCCTGCTCGCTCGGGTAATCGATGCGGATTTTCAGCAGGAAGCGGTCGAGCTGCGCTTCCGGCAGCGGATAGGTTCCCTCCTGCTCGATCGGGTTCTGCGTCGCCAGCACCATGAACGGTTGCGGCAGGCGCGAGGTGTTGCCCTCCAGCGTCACCTGCTTCTCCTGCATCGCCTCGAGCAGCGCCGACTGCGTCTTGGCCGGTGCCCGGTTGATCTCGTCGGCGAGCAGCAGGTGCGTGAACACCGGTCCCTGCCGGGTGACGAAGCGCGCCGTTGCGGCATCGAACAGCGTGTGGCCGACGACATCGGAAGGCATCAGGTCGGGGGTGAACTGGATGCGTCGCGTCTCGCCGGCGAAGGTCCTTGCCAGAGCCTTGACCAGCAGCGTCTTGCCGAGACCCGGCACGCCCTCGATCAGTACATGGGCATCGGCGAGGAGCGCGATCAGCACCTCGTCGATGACCGCCTGCTGACCGATCACCGCCTTCGCCATCTCACCGCGCAACGCGGCGAGCAACTGCGCGGCCTGCTGCAACTGGTCTGCGGAGAGGGTGACGAGCGGACTGTTCATGGCGGACTTCTCAAAGGACACGTTCGAGCTCGCGCAGCGTGCGCAGAGCATCGGTGAAGGCGTACGGGCTGTCGGCGGGGCCAGCCAGCGCAGCGGCAATGCGTGCCACCGGCAGACCGGAGAGTGCTGCCAACTGGCTGGCCTGCGCCGCCGGCGGCCGGCCGGCGATTCCTGGCCGACGCTGCGCGAGGCGGCAGCGAAAGTGCTCGCGTGCAGCCGGCAGCAGCGCCGCCAGTTGCCCGCAACGCCACAGGTAGCGGCCAACCGCAGCCAGGTGCTCACGCAGCTCGCGGCGTGTCGGCGCCGCCTCGGGCTGCAGGCTGCCGAAGCGGGGAACGATGCGCCACAGCCAGAGCAGCAGCAGGAGCAGCGTCGCGACCGCCGCCGCGCGGGCGTTCTCGGCGATCCATTCGAACAGCGTCGGCATCTGCAGCCGCGACAGCAACAACACTTGCGGCGGCGATGTGCCGCCGTTGCCGCTGATCAGCGTCCAGTAGAACTCGGCGTGGTCCAGTTCACCGATTTGCCGGTTGCCGAGCTGCTGATCGAGTTCGCTGGCCACCGTCAGCCACCCCTGGCCGATGCGGAACCGCAGCATCTGCGCCCCCTGCTCGCCCTCGCCAGCCGACCAGACCGGCTGCCGCTCACCGCTGCTCAGGGTCTGCCAACTGGCGGCAACCTGCAGCGGACGGCTGCCACCCGGCAACTGCACGCTGATCGACGCCGGTCGGCGACGCAAGTCTTCGGCTCGTTTCGTCTGACGGCCGACGCCGACACTGTCGAGCAGCGGGTCGGCGAGCTGTGGCGCTTCCGCCACCGCGATCAGGTGCCCCCCCGCCTCGACCCAGGCCAGCAGGCGGCGCAGACGCTCCGGCGGCAGCAGGTGGACGCGCCGGCGGTCGAGAAAGAGGGTGGTCCCCGCTGGCGGATGGTCGAGCACGCGCGCATCGGACTGCCGTGTCAGCCTGCCACCCATGCCGATGGTCAGGCGCTCGAGTGCCAGATATGGATTGCGGCGCGCCTCGGCCTGCGGCGCCTCGCGCACCGACACCGGTACGCGCTCGAGACGATTGATGACCCAGCCGGCAAGCAGGCCGACGGCCAGCAGCGCCAGCAGTGCCGCCGCCAGCAATCGCCGTCTCATCGCTCGCCACCACCGCTGCTGCCGAAAGACCGTTGCCAAGCCGCCAGCAGTTCCTCGCCGCGCCGACCCGGCAGCGGCCAGCCGGCATAGGCGACCAGGCACCAGGCCTCGACGACCTCGGCAAAACACCTCTCGACGGCCGCCGGCACCTGCCCGGCAACGCGACGCAGGCAGTCTTCCTCGGTGTCGCCGGCAGCAAACTCGATCTGCCACTGTGCGATCAGGTTGCGCAAGGCACCGCGGTAGAGCAGGCTCAGCGCCTCGACGGCGGCGCCCCGGGCCAGCGCCGCAGCCGCCGCCGGAACGACCTCGGCGGGCAGTGACTCGGGCCGCAGGTCGACACCGGCAACGAACTCGGGCAGCCGCTGCGTGCGCGTCGGCGCCGACCGCTGCCGCTGGCGGACGAGCAGCAGGACCAGTGCCGCCAGTGCCAGCCCGGTGAACAGCCACAAGACGCCGCGCAGGAATTCGGCCAGGCTCTCGGCGAGCATCGCCAGCATCGCCACCCAGTTGTGCCCTGGCTCGCCGGCTGGGCTCTCCTGTCGCCGCCAGTGCCAGCGCCAGTCCTCGCGCAACTGCCCGAAGACCGGTTCGGCGAGGACCGCGTCGATCACCTCGCGCGCCGCTGCCGGCGGCCTGGCCGCGCCGGCTTCGCCCGTCGCGGCGACGCTGGCTGGCGGCGTCGCGTCCGCCAGCGCCGGTGCTGGCGGCAGCCAGCACGCGCCGACCGCCAGCAGGACGAGCGCGAGCAAGGGTGGTGCGCTGACGGCGCCGGCCTCGAGGCGCTGTGCCAGCCGCCGCAGACCGAGTTCGATGTCCCAGCCCTCGAGTTCGCTGCGCCGGTTGAGGTAGTGCGAAAAGCCGGAAGCGACGTACAGCGGCTCGATGATCGTCTCGGCGAGCATGAAGCCCAGCGTGCCCACCAGATGACGCGCCGGCGATTCCTCATCGCTGAACCAGTCCCACAGCGACCGGTCCGGATGCTCGCCGGGAGTCAGCGCCAGCAGCAGGAACAGCAGCGACAACAGCAGGATGGTCGACATGTTGGCGCAGAAGAAGGTCAGCCAGACGGCATGCCCGCGGCAGCGCCGGCCGAGCAGCGCGAAGCGGGCACGGGCGGCGGCGCCGCGCTGTTCCTCGAGCTGCCACACCGGCAGCAGCAGCGAGCGCGCGAGGCTGAAGCGGCGCAGGCTGAGTCCGGAGATCATCCCCGGTGCACGCAGCAGGCGCGGCAGCGCGCGCAGCACATCGCCGATGCTGCAGGCGTCGCCGAACAGCGAACGGCTGTAGACGTGCAGCAGCACGCGGTCGAAGAGCGGCTTCAGCCACCACAGCAGCGGGATCACGTACTCCGGCCAGGGCCAGAGACCGAGCAGCAGCAGACCGGCCAGCCAGTAGGTGGCGAACCAGGCGCCGTAAACACGCCCGGCCCACCGCCGCAGCATGGCCTGTCCAAGGTCGATCGCCTCCCAGGGGCTGCGCCGGCGCAGGCCGACGGCGATGTCCTCAAGCCGCACGGGCGCGCCCGGCCAGCAGCAGGTAAGCCCAGGTCAGCAGCCACAGCGCGCCGCCGACGGCAACCTTGAACGCAAACGGGACACCGGGCCGGGGCGACCAGAAGGCTTCGACGAATGCCGCGAGCAAGGTCAGGGCGGCCGCACCATAGAGCAGCTTGACCGCCACCCGCGCATGCTGCCGCAGTGCCGCCAGCCGCGTCTGCCGCCCGGGCGCGACCAGTGCCATGCCGAGCTTCAGTCCGGCCGCACCGGCAAGCACGGCACCGGTGAGTTCGAAAGCGCTGTGCCCGGCAACGAAACCCCAGAAGGTGTACACGTAACCGATCTGCGTCAGGTGACCGGCGATGGCGCCGATGTGCAACCCGTTGTACACGAGGTAGAAGACCGTCCCGAGACCGAACGCGACGCCGCCGGCAAAGGCCTGGAAGTCGATGCGCACGTTGTTGGCAATGTAGAAGCCCCACATCGCCCACTCGCTGCTGGCCGCACGCGACCGTCCGAGGTGAGGCGCCGTCGGCGAATACATCTCCTCGATCTCGCCCACCGTCTCCGGGGAAAGCAACAGGAAGGCGGCGTCCGGCCAGACCTGGGTCAGCAGCAGCAAGCTCAACATGGGAACGAAGAGCAGCAGGCCGGCAGCCAGCACGAGCCGCCACTCGCGCCGCACCAGTGCCGACAGGTCGCCGCCGAAGAAGCGTCGCCAGGCATGCCCCTGCGGCTCGCCAGCGCCGTAGATGCGCTGATGTGCTGCCAGAACGCGGCGATGCAGGTCCTCCGCCAGCGCCGCCGAGTAGTTGCGATCGAGCACCAGCGCCAGGTCGTGACAAAGCCGCCGAAAGCGCTGCGGCAGCCCGGCGGCGCCGGCAGCATCGCCCTCCGGCGCCGCCGTGCGCGGTCCCCTCGCCGGTGCCAGCCAGCGGTCCCAGGCTTCCCATTCCGCCGCGCGTCGGGCAATGTATTGGCGTTCCTTCACGATGCCTTCCAGATGATGCGGCGGATGATGAGGGATACGCCGGCAAAGGGCAAGGGTCGGCAGCGGGCACCGGGGCGGCCTCTCAGCCGGCGGTCAGCGTCATCAGGATGTCGGCGTACCAGACACAGTTGAGACCGAGCGCCTCGTCGAGTTCGAGGTCGCGCGACCCGACGTCGAGCCGTGCCGAGTGCACGCCCAGGAGCAGCCACGGCAGCCCGGCACGGCCCGCATCGTCCGCTGCCATGCGCATCACCACCGGCGCCCCGCTGGTGCCGCGATGCGTTCGCGCATCGCTGAGGAAGTAGCCCTCGCCCTTGAAGCGCAGTCCCCAGGGCGAGGCCAGGACCGCCTGGCGGACGACCGGCATGTGGTGCAGGGTATCGTGAAAACCGAGCGGGAAACCGACGACGAGCAGCGAGCCGCCGATCTCGACGTGATCGCAGCGGCCCGGCAGATTCTCGGGGCCGAAGGCGCCGAGCAGCGTTCGCACCGGCAGGGCGCTGCGCTCGATCTCGATCACCGCGACGTCGATGTCGCCGGCGGAATCGCTGCCCTGCCGCCAGAGGCTGCGACCGTTGCGGTACAGGGGAATCGAGAAGCCGATCGACTCGGCCAGATTGGCCGGGTCGACATGCAACTCGATCTCGATCCGGTCGGGGAAATGCCGGCTCGGCTCGTCGATCAGAACGTGCCGGCTGCTGACCAGGAACAGCCGCCCGTCGCGGGCGAAGAAGAAGCCGCTGGCATTGGTCAGTGGCTGCTGCTGCAGGAAGGTGCTGATGCGCGTCGCAGCAAGAAGGATGGAGTCGATCATCGACGAGGGGGCGCGAAGGCGGTCGGAGGGGTCCAGCTTACCCCGGAAACGGGCAAATCGGCGAATACCCGGCCGCAACGCGCTGGCTGCCCGTGCGCAAGCTCAGGGCGCTGGCGGTCGCGGCAGCAGATCTGCGTGCTGCCCGGGCGGACGCCGGCGACCCTGGCCCGCGCCGCAGCCGCGCCGCCATGCTGGGCGAAGAAAAGGCCGCGCCGAGTGCCCGACATCGACTATTCTTCAGTCGTTGCAGGCAAGGCAACGTCACGCGGCGTCCACCCGCGGCGTCCCTTGCCGGTACGTCCCAACTCGACCAAGGAGAGTCCCGATGAGCAAGCACGCCCTATGTATCGGCATCAACGACTACCCCGGCACACAGAACGACCTCTCTGGCTGCGTCAACGACGCCAATGACTGGGCTGCGGCACTGGCCGGACGCAGCTTCAGTGTTCTCAAGCTGCTCGATTCGCAGGCCACCAAGGCGGCCATGGTCGCCGCCATCGGCAGCCTCATCGGCAAGGCGGTCCGTGGTGATACGGTGGTCATCACCTATTCCGGCCATGGCACCTGGGTGCCCGATCGGGATGGCGACGAGCCGGATCAGCGTGACGAAGCGCTTTGCCCATGGGACATTGGCCAGGGCAAGGTGCTGCTCGACGACGAGTTGCACCTGCTGCTGGCGAAGCGGGCCGCTGGCGTTCGCATCGTCCTGATGTCGGACAGCTGCCACTCCGGTTCCGTCACCCGTGGCGACACCTCGGACCTGGATCCGGGCATGCCGCGCGCCCGCTTCCTGCCGCCGGAAACATGGCTGCGCGATGTCGACCTGCCGGCCGCAATCCCGCGCCGGCTGGCCGGTGGCATCGCCCGCTCCGGCGGCGACCTGCTGATGGCAGGCTGCCTCGACACCCAGTACAGCTGGGATACGCGCTTCAATGGACGGCCGAATGGTGCGTTCACCTACTACGCCCTGAAGACCCTGGCGAAGCTCGGTGCCAGCGCCTCCTACGCCCAATGGTTCAAGGCCATCACGCCGGCCTACCTGCCGACCAACCAGTTGCCGCAGGACCCGCAGCTGTTCGGCTCGGCTACGGCCCGCAAGTGGAAAGTCTTCAGCTAGCCAGTCCTCGGACGGAAGTCCGTTCCTGATGACACCGGGCGGTGCCTTCAGGTGACGAGCGCGCTCGCCGCCGCGACGCCGGCAAGGTACTCGGGATCGTGCTGCAGACCGGCCCGGTCGACGGCGGCTGCCGCTGACGACAGCCGCTCGACCCGGCGCGCCCGCTCCGGAGCGGCCGGCGGCCGCCATTCGGCGAGCAGTTCGCCGACCGCATCCGGCGAGTTGCAGACCAGCAGCAGGTCGCAACCCGCCTGCCAGGCCGCCGTGCAGCGGCCGACGATGCCGCCGGCGAAGCTGGCGCCGGCCATCGACAGGTCATCGCTGAAGATCACCCCGTCGAAGGCCAGTTCGTTGCGCAGCAGGTCGATCCAGAACGGCGAGAAGCCCGCCGGACGGGCGTCGAGCAGGCGATAGATGACGTGTGCCGGCATCACGGCGTCGAGCTGCAGCCGGCGGTAGGGCTCGAGGTCGGGCGCCATCTCTGGCAGTGGGCGCTCGTCCATCGGCAGATCGACATGCGAGTCGGCTGCGACCCAGCCATGGCCGGGAAAATGCTTGCCGCAGGCCGCCATGCCGGCGCGGTGCAGTCCCTCGACCAGCGCCCCGGCGAGTTCGCTGACCGCCACTGGGTCGCCGTGGAAGGCGCGATCGCCGATGACCGCGCTGCGCCCCCAGTCGAGATCGAGGACCGGCGTGAATGACAGGTCGACGCCGCAGGCGCGCAGCTCGGCCGCCAGCACGTAACCGATGCGCCGCGCCGCCAACCGCGCCGCATCGGGCTGCCGGTCCCACAGCTCGCCGAGGCGGCGCATCGGCGGCAGGCGACTGAAGCCGTTGCGGCACCGCTGTACCCTCCCCCCCTCGTGGTCGATGCCGATCAGCAGTGGCGGCGAGCGCAGCGAATGCACTTCGGCGGTCAGTTGCGCCAATTGCTGCGGCGACTCGTAGTTGCGCGAAAAGAGGATCAGGCCACCGACCAGCGGGTGCTGCAGGCGCTCTCTTTCCAACCCGGAGAGGCGGCAGCCAGCCAGATCGATCATCAGCGGGCCGGGGGCAAGCAGGGAAATGGTGCTCATGACTGCTCCATGACGACGAAGGCGACGGCGTAATCGTTCTCGTCGCTGATCGACAGGTGGGCGACGAGCCGGCGCTGCGCCAAGTGGGCGGCCAGCGCGGGCGCGTAGGTGAAGACCGGTCGGCCACGCGCATCGTGCGCGATGCCGATGTTCGGCAGGGTCGCCGGCGCGACGAGGCCGATGCCGAGTGCCTTGCCCAGCGCTTCCTTGGCGGCGAAGCGCTTGGCGAGAAAGCGCGCCGGATCGCGCACGCCGGCAATCTCGGCGCACTCCGCCGGCGACAGGATGCGGCGCAGCGCACGCGCGCCGTGGCGCGCGTGCAGGCTGCCGAGGCGGGCGACGGCGACGATGTCGGTGCCGACGCCGACGATCATCGGACCCGCGCCTGCGCTTCACGCAGCAGGCGCTTCATTTCACGCACGGCCTCGCGCAGGCCGACGAAGACCGCCCGGCTGATGATCGCATGGCCGATGTGCAACTCGCGGATGCCGCGCAGCTGCGCGACCGGCTGCACATTGAAGTAGTTGAGCGCATGGCCGGCGTTGAAGCGCATGCCGAGCTGGCGAATGGCCTCGCCGGCGCCACGGATCTGCTCGAGCTCGGCGAGCACTGCCGGGCTTTCCGGATCGCGCCCCTGGGTATAGAAGGCATGCGCGTAGGGGCCGGTGTGGATCTCGCAGACGCGCGCGCCGATGCGCGCCGCCGCCTCGACCTGCGCCAGGTCGGCGTTGATGAAGACGCTGCTGACGATGCCGGCATCGGCGAGGCGGCTCACCACCTGTCGCAGCCGGGCCTCCTGTGCGACGACGTCGAGACCGCCCTCGGTCGTCACCTCGTGCCGGCCCTCGGGTACCAGCATCGCCATCTGCGGCTTGATCCGGCAGGCGATGGCGACCATCTCGTCGGTCGCCGCCATTTCCAGGTTGAGCTTGATCTGCGCCAGCGCGTGCAGCTTCTCGACGTCGGCATCCTGGATGTGACGGCGGTCCTCGCGCAGGTGGATGGTGATGCCATCGGCGCCACCGAGATGCGCTTCGACTGCCGCCCAGACCGGGTCCGGCTCGTAGGTGCAACGCGCCTGCCGGATCGTCGCCACGTGGTCGATGTTGACGCCAAGTTCGATCATAGTTCCTGTAGCTCCCTGAAAATCCGGCGGCTGACGAGACTCCGGCCGCCGGTGTAGTGCCCGATCAGCGTCCGCATCAGTTGCTTGGCCTCGGCCAGCGAACGCGGATCGGAAAAATCCTCGCGTGCCAGATCGAGCAGCGTGCGGCCGCTGAGCGCCAGCGGCGACGCCAGCGGACCGGGCAGGCGCACCGGGCCGCGTTCGATCTCGTAAGCGTAATGGGCATCGGCCTCGACCGCGGCGCCGGCGACATCGGCCTCGAGGGTCGGCCCGTAGCCGAGTTCGCGCAGCAGAGCCCGCTCGAAACGGCGCAGATCGGCCTCCTGCGCGCCATCGGCAAAACGGCGCAGGGTCGCGGCGTAGACTGCGAACAGGGCGGCATGGGCGTCGGCGCGCGGCAGCAGGTGCATCAGCAGTTCGTTGAGATAGTAGGCGCAGAACAGCGACTTGCCCGCCAGCAGCGGCTGTCCGCCCTGCCACTCGGCCCGCACCAGCGTCTGCACCTCGCCGCGCCCGGCCCAGGCCAGCTCGAGCGGCTGAAAGGCGAGCAGCACACCGCGCAGGAGCGAGCGCGGCCGCCGCGCACCGCGCGCCAGCAGTGCGACCCGCCCGTGGTCGCGCGAGAAGACGTCGACGATCAGGCTGGTCTCGCTGTACGGGTAGGCATGCAGGACGAAAGCCGGCTGCCCGTCGACCCTGTGCCGCTGGTTCACCCGCCGACTCGTCCGCCAGTCATCGTCGGCTCTGGCGCCTAATCGTAACCAAGCGTCTGCAGCAGGCGCTCGTCGTCGGCCCAGCCCGACTTCAGCTTGACGAAGACTTCGAGGAAGACCGGACCCCCGAACAGCCGCTCCATGTCGTGCCGCGCTTCCGTGGCGATGCGCTTGACGACCTCGCCTCCCCGGCCGACGACGATCGGCTTGTGTCCCTCGCGATCGACGAGGATCGCCGCGCTGATGCGGCGCAGGCCGCCATCGACGACGAAGCGCTCGATCTCCACCGCCACGGCGTACGGGAGTTCGTCGCCAATCAGGCGAAACACCTTCTCACGAATGTACTCGGCAGCGAGGAAGCGTTCGCTGCGATCGGTCAGATCGTCCTCGGCAAACAGCAGGCCCTCGTTCGGCAGGTGCTTGCGGGCCTCGGCCAGCAGCACCTCGAGCTGATCGCCGCGCGTCGCACTGACCGGAACGATCGCCGTGAACTCCCCCTCGCCCGCCAGGCGCGCGAGAAACGGCAACAGTTGGGTCTTGTCGGGCAACTGGTCGATCTTGCTGACGACGATGATCAGCGGCCGGTCGGCCGGTACCAGCCGGCGGACCTGGCGGTCGCGCTCGTCGAAACGGCCGGCCTCGACGACGAGAAAGACGACATCCACCTCGGCCAGCGCCTGCCGCACGCCGCGGTTCATGACGCGATTGAGGGCGTTGCCGTGGCGCGTCTGGAAGCCCGGTGTGTCGACGAAGACGTACTGCGCATCGGCGCGGGTGAGAACGCCGATGATGCGATGCCGCGTCGTCTGCGCGCGCCGCGAAACGATGCTCAACTTCTCGCCGACCAGCGCATTGAGCAGCGTCGACTTGCCGACGTTCGGCCGGCCGACGATGGCGATCTGCCCCGAGCAGCGCTCGCTCATCGGCTGTCCAGTGCCGCCAGCGCCCGCTCGGCGGCCATCTGCTCGGCAGCCCGCCGGCTGGCACCGCGACCCTCGGTGCGGATGCCGAGGCTGTCGATGATGCAGGCGACACGGAACTGCTGCGCGTGCGCCTCGCCTTCGGTCCCGGCCAGCCGGTACTGCGGCAGCGCCAGCCGGATTCCCTGCAGGTGTTCCTGCAGGCGCGTCTTGGCGTCCTTTTCCCCCTGCCCCGGTGTCAGCCGGCCGAGGACCGAGTCATAGCGGCGGACGATGACCTCGCTCGCGGCATCGAAGCCGGCATCCAGCCAGAGGGCGCCGAACAGCGCCTCGAGGGCGTCGGCGAGGATCGACGGTCGCTGCTGCCCACCGCTCTTCTGCTCGCCTTCGCCGAGGCGCAGGCTTTCGCCCAGCGACAGGGCGAGTGCCTGCTGGTGCAGGCTGTCCTGCCGCACCAGGCTGGCGCGCAGGCGCGACAGATCGCCTTCTGGCAGCTCCGGAAAACGCGTGAACAGGCTGCGGGCAATCACGGCATTGAGGATCGCGTCACCGATGAACTCCAGCCGCTCGTTGTGCGGTGAGCAATAGCTGCGATGGGTGAGCGCGGTTTGCAGCAGCTCCTGATCCCTGAAGACGTAGCCGAGCGCCCGCTGCAGCCGGGCGACCGTCATGGGCCGTAGCCGCGACCCGACGTCGAGCTGCGGAACTCGAGCAGGAGGCTGACGTTGCCGACGAGGTGAATCTTCCGGTTGTAGGCAAAAGCGATCACCACCTGATTCTCTTCCTTGAAGATGTCGAGATCCGCCGGCCCGATCGTCTTGATGTGCTCGACTTCGGCGTACTTGCTGAAAGCCTGCCTCACCTCGGGCACGGTCTTGCCCGAAGACTCCGAGGCGACCACCTTGACCACCCGCTTGATCTTGTAATAGTCGATGAGCTCGGGCAGCACGCGAATCCCGACGATGGCGATGAGCGAGATCACCACGCCCCACAGAATCAGGCCCGAGAGCGCCAGGCCGCGCTGACGATTGCCATTCATGATGCGCGCTCCTTACCTGAACGAGCCGATCCTCGACAGGTCACTGAAGTTCAACCAGATGAAGAATGCCTTGCCGACGATGTTCTGCTCGGGGACGAAGCCCCAGAAGCGGCTGTCCTTGCTGTTGTCGCGGTTGTCGCCCATGACGAAATAGTGGCCCGGCGGCACCTTGCACACCACACCGGCCGTATTGTAGGAACAATCCTGGCGGTTGGGAAACGGCGACGGCCCCGGAACGTAGGGCGGCGCATCGGCATCGTTGAGGGTCCGGTACTCGGCCGCATCGAGTTTCTCGACGAACTGGCGCGAGTAATAGAGCCGCTCGGCGTGCAGGTAATCGTCGATCCGCTGCGTCGCCACCGCCTCGCCATTCACCGTCAAGCGCTTGTTCTGGTAGGCGACGGTGTCGCCGGGCAGGCCGACGACGCGCTTGATGTAGTCGAGCGAGGGATCTTCGGGGTAGCGGAAGACCATCACGTCGCCCCGCTGCGGGCTGTTGATGTCGATGATCTTCCAGTTCGCCACCGGCAGGCGGATGCCATAGGTGTACTTGTTGACGAGAATGAAGTCACCGACGTGCAGGGTGGGAATCATCGAACCGGAGGGAATCTTGAACGGTTCGACGAGAAAGGAACGCAGGACGAAGACGATCAGGATCACCGGGAAGAAGCTGGCGCCATACTCGACCCACCACGGGTCCTTGGCGTCGGCCGGTCGCCGCTTGCGCAGGACCAGGGTATCGAGCAGCCAGATGGCGCCGGTGAGCAGCAGCAGGACCAACAGGATCAACGCGAAATTCACTGGCCCACTCCTCTACTTGCCGACCCGCAACACGGCGAGGAAGGCTTCCTGCGGAATCTCGACCGAGCCCACCTGCTTCATTCGTTTCTTGCCCGCCTTCTGCTTCTCGAGCAGCTTCTTCTTGCGCGTGATGTCGCCACCGTAACACTTGGCGAGGACATCCTTGCGCATCGCCTTGACGTTCTCGCGGGCGATGATGTTGGCGCCGATCGCCGCCTGGATCGCGACATCGTACATCTGGCGCGGGATCAGCTCGCGCATCTTGGCGGCCAGTTCACGCCCGCGATAAACCGAATTCGCCCGGTGCAGGATGATCGACAGGGCATCGACGCGCTCGCCGTTGATCAGCACGTCGAGCTTGACGACGTCGGCGGCGCGATATTCCTTGAAGTCGTAGTCGAGCGAGGCGTAACCGCGCGAAACCGATTTCAGCCGGTCGAAGAAGTCCATCACGACCTCCGCCATCGGCATCTCGTAGACCAGTTGCACCTGCCGGCCGTGGTAGTGCATGTCGATCTGGTTGCCGCGCTTCTGGTTGCACAGGGTGATGACGTTGCCGAGATAATCCTGTGGCACGAAGACCGTGGTGGTGATGATCGGCTCGCGGATTTCCTCGATCTTGCCCGGATCGGGCAGCTTGGCCGGGTTCTCGACGCTGATCAGGCTGCCATCGCGCAGCAGGACTTCATAGACCACGGTCGGCGCGGTGGTGATCAGGTCCTGGTCGAACTCGCGCTCCAGCCGCTCCTGGACGATCTCCATGTGCAGCAGGCCGAGGAAGCCGCAGCGAAAACCGAAGCCGAGCGCCTGCGACACTTCCGGCTCGTAGCGCAGCGACGCATCGTTGAGCTTCAGCTTCTCCAGCGACTCGCGCAGCGCGTCGTACTGGTTCGACTCGACCGGATAGAGGCCGGCGAAGACCTGCGACTTGATTTCCTTGAAGCCCGGCAACGCCGTCGCTGCCGGCCTGTCGACCAGGGTCAGCGTGTCGCCGACCTTGGCTGCCTGCAGTTCCTTGATCCCCGAAATGACGTAGCCGACCTCGCCGGCACGCAGCGCATCGCGCGCCACCGCCTTCGGCGTGAACACGCCGACCTGTTCGCAGAGGTGTGTCGATCCGGTCGCCATCAGGCGGATGCGATCCTTGCTGCGCAGGCTGCCATCCACCACCCGCACCAGCATGACGACACCGACGTAGTTGTCGAACCAGGCATCGACCAGCAGGGCCTTCAGCGGCGCCTCGGGATCGCCCTTGGGCGCCGGGATGCGCTCGATGATCGCCTCGAGGATGTCCTCGACGCCGACCCCGGTCTTCGCCGAGGCGAGGATCGCTTCCGAGGCATCGAGCCCGATGACGTCCTCGATCTCCTGCCGCGCCTTGTCAGGCGTTGCCGACGGCAGATCGATCTTGTTCAGCACCGGCACGACGTCGACACCGAGTTCGATCGCCGTATAGCAGTTGGCGACGGTCTGCGCCTCGACGCCCTGCGAGGCATCGACGACCAGCAGCGCGCCTTCGCAGGCCGACAGCGAACGCGACACCTCGTAGGAGAAATCGACGTGGCCAGGGGTATCGATCAGGTTCAGGTTGTATACCTCGCCACTGCGCGAGCGATACTGCAGCGACGCGGTCTGTGCCTTGATGGTGATCCCGCGCTCGCGCTCGATGTCCATCGAGTCGAGCACCTGCGCCTCCATCTCGCGGTCCGAAAGGCCGCCGCAAAGGTGGATGATGCGGTCCGCGAGCGTCGACTTGCCGTGATCGATGTGCGCGATGATGGAGAAGTTACGAATGTGCTGCATCTGCATTAGGCTTGCATCAAGCGATCCCGAACGACCTCGTTAGACTTCCAGTTGCCCGCCGTGCAGGCTTCAATGCCCACGTCCTGCACTCCATCCCGTGATCTCCGGGAAAGCGGCAGTTCCTGCAAAGCGACGGCCAATTGCTTGCGCAAACCCGCAGAACCGCCCCTGCTGCCGGTCGGGCGCGCGTCCGGCAGCAACCGCCGGCAGCGATGCGCAACGCCCATGCTCCGGGCCGCAGGACGGCCAGCCGCCCGCAGCGGTGAGCCGGCTGTCGGGTGGCGGCGGATTATACCTTGAAGTCGCCTGCTGACGCGGCAAGCTTTGCTGGCGCAGGCTGTACACCCGGTCGACGGCGGCAGCGGCCGGGCAGCACGGGCCGCGGGCGCCAGCGGTCAGCCGCGAGCCTCGTCACAGGTAGCGCGAGGCGTCGGCAAAATTGATCTGCTGCGGTGGCGGCAGTTCGCTGCGCGCAACGCGCGCGATGATGAAGGCGCGGCGCATCGGCGGCGTTCCGCTCAGTGTGGCAACGGCGAAATCGACCTCGGCAGCCGGCTCGCTGCTGCCCGGTTCGAGGACCACGTTCATCGGACTGAGCCGCAGGTGCGCCGGCTCGATCAGCAGGCACGCCTGCGGCTTCGCCAGTACGTTCTGCAGGCATTCGAGCTCGGCTTCCAGCGTCGACTCACCGCCGCCGATCGCCTCCAGTTGCCGCTCGTTCTCCAGGAGTTCCGCCTCCAGACGCGCCTGTTCGCTTCGCGCTGCCGGCGCCTCGCCGAACATCGATCCGAGACCCGGTCCGTGTTGCTGCAGCAGGCGCAGGCGGGCCCGGATCAGCGAGCGACTGCCCTGCAGTTCCTGCCGCTCGCTCCGCTCCTCGCCGATCTCTGCCAGTGCGTGGCCAACCAGATACTCGAACAACTGGACGCCGATGGCGCGGCGCAGGAGCGCTTCGTCGCGGTCGCAGATGCGCGTCCGGTGATCGCTGAAGCTGACGCTCGTCTGGGCGACGTCTCGCTGCACGACATTGCCGTGCAGCGCCATGCCGAACACCCGCTGCTCGGCGAAAGCCATGCCGAGAACGAGGTACGCCTCATCCAGTTCGGGAGAGCTGTCGAACAGCGCCCGCAAGTTGTCCGCATGGCCGAGGGGCAGCGCAACATCCGCCGGAGCGACGAAAAACGCACGCAACGCCGGGTCGGCAGACCATGCCGACTGCGACAGCATTCGTACCGCGGGCAGCGCCGGGATCTGGGTGCGCAGGAAGGCGATCATCGTCTCGACCGCCGGCGCCAGGCGTTTGTGGTGATCGGGCAGCAGCTTCAGTCGCGGGTTGGTGAGTTCGATCGCCCTGTCGACAGCCCAGCGAACCGTCTCGTCGGACACCCGTTCGGCGTCAAACTGCGCCGTCCGGTTCCTGAACCAATCGAGAATTCCCATTTCCTCTTCCTCCACCAGACCACGCAGGACTGCGCGACAAGTCACCATGACTCCTCGAGTCCGCGACACCGGCCTGGGCCAGCGGCGGCGACGCTGCCGCGGCCAGGGGCACGGGCCCCGGCCGCTTCGCCATCGATACCGCCACATACTGTACGCCCGGACCCGGCCTGCTGCAACAGCGGCAGTGGGCCTCGACCCGCAGTGGCTGCGCTACAATGTGCACACGGCATCCAGGGTTTCCCGGCTGGCGCGGATGGCACCAGAGGTGTGCCCGTGGGTGCGTCGAGCCGACCGCGACCCGACCCCGTCTGCCGGCAAAACCTGCCCATCACCACTACGGAGAACAGACCATGACCCAGCTCAACCCGACCGAAGAGTTCTTCCGCGACCTCGCCGAGAAGGTCAAGGGCCCCGGCGGCGCACTCGAAGGCAAGAAGGCTTTGGTCATCGGCATCGCCAACAACCAGTCGATCGCCTATGGCTGCGCACTCGCTTTCCGCGCCATGGGCGCGAGTGTGGCGATGACCTACGTCAACGAAAAGGGCAAGCAGTACACGCAGGCGCTCGCCGATCACCTCGGCGTCGACCCGGCGCTCTATCTCCCGTGCGACGTCCGCATCCCGGGACAGCTTGAAGCCGTCTTCGCGGCCATCGAGAAGACCTGGGGACAGCTCGACATCGGCCTGCACTCGATTGCCTTCGCGCCACGCGAGGATCTGCACGGCCGCGTCACCGACTGTTCGCGGGACGGCTTCCTGATGGCGATGGACGTCTCGTGCCACTCGTTCATCCGCATGGCGAAGCTCGCCGAACCGCTGATGAAGGACGGCGGCGCGTTGTTCACGATGAGTTACTACGGCGCCGAGAAGGTGGTCGACCGCTACAACCTGATGGGACCGGTGAAGGCGGCGCTCGAGGCATCGGCACGCTACCTCGCCGCCGAACTGGGGCCGAAGGGGATACGCGTGCACCCGATCTCGCCCGGACCGATCAAGACCCGCGCCGCCAGCGGCATCGACCGTTTCGACGAACTGATGGAGATCGCCGCGACGCGCGCCCCGAGCCGCATGCTGGTCACCATCGAGGATGTCGGCATGGCAACCGCCTTCCTCGCCTCCGACTACGCGAAGCTGATCACCGGCGAAACCATGCACATCGATGGTGGCTACCACGTCATCGGCTGAGGCATCGAGCACTACTGGTGCCCCCGCTCTCGCCGCCGGCCAGAGTCGCTGCCGGCGCGCGCGCGCCGTCCCTGCGGCCGCCCGGCGTCGTGGCGCGAAGACCGGGTAGCGGCAGTTCGCCGCCAGCGGCCAGGAGACTCGGCCCGTGACCAGTCCGACGTCCACCATGCCCGCCAGCGCCGTTGCCGACTCGGGCGACGACCTGATCGATGCGCTGCTCGGCGGAGTGAAATGGGGGAGCGCCGGCGCTGGCGTTGGCGCGACGGTCGGTTACAGCTTCCCCGGTGCCAGCGGGACCGCCGTCTGGGCGGCGCCGGCGGCGTACGGATCGCCGCACAATGAACCCGCCACCGCCTCGGCCCTCAGTCCGGCGAACCAGGCTGCGACACGCCTGGCCATGCAGGCGTGGGCAAACCTCGCCAACCTGAGCCTCGTCGAAATCGGCGAAACCGCGACGGACGTCGGCGACATCCGTCTCGCCCACACGGCCGACCCCGCCATCGCGTCCTACTGGGGGTGGTCGCTGTATCCGAACGATTACTGGCCCGCTGGCGGCGACATCTGGATCAATGTCTCTCAAGCCACCACGGACTGGTCGCCCGGTACGAATGATTTCTCGTCGCTGCTGCACGAGATCGGACACAGCCTCGGTCTGAAGCATCCCTTCGACGACCAGCCGGTCCTGCCGCCAAGCCTGGACAACGAGCAGTACACGCTGATGGCCTACGAAAGTCATCCCCACGGTCTGTTTCGCGATGTCGTCGATCATGGTGGCGGGTCCTATTCCTGGACCTACTTCACCGTCACGCCGCAAACGCCGATGCTCTACGACATCGCCGCCATCCAATATCTCTACGGCGCGAATACGAGCTACCACACCGGCGACGACGTCTATGGCTTCGACCCCGAGTCGCCTTTCTCCATGACCATCTGGGACGCCGGCGGGATCGACACGCTGTCGGTGGCCAATTTCTCGCGCGCCTGTACGCTCGACCTGCGCGCCGGCCACTTCTCGCGCATCGCCATCGAGTCGGACCCACTGCCGGCCGGCGCATCGGGGCCCGTGGCCACCTACGACGGCACCGACAACCTGGCAATCGCTTTCGGCGTGCTCATCGAGAACGCCATCGGGGGTTCCGGTGGCGACCTGCTCATCGGCAACTCCACGGCAAACTTCCTCGATGGCGGTGACGGCAACGATACGCTCGACGGCGCCGAGGGTGGCGATACGTTGAACGGCGGGACCGGCATCGATACCGCCAGCTATCTCTACGGCGCCAGCAGCGGCGTCAGCGTCAGCCTCGCCATCGCCGGTGCGCAGGCGACCGGCGGTTCCGGCAGCGATACCCTGGTGGGAATCGAGAACCTTAGCGGCTCGACCTACGCCGACCTGTTGCGCGGCGCCGGCAACGCCAACCTCCTTGCCGGTGCGCAGGGCAACGACTTTCTCGACGGCGGCGCCGGCAACGACACCCTCGACGGTGGCGCCGGCAACGACACGCTCTGGGGCGGTACCGGCGCCGACAGCATGGTCGGCGGTGACGGCAACGACGCCTACTACCTCGACCATGCCGGCGACAGCGCCAGCGAGAGCAACGCCAACCCGACGAGCGGCGGCACCGACCAGGTCTTCAGTTACCTCGCCGCCGTCACCCTCGGCACGAACATCGAGAACGGGAGGATCCTCGCTCCCGGCGTCGCCAGCCTCAGCGGCAACGGCCTCGACAACCTCCTCGAGGCCGGCAGTGGCAACAACGTCCTCGACGGCGCCGGCGGGACCGATACCGCCAGCTATCTCTACGGCGCCAGCAGCGGCGTCAGCGTCAGTCTCGCCGTCACCGGTGCGCAGGCGACCGGCGGTTCCGGCAGCGACACGCTGACAAGCATCGAGAACCTTGGCGGTTCGACCTACGCCGACCTGTTGCGCGGCGACGGCAGCGCCAACCTCCTGTCTGGCGCGCAGGGCAACGACTTTCTCGACGGCGGCGCCGGCAGCGACACCCTCGATGGCGGCGCCGGCAACGACACGCTCTGGGGCGGTACCGGTGCCGACAGCCTGGTCGGCGGCGACGGCAACGACGCCTACTACCTCGACAACGCTGGCGACAGCTTCAGCGAGACCAACGCCAACCCGGCGAGTGGCGGCACCGACCAGGTCTTCAGTTACCTCGCCACCCTCACCCTCGGCGCGAACGTCGAGAACGGGCGGATCCTCGCTCCCGGCACCGCCAACCTCAGTGGCAACGGCCTCGACAACTTCCTCGAGGCCGGCAGCGGCAACAACGTCCTCGACGGCACCGGCGGCATCGACACCGTCAGCTACCTCTACGGCGCCAGCAAGAGTGTCAGCGTCAGCCTCGCCATCGCCGGTGCGCAGGCGACCGGCGGCTCCGGCAGCGACACCCTGGTGGGAATCGAGAACCTTGCCGGATCGACCTACGCTGACCTGCTGCGCGGCGACGCCAACGCCAACCTCCTTGCGGGCGCGCAGGGCAACGACTTTCTCGACGGCGGCGCCGGCAGCGACACCCTCGATGGTGGCGCCGGCAACGACACGCTCTGGGGCGGCACCGGCGCCGACAGCCTGGTCGGCGGTGACGGCAACGATGCCTACTACCTCGACAACGCCGGCGACAGCGTCAGCGAGACCAACGCCAACCCGGCGAGCGGCGGCACCGACCAGGTCTTCAGTTACCTCGCCGCCATTACCCTCGCCGCGAACGTCGAGAACGGGCGGATCCTCGCTCCCGGCACCGCCAACCTCAGTGGCAACGGCCTCGACAACTTCCTCGAGGCCGGCAGCGGCAACAACGTCCTCGACGGTGCCGGCGGCATCGACACCGTCACTTACCTCTACGGCGCCAGCAGCGGCGTCAGCGTCAGCCTCGCCGTCGCCGGGGCGCAGGCAACCGGCGGGTCCGGCAGCGACACCCTGATCAACATCGAGAACCTCACCGGATCGACCTACCCCGACACCCTGACCGGCAACGGCAACGCCAACCGGATCGACGGCGGCAATGGCAGCGACACGCTCGACGGTGGCGCGGGCAACGATCACTTGCTCGGCGGACTGGGCAACGACAGTCTCTTCGGTGGCAGTGGCGCCGATATCTTCCGCTTCGACACCCAGCCGCATGCCGCAAGCAACCGCGACACGATCGCCGACTTCAGTGCCCTCGACGACACCATCGAACTCGAAAACGCTGTTTTCAGCTCGCTTGCCGCCACCGGCACCCCCGCGGCCGCGTCGTTCCGCTCCGGCGCCGGCTTCAGCAGCGCCGCCGACGCCGACGATTACCTGATCTACGACAGCAGCTCCGGCGCCCTCTACTACGACGCGAACGGCAATACCGGCGCCGCCCCGGTGCAGATCGCCACCCTGGGCAGTGGTCTCACGTTGAGCCACCTCGACTTCCTCATCACCTGAAGTCAGCAGCCTCTGCCGCCATTCCCGGCGGCAGAGGCACCGCCCTGCCGCCGCTCACCCGGAGGCAACCCGCCGACGCCAGCGAGGGCCCCGATGCCCGGCATGGCAACGGCCTGGCTGCGCAGGTCCCGGCGCTTCGCATGCCGTCTCCGGGCCCGCCACCAAGGCGTGCCGGCCTTCGATGCATGCTGCAGGTGAGATGGAAATAGTTCCTCCAATTCCCTTACCGCCTGCTAGATTATTCTTTGGGGACTGCGGCGTCCGCGGTGAGCCCCTCGGTAACGGCAGGGACGCTGCCCATCCGCCAAGCACGGGGCGAGCCATCGCGCGGGAATCGCAGGTGCTGTGCGGTCAATCGTCATCAATTGGTTCGGGAGGTGCGTCACATGGCAGGCGGGCAGTGGGGGCAGAGGGCAAGCGGACCCAACAGGTATCCGACCAGTACGGATTGGTCGATGATCGGCACAGCACAGCAGATGGTCTTCATCGATGCCACCGCCGATGTATCGGAACTGCTCGCTGCCTGCCCTCCCGGCAGCGAAGTCATCCGTCTGACCGCCGGCGGGAACGGCGTCCGCGAGATCGCCACACACCTCGCTGGACGCCGTGGCATCGACTCCATCCACATCGTCTCGCATGGCCGCCCCGGGTCCATCCAGCTCGGTGTCTCCAGCCTCTCCAACTCGACCCTGGCCGAACATGCCGACGCTCTCGCCGCCATCGGCGGCGCCTTGAGGCGAGGCGGCGATATCCTCCTCTATGGCTGCGATGTCGCTGCCGGCGACGAGGGAGCGGACTTCCTGCGGGCACTGGCTGCCGCCACCGGCGCCGACGTCGCTGCCTCGGACGACCGCACCGGCAATGCCGCGCTGGGTGGCGACTGGAGCCTCGAAGCGACGTCTGGGGCGATCGAGTCGACCGGGTTTGCGACGGCAGCCGCGCTGGCGGCTTACGATGGCGTGTTGGCCGACGACTACGCGGCCGACCCAAGCACCACCGGCAGCATTACGCCCGGCTCCCCAGTCACCGGCGAGATCGAAAACCTCGGGGACATCGACTGGTTCCGCGTCAGGCTCATCGGCGGTGTTCACTACCGCGTCGACCTCGAAGGCTCGGACACCGGAAAGGGCACGCTCAGCGATCCCTACTTTGGCGGCATCTACGCCGATGCCGGTGCCCTCATTGCTGGGACGGCCGACGACGACTCTGGAACCGGACTCAACTCGCGGTTCGAGTTCGTCGCGGCGCCGACTGGGACGGGGACCTACTATCTCGCGGCCGATGCCTACTACGAAATGGGAAGCTACACGCTGTCGATCAGCGCCGCAGTTCTGGGGACCAACGGCCCCGACTCGATGACTGGCAGCCTCGCGGCCGATTTCGTCAAAGGGCTCAGCGGCAACGACACCCTGAGTGGCGAGGAGGGGAACGACACGCTCTACGGCGGGCTCGGCAACGACAGCCTCGACGGCGGTGAGGGAAAGGACGACATCTATGGCCAGGGAGGCAACGACACGCTGACCGGTGGCGGCAGTGCGGACATCTTCTATGTCTGGGATACCGCCGGGGATACCTCCGCCGAGACGATCACCGACTTCGCAGCGGGATTCGCTGGCGACACGATCCCGATTCCGGTCATCCCGCTGAGCAACTACAACTATGGCGACCCGTTCGACAGTGGTCATGCACGCCTGACGCAGGCGGGTGCCGACACGCGCCTCGAAATCGATCTCGATGGTCTGGATGGCCCCGCATCGTTCCAGCTTGCAGCGACGCTGCAGAATGTCAGCAAGGCGAATCTCGTCGCCGAGAACTTTGGTGCTGACCCTGGCGACAGTTGGAAACTGCAGTTCATCATCGGTACCTCTGCCGGGGACGTACTGGTCGGAACAGCTGCCGGCGACCAGGTCAGAGGGCTGGCCGGCAACGATACGCTGACCGGTGGCGCCGCCAAGGACACCTTCCACGTCTGGGATACGGCTGCCGACACGTCGGCCGACACGATCACCGACTTCACGGCTGGATGGGAAGGCGACACGATCCGGATTCCGCTTGCCCGCTTGAGCAACTACAACTACGGCGGCGACCCCTTCGACAGTGGTCATACGCGCCTGAAGCACGTGGGCGCCGACACGCGTCTCGAAATCGATCTCGACGGTTTCACCGGTCCGGCGGCCTTCCAGCTTGCGGCGACGCTGCAGAACGTCAGCAAGAGCAGTCTGGTCTCGGAGAACTTCGGCGACGCTTCGTGGTGGAATCCACAGACGCTGATCGGCACCTCGGCAGCGGACGTGCTCGTTGGCACGGCGGCCAGCGAGGTGCTCAGGGGGCTGCTCGGCAACGACACGCTGACCGGGAGTGGCGGCACCGATACTTTCCACGTCTGGGATACGGCTGCTGACACCTCGGCCGACACGATCACCGACTTCGCGGCTGGAGCCGGTGGCGACACGATCCGGATTCCGCTCGCCCGCCTGACCAACCACGGTTCCGGCGACCCGTTCTATAGCGGTCATGCTCGCCTGGTGCAGTCGGGCGCCGATACGCGCCTGGAAATCGATGTCGACGGTCTCGACGGTCCGGGCGGCTTCCAGCTTGTGGCAACACTGCAGAATGTCAGCAAGACCACGCTGATCGGGCAGAACCTTGGCGACCCCGCCTGGAAGCCGCAGACGCTCATCGGTAGCGCGGCGGGCGACGTGCTCGTCGGCACGGCGGCCAGCGAGGTGCTCAGAGGGCTGTCGGGCAACGACACGCTGACCGGCGGCGCCGGCACGGATACCTTCCATGTCTGGGAGACCGCTGGGGACACCTCCGCCGACACGATCACCGACTTCACGGCTGGAGCGGGTGGCGACACGATCCGGATTCCGCTCGCTCGACTGACCAACTACGCTGGCGGCGACCCGTTCGACAGTGGTCACGTCCGCCTGACGCCTTCGGGTGCCGACACGCGCTTCGAAGTCGATCTGGATGGCCTGCAGGGTCCGGGAGCCTTCCAGCTTGCGGCGACGCTGCAGAACGTCAGCAAGAGCAGCCTGATCTGGCAAAACCTTGGCGACATGCCCTGGTGGAATCCACAGACCCTGATCGGTACCGCGGCTGCCGACTCACTTGTCGGCACGGCGGCCAGCGAGGTGCTCAGAGGTCTGGCCGGCAACGACACGCTGACCGGTGGCGCCGGTAGGGATACCTTCCACTTCTGGGATACGGCTGGGGACACCTCGGCCGACACGATCACCGACTTCACCGCCGGCTGGGATGGCGATACGATCCGGATTCCGGTCGCCAGGCTGAGCAACTACTCGGGTGGCGACCCGTTCGACAGTGGCCATGCCCGCCTGACGCAGTCGGGCGCCGACACGCTTCTCGAAGTCGATCGAGACGGTTTCGAGGGCCCGGGAGCTTTCCAACTCCTGGTGACGCTGCAGAATGTCGCCAAGACGAATGTGGACGCGCAAAACCTCGGCGGCGACCCGAGGTGGAATCCGCAGACCCTCATCGGTACCGTGGCTGCGGACGTGCTTGTCGGCACAGCGGCAAACGAGGTGATGAGTGGGCTGTCCGGCAACGATACGCTGACTGGTGGCGGCGGCACGGATAGCTTCAGCATCTGGAATGTGGCTGGGGATGTCTCGACCGATACGATCACCGACTTCGCGGCTGGAGCGCGTGGCGACACGATCCGGATCCCGGTCGCTCGCCTCGGCAACTATCTGGGCGGTGACCCCTTCGACAGCGGGCATGCTCGCCTGACCCAGTCGGGTGCCGACACGCGCCTGGAGATCGATCTCGACGGTTTCGCCGGTCCGGCGGCATTCCAGCTTGCGGCGACGCTGCAGAACGTGAGCAAGAGCAGTCTGGTCTCGGAGAACTTGGGCAACGCGTCCTGGTGGAACCCGCAGACGCTGATCGGCACCTCGGCAGCGGACGTGCTCGTTGGCACGGCGGCCAGCGAGGTGCTCACAGGGCTGCTCGGCAACGACACGCTGACCGGCAGTCACGGCACCGACACCTTCCACATATGGGATACGGCTGCGGACACTTCGGCCGACACGATCACCGACTTCATGGCTGGAGCGGGTGGCGACACGATCCGGATTCCGCTCGCCCGCCTGACCAACCACAGTTCCGGTGACCCGTTCTACAGCGGTCATGCTCGCCTGGTGCAGTCGGGCGCCGATACACGTCTGGAAATCGATGTCGACGGTCTCGACGGTCCAGCAGCCTTCCAGCTTGCGGCAACACTGCAGAGTGTCAGCAGAACGACGCTGATCGGGCAGAACCTTGGCGACGCCTTCTGGAAGCCGCAGACACTGATCGGTAGCGCGGCGAGCGAGGTGCTCGTCGGCACGGCGGCCAGCGAGGTGCTCAGAGGTCTGGCAGGCAACGACACGCTGACCGGTGGCGCCGGTAGGGATACCTTCCACTTCTGGGATACGGCTGGGGACACCTCGGCCGACACGATCACCGACTTCACGGCTGGAGCGGGTGGCGACACGATCCGGATTCCGCTCGCTCGACTGGCCAACTACGGTGGTGGCGACCCATTCGACAGTGGTCACGTCCGCCTGGTGCAGTCGGGTGCCGATACACGTCTCGAAATCGATGTCGACGGGCGCGGCGGTCCGGCAACCTTCCAGGCGTTGGCGACGCTGCAGAACGTCACCAAGAGCGGCCTGATCGCGCAGAACCTGGGCGACATGCCTTGGTGGAATCCACAGACCCTGATCGGTACCGCGTTTGCGGACGTGCTCGTCGGCTCGGTGGCGAGCGAGGTACTCAGAGGCCTGGCCGGCAACGACACGCTGACCGGCGGCGCCGGTACGGACACCTTCTACTTCTGGGATGCGGTTGGGGACACCTCGGTCGACACGATCACCGACTTCGCGGCTGGAATCGATGGCGACAGGCTGCGGATCCCGGTCGACAGCCTGACCAACTTTGCCGGCGGTGACCCCTTCTACAGCGGCCATGCCCGCCTGACGCAGTCCGGCGCCGATACACAGCTCGCAATCGATGTGGACGGTCTCGACGGTCCGGCAACCTTCCAGGCGTTGGCGACGCTGCAGAACGTCAGCAAGAACAGCCTGGTCTCGCAGAACTTTGCCGACACGCCTTGGTGGAATCCGCAGACCGTCCTCGGTAGCGCGCTTGCGGACGTGCTCGTCGGCTCGGTGCTGAGCGAGGTACTCAGAGGCCTGGCCGGCAACGACACTCTGACCGGCGGCGCCGGTACGGACACCTTCCTCTTCTGGGATACGGTTGGCGATACCTCGGTCGACACGATCACCGACTTCGCGGCTGGAATCGATGGCGACAGGCTCCGGATTCCGGTCGACCGCCTGACCAACTACTCGGGCGACGACCCCTTCTACAGTGGCCATGCCCGCCTGACGGAGTCGGGCACCGACACGCTTCTCGAGATTGATCTCGATGGTCTCCAGGGTCCGGGATCCTTCCAACTGGCGGCGACGCTGCACAACGTCAGCAAGACCAGTCTCGTCTGGCAGAACTTTGGCGACGCTTCGTCGTGGAATCCGCAGACCCTGATCGGTACCGCGGCTGCGGACGTACTCGTCGGCACAGCGGTCAACGAGGTGGTCAGGGGGCTGGCCGGGCGCGACACGGTGACCGGCGGGGCCGGTACGGATACCTTCCACCTTTGGGAGACGGTTGGGGACACCTCGGCCGACACGATCACCGACTTCACGGCCGGGTGGGATGGCGACACGATCCGGATTCCGGTCGCCCGCTTGAGCAATTACAACTACGTCGACCCCTTCGACAGTGGTCATGCCCGCGTGAGGCAATCGGGCGCCGACTCGCTCCTGGAGTTCGATCTCGACGGTTTCCAGGGTCCGGGGACCTTCCAGCTTGCAGCGACGCTGCAGAATGTCAGCAAGAACAGCCTGATCTCGCAGAACTTTGGCGGAACGACGTGGTGGAATCCGCAGACCCTCATCGGTGGCGCCGTTGCCGATGTGCTCGCCGGTACGGCGGCAAACGAGGTGCTCAGGGGGCTGGCCGGAAACGACACGCTGACCGGTGGTGCCGGTACGGACACCTTCCACGTCTGGGATACTGTTGGGGACACTTCGAACGACACGATCACCGACTTCGCGGCTGGATCGGGTGACGACACGATCCGGATTCCGGTCGCTCGCTTGACGAACTACTTCCACGGCGACCCCTTCGACAGTGGGCATGCGCGCCTGACGCAGGCGGGTGCCGACACGCGTCTCGAAATCGATCCCGACGGCCCCGACGGTCCGGGAACTTTCCTGCCGGCGGCGACGCTGCAGAATGTCACCAAGGCCAGCCTGGTGTCGCAGAACTTCGGCGGAGAGTCCGGGTGGAACCCGCAGAGCCTCATCGGCACCAGCGCTCCGGAGGTGCTCGTCGGCACGGCGGCTGGCGAGGTGATCAAAGGGTTCGCCGGCAACGACACGCTGACCGGTGGCGCCGGTAGGGATACCTTCCACTTCTGGGATACGGTTGGGGATACCTCGGCCGACACCATCACCGACTTCACCGCCGGCTGGAATGGCGATACGATCCGGATTCCGGTCACCCGCCTGAGCAACTACTCGGGTGGCGACCCGTTCGACAGTGGCCATGCCCGCCTGACGCAGTCGGGCGCCGACACGCGTCTCGAAATCGATCTCGACGGCCTCGACGGTCCCGCAACGTTTCAGCTTGCTGCAACGCTCCAGAATGTCAGCAAGAGCGCGGTGATCGGGGACAACGTTGGCGACGGTTTCTGGAACCCACAGACTCTCATCGGTACCGCGGCTGCGGACGTGCTTGTCGGCACAGCGGCAAACGAGGTGATGAGTGGGCTGTCCGGCAACGATACGCTGACTGGTGGCGGCGGCACGGATAGCTTCAGCATCTGGAATGTGGCTGGGGATGCCTCGACCGATACGATCACCGACTTCTCGACTGGAGCGCGTGGCGACACGATCCGGATTCCGGTCGCTCGCCTCGGCAGCTACCTGGGCGGTGACCCCTTCGACAGCGGGCATGCGCGCCTGACCCAGTCGGGTGCCGACACGCGCCTGGAGATCGATCTCGACGGTTTCGCCGGTCCGGCGGCCTTCCAGCTTGCGGCGACGCTGCAGAACGTGAGCAAGGGCAGTTTCGTCTGGCAGAACTTTGGCAATGCGTCCTGGTGGAACCCGCAGACGCTGATCGGCACCTCGGCAGCGGACGTGCTCGTTGGCACGGCGGCCAGCGAGGTGCTCAGGGGGCTGCTCGGCAACGACACGCTGACCGGCAGTCACGGCACCGACACCTTCCACATATGGGACACGGCTGCGGACACTTCCACGGACACGATCACCGACTTCATGGCTGGAGCGGGTGGCGACACGATCCGGATTCCGCTCGCCCGCCTGACCAACTGTGTCGGCGACCCGTTTGCCAGCGGTCACGTCCGGCTGACGCAATCGGGGGCCGACACGCGGCTCGAAATCGATCTCGACGGCCTCGAGGGTCCGGCCACGGTCCAGCTTGCGGCGACGCTGCAGAACGTCAGCAAGAGCAGTCTGATCTCGGAGAACTTTGGCGACACGCCCTGGTGGAATCCCCAGACCCTGATCGGCACTGCGGCTGCCGACTCTCTCGTCGGCACGGCGGCACGCGAAGTGCTCAGAGGGCTGGCCGGCAACGACACGCTGACGGGTGGTGCCGGACCCGACACCTTCCACATCTGGGATACGGCTGGCGACACCTCGGCTGACACGATCACCGACTTCACGGCTGGAATGGATGGCGACACCATCCCGATCCCGCTCCACCGCCTGAGCAACTACACCGCTGCCGACCCGTTCGACAGTGGTCATGCACGCCTGACGCAGTCGGGCGCCGACACGCGCCTCGAAATCGATCTCGACGGCCTCGCCGGTCCCGCAACGTTCCAGCTTGCTGCAACGCTCCAGAACGTCAGCAAGAGCGCGCTGATCGGGCAGAACGTTGGCGACGCCTTCTGGAACCCACAGACTCTCATCGGTACCAGTGCTGCGGACGTGCTCGTCGGAACCGCGGCAAGCGAGATGCTTTATGGACTGGCCGGAAACGACACGCTGACCGGCGGCGCCGGTGCCGACACCTTTTCCTTCTGGGATACCGTTGCGGATGTCTCGACGGACACCATCACCGACTTCACGGCCGGGACGGGAGGCGACACGATCCGGATTCCGCTTGCCCGTCTGAGGAACCATTTCGGTGGCAGCCCGTTCGACAGTGGGCATGCGCGGCTGATTCAGTTGGGCGGCGACACGCGTCTCGAAATCGATCTGGACGGTCTCGAAGGTCCAGGAGGTCTCCAGCTTGCGGCAACGCTTCGCAACGTCTCAAAGACCAGCCTGATCGCGCACAACTTTGGCGGCGACCCCACCTGGAATCCGCAGACCCTCATCGGTACCGCAGGTGCGGACGTGCTCGTCGGCACGGCAGCGAGTGAAATCCTCAGAGGGCTGCCCGGCAACGACACGCTGACCGGTAGTGCCGGTACGGATACGTTCCATGTGTGGGATACGCCAGAAGACACCTCGACCGACACGATCACCGACTTCACGGCTGGTACGGGTGGCGACACGATCCGGATTCCGATCGCTCGCTTGACGAACTACTTCTACGGCGACCCCTTCTACAGTGGGCATGCGCGCCTGACGCAGGCGGGTGCCGAGACGCGTCTCGAAATCGATCTCGATGGTCTCGAAGGTCCGGGAGTCCTTCGGTTGGTGGCGACGCTGCAGAATGTCGGCAAGAACAGTCTCGTCGGGCAGAACCTTGGCGACCCGTCCTGGAATCCGCAGACCCTGATCGGCACCGCGGCAGCGGACGCGCTCGTCGGCACCGCGGCCGACGAGGTGTTCCGGGGGTTGGCCGCCGACGACACGCTGACCGGCGGCGCCGGCATGGACACCTTCCACACCTGGGATACGGCCGGGGACACGTCGGCCGATACGATCACCGACTTCACCGCTGGCTCGGGTGGCGACACGATTCGGATTCCGGTCGCTCGCCTGAGCAACTACGGCTACGGCGACCCGTTCCACAGTGGTCATGCGCGCGTGACGCAATCCGGAGCCGACACGCGTCTGGAGATCGATCTCGACGGCCTTGGTGGTCCGGGAGCGTTCCAGCTCCTGGCGACCCTGCAGAATGTCGCCAAGACCAATCTGAACGGGCACAATCTGGGCAACGCCTCCTGGAATCCGCAGACCCTCATCGGCTCGGCGGCTACGGACGTGCTCGTCGGCACAGCGGCCGACGAGGTTTTCAGAGGGTTGGCCGGCAACGACATATTGACCGGCGGCGCCGGCATGGACACCTTCCACACCTGGGATACGGCCGGGGACACCTCGGTCGACACGATCACCGACTTCACCGCTGGCTCGGCCGGCGACACGATCCGGATTCCGGTCGACCGTCTGGCCAACCGTTTTGCCGATGACCCGTTCCAGAGTGGTCACGCACGCCTGACGCAGGCAGGCGCCGCAACGCTCCTGGAGATCGACCTCGATGGCATCGGCGGCCCGGCACCCTTCCAGCGTCTGGTGACGCTGCAGAATGTCAGCAAAACCAGCCTGAACGGGCAGAACTTCGGCAACGCGTCCTGGAATCCGCAGACCCTCATCGGCACCGCCGCTGCGGACATGCTCGTCGGCACAGCGGTCGACGAGGTGCTGCGAGGACTGGCCGGCAACGATACGCTGACGGGCGGCGCCGGCACGGATACCTTCCACATATGGGATGCGGCCGGGGATACGTCGGCCGACACGATCACCGACTTCACGACTGGAAGCGGCGGCGACACGGCTCGCATTCCGGTTGCTCGCCTGACCAACCACTTCGGCGACGACCCGTTCCACAGCGGTCATGCCCGCCTGACCCAAGCGGGGGCCGACACGCGTCTGGAGATCGATCGCGACGGTCTCGACGGTGCGGGCGCCTTCCAGCTCGCGGCAACGCTGCAGAACGTCAGCAAGACCAGCCTCGTCGGGCAGAACTTCGGCGACGCGTCCTGGAATCCGCAGACCCTGATCGGCACCGCGGGTGCGGACGCGCTCGTCGGTACGGCGGTCAACGAGGTGCTCAGGGGGCTGGCCGGCAACGATACGCTGACGGGTGGCCCCGGTTCGGACACCTTCCTCTTGTGGGATGTGGCCGGGGATACCTCGGCCGACACGATCACCGACTTCACCGCCGGCGCGGGCGGCGACAGGATCCCGGTCCCGCTCATCGGCCTGAGCAACTACTTCGGCGGCGATCCGTTCTACAGTGGTCATGCGCGCCTTGCCCAAGCGGGCGCCGACACGCGCCTGGAGATCGATCGCGATGGCCTTGACGGCCCGGAAGCTTTCCGGCTTGCGGCAACGCTGCAGAATGTCAGCGACACCAGTCTCACGGGGCACAACCTTGGTGACGGGTCGTGGACGCCACGGGTCATCATGGGTACTGCAGCAGCGGATGTTCTCGTCGGCACAACGGCAGCCGAAGCGCTCAGAGGGCTGACCGGGAGCGATACGCTGACCGGCGGCGCAGGTACGGACACCTTCCACGTCTGGGATGCGTTCGGGGACAGTTCGACCGACACGATCACCGACTTCGTCGCTGGAACGGGTGGTGACACGATCCGGATTCTGCTCGCGCGCCTGACCCACTACGTCGTCGGCGGTGACCCGTTCGACTGTGGTCATGTGCGCCTGACGCAGTCGGGCGCCGACACCCGCCTCGAGATCGATCTCGACGGTTTCGATGGTGCCGCGGCTTTCCAGCTTGCGGCGACGCTCCAGAATGTCGTCAAGAGCAGTCTGATCGGGCAGAACTTCGGCGACGCGTCCTGGAATCCGCAGACGATCATCGGTACGTGGGCCGCCGATGTGCTCATCGGCACAGCGGCGAACGAGGTGATCAGGGGGATAGCTGGCAACGATACGCTGCAAGGTGGCGAGGGAGACGACACGCTCGCTGGTGGCTCGGGCAGCGACAGCGCCAGCTACGTCGATGCCGCCGCCGGTGTCAGTGTAAACCTCGCCACGGTGGGCGTGCAGCAGAACACGCTTGGCGCTGGCCATGACATCCTCAGCGACATCGAGAACCTCGCTGGTTCCGCGTTCGCCGACACGCTGAGCGGCGACGGCAACGCGAACTATCTTTCCGGTGGCTCTGGCGACGACTCCCTTGACGGCGGCGCCGGCAACGATACGCTCGACGGCGGCGCCGGCAGCGATCGCCTGTGGGGCGGCCTCGGTGCCGACAGCCTGATCGGCGGCGACGGTTCAGACTCCTACTACGTCGACCACATCGGCGACAGTGTCACGGAAAGCAAAGCCGACGCCGCAGCAGGTGGCATCGACCTGGTCTGCAGCTCGCTGGCCGCCTACACCCTCGGCGCGCACATCGAGAGCGGCCGCATCCTCAACACAGGCGCAGCCAACCTCACTGGCAACGGTCTCGACAACCTGCTCGAGGCGGGCAGTGGCGCCAACGTTCTCGACGGCGCCGGCGGCATCGATACCGTCAGCTACCTCTACGGCGCCAGCAGGGGCGTCAGCGTCAGCCTCGCCGTCAGTGGTCCGCAGGCCACCACCGGTTCCGGCAGCGACACCCTGATCAGCATCGAGAACCTCGGCGGATCGACCTACGCCGACCTGTTGCGTGGCGACGGCAACGCCAACATCCTGGCTGGTGCACAGGGCAACGACTTCCTCGACGGAGGTGCCGGAAACGACTCGCTTGCCGGTGACAGCGGCAACGACACCCTCTGGGGCGGTAGCGGCGCCGACAGCCTGATCGGCGGCGACGGCAACGACGCCTACTACCTCGACAACCCTGGCGATAGCGCCAGCGAGACCAATGCCAACCCGGCGAGCGGCGGCGTCGATCAAGCCTTCAGTTATCTCGCTGCCCTCACCCTCGGCACCCACATCGAGAACGGGCGGATCCTCGCTCCCGGCGTCGCCAACCTCAGTGGCAACGACCTCGACAACGTCCTCGAGGCCGGCAGTGGCAACAATGTCCTCGACGGCGCCGGCGGGATCGATACCGCCAGCTATCTCTACGGCGCCAGCAGCGGCGTCAGTGTCAGCCTCGCAGTCAGTGGTGCACAGGCAACCGGCGGCTCCGGCAGCGACACCTTGATCCACGTCGAGAACCTAACCGGCTCGACCTACGCGGACCTGTTGCGCGGCGACCATAACCCCAACCTCCTTTCTGGCGCGCAGGGCAACGATTTCCTCGATGGCGGCGCCGGCAGCGACACACTCGACGGCGGCAACGGCAACGACACGCTGTGGGGCGGTACTGGCGGCGACAGCCTGGTCGGCGGTGATGGCAACGACGCCTACTACCTCGACCACCCAGGCGACAGCATCAGCGAGACCAACGCCGACCCCACGAGCGGCGGCACCGACCAAGTGTTCAGCTATCTCACCGCCCTCACGATCGGCGCATGCATCGAGAACGGGCGGATCCTCAGCGTTGCGGCTGCCGATCTAAATGGCAACGGCCTCGACAACGTCCTCCACGGCGGTACTGGCGCCAACATCCTCGACGGTGGCGCCGGCAACGACACCCTCGATGGCGGCGCCGGCAACGACACGCTCTGGGGCGGCACCGGCGCCGACAGCCTGCTCGGCGGCGACGGCAACGACGCCTATTACCTCGACCACGCCGGCGACAGCGTCAGCGAGACCAACCCGAACCCGGTGAGCGGCGGCATCGACCAGGTCTTCAGCAGCCTCGCCACCCACACCCTGGGCGCGAACGTCGAGAACGGCCGCATCCTCACCAGCGGCATCGCCGACCTCAACGGCAACGGCCTCGACAACGTCCTCGAAGCCGGCACCGGCAACAACCGCCTCGAGGGCGGCGCCGGCCGCGACACCGTCAGCTACCTCTATGGCGCCAGCAAGAGTGTCAGCGTCAGCCTTGCCATCGCCGGTGCGCAGGCGACCGGCGGTTCCGGCAGCGACACCCTGATCGGCATCGAGAACCTTGTTGGATCGACCTACACCGACCTGTTGCGCGGCGACGCCAACGCCAACCTCCTTGCCGGTGCGCAGGGCAACGACTTTCTCGACGGCGGCGCTGGCAGCGACACCCTCGATGGTGGCGCCGGCAACGACACGCTCTGGGGCGGCACCGGCGCCGACAGCCTGCTCGGCGGCGACGGCAGCGACGCCTATTACCTCGACCACGCCGGCGACAGCGTCAGCGAGACCAACGCCAACCCGGCGAGTGGGGGCACCGACCAGGTCTTCAGCTACCTCGCGACCCTCACCCTCGGCGCGAACGTCGAGAACGGGCGAATCCTCGCTCCGGGCGTCGCGAACCTCAGCGGCAACGGCCTCGATAACCTCCTCGAGGCCGGCAGCGGCAGCAATATCCTCGACGGCGCCGGCGGCATCGATACTGCCAGCTACCTCTACGGCGCCAGCAGCGGCGTCAGCGTCAGCCTCGCCATCGCGGGTGCGCAGGCGACCGGCGGTTCCGGCATCGACACCCTGGTGGGAATCGAGAACCTGAGCGGATCGACCTACGCCGACCTGTTGCGCGGCGACGGCAGCGCCAACCTCCTGTCTGGCGTGCAGGGCGACGATTTCCTCGACGGCGGCGCCGGCAGCGACACCCTCGATGGTGGCAGCGGCAACGACACGCTGTGGGGCGGCACCGGCGCCGACAGCCTGGTCGGCGGTGACGGCAACGACGCCTACTACCTCGACCACGCCGGCGACAGCGTCAGCGAGACCAACGCCAACCCGGCGAGCGGCGGCACCGACCAGGTCTTCAGTTATCTCGCGAGTTGCACCCTCGCCGCCAACGTCGAGAACGGACGCATCCTCGCCACCGGCGCCGCCAACCTCAATGGCAACGGCCTCGACAACCTGCTCCAGGGCGGCAGCGGCAACAACCGCCTCGCCGGCGGCACCGGCAACGACACCCTCCTCGGCGGCAGCGGCGCCGACTTCTTCCGCTTCGACACGCTGCCCAACGCCGCGACCAACCGCGACATGATCGGTGACTTCAACGTCCTCGACGACACGATCGGACTCGAGAACGCCGTCTTCGCCTCCCTCGCCACGGGCCCGCTGGCCGCCGGCTCGTTCCGTTCCGGCGCCGGCATCACCGCTGCCGCCGACGCCGACGACTTCGTCATCTACGACAGCAGCAGCGGCGCGCTGTACTACGACGCCAACGGCAATGCCGGTGCCGGCCCGGTACAGATCGCTTCTCTCGGCGGCGGGCTGGCGCTGAGCCCTGTCGACTTCCTCGTCACCTAAGCGCCGCGCGTAGCTCCTCGCAGCCCCCGCGGGGGGCTGCGCCCACAGCAGCCTGCCGCACAGCCGGCTCTTGATCGGCTGGCGACCCCGCGACCCCTGCCCCGCCAGCGGATCGGCGGTTCCCGTTCGACGGTGGCGCCTTCCCGCGCATCGTCTGCACAAGCCCGTGCCCACGGGCCCGGTGCGACAGCCGCTGGCGCAGGCGAAGCCAGATCCGCAGGGGTGACGTCAGCAGAGACGGTCGCTCGACTCTGCGGTCGGTCGTCCGCTTCCTCCGCGCTGGCGGACGGACAGGTCTTCGGTGGTGGCAGTCGGTTGCCACGACAGCTTCGCGGCATGCCATTCCCGCGTGTCGGGGTTTTTTACAATGGACCCCGACACGCCCTGTCAAGGCACTGAATATGCGACAGAAATCAGTCTGGCAGAAAACTTGCTTCAGAAGAGGGCCCAACCCCGGGTTCGAGGAAGAAACCAGTGCCAACGCTCATTCAGCTGGACATCTCGTCCATTGACCTCAATTTCTGGGGCGGGCCGTTCGTACCGGCTGGCGGACTGGCCCCGTCCTTCGGTCCTTCGCTGTACGACAATGCAACTGGCACGGTCGACCTGAGCACCCCGGCCTTGCTCGATTCCGTCGATATCAGGGGCTCACTGCCTGCCTCTCTGGCACTGCTGGGCCGCGGCCTCGCAGGCCGGGGCTGCAGCCGCCGTCGCCAGCCCTGAGCGTCCCGCTGAACGTGCAGAAGAAGACGGCAAGTTCGGTCGCCGTGCCCACTTCTGCTCTGGGACGTTGGCCGCTCTGATGCACCGCCACCGCGCGAGTGACAGCCAGTGCGACGACGCACCGAGGGCGAACGGTCTTCGGATGGCCGTTTCACCTGAACGGCAAGGGCTGATCCGCCCGCACGACCGGCTGCTCCCGCGGGCGTCGCGCGAACGCCTGCGGCATGCCGCTCCCGAAAGCCGTCCGCTTGCCGCCATGCGGCCGGCACAGTCCGGCAGGAATCGACATTCCGCACCAATCCCTTCAGCGATCAGGAGCGCAGCATGAGCACCTACAACGGTACCCCGGACAACGATCCGCTCGGGGGAAGCGCCGGCAACGACACCCTGAATGGCCTCGAAGGGGATGACACCCTGCACGGCGGGCTCGGCGACGACAGCCTCGATGGGGGCGCGGGAACCGACTTTCTCTACGGTGAGGAAGGTAGCGACACGCTGACCGGTGGGGCGGGCACCGATTACTTCCTGAACACCACCAGCGACATCTCGACCGACACCATCACCGACTTTGCGGCCGGCATCGGTGGCGACTGGATCAGTATTCCAACCTGGCGTTTCAGCAACTACACGGCGGGCGCCAACCCCTTCGGCAGTGGTCACGCGCGTCTCACGCAAGCGGGTGCCGACACCCTGCTCGAGTTCGACCTCGATGGCGCGGGCGGGGGCAGCAACTTCCACACGGCAGCAGTCCTCAGCAATGTGCTCACGTCGAGCCTTGTGGCGGCGAACCTGGCCAACTGGATCCCGAATGTCGGGACAGCCGGCCCCGACCTGTTTGCCGGCACACCCGGCCACGACGAGTTCGACGGTCTTGCCGGCAACGACACCTTGAACGGACTGGCGGGCAACGACAGCCTCTACGGTGGGCTCGACAACGACAGCCTCGATGGCGGTGAGGGGAGCGACTGGCTCTACGGGCAGGAAGGTGACGACACGCTGACCGGTGGCGCGGGCAACGATTACTTCTACGTCTGGCAGCAGTCGAGTGACACCTCGACCGACACGATCACGGATTTCGTTGCCGGGATGGGCGGGGACTGGATTCAACATCCGACGTGGCGTTTCAGCAACTACACGGTGGGCGCCAATCCCTTCGCCAGCGGTCACGCCCGTCTCACCCAGGCCGGTGCCAACACCCTGCTCGAGTTCGACCTCGACGGCGCAGTGGGCGGCGGCAGTTTCCAGACTGTCGTCATTCTGAACAACGTCAGCAAGTCGAGCCTGGTGTCGTGGAACCTCGGCGGCTGGAACCCCCATCTCGGCACTTCGGGTAGCGATCTGTTCACCGGAACGACCAGCGACGACGAGTTCGATGGCGTCGCCGGCAACGACACCTTGAACGGCCTTGCGGGCAATGACAGCCTCTACGGCGGGCTCGGCGACGACAGCCTCGATGCGGGCGACGGGTTCGACTACCTCTACGGGCAGGAAGGCAACGACACGCTCACCGGTGGTCCGGGCACCGATCATTTCTACGTCTGGGAAACGGCCGGCGACACCTCGACCGACACGATCACCGACTTCGCCGCCGGCGCTGGCGGCGACCGGATCGCATCGCTCCCCACCTGGCGCTTCACGAACTACACGCCAGGCGCCAACCCTTTCGGCAGCGGGCATGCGCGCCTCACCCAGTCCGGCTCCGACACCCTTCTCGACTTCGACCTCGACGGCGCAGGCGGCGGCAGCTTTCAGACGGCGCTCATCCTCAACCAGGTCAGCAGGACGGCGCTGGCGTCGTGGAATCTCGGTGGCTGGAGTCCACATGTCGGAACCTCGGCAGATGACCTGTTCAGCGGCACGGCCGGCAACGACGAGTTCGACGGTCTTGCCGGCAACGACACGCTCGGCGGCCTGGCGGGCGGCGACAGCCTCTACGGCGGTCTTGGCGACGATGGCCTCGATGGTGGAGACGGCTTCGACTACCTCTACGGACAGGAAGGCAACGACACGCTGACGGGCGGAGCAGGCACCGATCACTTCTACGTCTGGGACACCACCGGCGACACCTCGACCGACACGATCACCGACTTTGCTGCCGGCAATGGTGGCGACCGGATCGCTTCGCTTCCCACCGGGCGCTTCACGAACTACACGTCGGGCACCAACCCCTTCGGCAGCGGCCACGCACGCCTGACGCAGGCAGGCGCCGACACCCTGCTCGAGTTCGACCTCGACGGCCCCGGCGGTGGCGGCAGTTTCCAGACTGCCGTCATCCTCAGCAACGTCAGCAAGTCGAGCCTCGTGTCGACGAACCTGGTCAACTGGATTCCGAATGTCGGCACACCGGGGTCCGAGCCGTTTGCCGGCACACCCGGCAACGACGAGTTCGACGGCCTGGCCGGGAACGACACCGTCAGCGGCCTGGCGGGCAACGACAGCCTCTACGGCGGCCTCGGTGACGACAGCCTCGATGGCGGTGAAGGCTTCGACTACATTCACGGACAGGAAGGCAACGACACGCTGACCGGCGGTGCGGGCAACGACTACTTCTACATCTGGGAGAGCGTCGGCGACACCTCGACCGACACGATCACCGACTTCACTGCCGGCAATGGCGGCGACCGGATCGCCCTGCTTCCCACCGGGCACTTCAGCAACTACACGGCGGGAGCCAACCCCTTCGGCAGCGGTCACGCGCGCCTGACGCAATCGGCCGCCGACACCCTGCTCGAGTTCGACCTCGACGGCGCGGGAGGAAGCAGCAGCTTCCAGACCGCCGCCATCTTCAACAACGTCGGCCGCTCGAGCCTGACGTCGTCGAACCTCGGTGGCTGGAATCCGCACGTCGGCACGGCGGGGCCGGAGCTGTTGACCGGCACTGCGGGCAACGACGAGTTCGACGCCCTGGCCGGCAACGATACCTTGGTCGGCCTCGCCGGCCATGACAGCCTCTACGGTGGGCTCGGCGACGACAGCATCGACGCCGGCGAAGGACTCGACCAGATCCACGGACAGGAAGGCAACGACACGCTGACCGGCGGCGCCGGCACGGATTACTTCCACGTCTGGGAAACCGACGGCGACACCTCGACCGACACGATCACCGACTTTGCCGCCGGCAGTGGCGGCGACCGGATCGCTTCGTTTCCCACCGGGCGCTTCACGGATTACACGTCGGGGGCGAGCCCCTTCGGCAGTGGCCATGCCCGCCTGAGCCAATCCGGTGCCGATACCCTGCTCGAGTTCGACCTCGACGGAGCCGGAAGTGGCAGCAGCTTCGAGACTGCCGTCATCCTCGGCAACGTCAGCAAGTCGGCACTCACGGCGTGGAACTTTGGCAACTGGAATCCACATGTCGGGACTTCCGGCCCCGATGTCTTTACCGGCACGGGCGCCAGCGAGCAGTTCGACGGCCTTGCCGGCAACGACACGCTGAGCGGTGGGGCGGGCAATGACAGCCTCGCCGGTGGCCCCGGAGACGACAGCCTCGACGGCGGCGAAGGGATCGACGTTCTCAGCGGCCAGGAAGGCAACGACACGCTGAGCGGCGGGGCGGGCAACGACCACTACCAAGTCTGGGAGACCGCCGGCGACACGTCGGCCGACACGATCACCGACTTCGCGCCTGGCCCCGGGGGCGACTTCCTGGCGCTGCCGAGCGGGCGCTTCGCGAACTACACGCCGAATGCCAATCCCTTCGGCAGCGGCCATGCCCGCCTCACCCAGTCGGGCGCCGACACGCTGCTCGAGCTGGATGTCGACGGCCCCGACGCTGCAGGGACCCATCAGGTCGCGGCGATCCTGAGCAATGTCGTCCGGGAGAGTCTGGTCGCCGCGAACTTCGGCAACTGGAATCCGCAGGTCATCCGCGGTACTGCAGGCCCCGAATCGCTTGCCGGCACCGCCGGCACGGACGAGATCCACGCCCTTGCGGGCAACGACACCCTCGTCGGCCTGGCGGGTTCCGACACCCTCTGGGGTGGTGCCGGCGACGACGTCCTCGCAGGCGGCGAAGGCAACGACGAACTCGCCGCAGGGGAAGGCAATGACACGCTGAGTGGCGGCGCGGGTCGCGACCACTTCACCGTCTGGCAGACCGCCGGCGACTCCTCGACCGACACGATCACGGACTTCACGGTCGGCTTCGCGGGCGACCAGATCGCGCTTCCCGCCTACGGCCAGTTGAGCAACTACCTCGGCGGCAACCCCTTCGCCAGCGGCCACGCCCGCCTCACCCAGGCGGGCCCCGACACCCTGTTCCAGGTGGATGCCGATGGTCCGGGCGGCGGCGCCAGCTTCCACACCGTCGCCATCCTGAACCATGTCGTCGCCAGCGAGCTGGCTGCCGAGAACTTCGGTTCCGGCTACATGGAAGGCTACTGCGACCCCTTCCCGATCGTCGGTGGTCCGGGCGCGGACCTCCTTGCCGGCACGACCCGTGGCGAGGAGATGTACGGTTTTGCGGGTGACGACACCCTCAGCGGCAGCAGTGGCGACGATGAGCTGTGGGGCGAAGACGGCGACGACAGCCTGGATGGCGGCGACGGTGACGATGAACTCTGGGGCGAGCAGGGTGACGACATCCTGGCAGGTGGAGCGGGCAGGGATCTGCTCTACGGTGACGACGGCCGTGACACCCTGACGGGCGGCAGCGGTTCCGACGACTTCCACGTCTGGAGCGGCTACAGCGGCTCGCATGCCACCATCACGGACTTCCAGGCCGGTCTCGGTGGTGACGAACTCTCCGGCTATCTGTGGGGGATCAGCAACTACGTCTACGGCAGCAATCCGTTCGTCACCGGTCACCTGCGGTTGCTGCAGGCGGACGCCAACACCCTGCTGCAGATCGACAGCGATGGCGCGGGCGCCTCGGCCGAGGTGTTCGAAACGGTCGCCACGCTGCAGAACGTAGACCGGAACAGCCTCGTCGCGGCCAACACGCAGGGTTTCAATCCGCATCCGACTCTCGGTACATCGGCTGCCGAGTCTCTCCCCGGCGGTGCAGGCGACGACGAGATCCACGGCCGGGACGGCAACGACACCCTGAGCGGCGGCGCCGGCAGCGACACGCTCTACGGTGGAGCGGACGACGACAGTCTCAGTGGCGGCGACGCCAACGATCGTCTTCAGGGCGACGAAGGCAACGACACCCTGAGCGGTGGCTCCGGCGCCGACAGCTTGCACCCGTGGACCACGTCCGGCGACACATCCGCCGACACGATCACCGACTTCGCTGCCGGCGCATCCGGCGACAGGATCGTCCTGCCGACCTGGCGGCTGAGCAACTTCACTGACGGCAATCCCTTCGCCAGCGGGCATGCGCGGCTGACGCAGTTGGGAGGGGATACCCTGCTGGAGATCGACACCGACGGCAGTGCCGGGCCGGCAAGCTTCCAGACGCTGCTGCTCCTGCAGGCAGTGACCAGGACGGAGCTGGTCGCCAGCAACTTCAACGGCTATCATCCGGAGCCGATCGTCGGCGGTCCGGCAGACGACGACCCGCTCGACCGCACCGCGGACAGCGACTGGATCGAAGGCCTGGAAGGGAACGACAGCCTGAGCGGCCTCGCGGGCGACGACCAGCTTCGCGGCGGTCCGGGCAACGACAGCCTGAGCGGTGGCGAGGGCGCCGACCGTCTGATCGGGGGTGCGGGCAACGACACGCTCGACGGCGGAACGATCAGCGACCGGATCGGCGGCACCGACTTCAACTCGATCGACTACTCGGGCAGCAGCAGCGGCGTCGTGATCGACCTCGGCGGCGGTGCCGGCGTCGGCAGCGGCACGGCGAACGACGGTTTCGGCGGAACCGACACGCTGCTCCACATCAACCAGGTCAGGGGCTCCAATCTTGCCGACTCGATCACCGGCAGCAGCGCGCTGATCCTCGAGCAGTTCGAGGGCGGTCTCGGCGAGGATACCCTCGACGGCGGTGCCATCACCGATCAGCTCAACCAGCGAAACAGCAATCTGGTGAGCTATCAGTCGGCGCCGTACGCCGCCTGGGTTGACCTGGCGGCTGGCGAAGCCGCGCTGACTCCGACTGGCTTCCAGTTCTTCCTCGGGTTCGACCGGCACACACTGGTCAACTTCGACCAGGTCCGAGGCTCCGCCTACGCCGATGCCCTGCTCGGCAGCGACGGCACGCTCACCGAATGTTTCGAAGGCTTGGCGGGCAACGACTTCATCGACGGCCGAGGCGGGGTCGATATCGCCGCCTACGACCGTTCGCCGACCGCTGTCTCGGTCGATCTCGTCAGCGGCATCGCCATCGACGGTTTTGGCGGCCAGGATACTCTGCGGCACATCGAGGGCATCCGCGGCTCGGCCCACGACGACACGCTGAACGGTGGCCTGGCGACCAACGGCAGCAGCGTTGGCGATGGCCTCGGCGAGTACTTCGTCGGCAATGCCGGCAACGACACCATCTACGGTGGCCAGGGCTATGACCGGGTCGACTACACTACTTCGCCGACGGCAGTGAACGTCCAGCTCAACGACGGCGCCGACGGCAGCGCCAGCGACGGCTTCGGCGGCACCGACACGCTGCGCCACATCGAAGGCGTCCGCGGTTCAGCGTACAACGACACCCTGACCGGCAGCGACAGCGCCGCCTTCGAATCCTTCGAAGGGCGTGAAGGCGACGACCAGATCGATGGCCGGGGAGGTACCGACCGCGTCGACTACGAGCGCAGCATCGCCGCCGTGAGCGTCAACCTGACGACCGGGCTGGCGAGCGACGGCTACCGCGGCACCGACAGCCTGCACGACATCGAAGACGTCCGCGGGTCGCGCGACTTCGGTGACGGTCTCGTCGGCAATGGTGGCAACAACCAGCTCGAAGGGCTCGGTGGCAACGATAGCCTCGATGGCGGTGGCGGCAACGATTCGCTGCACGGTGGCGCAGGCGACGACACGCTCGCTGGCGGCTCGGGCAGCGACACCGCAGCCTACGCCGATGCCAGCGCTGGCGTGAGTGTGAACCTCGGCACGGTGGGCGTGCAGCAGAACACGCTTGGCGCCGGCCTCGACACGCTGGACGGCATCGAGAACCTCGCCGGCTCGACCTACGCCGACCTCCTGCGCGGTGACGGCAGTACCAACGCCCTTGGCGGCGAGTCCGGCAATGACTTCCTCGACGGCGGCGCCGGCAACGACACCCTCAACGGCGGGACCGGCAACGACACGCTGTGGGGCGGCACCGGCGCCGACAGCCTGATCGGCGGCGATGGCAACGACGCCTATTACCTCGACCACGTCTTCGACTCGGTCACCGAGACGAACGCCAACCCGGCCAGCGGGGGCGTCGATCAGGTCTATAGCTACCTGGCAAGCCACATCCTGGCCGCCCACGTCGAGAACGGCTGGATCCTCGCCGCCGGCGCCGCCAACCTCACCGGCAACGGCCTCGACAACCTCCTCTACGGCGCCGCGGGCGCCAACGTCCTCAACGGTGCCGCCGGCAACGACACCCTCAACGGCGGAGGCGGCAACGACACGCTGTGGGGCGGCACCGGCGCCGACAGCCTGATCGGTGGCGACGGCAACGACGCCTACTACCTCGACGACGTCGGCGACCGTGTCACCGAGACCAACGCCAACCCGGCCAGCGGCGGAGTCGACCAGGTCCATAGCTACCTGGCAAGCCACATCCTGGCTGCCAACGTCGAGAACGGCTGGATCCTCGCCGCCGGCGCCGCCAACCTCACCGGCAACGGCCTCGACAACCTCCTCTACGGCGCCGCGGGCGCCAACGTCCTCAACGGTGCCGCCGGCAATGACACGCTCAACGGCGGAGGCGGCAACGACACGCTGTGGGGCGGCACCGGCGCCGACAGCCTGATCGGTGGCGACGGCAACGACGCCTACTACCTCGATGATGTCGGCGACCGTGTCACCGAGACCAACGCCAACCCGGTCAGCGGCGGAGTCGACCAAGTCTATAGCTACCTCCCGGACTGCATCCTCGCCAGCAACATCGAGAACGGCTGGATCGTCGCCGCCGGCGTCGCCAACCTCACCGGCAACGGCCTCGACAACCTCCTCTACGGCGCGACGGGCGCCAACGTCCTCAACGGTGCCGCCGGCAACGACACGCTCAACGGCGGAGGCGGCAACGACACGCTGTGGGGCGGCACCGGCGCTGACAGCCTGATCGGTGGCGATGGCAACGACGCCTACTACCTCGACGACATCGGCGACCGTGTCACCGAAACGAACGCCAACCCGGTCAGCGGCGGAGTCGACCAGATCTATAGCTACTTGGCAAGCCACATCATGGCCGCCAACGTCGAAAACGGCTGGGTCCTCGCCAGCGGCGCCGCCAACCTCACGGGCAACGGTCTCGACAACCTCCTCTCCGGCGCCGCGGGCGCCAACGTCCTCAACGGTGCCGCCGGCAACGACACCCTCAACGGCGGCGCCGGCAACGACACGCTGTGGGGTGGGACCGGCGCCGACAGCCTCGTCGGTGGCGACGGCAACGACGCCTACTACCTCGACGACGTCAACGACCGCGTCACCGAGACCAACGCCAACCCGGTCAGCGGCGGAGTCGACCAGATCCATAGCTACCTGGCAAGCCACATCCTGGCCGCCAACGTCGAGAACGGCTGGATCCTCGCCGCCGGCGCCGCCAACCTCACCGGCAACGGCCTCGGCAACCTCCTCTACGGCGCTGCGGGCGCCAACGGCCTCGACGGCGGTGCCGGCAACGACACCCTGCTCGGCGGCCTCGGCAACGACAGCCTGACGGGTGGCCTCGGCGCCGACGTCTTCCGCTTCGACACACTGCCCAACGCCGCGACCAACCGCGACACG
>JAGFNJ010000079.1 GCA_017592775.1 Candidatus Accumulibacter conexus | reverse complement strand
CCGCAGGCACTGCTAGAATCGCGCTCCTGCATGGGTGGTAGTCATCGCCGTGCCGCTGTAGCTCAGTCGGTAGAGCAGCGCATTCGTAATGCGTAGGTCCCCAGTTCGATTCCGGGCAGCGGCACCACAAAGAATCAAGCACTTGGCCTCGGTCGCAAGCCGGGGCTTTTTTGCGGGGTTACGCCGGGGTCACATTTGCCGTTTTTGCTTCGTGGTTTTGCCCGCCGTACCGGATCCCGTTTCCGGCCCAGTTGGCGCTTCTTGACCGCCACCGCCAGCAGCATCGCGTTGCCCTTGGTCGACCCTTCGCCGTTACGCAGTAGCGCCTGGCGCCGGGTGCCCGTGGCTTGACCAGGGGCGCAAGACCCTTGCAATCCGCATTGGCACCGCCGTCGAGGGACTTCATCAAGCAACGAGGTTTAGCTGCGGCGGATGCACCAGCGGTTGGCCTCGTCGCTTTCGGCGCGGCAGATGGACGCAAACGCAATTCGTTGGGGAAGCACTGATTCGATAGCCCCCGTGGACGATGCCCTTGGTATGATTTGCACGTCGCCGCTGATGGGATTGTGACGCCTATGGCGGCAAGGCATGGGCACCGAAGCGCGGGGTTCGAGACGGATCGAAGAGGAGGAGCGGTATGGGCGTATCAGTCGTCACAGGTGCCAATCGTGGAATCGGCCTTGAGTTCGCGCGACAGCTCAAGGCCCGCGGAGCGAGCGTGGTTGCGGTCTGTCGCCAGCACTCGCCGGGGCTTGACGCGCTCGGGGTGCGCGTCGAAAGTCCGATCAACCTGACCGACCCTCTGGCGTGGCCCAAGCTCGCCGAACGGCTCGCACACGACGAGATTGACCTCCTGATTCACAACGCAGGATTGCTCGTTGCCGACTCCCTCGAAGAGGTCGCTGCCGACCAAGTTCGCGCGCAGTTCGAAGTGAACGCCATGGCGCCACTCTTTCTCACGAGGGCCCTCTCGTCCCGCCTGCATCCGGGCTCGAAGGTCGCGCTCATCACCAGTCGCATGGGCTCCATGGGCGACAACACCTCCGGAGCATGCTATGGCTACCGTATGAGCAAGGCTGCGCTCAATGCGGCCGGTGTCTCCCTCGCCCACGACCTCAAGCCGCGAGGGGTCGCTGTGGTCATCCTGCACCCAGGCTTTGTGCGCACCAAGATGACCGGCGGCCACGGCCAGATCGATCCGGACGAGTCTGTTCGCGGGCTCCTGCAGCGCATCGACGAACTCAAGATCGAGACCACTGGAAGATTCCTGCACCAGAATGGCGAAATCCTGCCGTGGTGAAGTAGTCCCCTGGTCCCACGGCGGTCATGGTCCGCTGACGGCCACAACCAGGCGGTGGAGGCTTTTCTCGAAAGGCGACGTTGACCGGGCCGTTCAGAGCGCAAGCAGCCATCCGACCGAGGATGTCGATTTCCTGGCCTGACCGACCGCTATGCCTCGGGAAGCCGCCGGTGAGTTAGGATGGCGTCGGTCGGCAGCCGGCCACATGCAGTCGATCAACAGCGGCGGACGAATGTCGGCTGTGGGCTGAACAGAGTCCTTCACGATCCGCGCGAATGACCGCTGCGATCGGCGCCGGCCACACTTCGCTTAACCCATCTTTAACATCCCATAGGCATATATTGAGCTTTCTGGGCAGGGCTCAATCGTAAGCCGTTGATTTTGCGTACGGTGGATTTTTCTGGTGTTGTGTAGTGCCATAATAGTTTGCTCCGGGTGTTTCAACCTCTTGCTTTTGCGGTACGATCGGGTGCATGTTCATCCGACAAACGCGAACCGGCAACAAGGCGACTGGCGAAAGCTACATCACCTACCGGCTGGTGCGCACCGAGCGCATTGGGGGCAAGGTCCGTCAGATCACGGTGTTGAACCTCGGCCGCCACTTTCCGCTCAAGCAGGAAGACTGGCCGATCCTGTGCAGCCGCATCGAGCAGTTGCTGAATCCGCAGGCGTGGCTCCTGCCGCTGCAGTGCTCGGAGCATGTCGAACGTGCAGCGCAGCGTTACCATGCGCAGCTGGTTGCGCGCGCACCGGTTGTCGCGTCGGCGACGGAGGGGGGTACGGCCGGATTGGCCGGCGAACCTTGCTCGCCTGCGGACTTCCAGGAAGTCGACGTGGACTCGCTGCAGATGACGCAACCGCGGTCGGTGGGCGTCGAACACGTCGGTCTGCATGCGGCAAACGAACTGGGTTTGATCGAGACGCTGAATGAACTGGGCGTCAATGGGGTGATGCGGGCATCGATCCTGGGCAATCTGATCGGGAGAATGGGGCAGCCGGGGTCGGAACTGGCGACCTGGAGCTGGCTGCAACGGCAGAGCGCGCTGGGCGAGTTGATTGACGTCGACTTCTTGTCGATGTCGCACATGAGCCTGTATCGCGCCTCGGACGTCTTGATGAAACATCGGGAGGTGATCGAGACGCGTTTGTTCAGTACCGCCCGGACGCTCTTTGACCTGCAGGAGACGGTCACGCTGTACGACCTGAGCAACACCTATTTCGAAGGCGAAGCCAAGGGAAATGGCAAGGCCAGGCGGGGGCGTTCGAAGGAGAGGCGCGGCGACTGCCCGTTGGTGACGCTCGGGTTGGTTCTGGACGGCAGCGGCTTCGTGCGGCGCTCACAGACCTTCGCCGGCAACGTGTCCGAGCCCGGCACGCTGGCGCCCATGCTCGCCGGACTGGGGACCCCGGCGGGCGCGCTGGTGGTGATGGATGCCGGCGTTGCCACCGAGACCAACGTCGCTTGGCTGGTCGAGCACGGCTATCGCTATCTGGTCGTGCGTCGCGGGGGGGTGCGCCAGTTCGATGAGACCCGCGCCGTGACCATCGAGACCGCTGGCGAGGAGTGGCTGCATCTGCAGAAGGAACTGAGCCCGGATGGCCAGGAGCTTTGCCTGTATTGCCACTCACCGAGTCGGCAACTCAAGGAAGAGGCGATGCTCGCGCAATCCTGTGGGCGTTTCGAAGCCGGCCTGCAGCAAATGAGTGCCGGCCTGCAAAAACCCAGGAGTGAAAAGAACCACGACAAGCTGCTGGAACGTCTCGGCCGACTCAAGCAGAAGAGCCGCGGCGCCAGCCAGCACTACCAGGTCCATCTCGTCACCGAGGAGAGTGGCAAAACGGTGACGGCGATCACCTGGCAGAAGGTGCCGGTTCCCGGCACGATGGCCACGCATCCCGGCGTCTATTGCCTGCGAACCAACGAACTCGGCTGGGACGAAGAGAAACTCTGGCGTACCTACACGATGCTGACCGACTTGGAGAGTGTGTTTCGCAGTCTGAAAAGCGAACTCGGCTTGCGACCCATCCATCACCACAAGGAGATTCGCTCGGACGGACACCTGTTCATCACGGTAATCGCCTACCAGTGTGTCCAGTTCCTGCGCGTGAAACTCAAGGCCGCGGGAATCACCGACAGCTGGGCGACCCTGCGGGACACCCTCTCCGTACAACGCCGGGTGACCGCGACCTTCAATCAGCGTGACGGCCGCTCCCTGCATGTGCGCAAAGCCACCGTCGCCGAACCCGACCTGCTGGCGATCTATCGCGCGCTGGGCATCAGCGCCGCACCCGGAGGAACCAGAAAACTGATCAGCTGAATCAGAAATTACGGGCCTGTAGTGCCACTGGATATTTTTCCGGCACGCAACCAATTGATTCAGATAGAGTTGTTTCTTGACGTGTTAAACTTGGGTTAAGAGTGGCGTTCGATGAGTCAGCAGCATGCCCTCTGGTGCTTGACGCACTAGGTGATGCTGAAGCGGTTCCCTTTGTCCAGGTTGGCACCAACTATCCAATCCCATTCCATGGCCTCGCAAGCGCCCAAGAATTCGAAGCCATCCGCCGCTGCAGCGCCTGCCACAGCGCCAGCGGAAGGCGAGCGCCGAGCACTCCGTGGGTATATCGGCCAGTATGAGAGGGCAGGCGCTGCAATCTACGCAGCGCTCGAGCGCGACGAGTTGCTTTGGATCGGCGTCGCCGACCGCAACGCGGGTATTGCCGACGACCTGGTACTTGGCTTCGATGGATTGGTGGTCGGCCACCAGTTCAAGACGTCCAAGTTCCCTGGCACCTTCACTGTCGAGACGCTGTTTACTGGCGCCAACGGCCTATTGAGGCCCCTGGTTCATGCTTGGCAATGTCTGCGCAAGGACAACCCGGGAAGCCGTGTCGAGATTCGCCTGGTTGTCAATGACATTCCGTCGATTACCGACAAGCCAGGCGACGGCACGCCGCCCCACAGCGCGGCATTTCTTGAAGAGCTCCAGCAGCATCCAAATCGGCCGCTAGCGGATTGGTGCACGCCGGAATGGAGCCGACTGATCGACCACCTGCGCCGTGAAGCCGGCCTGGGCGAGGACGACTTCGAACAGTTCTTGCACTGCCTTCGGGTGGTGTGCGGTGCCGCGGCCGACTTCATCCAATCCCACAAGCTGAACGCCGAGCAGGCGCGACAGGCATCTGAGATTGCCTGCGTACTCCCCAAGCTGGTCGCCGATGCACGTGACAAAGACAGGTGGACGCGTGACGAGCTGCTTCGTGAGCTTGGCTGGCGCGATCCCGCCAAGACTCTGCTCATCCACCGGTTCCCGGTCGGCGCCTATGTCCAGCGCAACCGCGACACTGAGGTCAAGCTGCTAGCCGCGCTGCATGCCGCCGACCAGGGCTACGTCTCACTCATAGGACCGCCTGGTTCCGGGAAATCCACTCTCCTGCAGGTTGCGCTGGCCACTGAGGCAAATGTCCGGCTCATTCGCTACTTGGCGTACGTGCCGGGCGCTGCTCAAGGCGTGGGTCGCGGGGAGGCCGACAACTTCCTGACCGACGTCGGCACGCAGCTGCGCAACAGCGGTTTGGCTGGACTTCGTCTTCGCGATGAATCGCTGCATGAGCGCCGCGAACAGTTCGGCGTCCTGGTGCGGCAGGCTGGTGAACGCTTCGACCGCGACGGGATTCGAACGATCATCGTCGTCGACGGGCTCGACCATGTGCCTCGCGAAGAGCAGCCGACCAATTCGCTTCTGGGCGAGCTGCCTTTTCCCGGGGCCATCCCCAACGGGGTTGTGTTCGTGCTCGGCACGCAGCGCCTGGATCTCGCGAATCTGAAGCCCGCCGTAAGAGAGCAAGCGGAGAAGAGCGAGCGACAGGTTCTCATGGGGCCTCTCGGCCGCGAGGAGGTTGCCCGCATGGCGGATGCGCTTGGCCTGGCTGCCGAGATTCCAAGATTGGATCTGAGAAATCTCACGCATGGCCATCCGCTGGTAACGCGTTACTTGATTCAGGCGCTGTTGCACGCGGACGAAGCCGGCCGTAAGCACCTTCTCAGCGGCGGGATGCCGTTCGACGGCGATATTGAGACTGTGTACACCGCAGCTTGGCGCGAGATCGCAAGCGATGTCGATGCCATAGAGGTGCTGGGCTTCATCGCTCGGGCTGAGGCACCCATGGACCTGCGGCTGCTGGCCACGATGGTCAAGGAGCCCGCGATTGAACGCGCCCTGATCGTTGCGCGGCACCTGCTCCGCAGTTCATCCCGGGGGTGGAGCGTCTTCCACAACAGTTTTAGGCTGTTCGTCATCGCTCAACCGCGAACCCGCCTCGGAAGCGTTGATCCCGAATACTCGCAGCGCGTGTACCGCGACCTCGCCCAGTTGGCGAAGAACGCGCCGCCCGAATCTGCGCAGCACTGGCTTGAGCTGCGCTACCGCGCTCGTGCCGGCGACGGTGCCGATGTACTTGCACTGGCGATGCCCGCTCGCTTCAGGCAGCAACTGGCTGACGGGCGTTCTATCGCCGAGATCCATGCCGATATCCGCCTGGCTCTGCTGGCAGTGCGTGAAACGCACGACGCGACCGCCTTCGCACGGCTGCTGCTGTGTCGTGACGAAGTGGGGCGGCGCGAAGCAGCCCTTGAGTATGCCAACCAGCTTCCGCTAGCGATGCTAGCGGTCGGGGACATTGATGCAGCCCTCTCCTTCGTGCAGTACTTCCCCAGCCAGGGCTACGAGGTCGTCGACGCCCTGTTGGCGCGAGGCGACTTCGAGCGTGGGAAGGAGCTGTTTGAAAGCCTCGAACCACTGTCGCAGCTCCATACCTCCGAGTTCCAGAACCACGGGCACGACCACAACATCAAGGAATTCGAAAGGTGGGCAAGGCGCGCCGTCCACTTCCGAGACACCGAGCAGATCCAAACAGCGATTGACCACCTAGCCGCGGAGGGGCTACGCCAGCCCGAGAAGGTGGATCCAGAAACTGTCGTCGCGCTGCGCCAGCATCTGAGGAGGGAAGCCGCCGAGGCAATGCTTCTTGAGAAGGTTGGCGCCGATCCACAAGAACTCTGCAGCAAGCTCGGGGTAGCCGACGAAGACAAGTCGTCTGTCATGGTTCATGCAGGGCTTGTGGCAAGTCGGCGTGGCGAAGTGGCGCAAGCACTTGCCCTGCTTGATGCTGCTGCCGCCCTTCCTGGCTTCGGAGAGGTGCCCAACGGCTACCGCCGCCGGATGGCACTGATTGCATTCGAAGCTGGTCGCCATGACCTAGCCGAGGCCCTGTTCGCCAAGTTGGTCGCACCGATGATCTCCATGTGCGACGATGAGACGGACTTGGCTGGGCTGGGTGATTTGGTCGGCGCGGTGATGCATCACGCGAGGCTTTGCACACTGCTCAATAAGCCGCTGCCGAGCGCGACACCGTCGAAGCACAGCTTCCTTCACCCGTTCCAGCAGTACGCCTCGACGATAGGCGTGCTGCTAGGTCGCGTCGCGGTCGACAACGCAACCATGCCGGCAGGCAGCATCCAGGACGAAGCCCGCGTTGCCCTTGGGTACGTCCTACGTCTGACATCACAAGGCGGCAGCGAGTCATATCGCATTCATCAAGCCTTCAAAGCGGTCCCCGTGCTCGCACAAGCGCTGCTGAGGCTTGGCGCAAAGTGTGGCGAGGATGAGTACCGCGCAGTACTTCGAGAAGTTGACGCAGCCATCGCCTCATCGACGCTGGGGGGTACTGCGTACCTGCGACGCAAACTGGCCATCGATGCGTATCGGGTTGACGGCGACAGGGTGGCGGCCGTCGACCGGCTCAACGCCCTCGTGGCAGAGCTTCAAGAGAGCACGCCAAGCGAGCAGATCGACGGGTTGGCGGATTTGGCCATCGCGTTGGCAGCGGTCGGGGACTTAGAGCGGGCGAAACAGTTGCTGGCGATCGTTCCCGAGCAATGCCTTGGGTACGCGTTGCCCCCCAAAAAAGACCCGTTGTACGCAATCTGGCGAGACATCCTGGTCCTCGCGAACGCCGCCGATCCGGAGAACCGTGTCAAGCGGGTCTCAAACTTGATGCGTCAGGTCGGCGGCATGACCGAAACGGAAGGGTCGTCGGCCGCGCATCGCCTGACGATGTCGCTCATTGAGGAAGCGATGCAGGTCGGACCTCGCTTCGGTTTCGAGGTGTCAAAGACACTGGCGGATTGGCATTTGATTGGCTGGCCGAACCGCGTTGACCTGCTAATGACGGGGATGGTCCGGCGAAGCCCTGAACCCGTCTTGGCTTGCGCGACGGTCTGGTGTGGACTGTGCCTGCCGTTCTACATGGAACCGCATTACAGGGATCCGTACAATGTCGGCGACTTCATCGACGTCGCAGCCGATGCTGCAGGTCCCGGCCAGATTGAGCCTCTCGCGCTGATGCTATTGGGGGTAATCGAGGTAGCCAGCAGAGCACACGAGAGGGTCGAACTGCTCAAGCGCCTTCGCACCGCTGCTGGAAAACAAGGGTTCTCATCCGCCGAGCTCGACGCCGCTATCGCTCGGTGGGCATCGGAAGCGCCGGAACCGCGGCACTCATATACACCCAGCAAGTACGACTCGGAGACCACTCTTGAGGAGCTTGAGCGCGCCTTTGAAGCAGATGGCGACGAGCTGAACTACAACGCCCCGTACCGTTTCAGAGATCTGGCCGAGACGGCTCCGCTTCATCTGGTGCAGAGGATGTTTGAGCGCTGGCAGGTCTTGCAGGACGACGCGCGCTGCCGCTTCCTGATGGTTAGACGGTTGGCTGCGGCGGGAGATGTCGAGTACGCCAAAAAGCTGATGCAAGGCTACGAGACAAGCAAGGACCCTTGGAGCTCCTGGAGCCAGTGGATGGGTGGCGGCAAATTCCTCTACTTTGAGGCGAAAAAGCTCTTGGAGGGACTAGGCGCGTCCTCCGCTGCCTTCGAGAACATCGTCGATTCAGTGACGGCGGGCCAGGAGAGCAACCAGTCGTTGCTGACAGAGCTGGATTCGATACTGCCGGTAATCAGCACGACGCCGGATTGGCCGGCCATCTGGTCACTGCTGGAGGAGCAGATGGCCTGCACTCGTGAGTTCCAGCTGGGGCGGCCCTTTCAGCCGAGTGAGCTACCGCTCAGCGACACGGATCTTCTTGAGGATTTGCTGCACTTTGCCTATCGGCTGCCTGTTGCAGAAGTTCAGCGACACGCACGCAACTGCACGCTGAGCTTGGCAAGGCAAGCCGGACTCGGTCAATCTTTGTTCAAGTCCCTTATGCGGCGACTTATAGGCGGCGAGCTAGATGCCCCCTTGCAGGCGCTCGGAACGCTGCTGGTTGCTGACAGCGCGGACCTTGCACCCGAGTTAGGCAGCGCCGTGGCTGCGTTGATCAGTCACCGTGACATCGCGGTGGCAGAGTCAGCCGCGCTCTTGTCGCATCGGTGGGGGCTGGCTGTCACCTTGGACGCGATGCCACTGCCGCTCTTCTATCGCCTCGAACTCGAGCCCCCCTCAGAGGGTGACGCTGTCTTCACGGACGAGAGAACTGGTGCGATGCGCGTCGAGTCGCCGCTTGGCTGGACCCAGATGTTGCGCTCGACTGCACAGCACATTGCGAAGGTGGCAGGCATCGACGAGATGACAGTCCGCCAGCGCGCAGCGATGTTTATCCAAGATTGGGGTGGACTTGAGGCATTCGGGCCCTCTGGCGTCGAAAGGCTTGAGGCTCAGCTACGCGCCCTCGACATGCAGATGACTTACCTGAAGCCCCATGCCTACATTGCGATTGCCGCCCTTCGCCACGTCGCGGGAGAACTACGGCTAGCCGGCAAGCTGAACGGCCGCGACAACCCGACGCTGTTGGAGCGTTTGGGTTGCCCGCTTCCGCCTCGGCCGCTGAAGGTCCCGCGAGTGCGTCCCGAGTGGATCCGAATGCCGCTGTTTGACCGAAGTGCGGGTTGGTCCGAGCGGGAACGGAAGTGGGTTGACGAAGTGGACGGCGACGTTGCCCCCTTCCCAGCACACCGCGACGGCCAAGTCGCGGCCGAAGTGTCTCGCTTCAATATCCTCAAGCCACGCCTGTCGGAGCACCGCCTCTACCGTTTTAGAGCACCCTCGGCACAGATTGACAGTGAAGTCTTCGACGACTGCTATGCCAGGCTGCCCATCGTTGTTTGGCTTGGCCAGTACGTCGCACTTGACAATGACCTGGCGCCAACGCTGATAAGGCGAGTTGTTTGCTCCGTAGACATGGGCTTTGACGCAGCGGCCTATTCGTTCGCGTTGTGCCCGAACTGGGTGAAGCGGCTTCGCTGGCGCGCGCATGACGAAGAGCCCAGCGTCTTTCTCGACCCGAGCGGAGCTGTGGTCGCAAAGCTCTATTGGTGGCGTGATGCCGGCCCGGTTGATATCGATGCGGAGTCTCTATGGGGCGAGGGTTGCTACCTCGTTGTGACGCCGGCGGGCCTCGAACAGCTCACCGCTACCCGTGGGAAGCTGGCCCTAGCCATCAACGTGTTCGCAAGCAGGCAGATCAAGCAGCCAAGTAGCTACGGGCAATCTCTCCTAAAGACGGCGAAGAACGGCTACTCGGTCTAACCCGCTCACGATCAGCTTCGATGCTACGCGCTCAACTACCGGCTGCTATCGCTGGGAGCAGTCGTTCCGGCGAGAAATCGGAACGACTGCTCTGGGTCGTTTGCCGTCAGCCAACCACGAAAACTCAGTGACCGCTTGTGGTCCTGGAGCGGCCAGCTCAATGGGAAACCGCCGACGCCAAGCATCACCGGCCGGATCAGACTGATGCTGTTGAAAAA
>JAGFNJ010000078.1 GCA_017592775.1 Candidatus Accumulibacter conexus | reverse complement strand
ATCTCGACGCCAAGGATTTGCCGGAAGAAAGCCGGTTTCGCCGGCTGAGCACCCACAGCAAGCAATTGCTCGACACGCTCAAGATGATCGCCTACCGTGCCGAAACGGCGATGGCCAACGTCCTGGCACCGCTTCTTGCCCGCCCGGACGAGGCCCGGAGCTTGCTACGCGCGATCTACACGACCGAAGCCGACTTGCTGCCCGACCCGCAGGCCGGCACCCTGACCGTTCGCCTCCACCATCTGGCCAATGGCGTCTCGGACCGCGCCGTCCGCACACTCTGTGACGAGTTGAACGCGACCGAGACCGTCTTCCCACGCTCCAACCTCCGCTTGATCCTGCAACTCGGTACTTCGCAAAATCCGTGAGATCAGGTTGTCTGAAAGTGGTCCGACCAGTTTTCCCAGATTTCGATGCTCCGGAAGCAGTTGCGAAATGATCTCGTTCACGCAGTCCGCCGTTCTTTGTGAGCCGGCATTTTCGGGGAAAACAGCCCTCGTGAATCCCGCCGCAACGACTCCATGGACCCGGCTTCAACGCACCCCAGCCCGAGGTACTTGCTTCAGTCCAGGTTTCCTTCCTGCCGGTCGACAAGGTCGCAAAATTCGGGGTGGCGTTCAATAAAGCCGGCGACATACGCACAGCGCGGGACGATCTTCCAGTGCAGTTGCCGCGCCTCCTCGAGGGCGACACGAACCAGATCAGCGGCGATTCCCTGGCCGCGCAGCGCGTCCGGCACGAAGGTGTGCTTCAGAATGACGCGCTCGCCTTCGGCGCGGTAGCTCAGAAACGCCGGGGCGCTTTCCCCTGCCTGCGCCTCGAAGCGCTGCCGAGCAACGTCGTGTCTCACCGCGAGCGAGGTGCCGACGGGGCCTGTTGGGCCGTTGAACTCGGGCGAAGAAACCGGGCGACGCCGGTTCCAGTCGTCCTGCACCTGCGCCCGGATGTCGCGCGTCGAGTGCACCGACAGAACCTGCTCGGCGAGCTTTTCAGCCTGTTGCAGGTCGGTCGAGCGAATGGCGTGCTTGATGTCCAGCAGCCGTCCCGGGCTGACACTGAAACTTCGAAATCCGAGGCCGATCAAGAGGTTGGTGTAGGTGGGGTCACTGGCAATTTCGCCGCACAAGGAGATTGGTGTTCCTTTTCTCCTGGCCACCGTCGCCAGCTTGGCGAGCACCTGGATGACTGCCGGATGCAAGGGATCGTAGGTGGACTTCATTTCACCACGAATCCGGTCGGCAGCCAGCAGAAACTGGACGAGGTCGTTGCTGCCGACACTGAAGAAGTCGACCTCGTCGGCCAGGTGCTCGATGAGGATCGCCGCTGAAGGCGTCTCGATCATCGCCCCGACCGGGATCAGCGGATCGAACGACTGGCCGGCTGCGGCGAGTTCCTCCTTCGCATGTTCGATCGCCGCTTTCGCCGCACGCAACTCGTCTATGCCGTCGATCATCGGCAGAAGAATGGCGACCGGATGCGAGGCACTCAGGCGAAGGATGGCCCGCAGTTGCGTGTGCAGCAGGGTGGGATGCGCGAGCAGCAGCCTGATGCCCCGAAAGCCCATGGCCGGATTGGCTTCGCGCGGCAGCGGGAAATAGCTCAGCGGTTTGTCACTGCCGACATCGAGAACGCGGATCACCGTTTCCGCCGGTTGCAGGTGCTCCGCCGTGGCGCGGTAGAACTGGTACTGCTCGTCTTCCGACGGGAAATGATCCTGGACCAGGAAGACGAACTCCGTGCGATACAGTCCAACCCCATCAGCCTTGACATTCGCCGCTGCCAGCGCGTCGGCAGTCTGGCCGATGTTGGCACAGAGCTTGATTTCGACGCCATCGTGTGTGACCGTCGGCAGACCAATCAAGCCCTTCAGGACGCCCTGGTGAGCTTTCAGGTTGTCGTCCACCTGATCGTACTTCCTCAGGATATCGGCCTGAGGATTGATGAAGGCGCGTCCGGCCAGAGCATCGACGATCACCAGATCGCCCGCACGGATCTTCGCGGTCGCTTCCGGCACCTGCACGAGCGTGGGGATGCCGAGCGAGCGGGCAAGGATGGTGGCGTGCGCCGTGAGGCCGCCTTTCTCTACAATCAAGCCACGCACGCCCTGGCCTTCCAGGCGAGCAACGACGGAGGCGAGAATTTCGCTGGTGACGATCACGCATCCCTCGTGGACAACCGGAACATCCGGCAGTCCGCTTTCCGCCAGGTGATCGAGGAGGCGTCTGCCGACGTCGTACAGATCGGTGGCACGCTCGCGGAAGTAGGGATCTTCGAGGCGGCCGAACAAGTCCATCAATTGCTTGATCACTTCTTCGACCGCAGCCTCCACATTCATCCGCTTTTCGAGGCAAAGCGCACGCACCGCATCGCGCAGTTGCACGTCGCGCAGGAGGAGGACTTGCGCTTCGAAAATCTCCGCCTCGTCCTTCCCCAAAGTCCGCCGGACGCTCTCCTGAACTTCCCGCAGCTTGCCCTCGGCGGCAAGCACCGCGGCATCGAAACGCTCGACCTCAGTTTGCACCTCCGCCGCGCTCACCTGCCGGAGCGGAACGGCTGTCTGCGTTCGGGCGCAATCGCACAGCATGGCGGGTCCGCGGGCAAGGCCCGACGACGCCACTTCGCCGACGATCATCAATGGGGCGGGCTGCGTGTTGTCAGTGCTGCTCATAAGGGAGATTCCCTCGTGGAGGCCGGGGAACGACGATCATCCCCGGCCAGTGCGTCGGTGAAGTCGTCTCGATCAGGTCTTGCACATCCTCGATGCCTGCAGAGACGCGTAACAGGCCATCGCTGATGCCGGCACGCCGTCGCTCGGCAGGCGTCATGGTGCGGTGTGTACTGCGGCTGGGAACGCAAAACAGGCTTTCCACGCCGCCCAGACTCAGGGCCGGCATGACGATACGCAGCCGGCTCAACAAGCGATCCAGCTGCTCTGGTTGACGCAGCTCGAACGACAGCATGCCGCCAAACCCGCGCATCTGGCGTGCCGCGATGGCGTGGTCGGGATGTTCGGGCAGGCCGGGATAATTGACTTTGGACACCGCCGGATGCGAGGCAAGGAAACGTGCCAGCGTCTCGGCATTCTCATTGTGCCGTTGCACGCGCAGGGCCAGTGTCTTCAGTCCACGTTCCAGTTGAGAACAGGCGTGCGCATCGAGCATTCCGCCGAAGTTGACGGCACTCCCCGTCACGCGGCTGACGATTTCAGCGGAGGCAACGACCACGCCCGCGTTTACGTCGCTGTGGCCGTTGAGGTACTTGGTAGCACTGTGGATGACCGCATCGATACCCAGCGGAAGCGGGTTCTGATTGATCGGCGTGGCAAAAGTGTTGTCGATGACGGTCAAAACGCCGTGGCGTTTCCCAAGCGCAGCCATTTCGGCCAGATCAACGCAATCCAGCAGCGGATTCGACGGAGATTCGACGTAGATCAGCCGCGTCTCCGGTCGCAAGGCAGCGGCGAAGTCCGCCACGTTCGCCCCCCAGGAAAGCTGCACGCCGAGCCGCGGCAGTTCGCTGCTGATCAGCCGCATACTGCCGCCGTAGAGATCGTTCTGGAAGATGGCGTGATCGCCAGGTTTGAGATTAGCAAGGAGCAAGGTGGAGATCGCCGCCATGCCCGAGCCGAAGACAAGCGCCCCCTCGCCCTTTTCGAGCGCTGCCAGCTTGCGGTTGATGACCTGCTGGTTGGGCGTATTGAAGTAACGCGGGTAGATGTTCGCGTTGGCCGGATTCGGGAACGCGTAGGCCGTGGAAGTGAAGATGGGGCTGCACGCGCCGCCGGTGGTCTGGTCGATATGCGTGCCGGCGTGAATGCAGAGTGTTGACAGGCCGTGGGTATGTGGGTCGATAGTCATCGGGTTTAGTTGAGTCGTCTTTGCCTGTGGATACCTCGGGATAAGGACTTTATTGCCAGGAGAAGTTTGCGAAACACCGCGCCCAGGCAACTTGCCATTGCATCCAGCCAACCATATCATACTGTGATACAAACTTACGGGAAGGTTCCCTGCAGAAATGTCCGAGCAGCGAATGTCCAAGGCCGATTTCGAAACGCTTGCCGACTTCCGCTACCAGCTGCGCCGCTACCTGCGCTTCAGCGAAGATCTGACGCAGCGGGCCGGGATAACCCCCTTGCAGTATCTGTTGATGCTCCAGATCAAAGGCTTTCCCGGACGGGAATCGGCCAACGTCGGCGAACTCGCTGAACGCCTGCAGGCGAAGCATCATGGGGTCGTGTCGCTGATTTCTCGGTGCGAGGCGGCCGGACTAGTACAGCGTAGCGTCAGCAGCAGCGACCGGCGGCAGGTGGACGTGCAACTGACAAGAAAAGGCAACGAATGCGTTGAGCAACTGGCTGGCCTTCATAGCCGTGAGCTCCTGTCCTTGCAGGGAACATTCACGGTGCCCGACCTCACCACGCTCGGCCGCAAATAGCAACGACGGCGAGCGCTTGTCTCATTCGACCAAGTGGAAAGGAGTTCCAGGATGCAGGCAACTGCCGCGTGTGCGGATACAGATTCCGATCTCTATCAGGCGATCGTGGATCAGGCCCCGGATGTGATCATTTTCGCCGATTGCGAGGGAGCGATCCGCGTCTGGAATCATGGTGCTGAAACCGTGTTCGGCCATTCCGCCGCCGAAGTCCTCGGCGAAAGCCTCGACGTGATCATTCCGGAACGGCTCCGGAAAGCACACTGGGAAGGCTTTCACAAAGCGGTTGACAGCGGCCAGAGCAAGTACCGGAACCAGGTACTCACAACCCGCTCGGTGCACAAGGATGGGAGCAAGCTCTACGTGGAACTGAGCTTCGGCCTGGTGAGGGACGGCAGCGGCACGATCATCGGTTCCCTGGCCATCGGCCGGGACTGTACCGCCCGCCACCTCAAGGCAGTCGCACAGTCTTCGGCTGCCGCGCAAGACAAGCCGAGCGACAGGGCCTTGAAGTGACGACAAGCATTCCTGGATTCTCCGCACCGACCGTCGGAACCGAGGCGCCTCTGGAGATGCTTTCCGCCTGCCATGGCAGAATTGAAACGCAATGCGCGACCTTGCGGCGCCTGGTTCCACACCTGCTGGTTCATGGCGTCGACGAAGAAGCGCGTGCGGCGGCGACCAGGGTAATACGCTACTTCGACACCGCCGCCAGGCACCATCATGCCGATGAGGAAGACGACCTCTTCCCGGCGTTGATCGAGTCGATGGCCGGTTCTGACGCCATCTGCCTGCGCGAAGTGATCGACGGGCTGAAAGTCGATCACCGCGCGCTCGAAGCGTGTTGGCGACACCTGCGCGGCATCCTCGAAAGGATCGCCGCCGGCGAGCAGGTGTCACTGGTCGCTGACGATGTCGAAGCGCTGGCCGTTCGCTATGAACGCCACATCGAGCGCGAGGAAAAGGAACTCCTGCCCATGGCTGCGCGCTTGTTGAGCGACGATGATCTCGCTCGCATCGGACGCGCGATGCGCGCGCGCCGGGGGATCGACGAGGCTTAGGCGAGGTTTAGGCAACAAGCTCGCGCACGCGAGCGCAAATCCCGGCTGCCGACGATCGCCGAGCGTCTCTTTCTCGTCCTCCGCGGATCAAGCGGCCCGCCCCTCGCCGGCTTCCTCATAGGTGCGTCCGTCACGGATGTGATAAATCCGCCGGAAGGTCGGGATGATCTTTTCGTCGTGGGTGACGACGATGATCGCTGTCGCAAAGCGCTGTGCCATCTCGTTGAGGATGCGGACCACAGCCAATGCGCGCTCGCTGTCCAGGGGGGCCGTCGGCTCGTCGGCGAGGATGATCGGCGGCTGGTTGACCAGTGCGCGAGCGATCGCCACCCGCTGCTGCTCACCGCCGGACAGCTGCGCCACCTGTGCTTGGGAACGATGCCCGACATCGAGTGCCGCAAGCATCGCCCGCGCGCGCTCGCGCGCACTGGCGTTGGCCACACCGGCCAGCATCGGCAGCAACGCCACATTATCGGTGACGTCGAGGAAAGGAATGAGATACGGCGCCTGGAAGACGAAGCCGATGCGATCGCGACGCAAGGCGCGCAGATCGGCCACCTGCCAGCCATTGTCGTAGATCGCCTCGCCGGCCAGCGCCATTCGCCCCGCGCTGGGCTCGATCACCGCACCCAGGCACTTGAGCAGTGTGCTCTTGCCGGAGCCACTGGGGCCGATCAGCCCGACAACCTCGCCGGGCTGGACGATCATGTCCACGCCCTTCAGGGCATCAACCGCTGCATCGCGGACGCCGTAGCGCTTGGTCAGGCCGCTGATTTCGATCGCCGCGGGCATCTATCCCCCGATCGCCGTCGCCGGATCGACGCGCAACGCGGCGCGGATGGCGACGACGCTTGCCAGCGCGCAAATCGCCAGCACCAGCAGCGCACCGCGCACGGCATCCCCGGGGAGCAGCAGGACGTACTTGGGGAAGATCGGTGCCCACAGCGTCGCCGCAGTCTTGCCGACGAGAAAACCGATCGCACCCAGGCCGAGCGCCTGCTGCAGGATCATGGCGGCGATGGTCCGGTTGCGTGCCCCGATCAGCTTGAGCACCGCGATCTCGCGGACCTTGTTCAGGGTCATGGTGTAGATGATGAAGGCGACGATGGCCGCGCTGACAATCGCCAGGATGACCAGGAACATGAAGATCTGCTTCGCAGACGTGGCGATCAGCTTGGCGACAAGGATTCCGTCCATGTCGGCACGCGTATAGGCTTCGAGGTGTTTCCAGCGCCGGATGTTGCTGGCTACGGTCGCTTCATCGGCGTGCGTGGCGAGCCGCAGCATGACGACATTCACCGTCCGGCTGCTCGCCTGGCTGGCTTGTACGGCCTCGAGCAGTCCCGGTACACCGGGGCGGCTGAACGCCGGATTGGCAGCGATGCGCGCGCGCTCGTTGACCAACGCATCGTTGTCCTTGAGGAACTGCACTTCCTGCGCATCGCGCAGCGGGACGAAGACCATCGGGTCGCCAGCCGACGACACCATGCGGCTGGTCAACCCGACCACCGTGTACTCGTGCCGTCGGATACGGATGCGCTGCCCAAGGCGGAAGCCGGTCTTGATATCGGCAATCGCCTCGTAGTGCGAACGCGTGATCGGACGTCCGGCGACGAGGTAGCCGGGCTCACCGGGGTGTCTGGGCTGGAAGCCGACGAGCATCACCCGTACATCCTGGCCCTGATCTTCGATCTGCATCGTCAGGTAGGTGACATTGCCGGCCTCGACCACCCCCTTGACGCCAAGCAAGGCGCGATAGGCGTCGTCGCGCACATTCGACGGCTCGGCGTAGGGGCCAAGTGTGTCGCGCTGCACGACCCAGAGATCGGCCCCAGCATTGCCCAGCAGGACGCGTCCGTCATCGACCAGTCCGCGATAGATCCCGGCCATCGACAGCGTGACGCCGATCAGCAAGCCGAGCCCGAGGCCGGTGAAGACGAACTTGCCCCAGCCGTTGAGGATGTCGCGACCGGCGAGATTGATCATCGCCTGGCACCGACGATGGCGACGACGACCCTGACTTTCGCGTCGGGCTGCAATGCCTGCTCGCTGTGTACGACCACTTCGTCGCCTGCTGCCAGACCAGCAAGAATCTGGCTGCGGCCATCCAGGGTGGAGATGCCGACCTCGACCGGATGAAACGCGACGCGCCCGTCCTTGATGCGCCACACGCCGTCCTGTCGGTCCACACGCTTCACCGCTGCCGCCGGCAACCAGAGTGCATCGGGCAGTTCAGCGGTGCCGATGATCACCTCGACCAGCTCTCCGATCGAGAGTGTGTCGGGAATCGCCGCGAAGGCGACATTGACGATCCGCTCTTCGGCGACCGAATCGCTTAGCCAATCGACGCGCTGGACTTCGCCCGGGTAGGCACGCTTGGCATCCGAGCGCAGCACGATCTCGGCTGACTGTCCGACGCGCACGCCGCCGGCCTGGCCCTGGTCGATGCGCGCCCTGACCCACAGGCTCGCCGGGTCAATGACCTGCAGCACGGCCTGCCCGGCAACGATCGTCGATCCCGGTTCGAACAGTCGCGCACTGACGATGCCATCGACGGGACTTGCCAGCAGTGCCTGCGCGCGCAGCTTGCCGACACCGGCAACATCGGCCAGCGCGCGTTCGTGATCGCGCCGCGCCGCCGCCACTTGGGCGGCCGTGGCGTCCACTGCCGCCGTCGCGGCATTGGCTTCTTGCTGCTTGGCGTCAGCAGCCTCTTGGCTGAAGAAACCGCGTGCGCGTAGTTCGGCGGAACGACGCGCACTGGCGACCGCAACTCGCGCACGGCTCTGCGCCGCGACCAGCTCAGCTTGCGCCGCGCGGACAGCGCTTGCGGCACGTTGTGCGACGAGTCTGCCGCTCGCGACGCGATCGTCGAGGTCAACCGGATCGAGTTCGGCAAGTAGTTGCCCGACCGTGACGGCATCGCCCTGGTCGACCAGCACGCGCGCCACGCGGCTGGCCGTCGTCGGACCCAGTGCATAGCTGCGGCGAGCCTCGACTGTGCCGATGCCGAAGGTGCTCGCCAGCAGCGGCCCCAGCTGTACCTTGGCCAAAGTCACCCTGGTTGGCGCCAGCGGTCCCTGGCTGGTCGCCAGCCAGCCGAGCAACAGTACACTGGCGACGGCGACTGCGCTCAAGACCGCCTTGCGGGAAAAGCGCACGTTCATGCTTCTTGTGGCCCGCGATAGCCGTGCACGAGCAGCGGGAACATCTGCTGCGCACGCGCCATCATTGCGTCCTCGTTGCCGGCGAGCGCTGACTCGATGACCAGGCCCTGCACCGCGCCGATGAACAGCACCGGCGCCAGCGCGGTATCCAGCGTGGCGGGAAGCTCACCGGCCGTCCTGGCCTCGGTGAACAGTGCGGTCAACCGCTCGCGGTAGCCAGCGATCATCGCCTGGACCTCGGCGCGCACCGGCGAATCCCCGGGATATTGCAGCTCGTGGAACAGTACGCGGGGAACGCCGGGGTTGGTCGCGATGAAGGTCACGTGCGCGAAGAACGCGGCCTCGATCTTCGCCAGCGGCGACTGGCGCTGCGCCACAGCGGTCGCCAAAAGCCTGCCAAGCGATTCCCGGACCCAGGCAAAGACCGCCATCCAGATCGCCTCCTTGTGCGGGAAGTGACGAAAGATTGCCCCCTGCGTGACGCCGATCCGGTCGGCGATGGCCTGCGTGGTGATCGCATCCGGCCCGCGCTCGCGGGCCAGCGCAAGTACCGCAGCGACGATCTCGCGCTGTCGTTCGTCGCTGCTCAGACGTTGGCGAGAAGCCTTGTGGACGCTGCCCTGAATATCCATGATGGTGGTCAGCTTGCATTTCTGTAAGTAAGTGGTTACTATTTTAAGTGTGTAGTGTCCGTTTGGCAAGCGCGACTGTCCCGAGGAGAACGAACTCATGAATTTCCCGGAGTTTTTTGAATCTGCACCACGAATTACCGTTCGCGACCCACTGGCCCGGTTCCTCGGGGCGGCGGAGGACGGTATCATCGAATACACCTACAGCGACGCGGTCAAGCTCGCCGGGCATTCGTGCCCGACCGTCGCTTCCGCCTATCTGATGACCCGCGCAGCCATGCGCGCCCTCTACCCGGCAGCCTTTCCCGAGCGCGGTGGCATCCGCGTCGAGCTCCGGGATGACCGACTCACCGGGGTTGCTGGCGTCGTTGCCAATGTCGTCAGCCTGCTCACCGGTGCGAGCAACGATACCGGCTTCAAGGGAATTGCAGGGCGTTTTGATCGTCGTTGCCTGCTGTCCTTTGGCGCCGACATCCCCGGCCAGCTGCGTTTCACGCGGCAGGACACCAGTACGGTGGCCATTGTCTCCGCCCGGCTGGAGCGGTTGCCGGGCGATGCGCGCATCGCTTCCCTGATGCCGCGCTGCGTCGCCGGTACTGCCACCGCCGAGCAGACCGCACAGTTCCAGTCACTATGGCAAGACCGCGTCCGGACGCTGCTCGTCGAGCATGCTGACGATCCGGAGATCATTGTTGTTCAACATTGAGGAGAATCCCATGAACATCCACCGTACCCTGCTCACAGCCGCCCTGCTCACTACCTTCGCCATCGGCGCGCCTGCCTCTGCCGCCCCCGCCTCTGCCACCCCTGCTTCGGCCACCAATTCGCACCAGCACGCAGCGGCTGCGCCAACCAAGTTGATGCTCGACCACGGCAAGAAGTGGGCAACGGACGAGCCGCTGCGCCGGAACATGAGCGACATCCGCACCGCGCTGGTCGCGAAAGCGACAGCCATCCACCACGGAACGCTGACGGCAGACGAGTACAAGGCGTTGGGCAGCCTGGTCGAGGCGCACATCGCCAAGATAGTCACCGAGTGCAAGCTCGACCCCGCAGCAGACGAAAACCTGCACCTCATCGTCGCCGAACTCAGTACCGGTGCCGACGCGATGCAGGGCAAGTCGAAAGCCACGCCGGCTGCCGGAGCAGCGCAGACCGTAGGCGCGGTGAATCAGTACGGCCGTTACTTCCAGCACCCGGGGTGGAAACCAATCGACTGATCCGTCTGGCGAGCAAACAATGAATGCCTGCGCGGCCGGCCTTTCATCGTCGAGCGCGGGGGCCGCTACTCTAAGACGATGAGGAAGGAACGACCGTGAACGATATCTTGCAACCGGATTGGGACCCGAAATCCGACGCCGTCCAGCGTGATCAGCGAGCTGCCTACGACGAGATGCGTGAGCGCTGTCCGGTTGCGTACAGCGACTTTCTCGGCTGGTCCGTTTTTCGGCACCAGGATATCGTTCGCGTGCTGATGGATCCCGACACCTTCAGCAACGCCGCATCGCGACATCTCTCCGTTCCGGACGGCATGGATCCCCCCGAGCATACCGAGTACCGACGGATGATCGTGCAATATTTTCGGCCGGAACGTGTGGACGCGTTCGAGCCGCAATGTCGCGAGATCGCCGCGAAGCGTCTTCAATCGCTGCTGGAGCGCGATGAGC
>JAGFNJ010000077.1 GCA_017592775.1 Candidatus Accumulibacter conexus | reverse complement strand
AGCGGCGCGCTGTACTACGACGCCAACGGCAACGCCGGCCCCGCCCCGGTGCAGATCGCCACCCTCGCCGCGGGTCTCGCGTTGAGCCACCTCGACTTCGTCGTCACTTGAAGTCGGCAGCCTCTGCTGCCGCTTGCCGGCGGCAGAGGCGCCATCGCGTCGCGACGCAACCAGCGCAGACCTTACGGAACGACGCCCGGCCCCCGCCCAGCGCATCCCGAACCCCCATCGGCAACCCTGCCAACCCGGCTACACCAACCCGGCTGCCGCTTGTCCCGCCAGCAAAAAACCGGTAGCTTTTGCGCCGCCAGGCGCCGGCCAGCGCGCCGGCGTCGCACATCCTGCGACGCATCACGAGCGCCCGCAAGCGGCGCCAACAGGGGGAGGCAACGACGCTTGGGAAAGTTCTCATCGCCGCGGCTGCCGCGGGTGCATGTCCGTGAGCGCCTGTTCCGGCTGATCGACGACGGGCTGCAGGCAGCGGCCGTGTGGATCGCCGGTTGCGCCGGCGCGGGCAAGACCACCCTCATCGGCAGCTACCTCGACAGCCGGCACCGCGCCGCGGTCTGGTACCAGGTCGATCGCGGCGACACCGATGCAGCCGGCGTCTGCCATTTCCTGCGCCAGGCAACCGCCGGCACGACTGCGGCCGCCGCCGGCAGCATGCTGCCGCTCGACGCACTCGCCAGCGCCGATCTGCGGGCCTTCTTCCGGCACTACTTCGCCGACCTCTACGGCGGATGGTCGGCCCCGACCACACTCGTCTTCGACAATGCGCAGGAAGCGCTCTCGGCCTCGACCTTCCGTGCGCTGCTCGTCGCTGCCATCCACGAAGCCCCGGCCAGCATCCGCCTGCTGATCGCCAGCCGGGTACGGCCGCCGCAGGACTTCGCGCGCCTGCTCGCCAGCGGCGAGCTGGTCGTCTTCGACCCCGGCGAACTCCCCTTCAGCGAAGACGAATCGCTCGCCGTGCAGCGACTCGCGCGGCCGCTGACGGGGACCCGTTCGCTGAGCGAGATGAACCGGCTGCACCAGCTCAGTCGCGGCTGGCCGGCGGGACTCAAGTTGCTGCTGCAGTTGCCGCAGGCGCAGGCCAGCCGACTCGATGACGGCACCACCGCCGATCAGGAAGCGCTCTTCAGCTACCTCGCGGGCGAGATCTTCGAGCAGCAATCGCTCGCCGTGCAGCACATCCTGCTCGAGCTCGCCCACTTCCCGCGCATGCGCGCCAGGATGGCCGAAGAGCTGTGCGGCAGCGCGCAGGCGGTCGAGGTCCTCGCAACGATGCATCACGACAGCGTCCTCACCACCCTGCACGGTGACACCGAACAGGCGCAGTACGAATTCCACCCGCTGCTGCGCGAGTTCCTGCGCCGCCGCGCGCTGGTGCAGCTCAGCGGCGACGAGCAGGCACGTCTGCGCCGCCGCGCCGCCGCGCTTCTGGTCGGGTCTGGCGACCTCGAGTCCGCCGCCCAGCTCCTGATCGACGGCTGCCACTGGGACGAACTGCGCGAGCTGATCGGCAACACGGCCGGATCACTGCTCTGCAAGGGCGCGCACCGCACCCTCGCCGACTGGCTGCAGGCCCTGCCCGCCGGGCTGCGCGACCCGGACCCGTGGTTGAGCTACTGGTACGGCGAAGCCGAACTGCACTTCGCGCCGCCGCTGGCGCAGGAGCGCTTCGCGCGGGCCTACCGGCTGTTCCGCGAGCGCGGTGACGGCGACGGCGCCTACCTCGCCTGGTCGGCGAGCGTCGACCTGATCTGCCTCGAGTGGGCCGACTTCAGCCAGCTCGATTACTGGCTGGATGAGGTGACAACACTGCGCGGGTGTTTCGGTGACCCACCGGCCGCGCTGCACGAACGCTTCACGGCGAGCATGTTCAGCGCGCTGATGTTCCGCCGGCCGCAGGATCCCGGCATCCACGCCGTCGCGGCGCGCCTGCTCGGTCTCGTCGAGCGCTGCGCCGACCCCGGCCAGCGCCTGCTTCTCGGCTGCAACCTGCACATCTACTACACCGTCTGCGTCGGCCGCCACGCCGAACGCGAGCGATTGATGAACGCGCTGCGCCCACCCGACGCAACCGTCCTGCCAACGGTCTTCGCCGTCCTTTGGGAAGCGCTGCAGGCGATGTACGACTGGGGTAGTGGCCGCTGCGCGCAAGCCAACGCGAGGGTCGCACACGCGGTTCGCCGGGCACGCGAACATGGGCTGCGCATGTGGGACTTCCTGCTCGCCGCACTCGAGGTCTATGGCTGGATCAACGAAGGCGCAGCCGACCGCGCCCAGATGGCCTTGCAACGCTTCGAGCGGGCGATCGAGCCGCGGCGCAAGGTCGATCTGGCGCACTTCAAGTACCTGCTGACGTTGGCGCGACTCGTCGCCGGCGACGGCGTCGGTGCCCTCGCCGCCGCCGAAACGGCCAACGCGATCGCCGACCGTTACGGCGGCACGCATCAACACGCTCTGGGTCATCTGTCCTTGGCGCAGGCGCTGCACGCCTGCGGGCGCATCGACGAGGCCTGGCGTGCGCTCGCGAACGCCCGCCGCTTTGGCGCGATGATGCAGGGCGAGATCATCGACTACGAGATCGACCTGTGCGAAGCGAGCTTCGCCCTCGCTGCCGGCGACGCGGCGCGCTGCACCGCCGCGCTGCAGCGCGCCTTCAACGTCGGCGCGCGCCAGGATTATCGCAACCACCACCATTTCTTCCCCGCCGAGGTGGCCCGCCTCTGCGCCTTCGCCCTCGAACACGACATCGTCCCGAACGTCGCCCGCCGCCTGATCGGCATCCGGCGCCTCAAGCCGCCGCGCATCGACCTGCCGCAGTGGCCGTGGCAGGTGCGCATCCACACGCTCGGCCGCTTCAGCCTGGTCGTCAACGGACAGCCGGTCAGCGCGACCGACGGCCTGCAGCAGAAGCCGCTCGAACTGCTGCGCGCCCTGATCGCGCTGGGCGGCCGGGCGATCCGGATCAGCGACGTGATTCGCGAGATCTGGCCGGCGGACGCGACGATCGACGGCGAGCACCCCGCACCGACGAGGCGGAGCCGGCGTCCGCAGTTGGTCGCGGGCGAGGCGGCGGTGGGCAAACGCGAGCGCGGCGCGTTCGACAGCGCCCTCTCGCGCCTGCGGCGCATCCTCGGCGGCGACGGCGAGCCCGATGACCTGGTGCTGGTCGAGGACGGCCTGCTGCGGCTCAATTCCGACCTCTGCTGGGTCGATCTCTGGTGTTGCCAGCGGCTGCTGGGAAACGTCCGCGCGCTGCTCGATGCGCCCGATCCGCCGCCGGCGCGGGAACTGCTGGCGCCCGCGCGCGAGCTTCTGCGCCACTACCACGGCGACTTCCTGGCCCGCGAAGCGGCGCTGCCGTGCATCACCCGCCTGCGCGACGACCTGCGCCAGCAAGTGGTCAGCGCTCTTGCCGATGTGGCCGGTGTCCTCTGTCGCCGCAGCCTGCACGACGAGGCGGCGAAACTGTACGAACGGGCGACGGCGATCGACCCCTGCCGCGAGCGGCTGTACCGCGAGTGGATAATCTGCCTGCAGCAGCAGGGCGAATTCGCGGAAGGACTGCGCGTCTACCAGCGCTGCCGCGAGGTGCTCGCCGATCGCCTCGGCAGCGACCGAAGCGGTTCGGCGCACGCTCCTGAAAGCGTCTGCCAGCACCGGCGCGCGCGACTGACACACAGCCCGGTCGATCGTCAGGGCGACTGCAGCGACCTCGCCCACCGCGACGTCGGCTGTCGCCTCCGGGCTCGCAGCAGCCCGCGGCCGACGCCTTTTGGGCCCCCACGCAGCGCCCCGTCGCGAGGTCCCCGGAAGGCGCTCCGAAGACCGCCATGTATGCTCCACGTAAGATGAAAATCGCCTGGCGCAGCCCTTTGCCGTCTGCTAGATTGGTTCGCTGAAAGGCATGGCCAACAGACACGCGGCGGCGGAGGCAACCCGCCGCGTGTCCCAGTCCGGCCAGTGAACGATTGACGAGGGAGCAGGGGAATGGGTGGGAACTGGGTATTTGTCGATTACCGGGTGGAAGACAGGGCGGTGCTGTTGGCGGGTCTCGGCGCCGATTGCGAATGGCGGCTCGTCGGCCCGGACGAAGACGGGCTGCGGCAGATTCGCGTAGCGCTCGGCGGGCAGCGCGACGTCGCCTCGATCCGCATCGTCGCGCACGGCTGGCCGGGTACCATCCTGCTTGGGGCCGCCGAGATCGACGGGGACACGCTTGCGCGGCGCAACGGCGAGCTGGCGGAGATCGGCCAGGCGCTGGCTGCCGGTGGCGATCTGCAGATCTATGGCTGCGCCGTTGGCGACGGAGAGGCCGGGAGGGCCTTCGTCGACGCGCTCGCCGAAGGGCTGGGTGTGCCGGTGGCAGCCTCGTCGACGCCGGTCGGGCATGCCGACCTTGGCGGCGACTGGCGGCTCGACGTCGGCGAGCTGCGCACGAAGCCGCTCGCTGTCCCGCAGTGGCGGGGCGTTCTCGGGTTGACGGTCGCAGGCATCCCCCTGCGAAACACGCCCGAACGCACGACTTGGGAGTATCGGAATGAAAACGCCTTCGCCGTGATACGCACCGATGGCTCGGTCGTCACTTGGGGGTATCCCGCGACCGGCGGCAACAGCAGCGGGGTTGCCGACCAGCTCGATGGGACGATCGATGTCGTCCAGATCTTTCACGGTGGAAGTGCCTTCGCGGCCCTGCGTGCCGATGGCTCGGTGGTGACGTGGGGAGATACCTTCGCAGGTGGCAACAGCTCGTCGGTTGCTGGCAAGCTGGACGGGACGATCGACGTGACGCGAATCGCGTCGAACTTTCACGCGTTTGCGGCGCTTCGTGCCGATGGCTCAGTAGTGACGTGGGGGCACTCCGCCCACGGCGGCGATCCGGCGAACGGCGGCGCCCAGCCGGTTCCCCCAAGCGATCTCGACGGCACGATTCCCGTGACGCAGCTCGCGTCGACAGTAAGCTCGTTTGTTGTGCTGCGCGCCGACGGTTCCGTCGTGACCTGGGGCGAGGGAGCGCTCGGCTTCAACTTCGGCGGCAACAGCAGCGCAGTTGCGGACCAGATCGACGGCACGATCCCCGTGACGCAGGTGTTCGGCAATGATTTTGCTTTTGCCGCACTGCGCGTCGATGGGTCGGTCATCACCTGGGGCGGAGAAGTCTACGGTGCGAGCGACACGAGTCGTCTGGCGCCGCACGAACTCGACGGCACGATCCCTGTTGTCCACGTGTTTGCATCCCAGTCTGCCTTCGCTGCGTTGCGGGCTGACGGGTCCGTGGTGAGTTGGGGTACGTACCCGGACAGTGACACCGGTGCGGTCACCGACCAACTTGACGGTACGGTTGCCGTCACCAGCGTGTCCTCGACCGCGGCTGCCTTCGCCGCGCTGCGCGCCGACGGATCGGTGGTGACGTGGGGTTACGCATCGTATGGCCGCAACTATGGCCAAGACAGCAGCGCAGTTGCGGACGAGATCGACGGCACGATTCCCGTCACGCACGTGTTCGCAAACGCCTATGCCTTTGCCGCGTTGCGCGCGGGTGGATCCGTCGTGACTTGGGGTTTGTCGGGATCCGGCGGCGACAGCAGCGCGGTCGCGGCCCGGCTCGACGGGACGATCCCCGTCACGAAGATCTTCTCAACAGCGGGAGCGTTTGCCGCGCTGCGTGCCGATGGATCGCTGGTGACCTGGGGCGATTCCAGGGAAGGCGGCGATAGCAGCGCGGTCGCGTCGCTGCTCGACGGGACGGTGGACGTGACGCACGTGGTCGGTGCCGATGCATCATTTGCCGCGTTGCGCGCCGACGGATCGATCGTCACGTGGGGGTCTCCCGACAGCGGCGGCGACACCGGTGCCGCCGCGGGGCAATTGACGCACGTGGTGAGCATCGCCGACCCCTTCGTCGACGACCGGTTCGTCGACACCACGCCTCCCGGTGCACCAACCGGCGGTGACGATCATCTCTTCGGCACGGCCGCTGCTGACACGATCGACGGCGGGGCCGGATCGGACCTGGTCGAGGGTCGCGAGGGCGACGACAGTCTGATCGGTGGCAGCGGAGACGACGCGCTGACCGGCGGCGCCGGGAATGACAGTCTCCACGGTGGCGACGGCAACGACAACCTCGACGGTGGCGGCGGCAATGACTTCCTCAGCGGTGGCGCCGGCAACGATGCACTCAACGGCCGCGGCGGCATCGATACGCTGGTCGGCGGCGATGGCGACGACGCCTATACGGTGGACGATTTCAGTGATCAGGTCGTCGAGACGAACGGGTCTGCGGCCGGTGGTACGGATACCGTCTATGCGTACTGGTCATTCATTCTGCCGAACAACGTCGAGAATGGTGCAGTACTTGAGATCCGAGGGGGCAGCCATGGGACGATCTCTCTCACCGGCAACGCACTCGACAATCTTCTTTTTGCCGGCCCGAACCTTTTTGACAATGCCATTGACGGCGGGGCCGGCAAGGACACGCTGTCCTACGCCTATCGCGCTACATACCCCTACCCCGGAGGAGTAACGGTCAACCTCGCGACCGGGACAACCGGCGGGCAGGCGTCCGGGGACACCTTCACCGGTATCGAGAATCTCGTTGGCACACCGTACGATGACCAGCTCACTGGTGATGCGAACGCCAACCGGCTGAGCGGTGAGGGGCTCGACGACAGGTTGCTCGGAGGCGCCGGCGATGACACTCTGGACGGGGGTAGCGGCGAAGACGATCTTCACGGCGAGGCCGGCAGCGACATCCTCGAAGGGGGCAGCGGCAATGACGCGCTCTACGGTGGGGACGGCGATGACACTTTGGACGGGGGCAGCGGCAACGATCGTCTCCAGGGCGAGGCCGGCGCCGACGTCCTCGATGCGGGCAGCGGCAATGACGCGCTCTCCGGCGGCGACGGCGATGACACTTTGGACGGGGGCAGCGGCAATGACGACCTCGACGGCGGGTCGGGCGCCGACACGATGCGCGGTGGTGACGGGAGCGACACCTATAGCGTCGACGATGCCGGCGACCGGGTCGTCGAGACCAACGCGGATGCCGGGATCGGCGGCACGGATACCGTCGACTTCGATCTCGCTTCGTACACGCTGCCCGATCATGTCGAGAACGGCCGCGTGCTGGCCAGCGGGGTTGCCAACCTGACCGGAAACAGTCTCGATAACGTCCTCTACGCCGGCACGGGCGACAACATCCTCGACGGCGGCGCCGGCAGCGACACCGTCACTTGGCACTGGAACCACGGCTCGCTTTACGGTGGGATCACCGCCAGTTTGGCCACCGGCCTGGTCACGGGGGGCTCCGGTACCGACACGCTGATCGGAATCGAGCACCTGATCGGTTCGTACGACCGTGACCACCTGACCGGCGACGGCAACGCCAACAGACTCGACGGCGGATCGGGTTGGGACACACTGGTCGGCGGCGACGGCAACGATGTCTACGTTGTGGACCAGAGCTCCGACGAGGTCGTCGAGACCAACGCCGATCCGTCGACCGGTGGCATCGACCTCGTTCAGTCCTCTGTGCGTGATTGGGTGGGTAGTCAGTATTTCTTCCCGTACGTTCTGCCCGCCAACGTCGAGAACGCTGTCGTCGTGGTGGGATACGTCGACAGCGGCTACTCATTCGACCTCGCCGGCAACAGCCTCGCCAACACCCTAACGGGCGATGCGAACCGCAACCGCCTCGATGGCCGCAGCGGTGCCGATACGATGGCCGGTGGCGATGGACCCGACACCTACTTCGTCGATGACGCTGCCGACCAGGTCATCGAGAGCAACCCCGATCCGCTGACCGGCGGCATCGATACCGTCAATAGCTGGCTCTCCGCCTACACACTCGGCGCCAACATCGAGAACGGCCGCATCCTCACCAGCAGCGGCGCGAACCTCACCGGCAACACCCTGAACAACGTCCTCATTGCGGGCGATGGCAACAACGTCCTCGACGGCGGCGAAGGCAGCGATACCGCGAGCTGGGACTGGGCGTATTCCAGCAGCAGCGTCACCGCCAGTTTGGTCACCGGTCTCGCCACAGGCGCTTCCAGCACCGACACCCTGATCAGCATCGAGAACCTGACCGGATCGCCGTATGCCGACAGCCTCACCGGCGACGGCAACGCCAACGCGCTCGACGGTGGCGGGGGTAACGACACGCTGAACGGTCTTGCCGGCAACGACTCCCTCAGTGGCGCGGCTGGCGACGACACGCTCGACGGTGGGGCGGGGAACGACATCCTCGACGGCGGGACAGGTGCCGACGTACTCACCGGAGGCGAGGGGGACGACATCCTCGACGGTGGCACAGGTGCCGACGTTCTGACCGGAGGCGAGGGGGACGACACCTACACCGTCGACGACTCCGGGGACCAGGTCGTCGAGACCCTCGCCGGGCCAATCGGTGGCACCGACCTCGTCTACACCACCCTCGCCAGTTACTTGCTTCCCGCGGAGGTCGAGAACGGACAGATCCGCTCCGCTGGTGGCGCCAACCTGGTGGGCAATGGGCTGGCGAACGTGCTCCTCGGTTTCGACGGCAATGACACCCTGGACGGCGGCGCCGGCGACGACCTTCTCGATGGCAACGCCGGCAACGACATCCTCGACGGCAATTCCGGCAACGACACTCTTGGAGGCAATACCGGCGACGACACCCTTTCTGGCGCTGCCGGCAGCGATATCCTGAACGGTGGCACCGGCAAGGACCTCCTCGACGGTGGCGAGGGTAACGACACGCTTGACGGCGGACTGCCGTCTGTCCAGTTTGACCTGGGCTTCTACAACGCGGCGCGAGACACCGACGGCGACACGATGAGAGGGGGCGCCGGCGACGACCTCTACGTGGTGACGGTCAGCTCGACGCAGCAATACCTCCGCTTCAACTATCACCACGAGTTGGAAGCCGCCAGAGGGAACGCCCCGGACCTGGTCGTCGAGAACCCCGGTGAGGGTTCGGATACCGTTCACGCGTACGTGTCCTACAACCTCCCCGACCATGTCGAGAACCTGGTTCTGCAGGACGAGTCGCGCAACATCGACGGAACCGGGAACGGCCTCGACAACGTGCTCACCGGGAACTCTGGCGCGAACGTACTCGACGGCGCCGGCGGGAACGACACGCTGACCGGTGGGGCCGGCAATGATACATTGAGTGGCGGTGACGGTAACGACGCCCTCGACGGCGGAGTGGGCAGCGATACCGCCAGCTATCGGTTGGCACCTGTTGGGGTCACCGTGGCGCTCGCCGTCCTTGGCGTGCAACAGAACACTGGCGGTTCCGGCAGCGACACCCTACTCAACATCGAGAACCTCAGCGGCTCGATCCATTCCGACCTGCTGCGCGGCGACGGCAACGGCAACGCTCTTTCCGGCGTGCAGGGCAACGACTTCCTCGACGGCGGCGCCGGCAACGACACCCTCGATGGCGGCGAGGGCAACGACACGCTGTGGGGCGGGACCGGTGCCGACAGCCTGGTCGGCGGCGATGGCAACGACGCCTACTACCTCGACAACGCTGGCGACAGCGTCAACGAGACGGACCCCAACCCGGTCAGCGGGGGAGTCGACCAGGTCTATAGCTACCTGGCAAGCCACATCCTGGCCGCCAACGTCGAGAACGGCTGGATCCTCGCCGCCGGCGTCGCCAACCTAACCGGCAACGGTCTCGACAACATCCTCTACGGCGCCGCGGGCGCCAACGTCCTCAACGGTGCGGCCGGCAACGACACCCTCAATGGCGGCACCGGCGCCGACAGCCTGATCGGCGGCGACGGCAACGACGCCTACTACCTCGACGACGTCGGCGACAGCGTCACCGAGACGAACGCCAACCCGGTCAGCGGGGGAGTCGACCAGGTCTATAGCTACTTGGCAAGCCACATCCTGGCCGCCAACGTCGAGCACGGCTGGATCCTCGCCGCCGGCGCCGCCAACCTCACCGGCAACGGCCTCGACAACCTCCTCTACGGCGCCGCGGGCGCCAACGTCCTCAACGGTGCCGCCGGCAACGACACCCTCAACGGCGGAGGCGGCAACGACACGCTGTGGGGCGGCACCGGCGCCGACAGCCTGATCGGCGGCGACGGCAACGACGCCTACTACCTCGACGACGTCGGCGACCGTGTCACCGAGACCAACGCCAACCCGGCCAGCGGCGGAGTCGACCAGGTCCATAGCTACCTGGCAAGCCACATCCTCGCCGCCAACGTCGAGAACGGCTGGATCCTCGCCGCCGGCGCCGCCAACCTCACCGGCAACGACCTCGACAACCTCCTCTACGGCGCGGCGGGCGCCAACGTCCTCAACGGTGCCGCCGGCAATGACACGCTCAACGGCGGAGGTGGCAACGACACGCTGTGGGGCGGCACCGGCGCCGACAGCCTGATCGGCGGCGACGGCAACGACGCCTACTACCTCGACGATGTCGGCGACCGTGTCACCGAAACCAACGCCAACCCGGTCAGCGGCGGAGTCGACCAGGTCTATAGCTACCTCCCGGACTGCATCCTCGCCAGCAACATCGAGAACGGCTGGATCGTCGCCGCCGGCGCCGCCAACCTCACCGGCAACGGCCTCGACAACCTCCTCTCCGGCGCCGCGGGCGCCAACGTCCTCAACGGTGCCGCCGGCAACGACACGCTCAACGGCGGAGGCGGCAACGACACGCTGTGGGGCGGCACCGGCGCTGACAGCCTGATCGGTGGCGACGGCAACGATTCCTACTACCTCGACGACATCGGCGACCGTGTCACCGAGACCAACGCCAACCCGGTCAGCGGGGGAATCGATCAAGTCTACAGCTACCTCGCGAGCTGCACCCTCACCGCCAACGTCGAGAACGGCTGGATCCTCGCCGCCGGCGCCGCCAACCTCACCGGCAACGGCCTCGGCAACCTCCTCTACGGCGCTGCGGGCGCCAACGTCCTCGACGGCGGTGCCGGCAACGACACCCTGCTCGGCGGCCTCGGCAACGACAGCCTGACGGGTGGCCTCGGCGCCGACGTCTTCCGCTTCGACACACTGCCCAACGCCGCGACCAACCGCGACACG
>JAGFNJ010000076.1 GCA_017592775.1 Candidatus Accumulibacter conexus | reverse complement strand
GACCACCCAGTACCGCGAACATCCCGGATGGACCGCGCAACTGCACTTCGACAACCTGCGCGTGGCCCTGGCGGGCAGCGATCCACCGCTACCGTCCTACCCTACCGTTCGACGCTACCTCAAGGCGCAGGGCATGTTTCGCCAAGCGCGTCCCAAGCGGACCACCGAAGGTGCGTTGGTGGCCCGTGATCGCCTCGATCGACTGGAGGTCAGAAGTTTCGAAGTCGATCACGTGTCGGCCCTCTGGCACCTCGACTTCCATCACGCCAAACGCAAGGTGCTGACGCGTGCTGGGAGCTGGATCAAGCCCAAGCTGCTCGGGGTGCTCGACGACCGCTCACGGCTCGTCTGCCACTTGCAGTGGTATTTCGACGAGACGGCCGAGAGCCTGACGCACGGACTGTCACAAGCGTTCATGAAGCGCGGACTGCCTCGTGCCCTGATGACCGACAACGGTGCTGCCATGCTCGCCGATGAGACCGTCGCCGGATTGGCTGGCCTGGGCATTGTCCATCAGACGACCCTTCCCTATTCGCCCTACCAGAATGCCAAGCAGGAATCGTTCTGGGGCCGTGTCGAAGGGCGCCTGATGGCCATGCTGGAAGGCGAGGCATCACTGACGCTCGACCTCCTCAATCAGGCGACCCAAGCCTGGGTCGAACAGGAATATCACCGCACGCGCCACGCCGAGATCGATACGACGCCGCTGGCCCGCTATCTGGCCGGACCCACTGTCCGTCGCGACTGTCCCAATGCCGCCACGTTGTCGGCGGCGTTTCGCGTCGAAGTGGCGCGTCGGCAACGGCGCTCGGATGGCACGGTGAGTCTGGCCGGAGAACGCTTCGAGATTCCCGCCCGCTATCGCCATCTGACCATGCTTCACCTGCGTTACGCCCGTTGGGACCTGACGCGAGTCGATCTGGTCGATCCGCGGACCGGTGCGTTGCTTTGCCCCGTCAAGCCGCTCGACAAGTCGGCCAACGCCGATGGCCAGCGTCGGCGTCTGACGCCGGTAACCACCGATCTGTCGCCGCTGCCGTCGTCCGGCCTGGCGCCCTTGCTCCGCCAGTTGCTCGCTGACTACGCGGCGACCGGCCTGCCACCCGCGTACTTGCCATCCCTCGATCAGGACCCCGCATGAACCAGAAACTCCTCGCCCTGTATGGGCTGAAGTGGAATCCCTTCTCCCCCGAATTGCCCACCGAGGCGATCTACGTGCCGCCCCGGATCGAGAATTTCTGTTGGCGGATCGAGCAGGCTCAGATCCGCGAGGGGGGCTTTGCGATGATCCATGGTGACCCGGGTACCGGCAAGAGCGTGGCTTTGCGCCTCCTGGCAGGGCGTCTGGCACGGCTTGCGGATATCACGGTGGGCGCGATCAATCATCCGCAGAGCAACCTCGCCGATTTCTATCGCGAAATGGGCGATATCTTTGCCGTACCCTTGCGCCCGCACAACCGCTGGGGTGGCTTCAAGGTCTTGCGCGAGGTCTGGTTCGCGCATCTGGAGACGACGCGAAGACGCGCGGTGCTGTTGGTCGATGAAGCGCAGGAGATGAGTCCGCCAGTGCTTTGCGAGCTGCGTCTCCTGGCCAGTGCGCGATTCGATTCGCAGCCGCTCTTGTGCGTGGTGCTTGCCGGTGATGCGCGCTTGATCGAGAAGCTGCGGCGTGAGGAACTGATCCCATTGGGCTCGCGCATTCGCACCCGACTCGCCACCGAACACGCCAGCCGCGAGGAGTTGCTCGCCTGCCTGAACCATCTGCTTGCCGGCGCCGGCAACGCCAGTCTCATGACCCCGATGTTGCAGCAGACGCTGTGCGATCACGCCGCCGGCAATTACCGCATCCTGACAACGCTGGCCGCCGAACTCCTCGTCGCTGCGGCCCAGCGTGAGCTGCCTCAACTCGACGAGAAGTTGTACCTCGAGGTCTTTGCCCAACCCGAAAGGTCTGCGCCGCGCCGGCAGCCGGCCAGCCGCTGATCGCGAGACCGACGACCTCATTCGGCTCTTCGAATCCCGCGATGGCGCGCAGATCGATCCATTCGTGGGCCAGGGTGAATCCCTTGAACCGCGGCCGGAAGGGGGTCACGGGGACCGTGGAATAAATGCGGCGGGTTCATCGCCGCGTTTATGCCGCGAAAGCCCCTTGACGCCCTGGAGGGCGCCAACGCTCAAGGCAGTTGTCGGGGATGGGGCTTTCCCATCCCCGACGGCTGCCTCACGGCGAGTGCGGGGTCTGGGGCAGCGCCCCAGGACCTGTTCGTCCGCAGCCTCCGTCCATACCCATACCAGCATCGGGCCGCGCACGATGCCTCCCGCACATCCACCGCAACCATCACCGTACGTGAACATCCCAACATCAAATCCGCTGACCGCACTCAGTTGGCAAGAAGCACTTTACCGACACCTATCGCTATGTCCATCAAGTGCCCTTGCGCAACACGGACGATGCCGTGATGGCCAACTGGCTGGAACTGGTCACCACCGATGCCCGCGGTGCCATCGTCTTCAAGAACGCCTGGGCCACCTCGCATGTCATCACCGACCACAACGTCGCCGCTCTGGCTTCCGCCGGGCGGGCGCGGTGGAAAATCGAGAACGAGAACAACAACACCCTCAAGACCAAGGGCTACCATTTCGACCACAACTTCGGACACGGCAAACAGTTCTTGGCCAACCTGTTCGCCACCCTGATCTTGTTGGCCTTCCTGGTCCACACCGTCCTGGACTGGATGGACACCCGTTACGCCAAGGTACGCAGCCTGCTGCCCTCCCGCCGTACCTTCTTCGAACACCTGCGCGCCTTGCTACAGTACCTGCCGTTCGATGACTGGGATCACCTCATGCGCTTCATGCAGCAGCGCCTCGCTCCCAACGCCCCAGACACCGGCTGATTTACCCCTTCCAACAGTCTCTACCCTCACCACCCGCTACCATGGAATCTAAAATGAGAACTGCTGTGGTCGTGCCGGGCTTCAATGAAAATCGCCAGGTCGTGGCGTGTCGCGCCGGCCTGCGCTGCCGACGGCAAGGCGGCGCCCGACGCGCTGGCCGCCCAGTCGGCGACGCGGGCGTAGAGGAGATCGCGCTCGCCCTCGTCGGTGCGCTTCAATGGCTGCTGCCAGGTGTTGAAGCTGTGTATCGCGCCCAGGTCGACGGGGCGCCTGCCGCGGTCGCCGTCGATATCAAACGTCAGGGCGGCCTCGGCGACCGCACTGACGTAAAGAATGCCCAGCTTCAGCGCACCGGAGCTTTCCATGCGCAGCAGGACGGGCAACTCGTGCTGCATGACATAACGCGAAGTCAGCACGTGGTTGCTGACAAGGACGATCGCTAGACGGGCCCCGGCAAGCGCCTCCTGTATCGCCGGATGGAAGCGGTCACCGACGTCGATTTCTTCGCGGTCGCGCCATACCTGCTGGCGGATGTCGGCAACCGCTTTCAGCGCCGGCAGCAGCTCGTCGCAGAATTCCTTGTCCTTGCTGCTGTAACTGATGAAGATCGTGCTGCGCATCGACGTACTCTCCCGGAAATGGCGCTGGCGCGGTTCCTCGCCCACCGAGGCCAGAGCATAGCAGGCTATTCCGGAGTGCAGGCATCCCGAGCGCTGCCTGCAATGGCTCAGGATCTCGCACACGGCACCGGCGTCGGTGATCAAGGCGATGATTCGCATCGCGCCGCCGCAGCGTGGGCAAACGAGCGGAAAGACCTCCTCGATCCGCGCGGCGAGTCGCGGGCGCGACTGTCACATCAATCCTTCCGTAGCGCACAATCGATCACACAGACTCGGACGCGGCGCCTCTCCTCGACGGAGAGCGTCTGCCGCAAGCGCTCTTCCAGTTCGGCCGCGCTACGCGGCTTCTTTCGTTCCTGCAACGGCATGTGCTCGCCGCCAAACCAGAACACCAGGTAGATGCCGAAACCGTCCGCACCAGGGTCGCGGGTATAGCGTTGGATCAGTTGTTCGTGAATCGCACGCCATAGATCGGGGTGGCTGTCCTTCTTGATTTCAATGGGTACGTTGAAGCCCTGCGCGCCGCCGCAGGAGACGCGGATATCGGCGCGCTTATCCTCGGCGTAATAACCTTCCTTGACTGCGTCGATGCCGAGCCGGCCGAGGCGTTCGGTCAGGTCGGACAGCAGGGCATCGCGGCAATCGTTCTCCGGTTTCGGCCGGAAGAGCTTCTTGTTCGACTCGTCGAGGCTCCAGTATTGCCGGTAGTCGTTGGTACTACCGTTGCGAATCGTGCCAGCCAGGTCGCGCAGATGCGCATCGGCCAGCGCCGCGAGGTCGCCGGCATTGGCCGGCCGGCGGTTGGCAAGGGTGCGACAGACCTCAGCGACCTCCAGCCGTTGGAAGCACGCCTTCCGCCGAGCGATACGCTGGACCTGCGCGGCATGACGCAAGCGGCTGTGCCACGGCTCCAGCTTTGACATGGTCAGCAGACGCTCCAGTTCCAGCCTGGCAGCTTCGCTCGGGTTGCCGCCGAGCGCGTCGATGAAGGCACGCACCTGTTCAGCGGTCTGCATGGTCGGGCTGACCCAGAATGCGCCCAGCGGACGTTCGGGAGGACTGCCCGGTGCCAGTAGTTCGATCAGCAGGGCCAACGTCGACTCGGGCAGATCATCGCTCGCGCGAGGGAGCCTTTCGCGATCGCCCAGAAATGCTCCGAGATGCGCAGCCAAGGTCTTGCTCTTGCCGATGTGGGCGGCAAGCAATGCTTCATACCCAAGCGGCGCGATCACCAGGCCGCCGGCGAGCCAATACACGCGCTGCGCAGCACTCATGCTGCCCTGCGCCAGCCGTGCCGAGACCATGGCGGCCAATGTCGGCCGGTCGAGATGGCGCAGCGCGCCCTTGAGCAGCGGGTGGAGCGCATTCGCCAACAGTTGGTTCCTGGCCCGCAGAGGAAAACCCTTGAGCAGCTCGGGCAGCGCCGCACGGGCAACTGCGGCAAAGTCTTCGTCATGGGCGAGTTGCCAAATGCCGTGCAAGTGCTCATGCCCCTTGCGCAGCAGCGGCAGCGTGTAGGCAACAAGTGCTTCGGCAACCAGCACGGGCCGCGCCTTGACCAAGGCAGCGAACCAGGCCGAATCCTTCTCGGTGCCCCAGGTGAGGCGAAAGGCCAGCAGCTTGCGCAGCACTGCGTCGTCGAGTTGCATGGCCGCGCCTGGATCGCTGGCGTAGAGTTCATCCATGCCGGCCAAGCAAGGCTGGCGGATGAAGTGCATGCGACCGTTCACTTCGAGATCGATGATCTCGGTAACGCTGGGTAGGTCGTCGCGGTCGAGGGAGCGACGGAAGCCGGCGTAGGCGGCTTCGATGAGTTCTTCGTCGCCGCCGAGAAAATCGGCAAGACGCTCGCGCGGCGTCTCCCCCTCGATGTCGAGAAATCGCCGTAGATAGACCTGCGCCAGCTCGTGCAGGATGCCCGGATGGGCACTTCCGGCGCGGATCGCGGCGAGATGCTCATGGAAATGCCGGCGCCAGCCCTCTTGCCGTTGCTCACGATCCTTGTCCCGCTCGCGCTTTCTGGCCGCTTCTTCCCTGCGCCAATCGTCGATGTCGCAAGAAACAAAAGGTCGTAGATAGTCTTGGAACTTCGGATGTGCGGCGATCCAGGGGGCAAGGTAGTCCAGGGCATCAAGCGTCAGAAACCCCTGTCCACCTTGGCCGATCAACCGCAGTGCCGCCCGATCAAAATAGAAGTGCTGAAGTTCGCCGTGCGTTGCGGCTGCCGCACGTTCCAGGTACCAGGGAACGATGTCGGTTGGTGGCTCCGCGCCGTGCAGGCGGGACGCACAATCCAACAGGCAGGATCGGACGTTTTCCTTGTCGATGCAGCGTACGGCACCGGCAAGCAATGTTGTCTTGTAACGTTCCGGCCGCGCGGCCAGCCAGGCGGCGACACGTTTTTGGTACTCTTCATCGATGCGCGGATGGTCGTATTCGTCCAACCCCGTACCAAGCCAATCGTACAGGCGCGTATCGTCAATGGTGTCACCGTGTGCTTCCAGCGCGCGCGCCAGCAGGCGGCCAGCCATACGTTCCACCTGCAGATCGTCGAGCGATTTGCGCCAGGCCGGACTTCGTTGTGCCAACTGGTCGAGAAGTTCTGGCAACGTTTCCGTCTGCGCACTTTCCGGCAGATGGTGTCCCCAGAACATGCGATAGACGCCGATGAGGCGATCCAGCTTTTTCTGGTGCAGGAAGTCGAACAATTCCGCCGGCCGGATGAACTCGGGGAACAACTCCGTCAGCAAGCAACCGAGCAACTCGTCGTCGTTGTCCTCGACCATTCCGGCTTGCACGCTTCTGGCAATGGCGACCAGGCGAGCGGCATTGCGCGGCCGGTCGCGCAGCAGAATCTTCAGCGCCGAGTGACGGCTGCGCGAAGGGTAGTTCGCATCCCGTGCCACGCCATCGAGCAGCGCATCGAAGCGCAGCAATTCATCGGGTGCTGCGATTTCGGCCAACCGCGGGCCGTAGCGCAGCGCATCCAGCGCGCAGTCGAGCAGGGCCATGTCGGCCTCGTCGCGCGAGGGGTCAGCGAGCAATTTCAGGAATACCGGCACCATGTCGGGCGTCGCCAGGGCGCCGAAAGGCGCGGCGGTCCAGTCCTGAAAGCGAAAATGGGGATAGCGCTCGGCTTCGGCTTTGAGCGCGGCGAGCACGTGGCGCTTGTCATCCACCGGGAAGTCGCGCACATCGCCATAGAGCACGACGCCAAGCGGATCGCGTTCGACGAGTTCGGCGCGCGCGCCGCGGCAATGCACGGAGAGCCAAGCGGCCAGGCCGCGCAGGTCGGGCACGATGCCGCCGTCCTCGCCGGCCATGAGCGCAACGACGCGACCGAGCGGCAAGCCTTGTCTCTCGATCAGCACCGCCAGATACCGTGCGCCGAGGTATTCGGCGATGCTGCGATGGACAGGGATGCGTTGTTGTTCGCGGTCGTCGCGCTGAAACAGGCCGCTGTCCAGCGCATCCAGCAATGGTATGTCGCAGGAGGCGGCAAGCTCGCGCCAGAGACTGTGCTGATCGTCCACAGCGTCGTCGTCAAGGGCAAAGCCCGCGATACCGCCGAGCAGCTGCACGGCGCAGAGGAAAGCTGCCGCGTCGAGCCGGGCGTCGTCCGTCCGTGCGCTGGCGCGCGTCGTCGCACGGCGCTCCGCGTTGAGTTCGCGCACCAGTTGCCGGCAGGCGAGTTCGTAGGTCTCGCGGCGACCGTCGGGCCAGCTTTCGCCAACAGCGCGAGCCAGCAGAGTCAGCGTCTGTGGGTTGCGTAGCAGCTCGGCCAGTCCGTGGCGTTCCGCTTGGTGGACGAAATCCGCCGGATCGGTGCGACCGAACTTGCGTGCAAGCAACAAGGCGATATCGGCGTCGCTGAGCGGGTCGAGATGCAGGACGGCGAGCGAGCCACCGGGCGTAACCTCTAGCAGGGCAGCACGGTCGCTGTCGCCGTACCAGTCGGCCTCGCGGCAGGAGAGCCGGAAGGCCGGGCGACCGAGACGGTCGAGATGCTGCCGAATCTGGTACAGCGGTGTGCGGCCGTCACCGCCGGCCGCACGCATTTCGTCGAGGCCGTCGATGAACAATGTCTTGCCGGCAAGCTGTGGGCCAGGTTCGAGGGTGGCAAAGGTGCGTGCCCTGAGATAGTGGCCGCCGGTAGCCGCCGCCTCGCGCTCAAACGATCTGGTCTTGCCGGCACCGGGGTCGCCCAGCAGCACGTAGGCCGGCACGGCGCGAAAAGCCTCCAGCGGCTGGCTATTGCGTGCGCCAGTTTGCTCGTTGCGCGTCGTGCAGGTACGCGGCACCAGCAGGTCGGGATCGACGAGTTGGCTCAAAACCAGTGCTCCGCCGGATAGGAAAGGAACTCGGCCAGAGGGATGCCACCGTCGCCGATCAACAGGCGGCGGCAGGCGCCGAATTCGCGCTCGAAGGTGGCAAGGCCACGCAGTTGCGCCGGCACGGCAGCGCTTTTCACTTCGACGGCGACGAGCCGTTGTCCGCGTTCGACGACGAAATCCACCTCGTCGGTTCCGTCTCGCCAGTAATGGAGGCGGCAATCCGGCGCAGCCGTGTTGTGCAGGTGTGCGCCGACAATGCTCTCCACCACGCGGCCGCGATAGCCGCGGTCGGCTTGCGCCTCGGCTCTTGTGTAACCGGAACCGGCCGACATCAAGGCCATGTTCAGTACCATCAGCTTGGGCGACGACGAACGGCGCCGATGGTGTTGTCCGGCGTACTTCTGCAGGCCACGGATCAAACCGGCGTTACCGAGGAGTTCAAGGTAATGGGCCAGTGTCACGGTGTTTCCCGCATCCTGCAACTGGCCCATCATCTTCGTGTAGGAAAGCTCTTGCCCCGAGTAGCGGCAGCCAAGATGAAACAACTGGCGCAGCAGCGCGGGCTTGTCTACCCGCGTCATCATCAGAATGTCTTTTTCGATGCTTGGCTCGATCAGGCCGGTATTGACGTAGTTGCGCCAGCGCGCCTCATCGCGGATCAGCGGAGCGCTGCCGGGATAGCCACCAAAATAGAGATAGTCCTCCAGATCGAAATCGAAGGCATCGACCATTTCACGGAAAGACCAATGGGTGAGGTGGATGGGCTCAAAGCGGCCGGCAAGGCTTTCGCTCATGCCCTGCAGCATCAGCAGCGGCGACGAGCCAAGCAGGGCGACGTGCAGCGCCAGCCCTTGCGCGCGGTCGGCATCCCACAGGCCTTTCACGATGTCGGACCAGCGCGAAATCTTCTGGATTTCGTCAAGGACAAGAATGTGGCCATCCGCGCTTCTCTGCGCTGCTGTTCTGGCGCGCTGCCAGATGTCGACCAGCCAGGCGCCATCGCGGGGCGCAGCCGCTCGGCGCCCGGTAGGCGCAGAACTCGGATCTGCGTGCGGCAAAGAAGAGTCTTCCGGATCATCCACGGCTACCAAGGAGTAGCGTCCTGGCGGATAGCTTGCAAGCACACTGCGCACCAATGTCGTCTTGCCAACCTGGCGTGGGCCAGCGACAACAATCAGGAATCGCGGCGGCTCGCGCAGACGCTCTTTCAGTATTGCGGTTTCAGGGCGCTGATAGGCTGGAATCACTGGCTTTACACTACTGAGTAAAATTACTCAGTAGTGTAAAGGAGCAATGGTGCAACATCAATCAATGAGTTGCAGGCTTTCCTGATCGATGCTTTGCACCTCTGCCGACTTGCCGGCGATGACACGGACCTTTGGCGCCAACGCCCACAGCCTCGCGACCTGCCGGCCGGAGCCGCCCTTTGGCCGCGTGCCGGCGAACGGCAACGGCAGCGCCCGCCACACCGAACGGCTGCGCGACAACCTGCCGCCGGCACCGCCTGCTTCGCCGCCATCTCGCCCAGCGGCGGCGTGATCGCCGCGAACATGAACGGGCGACCGCGAGCGCGACGCTCGTGCCGCCGCTGCCGCCTGGCAGGTCGCCGGCGCTGCACGGCATCGCCGACACGGTGACCGGGAGCAACATGGAGCAGCATGCTTTCCGCGCCGGCATCCGGGCGATGCCGGGGATCGGATACTGGCCTCTCGCGGCCAGGCTGCCGAGCTCGGCGCCCGCGCCACGTGGCGGTCGACGGCTCTGGCGACAGAAGAGCCGGCCGCGCGCGCCGCAGCGCGCGGGTCGATCTGTTCGCCCGCGGGGTACCGACCGTACCAGTCGGCGCACCATTCCCAGACGTTGCCGTGCATCTCGTGGAGACCCCACGGGTTCGGCGGCAGCGATCCGACCGGAACGGTTCGCTCCCGATAGAGACCATTCCCACCACCGGCGTATGGGTAATGGCCACCATAGTTGACCTGCTCCGGGGTGATGTGGTCGCCAAACGAAAAAGGCGGCGGCGTCCCGGCGCGACAAGCGCATTCCCATTCGGCTTCGCTCGGCAGTCGCGCGCGCAACCCGGGAATGCGGGGGTTGAGTTGGCCGATGAACGACTTCACGTCGTTCCAGCTCACGGTCTCGACCGGATTGCGCGGATCATCCGCGAAGTGACCGGGATTGGTGCCCATCACCGCCTGCCAGAACGCCTGCGTACAGGCCGTATCGGCGAGCCAGAAGCCACGGGTCAGCTTGACCGGGTGCTGCACCTCTGTATCGGAGCGCTCCGCCTCGCTGGCCGGCGACCCCATCAGGAAGCTTACCGGCGCGATCCAGCGGAAGCGCTGGCGGACGCCGGCGGCCGGCGGTGACGAATCCTGCGGCTTTGGCAGCAGCGAAAAAGCTGCTATCGGTGTAATCGAGCCGATCGCAATGATCCGCCCGTTCCCGGCTCTCGGCCGGGAAGTGGTCCCCGACCAGCCCGGCGATCGACGGCCGGGGCGATCGTCCATGCAGGATCTGGTAATAGCCGAGCGGCACCCCGAACACGCCGGCCACCAGTACCAGATCCGGTTGGAAAGCGGCCAGTGCGCGTTCGAACCGGGCCATCATCCAGCCGGCAGTGGCTGCGCCACGGCCCTCCCACTTGACGCGCAGCCGCGACCCAAGGTCCTCGCCGTTGATGGCAAAAGTGCGCGCCGCGTAGCCCATCCGGATGCAGGCGCCATGCAGATTCTCGAGCCACAACACCAGGCTGCCCCGCTTGCCGAGCAACAGGATGCGCATCGAGGACCTGGCGCCATCCATCACGGTTCCACTGCCGGCTGCATCCCGGCCAACCGCAGGACGTTGACCGACCATGGGCTGTCGCCTTGCGGACGCGCCGCCTACCCAGCCACAACCACCGGCAAGGCAGCGTCAAGCCGTTCTGACACACCCTGTCGATATCGCCGCACATTCGCGCGCTCACCTCAAGAAGACTGCTTTCACGGCCGCTGTCCGGATGGATCCGTTCGCCGGGTGTGCACGTTGCCCAGCCGTTGCGCGGCCCAGGCGGCAAAGGCGGGGCGATGATGGGGCCGCCGGCGTTCACACTGCCCCGGGATCGTCCTCGATCAGCTCGGAAAACCCGGCAAACGCGACCGAGTATATTGACGTCGATCAACCTAAAAACCGCAGTTAGCCGACTCCATCCGCATAATTTCCCAGCAACCGATGCGTTGGTGGCTCCTCGATACCAGCGAGAATCCGCTTGAGGTGATCACAGACGCGATGCCAAACGGATGGGGCGG
>JAGFNJ010000075.1 GCA_017592775.1 Candidatus Accumulibacter conexus | reverse complement strand
GATCGGTGGCTACCGCGTCCAGGGCCGCGATGATGCGGCTGCCGCCCGCCTGCTGGCCGACGCGCTGGCGCAGCAGGAGGCTGGCGCCGGGCTGCTGGTGCTGGAGGCGATTCCCGAGGCTCTGGCAGCGGAACTCAGCGGCCGGCTCGCCGTGCCGACGATCGGCATCGGCGCCAGCCGCGCGTGCTCGGGACAGGTCCTCGTCCTGCACGACATGCTCGACATCTCGACCGGCCGGAAGGCACGCTTCGTCCGCAACTTCATGCTCGGCCAGCCGTCGATCGCGGCAGCGATCGCCGCCTACGTCGCAGCGGTCAAGGATGGCAGCTTCCCGGCTGCCGAGCACTGCTACTGAGCCACCGGCGAGCGACCAGGCGGCGGGCCCTCGGCAGCACCCATCACGGCGGCCTGCCCGCACACCTGCAGCGCCCGCCAGCGGCACGTTGAGAGAGGTTGAACAGGAACATGCAGATCCACTCGTCGATCCCCGAGCTGCGCGCCGCGTTGCGGCAGCGTCGCCGCGTCGCCTTCGTGCCGACCATGGGCAACCTGCACGCGGGCCACATCGCCCTGATGCGGGATGCGCGCGCGCACGGCGATACCGTGGTCGCGAGCATCTTCGTCAACCGCCTGCAGTTTGGTCCCAACGACGACTTCGATCGCTACCCGCGCACGTTCGCAGCCGACTGCGAGCAGCTCGTCGCCGCCGGCGTCGACCTGCTGTTCGCGCCCGGCGAGAAGGAACTCTACCCCGAGCCGCAGGAATACCACGTCGAGCCGCCGGCGAGCCAGAACCAGCTCGATGGCGCGTTCCGGCCCGGCCACTTTCGCGGCGTCGCCACCGTCGTCCTCAAGCTGTTCAACATCGTGCAGCCGCAGGTGGCGCTGTTTGGCAAGAAGGACTACCAGCAGTTGATGGTCCTGCGCAACATGACCCGGCAACTCGCACTGCCGATCGAGATCGTCGGCGGCGAGACCGTTCGCGCCGACGACGGTCTCGCGCTCTCGTCGCGCAACGGCTACCTGTCACCCGGCGAACGGGCCGAGGCGCCGCGGCTGCACCGCCTGCTGCAGCGAATCGCCACTGCCGTCGCTGCCGGCGATGCCGACTTCGCTCGCCTCGAGGCCGACGCGGCGGCCGAACTCGACCGCAACGGCTGGCGGACCGACTATGTTGCGCTGCGACGACAGTGCGATCTGCAGCCGCCGCAGAACGCCGACGAACGACCGCTGGTCGTGCTCGCGGCGAGCCGCCTGGGCAGCGCGCGGCTGATCGACAACGTCGAAATTCCTGCCGGCAGCGGCCGTTGACAGGTCGCCATTAGCAGCTACAATTCGCTTCCCCAAACTGCCAAACCGGTGAATCCATGCAGAGAACCATGTTGAAGTCGAAGCTGCACCGCGTCAGCGCCACGCATGCCGAGCTTCACTACGAAGGCTCATGCGCCATCGACGAGGATCTGCTCGATGCGGCCAACATCCGCGAGTATGAACAGATCGACATCTGGAACGTCAACAACGGCGAGCGCTTCACGACCTACGCCATCCGCGCCGAGCGCGGCTCGGGGGTCATCTCCGTCAATGGGTCGGCGGCGCGCCGCGCCGCTCCGGGTGACATCCTGATCATCGCCAGCTTCGCGGTATACAACGAGGTCGAACTCGCCAAGTACGCGCCGCTGCTGATCTACGTCGACACGCAGAACCGCATCGTGCGCATCGCCGGCCAGATCCCGACGCAGGCAGCCGCCTGAACCACGCCGGCACCCGTTGCCAGTCACCGAAGCCGCGACCCTCGTCGCGGCTTCTTCCGTTTACGGCACAGACTACGGCGCGGCGGCGCCGGCGAATTCAGGCCGCGTCGACCGCAGCCTTGGGCTTGCGTGGGCGCCGCGGCCGGCTGGCCGGCTTCCTGGCCGTCGGCGCGGCGTCCGGCTCGCCAACCACGGCAGCCTCGGTGACCTCGCCCATGTCTGCCGGCAGGACCTCGAGCACCCGTTCCGGCATGGCGGTCGGCGCATCGTCCGCCGTCATGGGCAGCGGCACCGGTTCTGGCACGGGCTCTGGCACCGGCTCTGCGCTTGCCGCATGCGCGACGCCCGACTCGGGCAGCGCGGCCTCGCCCGCTGCTTCTGCCGCGGCTGGCAGGCTCGTCGCAGCGCCTTCGCTTGCCTGACCCTCCTTCGGCTCACGCGCCGCCCGCTTGCCACCCTTGTCGACGGCCTTGCGCCTGCCCTCGCTCTTCCGGCGCGGGGTGGGCTGTCCGGTGGCGTCAACCGGCTGCTCGTCGGCCGCTCGCGCCGGCTCCGGCAGCGACGCCGGCGGCTGCTCGCCAGCCTCTTCGAGCGCCAGATCCGAGCCGAGTTCACCAGCGGCGGCGAGGCCATTGCGGCGAAAGACGTAGGTACCGGACTTCTCGTCGCGGCCGATTGCCAGCAGACCGCGCGCCTGCGCCTCCTCGAGCAGGTTGCCGAAGGCGCGGAAGCCGTAGTACGACTCGTTGAAATCCGGCTTGCGGCGCTTGATCGCCTCCTTGAGCATCGAGGCCCAGATCTTGCCGCTGTCGCCACGTTCGTCTACCAGGGCATCGAAGGTCGCCACCGCCAGCTCGATCGCCTTGCTCCGCCGCCCCTCGAGTTCGGCACGCCGTGCGGCATCCTCCTCCGGCGTCCGCCTGACCGCCGGCTGCGCTTCGCGCGAGTCGCGCCGTGCCGAGCGCTGCAGCTCGCGCACCAGGTCGTCGTAGAAGATGAACTCGTCGCAGTTGCCGATCAGGAGATCCGAAGTGGATTGCTTGACGCCGACGCCGATGACGTACTTGGCGTTCTCGCGCAGCTTCGATACCAGCGGCGAGAAATCCGAATCGCCACTGATGATGACGAAGGTATCGACGTGCGACTTCGTGTAACAGAGATCGAGCGCGTCGACGACCAGCCGGATGTCGGCCGAGTTCTTGCCCGACTGGCGCAGGTGCGGAATCTCGATCAGCTCGAAACTCGCCTCGTGCATGGTGGACTTGAACCCCTTGTATCGCTCCCAGTCGCAGTAGGCCTTCTTGACGACGATGCTGCCCTTGAGCAGCAGCCGCTCGAGTACCGGCTTGATGTCGAACTTGTCGTACTTCGCATCACGCACGCCAAGGGCGACGTTCTCGAAGTCGCAGTACAGGGCCATGATGGCGGTTTCGGGCGCTACGGCCATGATTCGTGTTCTCCCCAAAGGAATGTTGCACCATACCGGCCGGCGGCGGCTCGCAGCGTCTGCGAGGCAGGCGGCTGGTGGCGCGGGATGCTCAACGCCGAGATGGTAAACCGTTGGCGGCAGGAAGCAAGCGCGACACCGGTGGCAAGCGCACGGCGACCACGCGGCGACGCTTGCGCCGACAGCCGTGAATCAGGCTGGCGACTGTCCGGCGGCCGGCGATTGTGCGACGTCGACCACCTGTCCGCCGGTCATCGCAAGCAACTCCTGCGGCGACAGGCTGAAGACGCAGTGCGGATGCCCGGCAGCCGCCCAGATGCGGTCGAAGCCCAGCAGCAGGCGATCGACGAGAATGATCGTCGGTCGCGGGTGGCCAAGTGGGCAGACGCCGCCGATGGCGTAACCCGTCTGCTCGCGCACGAAAGCGGCGCCCGCCTTGCCGAGCGGACCGACGACGGCAGCCACCCTGCCCTCGTCCACCCGGTAGGCGCCGCTGGCAACCACCATCACCGCCACGTCGTCGGCCAGCCGCCGGAAGACGATCGACTTGGCAATCTCGGCGACGCTGCAGCCAAGGCCCGCTGCCGCTTCGGCGGAAGTCCTGCCACTGGCCGGAAGCGCCACCACCGGCTGGCGATGGCCGAGCGTGCGCAGGAGATCGGCCACTCGCTGCGCGCTGTCGGGGAGTCTGCTCGCCACTGCCATCGTTCGTTCCTGTTGATCGGATTGTTGTCGCGCTACCCGCGGGCGCCGACCGCAGTCATCGCGAGCGGGCGGCGCGGCCGGCAGTTTACTCCAACAGCGGCTGCCCGCGCCCCTGCGGCGAAGTGTAAACTGCGAGCGAACGAGAAAACCCGCCAGACCGGCTTGCCACCCAGGATCGCCGGACGTTGCCGGTGCATCCGCAGCGTCCCGGTCCATGGCGGACAGCGGCGAAGCGGCGTCGCGGCAGCAGCCGGCCATACCGACCATGCTGGCCACCGCGCGCGCAGCTTCGCCGGCCGCCCAAGCAGAGGAACGCCATGCACACCACCGCCGACCTGCACCCGGAAATCCGCGACGCCATCCGCGACCTCTGCCGGCAGTTCCCGGATGAGTACTTTCGCCGCATCGACGCGCAACGCGGCTATCCGGACGACTTCGTCGCCGCATTGCTCGACGCCGGCTGGCTGGCGGCGATGATCCCCGAGGAGTACGGTGGCTCCGGCCTCGGCCTGACCGCAGCCAGCGTCATCATGGAGGAGATCAACCGCTGCGGCGCCAATGCGGCGGCGGTGCATGGGCAGATGTACAACATGGGCACGCTGCTGCGCAACGGCAGCCGGGCACAGAAGGAGAAGTACCTGCCGGCGATCGCTGCCGGCAAGCTGCGCATCCAGTCGATGGCGGTAACCGAGCCGACGACCGGCAGCGACACCACCCGCATCCGCACCACCGCCACCCGCAAGGATGGCCGCTACGTGGTCAACGGCCAGAAGGTCTGGATCTCGCGCGTCCGCCACTCCGACCTGATGATCCTCCTCGCGCGCACGACGCCGCTGGCCGAAGTACGCCGGAAATCGGAGGGCATGTCGATCTTCATCGTCGACCTGCGCCAGGCGATCGGCAACGGCCTCGAGGTGCGTCCGATCGCCAACATGGTCAATCACGAGACCAACGAACTCTTCTTCGACGAACTCGAAATCCCCGCCGAGAACCTGATCGGTGAAGAGGGCCAGGGTTTCCGCTACCTGCTCGACGGACTCAACGCCGAACGGGCATTGATCGCCGCCGAGTGCATCGGCGACGGCTACTGGTTCGTCGACCGTGCCACCCGTTACGCCAGCGAGCGCATCGTCTTCGAGCGGCCGATCGGCAGCAACCAGGGGGTGCAGTTCCCGCTCGCCGAAGCGTTCATCGACATCGAGGCAGCCAACCTGATGCGCTACGAGGCCTGCGCCCGTTTCGACGCGCAGCGCCCCTGCGGCGCCCAGGCGAACATGGCGAAACACCTCGCCGCCAGGGCGTCGTGGCAGGCGGCCAACGTCTGCCTGCAGACGCACGGTGGTTTCGGCTTCGCCACCGAGTACGATGTCGAGCGCAAGTTTCGCGAGACGCGGCTCTACCAGGTGGCGCCGATCTCGACCAACCTGATTTTCGCCTACGTCGCCGAGCACCTGCTCGGGCTGCCGCGCTCGTACTGAACCCCCGGAGTCCCGCATGCGCCCACTCGACGGCATCACCGTCGTCACCCTCGAACATGCCGTTGCCGCGCCCTTCTGCACCCGTCAGCTCGCCGACCTCGGCGCGCGCGTGATCAAGGTCGAGCGTCCGGGCAGCGGCGACTTCGCCCGTGCCTATGATCAGCGCGTGCATGGCCTCGCCTCGCACTTCGTCTGGACCAACCGCTCGAAGGAAAGCCTGACGCTCGACCTCAAGCATGCGGCGGCACCCGCGCTGCTCGCCCGGCTGCTCGCCGGCGCCGACGTCCTGGTGCAGAACCTGGCGCCGGGCGCGGCCGCCCGCCTCGGCCTCGGCTACGAGGATCTGCGCGCGACCTTTCCGCGGCTGATCGTCTGCGACCTCTCGGGCTACGGCGGCGACGGCCCGTACCGCGACCGCAAGGCCTACGACCTGCTGATCCAGGGCGAAGCCGGCTTTCTCTCGGTCACCGGCACCGCCGACGCCCCGGCCAAGGCCGGCTGCTCGATCGCCGACATCGCCGCCGGCATGTACGCCTACAGCAGCATCCTGGCAGCCCTGCTGCAGCGTGCGCGGAGCGGCTGCGGCTGCCGCATCGAGGTCTCGATGCTCGAGAGCATGGTCGAATGGATGGGCTACCCGCTCTACTACGCCTGCGCCGGCGCGGCACCGCCGCCGCGCGCCGGCGCCGCGCACGCGACGATCTACCCCTACGGCCCCTTTGCCGCCGGCGACGGCAAACTGCTGATTCTCGGCGTGCAGAACGAGCGCGAGTGGCAACTCTTCTGCCGGCAGGTGCTCGACCGGCCGGAGCTGGCCGACGACGCACGCTACTCGTCGAACGCGCGCCGCAGCGCCGCGCGCGACGAGTTGCAGGCGCTGATCGCCGAGCAGTTCTCCCGCTTGAGCAGCGAAGAACTGATCGCCCGCCTCGACGCGGCGCGGATCGCCAACGCGCGCATCAACGACATGCACGAAGTCTGGCAGCACCCGCAGCTCGCGGCACGCGGGCGATGGACCGAGGTGGCGACCCCCGCCGGCCCGATTCCGGCACTGCTGCCACCGGGCAGCAACAGCGGCTTCACGCCGCGCATGGACGCGGTGCCGGCCCTCGGACAGCACACCGAGGCAATCCTCGGCGAACTCGGCTGCGACGCCACCGCGATCAGCGCCCTGCGCGCCGCCGGCGCCGTCTGAGCGACATCCGCCGCAGCGCCACGGCGCTTTGCCGTTCTGCTGCAGTGAGGCCTCATGCAGGCGTGGAGAGACGGCCGCACCGCCGCCCCCGCCGAGAAAGCCGATGGCAAGGACTGCGCGATGAAGCACTGGACTCCCGGCCCATTCTTCCTGGCGCTTGCAGCCGCCATCCTGCTGCCGGCCCTGATCATCGATTGTCGTGGCGCTCTTGCGGCGACGCAGGCAGGACTGAAGCACCGTCGCCCGGCGACCCCGGGAAGGCCGCAGCGGGCCGGCACCGGCCGCACGTTCCTGAGCATCAGCGCCGGCAGGCGGCGATCGGCGGCTCGTCGAAGCCGATCGCCGACCGACAGGCGAGCGGCCGCAGGCGCGCAGTGCTACCATTGCCCATCCCGCCACTGTGCCACCCAAGATGACCCGAAAAGCCCGGCGCCAGGCCGCTGCGCCGGTATCCGCAGCCGCCTCCGTGACCGCTTCCGCGACCGCCGCAGCGGATGCGTCGGCGCCGCAGAAGCGCAGGATCCTGCTGGCCGTCGGCCTGCTGCTGCTCCTCGCCGTCGCTGCCGGCATCGCCCTCTACGCCACGCGCGGCCGGGCGCCGGAAGCGCCGGCCGCGGCCGCGGCAATCGGTACCCCCGAAGACGGCAGGCCATCGAGCTACGTCGGCGCCGCCGTCTGCAAGGGCTGCCACGAAGCCGAATACCGGGCATGGTCCGGATCGAATCACGACCGCGCGATGCAGGCAGCGAATCCCGGCACGGTGCTCGGCGATTTCGCCGACGCAAAGTTCCGTCAGCATGGCGTCGAATCCCGCTTCTACCGACGCGGCGACCGCTTCTTCGTGCGCACCGAGGGTCCGGACGGCAAGCGCGCCGACTACGAGATCAGCTACACCTTCGGCGTTTACCCCCTGCAGCAGTACCTGATCGCGTTCCCCGGCGGCCGCTACCAGGCGCTGTCGATCGCCTGGGATTCGCGCCCGAAGGAGCAGGGTGGACAACGCTGGTTCCACCTGCAACCGGGGCGCCGCGTCGCCCACGACGACCCGCTGCACTGGACCGGCAACTACCAGAACTGGGCCCTGCAGTGCGCAGAATGCCACTCGACCAACCTGCGCAAGGGCTACGACGCGGCCAGCAACAGCTACCGGACCACCTACGGCGAAATCAACGTCGCCTGCGAAGCCTGCCATGGCCAGGGTTCGCGGCATGTCGCGTGGGCCGACAGGACGCGGCCACCGTATCCGGCGCAGGGCGACATCGGACTGCCACGGCTCGGCAGTCGCTGGCACGAGGCGTGGAAGTTTCCCGCCGACGGCGCCCGCGTCGCCGTGCGCGACAGCCCCGCCGACCCCGCCGGAATGAACGTCTGTGCCCCGTGCCACGCGCGCCGCGCGACCCTGAGCGAAGAGCGCAGGCCCGGCGCGGTGCTCGAAGACAGCCACCGGCTGGCGATGCTCACGGCGCCCAACTACCATGCCGATGGCCAGCAACGGGAGGAGGTCTACGTCTGGGCTTCCTTCCTGCAGAGCAGGATGCAGCAGAGCGGCGTCACCTGCATGGACTGCCACGAGCCGCACTCGCTGCGGACCCGCGCCGCCGGCAACGCGCTCTGCAATCGCTGCCACAATGCCGCCGAGTACGACGCACCCGGACACCACCGGCACGTCAGCGGCAGCAAGGGTGCGCAGTGCATCAACTGCCACATGCCGACGCAGAACTACATGGTGATCCACGCCCGGCAGGACCACAGCCTGCGCGTTCCGCGCCCCGACCTCTCGCTGTCGCTCGGAACGCCGAACGCCTGCAACCAGTGCCATGTCGACCGCAAGCCGGAGTGGGCGGCGAGCGCCATGGATCGCTGGTACGGCAGGGCCTGGCGTGATCGCCCGAGCTACGGGCCGACCCTGCATGCCGGGGCGACGCGCGGCATCCTGGCGCTGCCCGACTTGCTCGACCTCGCACGCAACCCGGCAGCGCCGGGGATCATCCGGGCGACGGCGGCAACCCTCGCCCAGTCGCACGCCACCCCGGCGACGCTGCAGACGGCGGGAACGCTGCTCGCGGACCCGGATCCCCTGCTGCGCATCGCCGCGCTCGGCCTGCTCGCGGCGGCACCGCCCGCGACGCGCATCGAAGCCGCCGCGCCGCTGCTCTCGGATCCGGTACGCGGCGTCCGCATCGAGGCCGCGCGCGTGCTCGCCGACGTCCCCGCCGACCGCCTCGGCGCCGAGCGACAGGCGGCGCAGGCCGCCGCGATGCAGGAATACCAGACCGCGCTCGATCTGGAGGCCGACTGGCCGTCGGGCCGGCTCAATCTCGGCATCCTGCGTTTGCGCCAGAGGCGCAGCGACGAAGCAGTGGCAGCCTTCGAACAGGCGATCGCGCTCGATCCCCTGTTCGACCCGGCCTACGTCAACCTCGCCGACGCCCTGCGGCAACTCGGTCGCGACGCCGAGGGGGAAAGCGTGCTGCGGCGCGGACTCGCCCGCATGCCGCGCAATGCCGACCTGCACCATGCACTCGGCTTGCTGCTCGTCCGCCAGGGCGACCAGCGGGCAGCGCTCAAGGAACTCTCCGCGGCCGCACGCCTCGCGCCGGACAACCCGCGCTTCCTCTACGTCGAGGCGATCGCGCTACACGGTGCCGGCAGACGGAGCGAAGCCCTGACGCTCCTGCGCCGCGCCGACCAGCGCCATCCCGGCAACCCCGACATCCGCGCCGCCCTCCACAGTTTCGCTGACGGTACACAGCAGCCGCCGGCACCGGCAGCAGCCGCGAGATGAAAGCGACTCCTCCCCGCCCAATTCCGACCGCGGCTTGGGACCGCGTTTCTGTGGACGGATCGCAGCAGGCATCGCGCGATCGACCGCATCAAAGCGCTGATGGACCGCCATGCGCGGTTGCCCGTCGGGATGCGGTCACTCGAAAACCACAGCGGTACCGCTTGCGGAAACCATGAGCATTCCGTTGCCTTGCCCAAGAACTTCGTAGTCGAGGTCGATGCCGACCACAGCGTTCGCGCCGACTTGAGAAGCGCGCTCGCGGAGTTCACCAAGTGCGATGTCCCGCGCCCGCTGCAGTTCTTTCTCGTAGGTCGCCGAACGTCCGCCGACGATGTCCCGGATGCCGGCAAACATGTCCTTGAAGATGTTTGCGCCGAGGATTGCTTCGCCGGTGATTACGCCGCAGTAGCGGACGATCTTCTTGCCTTCGATGTTCGGGGTTGTGGTCATCAGCATGTTGGGAACCTCCGTTGGATGCAGTGCGTGCGGTTTGTGCGGCCCGATGGCCTCCATCTGCCGCGCCGAAAGCGTCCGGCCTTGGCGTTGGCGCATCGGCGACAGACAAAGCGCGTTGGACTGAAGCGCCTCGACGGCGGCCCTCATGGGGATTGTAGGCCTGCCGCGCCCCGGGTCAAGCGACGGCCAAGGCTGCGACAGCCTGGCCAGAGGCAGACGAGCGGCTACCTGCCGTTCGCGAAGTGGTTCCCGGGCGCTCTGGCAGACAGAACTTCACGCCGCCCACTCATGGTGTTCCCCTCGATTGCAGCGGGAACGTCCCTCGCAGCGACGAGCATCGAGGATGTGCGAATGAGGAGGGGAACGAGGCATCGAGGCATCGACCGTGAGAGCGAAAGCTGGAAGCGAACCTGCGAGCGCGGTGTTCGGCGATGCTCTTGAGACCATCGCCGTCTCGTCAGCGCCGACCTTTGGAAGACCGCGGAAAACCGACCCTGGCCCCTTTGATGGCGGGCACTCCGCTCGAACACGTTTTCAGATCTCGACCGATTCACCGCGCTTCCGCCACACGCTTGCAAGCCAAGGCTGTCGCTCGAGCGGTAGCCCCGGTGGACGATAGTAGTACTCCAACTCCTCGAAGGCTGCCCGCTCAAGAAACGCGCGCCATGATTCGAGGTCGTGATACGCGCCATACCGCCCGCCATTCCAGCCCTCTTCGTTATTCCCCCGAGGGTTCGAGGTGAAGAGCACGCCATCGCGTTTGAGCGCAGCACCCAATTCCCTCAACACGCGCGGCAGCTCTGCGGATGGCACATGGAACAGCGACGCGTTGGCGAAGATGCCGTCGAAGCGGCCGGCGGGAAGCTTCAACGCAAGGAAATCCTGCTCCCAGACCTCACAGCCACTGTACTCGCGCGCCATGGCGGCGAGCTGTGAGGACCCTTCGAGGCCGATCGGCTCGTGGCCCAGAGAGCGAAAAACCGCCAGGTCACGCCCAGGGCCGCATCCGAAATCGAGGATGCGGAACGACGGGGCTCCGCGGATGTGCCGCAGCAGCGCCTCGATGTTTTGCTTCACGTCGTGGTCGCGCGTACCTTCCCAAAACTCCGCGGCGCGCTCGTTGTAGTGCTTGAGCGTCTTCTCGCTGATGAGCGCCAAGTCGAGCAGCTGTGTCATCACCATCCTTCGATTTTCCTGCCGAGATCTGATCGGGATAGGGGAAAGCCTCGCGGCCTCCCCCACACCACCGGACGAACGGGGTCACGTATCCGGCGGTTCGATGAAGCAAATTCCTACCGCGGCGCAAGGCTCGGTAGTCCCATTTCTTCGAAGAAGCGCAACGGGAGCGCGATCGACAGGGCCGGCGTCTGCGACACCCGCCATGGACCGTGTGCGGACTTGCTGGTATGCCACGCTTGACGCACCGACACGCCGCGTTTGCGCAGTTCCCGATAGCCCGCTCGACCCCATTGTTTCCAGAGATGGCAGCGTAACGGGCAAAGGACCCACTTGTCGAGGTCGCGCAGAGGGCTCAGCACCTCGGCGATTGCGAAGTACGCTTTCCAACCAAGCAGGGTTTCTCCAAGCTCTGCGACGACGGCGGCGAAGGTGGTGCCTCTTGGCCGACGGGTCAGTTCCCGCACGCGGTCCTTGAGCTTGTCGAGGGCCTTGTCGGCCACCTTGAGCC
>JAGFNJ010000074.1 GCA_017592775.1 Candidatus Accumulibacter conexus | reverse complement strand
TGCCAGAGCCTCGGGAATCGCCTCCAGCACCAGCAGCCCGGCGCCAGCCTCCTGCTGCGCCAGCGCGTCGGCCAGCAGGCGGGCGGCAGCCGCATCATCGCGGCCCTGGACGCGGTAGCCACCGATCTGATGCACCGATTGCGGGGTCAGCCCGACGTGCCCGCAGACCGGGATGCCGCGCGCGGTCAGGAAGCGGGTGGTATCGGCCATTTCGCTGCCGCCTTCGAGTTTGACCATCTGGGCGCCGGCGGCCATCAGCCGGACGGCGTTGCGCAGCGCCCGCCGCGGGCTTTCCTGGAAGGTTCCGAAGGGCATGTCGGCGATCACCAGCGGTCGTCGGCTGGCACGGGCGACGCTCGCGGTGTGGTAGGCGATGTCGGCCAGGGTGACCGGCAAGGTCGAGTCGTGCCCCTGCAGAACCATGCCGAGTGAGTCGCCGATGAGCAGCGCATCGACGCCGGCGGCTTCGCAGAGCTGCGCGAAGCTGGCGTCGTAGCAGGTGAGGGCAGCGATCTTCTCGCCGCTGGCGCGCATCCTGGCAAGGTCGACATGCGTCAGGCGGCGCGTCGCAACGTGGGTGGACATGAAATTACTCTCCGCGGTTGAAGAATTCCCGCTGTCCGCGCATGCCTTCGATGCGCCTGACGAGCAGTTGAAAGTCATCGTCGGAATCGACGAAGTCGATGTTCTCGCAATTGACCACCAGCACCGGTGCCGCATCGTAGGCGTGGAAGAAACGCATGTAGCTTTCGCTGAGGACGCCGAGGTAGGCATCGCCGATGCGCCTTTCCATGTCGCGGCCGCGCTTGCGGATGCGGGCGAGCAGCGTCTCCGGCCGTGCCTGCAGGTAGATCACCAGGTCGGGGCGGAGCGGCTGTGGTGCCAGTTGCTCGTACACCTGGCGATACAGTTCATGTTCGTCGGCGGCGAGCGTCAGCAGCGCGAAGAGGGCGTCCTTCTCGAGCAGGAAGTCGCTCACCACGGGTCTGCCGTCGTCTTCGGGCGGTGGCAGCGAACGCAGCCGGTCAATCCGCTGCAGCAGGAAGGCGAGCTGCGTCGCCAGGGCAAAACGCTCCTGGTCTTCGTAGAAGCGGCTGATGAAGGGATTGCGCTCGGGTTGCTCGAGCAGCAGTTGCGCGTCGAGGTGGCTGGCGAGGCGTTGGGCGAGACTGGTCTTGCCGACGCCGATCGGGCCTTCGACGGCGATGTGGCTGGCGGCGGTGAGTGTATTGCGGAGCATGGTCGGCAACGGCGGCGGGTGGTGGCTCAGTCTTCCGCGAACAGGAGTTGCGGCCGGCCGGCGCCATCGACGGCCATCCGCTCGAGGCATTGCTGAACGCTCGAGCTGGCGGCTTCCATGCGCTCGACCGCGGTCACCGCGGCGGCGAGATCGCCGCCGTGATGGGCATCGATGGCGCTGCGCCCATGGCGGTGGACATCGGCATGCGGTGTCTCCATCGCCCGATAGCCATCGAGCTGCGCGAAGCGCCTGCCTTCTCCCTCGTAGTACCATTTTCCGAGGCGGCAGGCGGTGTGGCTGGTGAGGTCGCCGGCGCTCCCGTCGGCGGTTCCCAGGAGCACCTGGTAGACGTCGAACTTGAACAGCAGATGGTCCATCTTCGCCAGCTCGACGAAGCTGCGCAGTGCCGCGATGCCAATCGATTGCTCCATGCCGTGCGCCAGGTCGGTGATGCCGGCGATCGTCGTCGAGGCCTGCTGGCCCTGCGCGCTGAACGCGTCCGACTGCTCGGCGAGCTGACCGATGCTGTGCTCGGCGGTAACGGTCTCGCCCTGGATCGTGTTCACCAGTTGCGAAATGTCGCTGGTGGCATGCGTCGTCCGGTCAGCCAGCTTTCTCACCTCGTCGGCGACCACGGCGAAGCCGCGACCGGCCTCGCCGGCACGCGCCGCTTCGATCGCCGCGTTGAGCGCCAGGAGGTTGGTCTGATCGGCGATCTCCTTGATCAGATGGACGATGCCGCCGATCTTCTGCGCGCTGCCCTGCAGACCGCGCACCTTGGCCAGCGCCTGCCGCGAGTTGCCGGCAAGTTCGTCGAGTTCGCTGCTGATCATGTGCACCGAGTCGCGGCTGCTCGCCGCCATGCTGGCGGCCGACGAGGATTCGCGCTGCTTGCCACGCAGGCCGTCGGCAAGTGCCAGCAGGCTCTGCTGCGATTCGGCCAGCGACTGCCGGTAGGAGCGGAAGGCAGCGAACAGGCGCTGCATCTCGGCCGCCTGCCGTGTCGTCTGCGCGTTCTGCTGTCCGGCCTGCGTCTGCATCGCCTGTGTGGACGAGAGCTGTCCGCGCAGGCCGGCATTCTCCGCCTCGAGTTCGCTGATTCGCCGCTCGAGGCGACGCATGTTCTCGCCACCACCGAAAAAAGGCATCGTATCCCCCCGGTTTTCCTGGTTTTCCCTGCGTTTCGCTGGCGGCTCGATGCCACCACTGCGGAACGGCGCCTAGGATACACAGAGCGGCCGTCGAATGGTCAAGTTTGCGCACTGCCGCAACGCAAAAAAGCTGGCGGATGCTGATCCGGGCACTTCGCCGGGCGGTGGCGCTGTTGCGTTGCCACCGCTGCCGGCAACGGATTGCAACATCCTGCGGTCAGGGCGCGAGTCTTTCGACCCGTTGCCGGCTGACTGCCGGGAGCCAGGCGGCGGCGCTGCCGCGGCGCGGAATGCGGCAATCCGGTGCGATCTCGAGCAGCGGCGCGATGACGAAGGCCCGCAGGTGCATGCGCGGGTGCGGCAGGCGCAGCCGTTCGCTGTCGAGCAGCATTTGGTCGTAGAGCAGCAGGTCGAGGTCGAGCGTCCGTGGCGCCTGCGGGAAATCCCGTCGGCGACCGAAGCGCCGCTCGACGGCGAACAGCGCGTCGAGCAACTCATGCGGCGCCAGCGTCGTCGCGAGCGCGGCAACGGCATTGATGAAGTCGGCTTGGCCGTGGATTCCCACCGGCGCCGTGCGGTAGAGCGACGACATCCGCAGCAGTCGTGAGCGCGGCAGCCCGGCGAGCGCCTCGCCGGCCGCGCGCACCTGCCGCACCGGTTCGGCCAGGTTGGCGCCGAGAGCGACGAACGCCAGGTGCGAAGCCTGGTTCAGGTCAGGCGGCAGAGGTCCGATGGCGCTGCCCGGCGTTTCATTCGGCCTGGCTGGCTGCGCTCGGCTCGCTCGCGGCACGGCGGCGGCGGCGACGCCGTGGCGCTGCCGCCGCCTGCGGCAGCAGCATCGCCGCGCGGCGCTCGTCGCTGGCGTCGAGGAACTCGGTCCACCAGTCGCCGACCTCGCGCTCGACCTCGCCGGACTCGACGCGCAACAACAGGAAGTCGTAGCCGGCCCTGAAGCGTGGCTGCTGCAGGACGCCGTACGGGCGCTTGCCGCTGCGCTGTTCGAAGCGTGGCTGCAGCGCCCAGATGTCCTTGATGTCGCCGCTGATTCGCCGCGTGATCGCCAGCTTCTCGGCCTGCACATCGAGGACCTCGTCCATCGCCTGCAGCAGCGACGGCAGGACCGGTTCGCCGGCGGCCTTGAGCGGTTCCCACTTGGCGACCACTTCGTGCCAGAGCAGGGTGGCGAAGAGGAAGCCGGGCGACACCGGCTTGCCCTCGCGCACCCGGCGATCGGTGTTGGCGAGCGCCAGGCCGACGAAACGTTCGCCGAGTGCCTGGTCGAGAATGACGTCGAGGAGGGGAAACAGGCCGTGATGCAGCCCTTCCTCGCGCAGTTGCGCGACGCAGCGTACGGCGTGACCACAGGTGAGCAGCTTGAGGATCTCGTCGAGCAGGCGCGATGGCGGGACGTTCTCGATCAGGCTGCTCATCTCCCGGATCGGGTGCCGCGCCTCGGGATCGATCGACAGGCCCAGTTTGGCAGCCAGGCGGACCGCGCGCAGCATGCGCACCGGATCCTCCCGGTAGCGGGTCTTCGGCTCGCCGATCATGCGCAGCGTCTTCTGCCGCAGGTCGGCGACGCCGTGGTGATAATCGACGATGGTTTCGGAAGAAGGGTCGTAATACAGGGCGTTGACCGTGAAATCGCGCCGCGCGGCGTCTTCCGCCTGGCTGCCGAAGACGTTGTCGCGCAGCACCCGCCCCTGCTCGTCGACCAGCGCCTTGCTGCCGCCGTTCTCGCCGTGATGGCCGCGGAAGGTGGTGACCTCGATGGTCTCGGCGCCCATGTTGACGTGGACGATCTGGAAGCGGCGGCCGATGATGCGCGAGCGACGGAAACAGTGACGCACCTGTTCCGGCGTTGCGTTGGTGGCGACATCGAAGTCCTTCGGCTTCAGTCCGGCGAGCAGGTCGCGCACCGCGCCGCCAACGATGAACGCCTGGTAACCGCTTTCCTGCAGGGTCTCGACGGTGCGCCGACTGCCGCGACTGATGTCGTCACGCTGCAGGCCATGCTGGGTGACGGCAATGACCGCTGGTTGGCTGGACTTGCCGGTGCTCTTGCGTCCGAGGACGCGGGATATGAACTTGCGGATCATCAGCGGGGGTTTGTCTCGTTCTCGTGCCGTTGTGCCGTCATCATAGCCCAAATCGCGCCCGCCGACCCGGATAATGGTTGGTCGCGCTAGCCAAGCAGGCTGAGAACCGGCCAGCCGGCGCCTTCGGCGTGTGCCCGCAGGGTGGCGTCGGGGTCGACGGCCACCGGGTTGCTGACCCGCGACAGCAGCGGCAGGTCGTTCAGTGAGTCGCTGTAGAACCAGCTTCGCTCGAAGCTGCTCCACCACAGCCCCATCGCCTCGAGCCAGGTCTCGACGCGGACGATCTTGCCTTCGCGGAACGACGGCAGGCCGCGCACCTTGCCGGTGAAGCGGCCGTTCTCCTGGGCGGGGATCGTCGCGATCAGGTGGGCGATGCCGAACTCGCGGATGATCGGCCCGGTGACGAAGCTGTTGGTGGCGGTGACGATGGCGCACAGGGCGCCGCGCGCGAGATGACCGCCGACCAGCGCGCGCGCCTTGTCGCCAACCAGCGGCAGGATGTGGCGGGCGAGGAATTCGCGCTGCCAGAGGTCGAGCTGGCGGCGCGGAAAGCGCGACAGCGGCTGCAGCTGGAAGTCGAGGAAGACGTCGATGTCGAGCGTGCCGGCCTTGTACTGCTCGTAGAACTCGAGGTTCTTCGCTTCGTACAGGTCGCGGTCAAGGATTCCCTTGCCGATCAGGAACTGCGCCCATTCAAAGTCGCTGTCGCCGGCGATCAGGGTGTTGTCGAGGTCGAAGAGGACGAGATCCATGGTCGCATTCGTTCTGGTCAGGTGGGTGGCGAGGTCTGCAGGACCTCGCGCAGCAGGGGCAGGGTGATCGGCCGCTTGTGCTCGAGCGAGAACTGGTCGATCGCCCGCAGCAGTTGCGTCAGGCTGCGCATGTCGCGCGGCACGCGGGCAAAGAGGTAGTCGATGATTGCCGGCGAGAGTTCGAGCCCGCGTGCTCGTGCCTGCTCGGCGAGAGCCGCCCGTTTTTCCGCGTCGCTGAGGCTGCGCAGCCGGTAGACCAGGCCGTTGCCGAGGCGCGTGCGCAGGTCCTCGCGCAGCTCGAGCAGCCGTGGCGGCAGGCGCGCTGCCAGCAGCAGCCGCCCGCCATTGGCGCACAGGCGATTGATCAGGTTGAAGAGGACGATCTGGCCGCTGTCACCGAGCACCTCGAGGTGGTCCACGGCCCAGGGGTCGGAACTCGCCGGCAGGCCGGCGAGTTCCGGGTCGAGGCGGGCATCGCAGCCGGTGGCAGCGCATGCCTGCAGCAGATGGGACTTGCCGGCACCGCTCTCGCCCCAGAGGAAGAACAGCGGTTCGCGGTTGTCGGGTGCGAGCCAGGCGGCGAGTGCGGTCAGCGCTTCGCCGTTGCTGCCGGTGACGTAGTTCTCCAGGCTGGGCGGCGCCGCTGGCTGCAGGTCGAGGGTCAACTGGCGCATGGGAGTTGTTTCAGGCTGCGGTGGGTGCGGGCGAACAGCCCGCAAAAGGAGCTTTTCGGATAAGATCCCCGCTTCAGGCAAACGCCGTGCCGCATTCTACCACTGCACCGCATCCGCCAGCCTTGTTCGGGACGCCCTTCAGGATGACTCAGGAATCACTCACGTATCGCGATGCCGGCGTCGACATCGACGCTGGCGACGCTCTCGTCGAGCGCATCAAGCCGCTCGCCCGAAGGACCCTGCGTCCCGGCGTACTGGCCGGCATCGGCGGCTTCGGTGCCCTCTTCGAAGTGCCCGCCGGCTATCGTCAGCCGGTGCTGGTGTCGGGTACCGACGGCGTCGGCACCAAGTTGCGGCTGGCTTTCGAACTGCAGCGGCACGCGACGATCGGCATCGACCTGGTGGCGATGAGCGTCAACGACATCCTCGTCCAGGGTGCCGAGCCGCTGTTCTTCCTCGACTACTTTGCCTGCGGCAAGCTCGACGTCGCCACCGCGGCGGAGGTCGTCAGCGGCATCGCCAGGGGCTGCGAACTGGCCGGCTGTGCGCTGATCGGTGGCGAGACCGCGGAAATGCCGGGCATGTACCCGGACGGCGAGTACGACCTGGCGGGTTTTGCCGTCGGCGTCGTCGAGAAGTCGGCGATCATCGACGGTTCGGCGATCGTCGCCGGCGACGTGCTGATCGGCCTGCCGTCGTCGGGGGCGCATTCGAACGGCTATTCGCTGTTGCGCCGGATCATCGCCCGCACGCAGGCCGATCTCTCTGCGGCCTTCGACGGCGACACGACGCTGGCCGATGCCATCCTGGCGCCGACGCGCATCTACGTGCGGCCCGTGCAGGCCCTGCTGCGCGCGCTGCCGGTCAAGGGCCTGGCGCACATCACCGGTGGCGGTCTCACCGGCAATGTGCCGCGCATTCTGCCACCGTCGGTCAGGGCCGAGATCGTCCAGTCCGCCTGGCGTCGGCCGCAGCTTTTCGACTGGCTGCAGCGTGCCGGCGGGGTTGCCGAAAGCGAGATGCATCGTGTGTTCAATTGCGGCATCGGCATGGTCGTCGTCGTCGCGCGGGCCGACGTCGGGCAGGCGCTGCAGCTTCTGCACGATGCCGGCGAGCCGGCGCTGGCCATCGGCAGCATCGAGCCGCGCGCCGCGGGCGAGGCCGCGACGGTGGTTCTCTGAGAGGTCGTGACGCTGTCGTCGCCAGCACGGCGCCCGCCGTGGCGCGGGCGAACCTCGGGCGAGACCGGTCCGCTGCAGCGGCGAAGCGCCGGCACGCGAACGCTGCTGCCGATCACCGGCCGCCGGCGACGCGCGGCGCGCTGCTCAGACCTTGATGTTGATGCGGCCGCTCGCCGTGCCTTGGCGGCGGCCGTTTTTCGACCGCGTGTCGAGCAGTACCGGCCGTTTCTCGACGCGCCGTTCGGCCTGGCGGCGCTCGACCGCGACCGTCGGGATCACGGTCGGGGTGCCGGTCGTCGTGGCGGCAGCCGCGGCCCGCTGCGGCTGCGCTTGCTCCTTGCCGGCGAGTGGCTGGTCGTTCTGCGGCGAGGCCGACAGATCGTTGGCGAGTCCGGCCGCAACGCCCACCGGTTCTGGTTTCTTCGCGTTGTCGACCTCCTTGTTCAGGTTGCCGGCTGGCGGAATGATTTCGGCTGGAATCCTCATGCTGCGGTCTCCGTGCGCCGGCGCCTGCCGATTCCCCGGAAGGGCGGCGGGCCGACGATCAAGCTCATGATTCGTTTACGGAATACTCTAGCATCGCTGCTGTCGGAGTGGTATCGGCAAGAGCGCCGGCTTGCCAACTTTGTCGCAGCAGGGGGCAGAATGGTCGCTGGCGCAGGCCGGCGGCAGCTCGGCAGGGGCTGGCGGCACGCCGCCGCAGCGCCGCGTGCATTGCTCCACCCACTCTAATTGCCCGCCTGGCGGGAGATGCGGATCGATATGTCGAGCAGAAAAAGGCAGGTAGTGGTGGTGGCAGTGGCGCTGGCTGGCCTCGTCGGGCTGAGCACCTTCGCCTACCTCAGCTTCCGCGCGCCGTCGGTGCCCGGGGCGCCGGCGGCGCCGGCGGGAAAGGGGCCCGCGGGCGGGCCAGCGGGCGGCCCGCCGGCGCCGCGCGTCGAGACGGCACGGGTGCAGGCCGCCGAAGTGGCACTCGAGGCGAGCGCAGTCGGCTCGCTGCGCTCGAACGAGTCGGTCGTCCTGCGCCCGGAAGTGCCGGGGCGGATCGCGACGATCAATTTTCGCGACGGTACGGCGGTCGCCAGGGGGACGCTGCTGGTGGCCCTGGATGCGGCGACGCAAGCGGCCGAGGTGGACCAGGCGCGCGCCAGTCTCGGGCTGGCACAGGCCAACCTCAAGCGCAGCCAGGATCTCTTCGCCCGCACCTTCATCAGCCAGCAGGCGCTCGACAATGCCGAGGCGACGCTGAAGGTGCAGGAGGCGGCGCTGGCCCTGGCGCAGGCGAAGTTCGACCGCACGCGCCTGCGGGCACCTTTCGCGGGGATCGTCGGCATTCGCAACATCAGCGTCGGCGACTACGTCAAGGAGGGGCAGGATCTGGTCAATATCGAGGACATCGCGACGCTGAAGATCGATTTCCGCCTGCCCGAATCGTACCTGCCGCAGCTCCGGCCCGGGCAGCAGCTCGAGGTGTCGAGCGACGCGTTGCCGGGACAGCTCTTCTCCGGCGTCCTCGAAGCGGTCAACCCGCTGGTCGAGGCCGGTGGCCGGGCGATCGCGCTGCGCGCCCGGATGGCCAACGCCGACGGGCGCCTGCGCCCCGGCATGTTCGTCCGCGTGCGCCTGATCTTCGAGAAGCGCAGCAACGTCCTGCTGCTGCCGGAACAGGCGGTGGTTCCCGACAGCCAGTCGCCGTACGTCTATCGCGTCGTCGATGGCGCGGCACGGCGGACGCCGATTCGCACCGGCATGCGGCGCGATGCACTGGTCGAGGTGGTCGAGGGCCTGAGCGCCGGCGATGAAGTGGTCACCGCCGGACAAATGAAGCTGCGCGACGGTGCCGCCGTGCGCACGCTCGCGGCAGCCGCGCCGGCAGCGGCGGCGGCAGCGCCAGCCACAGCGCCGCAGCCGGCGGCGGCCGGCGCTGCCGCTGCGGCCGGAGCGGGCAGATGAAGATTTCCGACCTCTGCATCCGGCGGCCGGTGTTCGCGACCGTCCTGTCGCTGGCGATCATGCTCGTCGGACTGGTTTCCTACACGCGCCTGCCGGTGCGCGAGTATCCGAAGATCGACGAGCCGGTGGTGACGGTCGATACCACGTACCGCGGCGCGTCGGCGGAGATCATGGAGTCGCAGGTCAGCAAGCCACTCGAGGATTCGCTCGCCGGCATCGAGGGGGTCGACGTCATCACCTCGATCTCGCGGCAGGAGAACAGCCAGATCTCGGTGCGCTTCAAGCTCGAGCGCAACCCCGACTCGGCGGCGGCCGACGTGCGCGACCGCGTGTCACGCGTGCGCAACAAGCTGCCGACGGCGATCGACGAGCCGGTGATCGCCAAGGTCGAGGCCGATGCCAACCCGATCATCTGGCTGGCTTTCTCGTCCGACAAGCACTCGGCGCTCGAGGTCACCGACGTCGCCAACCGCGTCGTCAAGCCACGCCTGCAGACGCTGCCGGGTGCAGCCGACGTGCGCGTCTTCGGCGAACGCAAGTTCGCCATGCGCATCTGGCTCGATCGCGACCGCCTGGCGGCGTACAGCCTGACGGCGCAGGACGTCGAGGACGCGCTGCGGCGACAGAACGTCGAGGTGCCGGCGGGGCGGATCGAGAGCGAGAGCCGCGAGTTCTCGGTGGTTGCGCGCACCGACCTGGCACAGCCGGAGCAGTTCGCCGAGATCATCGTCAAGCAGGCCGCCGACGCCCGCGGCAGCTACCCGGTGCGCATCGCCGACCTGGGCCGCGTCGAGATCGGCGCCGCCTCCGAGCGCAGCAGCGTCCGCTTCAAGGGGCGGCCGGCGGTCGCCCTCGGCGTCATCAAGCAGGCCACCGCCAACCCGCTCGAGCTGTCACGCGCGTTGCGCGCCGAGGTGCCGAAGCTCGTCGCCGACCTGCCACCGGGAATGACGGCCAACATCGCCTACGACTCGTCGGTGTTCATCGACCGTTCGATCGACGCCGTCTTCAAGACCATCGGCGAGGCGATGCTGCTCGTCCTGCTGATCATCTTCTTCTTCCTGCGCAACCTGCGGGCGACGCTGATTCCGCTGGTGACCATCCCGGTGTCGCTGATCGGTGCCTTCGCCTTGATGCTGGTGCTCGGTTTCACCATCAACACGCTGACCCTGCTGGCGCTGGTGCTGGCGATCGGCCTCGTGGTCGACGATGCGATCGTCGTCCTCGAGAACATCTACCGACACATCGAGGCCGGGATGCCGCGCCGTCAGGCGGCGCTGCAGGGGGCCCAGGAGATCGGCTTCGCGGTTGTCGCGATGACCATCACGCTGGCGGCGGTGTACGCGCCGGTGGCTTTCATGACCGGCCGCACCGGCAAGCTCTTCGTCGAGTTCGCGCTGACCCTCGCCGGTGCGGTGCTGGTGTCGGGCTTCGTCGCGCTCACCCTGTCGCCGATGATGTGTTCGCTGCTGCTGCGCCACGAGACGGCGCACGGCCGCGCCTACCTGTGGGTCGAGAAGCTGCTGGCGGCGCTGACCGCCGCCTATCGCCGGGCGCTGACGGCGGCACTGCGGCGGCGCTGGCTGGTGATGCTCGTCTTTGCCCTGGTCGCCGGCTCGAACGTCGTTCTCCTCGGTGCGCTGAAGTCGGAACTGGCGCCGATCGAGGACCGCGGCGTCATCATCGGCGTCTTCCTCGGTCCCGAGGGCGCCACGCTCGACTACACCGACCGCTATGCGCGTCAGCTCGAGGACATCTACGCCCGCACCGCCGATATCGAACGTTATTTCGTCGTTGCCGGCAATCCGACCGTCGGCCAGGGAATCTCCTTCGTCGGTCTGGTCGACTGGGCGGAGCGGCGGCGCAATTCGGCGGCCGTCGTCAAGGAACTGTTTCCACAGTTCATGGGCATTCCCGGCGTCATGGCCTTCCCTGTCCTGCCGCCGTCGCTCGGGCAGAGTCCGCGCGAGCGGCCGATCAACTTCGTCATCGTCACCTCGGCTTCCTATGCCGAACTCGAGCAGATGACGGCGAAGATCCTCGACGAGGTGGCGAAGAACCCGGGCTTCACCAACGTCGATACCGATCTCAAGCTGAACAAGCCGGAACTCTCGGTGATCGTCAATCGCGACAAGGCGATGGACACCGGCGTGCAGATCGAGACCGTCGGCCGCACGCTCGAAACCATGCTCGGCGGCCGCCAGGTGACGCGCTTCAAGCGCGAGGGTGAACAGTACGACGTCATCGTCCAGGTCGGCAGTGCCGAGCGCACGACGCCTTCGGACATTCGCGACATCTTCGTCCGCGCGCGCGACGGCAGCATGATCCCGCTCGCCAACCTGCTGACCGTGGACGAGACCGTCAGTCCGCGCGAACTGAACCATTTCGGCCAGCGGCGCGCGGTGACCATCACCGCCAACCTGAATCCGGGCTACACCATGGGTGAGGGCCTGAAGTTCCTCGAAGAGGCGGCGGCGCGCGTGCTGCCGGCGGGCTACGCGGTGGACTATGCCGGCCAGTCGCGCGAGTTCAAGCTCTCGTCGTCGTCGCTGGCGCTGACCTTCGTCCTCGCGCTGGCGTTCATCTACCTCGTTCTGGCGGCGCAGTTCGAGAGCTTCCGCGATCCGCTGATCATCATGCTCACCGTGCCGCTGTCGATGACCGGTGCGCTGCTGGCGCTGCTGCTGAGTGGCGGCACGCTCAACGTCTACAGCCAGATCGGGCTGGTGACGCTGGTCGGGCTGATCACCAAGCACGGCATCCTGATCGTCGAGTTCGCCAACCAGTTGCAGGAGCGCGGGCAGGAGATCCGGCAGGCGGTGATCGAGGCTTCCGAGCTGCGCCTGCGGCCGATCCTGATGACCACCGGTGCGATGGTCCTCGGGACGATTCCGCTGGCACTGGCGCGCGGTGCTGGCGCCGAGAGCCGGCAGCAGATCGGCTGGGTGATCGTCGGCGGCCTCCTGCTCGGCACCTTTTTCACCCTCTTCGTCGTACCGACCGTGTACACGCTGCTCGCCCGGCGCAAGGGGAGGGCTGCCGGCGTCGGCGAGGCGGTGGCAGTGGAGGCGCACTGATCGAAGCGCGCAAGTCGGCCGACGTCGCCGCGCTCCTCAACGACAAGGACCTGCAACGGCAGATCGCCGAACACGAACGCGAGCAGCAGACTACCCAGGGTGGTCAGGTCTGCGCGACTCGGCTGCAGCCGATTCTCGGAATTCGCCTATCTGAGGCAGCACTTCTTGTGCTTCAGGCCACTCCCGCAAGGGCACGGTTCGTTGCGGCCGACCCGCCGCTTGGCGGCTGTTTGATCCTAAAAACCGCAGTTGCCAGCGTGCAAACCGGCTGAACCTCAGGCAATGTGTGGCTTGTTGACGGACGATAGAGGTCACCAAATGGGTGAGGCGAAACGGAAGCTGGAGAAGCACAAAGAAATGGT
>JAGFNJ010000073.1 GCA_017592775.1 Candidatus Accumulibacter conexus | reverse complement strand
AATACTCGCCAAGCCCAGCATCCAGAAACTCTTCCGGAAAGTTGAAACGATAGAAATCAAAGTGATAGAAGTATATCCTCGAAATCACATAAATTTCAACCAGCGCATACGTAGGGCTTTTGACGGGACCGCGGTGGCCGCAGGCGCGCAACAGTGCGCGCACCAGGGTGGTCTTGCCGGCGCCAAGGTCGCCGTCCAGCGCAACGACCATTCCCGGCTTGAGCAACGGCGCCAGGGCACCGCCGACGCGCGCGGTGGCGGCTGCGTCCGGCAGGTGCAGGCGAAGTGCGGACTCGTTATCATCCGGACTATGCACGAAGAGAACTCCGAAACAGGTGATCGGGAAGCGGCAGGCAGCGCGTTGCCGGAGACCGCCAGCGAAGTGGCCGGGCTGCCGCGCCGGATCAGGGCCTGGGCAACTGAACTCGGCTTCGCCGCCATCGGCATCAGCGGCATCGACCTGTCGGCAGCGGAACCAGGGCTGCTGCGCTGGCTCGCACTGGGGCGGCACGGGGCGATGGATTATATGGCCAAACATGCGCCGCTGCGCCTGGCACCGCAGGAACTGCTGCCCGGCGTGCGGACGGTGATCTCCGCCCGCCTGCCGTACCTCCCGGTGGCAGCCGCCGATGCCGCGGCGGTGCTGGCCGACGACGGGCTCGGCTACGTCTCGCGCTATGCCCTCGGCCGCGACTACCACAGGACGGTGCGCGGCCGCCTGCAGAAGCTCGCCGCACGCCTGCAGGAAGCCGCCGCAGCGCTCGGCCAGCCCTGCCGCTGCCGCGTCTTCTCGGACTCGGCACCCGTGCTCGAGACCGAGTTCGCGCGTCAGTCGGGAGTCGGCTGGCGCGGCAAGCATACCCTCTCACTGACGCGCGACGGCTCGTGGCATTTTCTTGGCGAGATCTACTGCACCCTGCCACTGGCCGCCGACCCGCCCGCTGTTGATCATTGTGGTGACTGTCGCCGCTGCCTCGACGTCTGCCCGACGGCGGCGATCGTCGCCCCCTACGAGGTCGACGCCCGCCTGTGCATCTCGTACCTGACGATCGAACTGCGCGGCGCCATCCCGCTGCCGCTGCGTCCGCTGATCGGGAACCGCATCTACGGTTGCGACGACTGCCAGCTCTGCTGCCCGTGGAACCGCTTTGCCCACCTCGGCGACGCCGATTTCGCCGTCCGCAACGGCCTCGACGCGACGCCACTGGCAACGCTCTTCGCCTGGACTGAAAGCGAATTCGACAGTCGCCTGGCGGGCAGCGCCATCCGCCGCATCGGTCACGAGCGCTGGCTGCGCAACCTGGCCGTCGCCCTCGGCAACTCCCGCCGCGGCACCCCCGGGGTCGTTACCGCGCTCCACTCGCGGCTCGACCACCCGTCGGCGCTGGTGCGCGAGCACGTCGGCTGGGCCCTGGCCCGCCACGGCGAGGCGGGCTGACGGCCAGGCCCTGCAGGCGGACGCCAGGCCGCCGGCGAGGCGGACTCACATGTTGGGATAGTTCGGACCGCCGCCCCCTTCCGGAGCGACCCAGCGGATGTTCTGTGTCGGATCCTTGATGTCGCAGGTCTTGCAGTGCAGGCAATTCGAAGCGTTGATCTGCAGGCGCGGGCCGGCATCCTCCTCAACGATCTCGTACACCCCCGCCGGACAGTAGCGCTGCTCCGGCGACGCGTATTCGCGGTAGTTGATGGCGATCGCCTTGCTGCTGTCGAGCAGTTGCAGATGGACCGGTTGCTCTTCCTCGTGCGCGGTGTTCGACATGAACACCGACGACAGCCGGTCGAAGGTCAGCTTGCCATCCGGCCGGTCGTATTCGATCGGCTGGAATCCGGCAGCCGGCGCCAGTTGCCCGTGGTCGCTGCTGCGGTCCTTGAGCGTGAAGAACATGCGGCCGCCACAGAGGTTGTGCTGGATCCAGTTGAAGGCACCACCGAGGAAGGTGCCGAACTTGTGCAGCGCCGGGCCGAAGTTGCGTGCCTGGTGGAGTTCGCTGTAGAGCCACGACTCACGGAAGGCCGCGGCGTAGCCGACGAGATCGCTGCGCCCCTGGTCACCCGCCTGCAGCGCCGCAGCGACGGTTTCGGCGGCGAGCATTCCCGACTTCATCGCCGTGTGGATGCCCTTGATCTTGGCGAAGTTGAGCGTGCCGGCGTCGCAGCCAAGCAGCAGGCCGCCGGGAAAGCTCTGTTTCGGCAGGCTGTTGAACCCCCCCTTGGTGATCGCCCGCGCTCCGTAGCACAGTCTCTTGCCGCCGTCGAGGTATTTCCTGATCTCGGACTGCCGCTTGAAACGCTGGAACTCCTCGAACGGCGACAGGTACGGGTTGGCGTAGTTGAGGTCGGCGATCAGTCCGACGACCACCTGCCGGTCATCGAGATGGTAGAGGAAGGAGCCGCCGGTGGCGCCGTGTTCGCTCAGCGGCCAGCCGGCGCCATGCACGACCAGCCCCGGCCGGTGCTTCGCCGGGTCGATCTCCCACAGTTCCTTGATGCCGAGACCATAGTGCTGGGCGGTCGCAGCGGCGGCGAGATCGTAACGGGCGATCAGCTCCTTGCCCAGTTGCCCGCGCGAACCTTCGGCAAGGAGCGTGTAGCGGGCGTGCAGCTCGAGGCCCGGCTGGAAGCTGTCCTTCGGCTCGCCGTGCTTGTCGCGTCCCATGTCGCCGGTCGCCACCCCCTTGAGGGAACCGTCCTCGTGGTAGAGCAGTTCCGCGGCGGCAAAGCCGGGGAAGATCTCGACGCCCAGCGACTCCGCCTGCTCGGCCAGCCAGCGACAGAGCGAGCCGAGGCTGATGACCCAGTTGCCGTCGTTGTGCATCGGCGCCGGAACGGCAAAACCCGGCAGGCGGACGGCCGAGGTCTCGCTGCGATAGAGAAAGACCTGGTCCTCGCACACCGGCGTCGTCACCGGCGCACCTCGCGTCTGCCAGTCGGGCAGCAACTCGTCGAGCGCCCTGGCCTCGAAGAGTGCGCCGGAGAGGATGTGGGCACCGACCTCGGAACCCTTTTCCAGCACCATCACCGACCATTCCGGATTCAACTGCTTGAGGCGGATGGCTGCGCTCAGTCCCGCCGGACCGGCTCCGACAACCACCACGTCATACTCCATTGCTTCCCGTTCCATCACCGCTCCCCATGGTTTCTCGATCGAGTCGGCAGCCCCCCGCGGGCCCGCACCGGGGCCGCGCCGGACAAGGCCGCAGCCGGCGGACTACCCAGATTCGTCGTATACCGCAGTCCGGGAACTCGGTCAACGACCGGCCGGCACCTCAGCCTCGCCGTCCGCCTGCGCCGCGGTGGACAATTGCGGCCGCAGCCGCCACACGGGGAACTCGGCGCGGAAGTTGCTGCCCGCACCGGGTTGCGAATCAATGACCAGCGCCGCCTGATGGCGCAACAGGATGTGCTTGACGATGGCCAGCCCGAGACCGGTACCCCCGGTGTCACGCGAGCGACCTCGATCAACCCGGTAGAAGCGCTCGGTCAGGCGTGGGATGTGTTCGGCGGCGATACCGACGCCGGAGTCGCGAACCGAGAAGACGCCGACACCGGCGCGCAGCTTCCAACGGATGCGGATTTCGCCGCCAGCCGGCGTGTAGCGGATCGCGTTGGACACCAGATTGCCGAAGGCGCTGTGCAGTTCATTGCGGTTGCCGCGCAAGCCGGGACCCTTGCAACTGACCTCCAGGCGATGCCGGCCGGCGCTGAGGCTCTCTGCCTCGGCGCGCAGTTGCGCCAGCAGATCGGCCATGTCGATGTCTTCCTCGCTGGCGGGCGCGTCCTCCGCCTCGAGGCGCGACAACGTCAGCAGGTCGTCTACCAGGCTCAGCATGCGCCGCGTCTGCTCGCTCATCAGGCGGGCATACTGCTGCCGCTGCTCAGGGCTCATCGCGCTTTCATCGCCGAAATGCTCGAGAAAACCGCTGACTACCGTCAGCGGCGTGCGCAGTTCGTGCGAGACGTTGGCGACGAAGGTGCTGCGCATCGCCTCGACGCGCCTGGCGTCGGTGACATCGAGGCTGACCAGCAGGGTGTTGCGTTCGCCCAGCGGCACCGCGCGCAGCGAGTACACCCGGCTGCGCGCTGCCGCCGACTGCAGGAAGAAGGGGGACTGACCGGCCGCACCGCTGAGGTACTCGGCGAAGCCCGGTGCGCGCACGAGTTGCTGGATGATCGCCCCGCGATCGCGCGGCAGCCGGATTCCCAGATGCTCGCCGGCAGCGCGATTGGCCCACTCCACCTGATGCTGCTCGGTCAGCACCACGAGTCCATCGGGGACGGCGTCCATGGCCTCGCTGAACGAGCGCAGGCTGGACTCGACCTCGGCCAGTGCGCGTGCGTCGAGACGCAGCTTGCGCGAGAGCTTGCGGAACACCTCGCCCCAGGCACCGCCCGAATCAGGCACATCGGCCGGCTGCGGGCCGTCGATCCAGGCCGCAAGCAATGCCAGCCGGCGTGTCTGCAGCATGACGACGAGCATGAAGCCGATGGCTACCGCCGCCCAGCCCCAGGTGACACCACAAATCGCCGCCACCAACAGGGCGAGGCCCACCACCGGCAGCACACCGGTGAGAACGATGCGCGTGCACCAGCGCCCGGCTACCGTCATGCCCCGCCTGACAACGATCCAGGCTGCGCGCTGAGCTTGTAGCCGGCACCGCGCACCGTCTCCACCAGATGTTCGGCAGCCGGTCCGAGCGCGACACGCAGGCGGCGGATGTGGATGTCGACCGTGCGGTCTTCGATATAGACGTGGTCTCCCCAGACGCCGTCGAGCAGTTGCTGGCGCGAATAGACGCGTCCGGGATTCGCCATCAGGAAACGCAACAGGCGGAACTCGGTCGGCGTCAGGTTGATGCGCTGGCCGGCGACGCGCGCCTCGTAGGCCACGGTATCGAGCGCCAGCGGTCCGGCCGTCAGCGTGCCGGTGGCGAACTCGGGCGCGCAGCGGCGCAGCACCGACTGGACGCGCGCCATCAGTTCCTTCGGGCTGAACGGTTTGACGATGTAGTCGTCGGCTCCGCCTTCGAGCCCGGCGACGCGGTCGGCCTCCTCGCCGCGTGCGGTCAGGATGATGACCGGCAACTGTCGCGTCCGCCGCTCGCCACGCAGCTTGCGCGTCAGCACCAGCCCCGACTTGCCGGGCAGCATCCAGTCGATCAGCGCCAAGTCCGGCAGCGTCCCGGCAAGCAGGATCTCGGCCTGCTCGGCGGTGTCCACGCAGAGCGGCTGGTAGCCGCCACAGACGAGCGTGAAACGCAGCAGTTCCTGGATTCCCTTGTCGTCCTCGACGACGAGAACCTGCGCCCGACCGGCTTCGCTGCGCGTCATGCTTCGTCCGTCTTGCTGGCGGCGACGGCGCTGTGCCGGATGTCGATGCCGCTGACGATGTAGATCACGTTCTCGGCGATGTTCGTCGCATGGTCGCCGACGCGCTCGATCGCCTTGGCAATCCAGATGATGTCGAGCGCCTCGCTGATGGTTCGCGGATCTTCCATCATGTAGGTGATCAACTGCCGCAGGATGGCGTTGAAAGCGGCGTCGATCGCCTTGTCGGCGCCGATCACCTGGCGCGCGGCGTCGACGTCCATGCGCGCCAGCGAATCGAGCGAACCCTGCAGCATGTCGCTCGCCAGCCGCCCGCAGTGGTGCACGTCGGACAGCCGCGGGATGCGCTGCGAACCCAACTGGTGCAGCTTCTGCGACATGCGGGCGATCTTCGACGCCTTGTCGCCCACCCGCTCGAGATCGGTGACGATGCGCGAGATCGCCATCACCAGCCGCAGATCACGCGCCGTCGGTTGCCGCCGCGCAATCAGCAGCGTGCAGTCCTCGTCGATGCCCACCTCGAGCGCATCCACCTCGCGATCACTGCCGATGACCTGCTGCATTTCGTCGAGGTTGCCGCTGCTGAAGGCGTCGACCGCCGCCAGCACCTGCCTTTCGACGAGGCCACCCATCTGCAGGATGCGGGTGCGGATGTTCTCGAGTTCGAGATCGAATTGTTTGCTCAAGTGATCGCTCATGGGGGATGGGCTCGTTTCGGGTTGCGGAAAAGAGTATGGACGGGGGGAGTTTAGGCCTGCAATGTTACGGGACAATGACGGGACAGCGGGTCCGGGTCCGGGTCCGAGTCCGGGCTGGCGTGCAACGCTGGGCAACACGCTGTCGCGCGCGCCGTCGGCGACCGCCAGCGCCCTGCCGGGAATCGCCGGTCCGAGGGGGTTCTGCCGGCATCATCGCCAGCGGGCCAGGGTGCAAGGCGCGCGATCGCGTGGTCCGCGAGTACCCCGGCAACCCGGGAGGGGACCGCCGCCAGCACGGCGAGCAGCCGCGGCTGTCCGCAATGACCCCTATAATCGCGTTTCCGACATGATGGACTGGCGCTTCGGCAATGGAGCTACCCCTCGACTCGAGCCTGCTGCTCGCGGCCATCCCGGCCCTGGCATTCGCCGGCTGCCTGCTGCCGCTGCTGCTGCAGCGCTACGGCCGGGCGGTCGCGGCACTCGCCGCTGCCGCGGTCATGGCCGGCTGTCTCGGCCTGCTGCTTCGCCTGACTGCCGCCGCCCTCGCCGGCCAGACGCAGATCGTCCGGCTCGCCTGGCTGCCGGCCTGGGGACTCGACTTCAGCCTGCGGCTCGACGGCCTCGGCCTGCTCTTCTGCCTGTTGATTCTCGGCATCGGCATGCTCGTCGTACTCTATGCCGCCTGGTACCTGCCGGAGACAGACCGGCTCGGGCGTTTCTACTCGATCCTGCTGCTGTTCATGGCCGCCATGCTCGGCGTCGTGCTGGCCGAGAACCTGCTGCTGCTGCTGGTCTTCTGGGAGATCACCAGCCTCTCCTCGTTTCTCCTCGTCGCCTACCGCAGCGACAAGCACGAGTCGCGCATCAGCGCGCGCATGGCGCTGGCGGTCACCGGCGGCGGCGGTCTGGCGCTCTTCGCCGGCATCCTGCTGCTCGGCGGAATCGTCGGCAGCTACGAACTGTCGGTGGTCCTCGACGCCGGCGCACGGATTCGCTCCGACCCGCTGTACGCGCCGGCGCTGATCCTGATCCTGCTCGGCGCGTTCACCAAGTCAGCACAGTTTCCCTTCCACTTCTGGCTGCCGAACGCGATGGCGGCACCGACGCCGGTATCGGCCTACCTGCATTCGGCGACGATGGTCAAGGCCGGCGTCTTCCTGCTCGCCCGCCTCTACCCGGCGCTCGGCAGCAGCGATCTGTGGTTCTGGTTGGTCAGCGGCACCGGCGCGCTGACCCTCGTCTATGCCGCGGCGGTGGCGCTCTTCCGCAATGACATCAAGGGCCTGCTCGCCTATTCGACGATCAGCCACCTCGGTCTGATCACCCTGCTCTTCGGCCTCGACACGCCGCTGTCGGTGATCGCCGGCATCTTCCACATCATCAACCACGCCATCTTCAAGGCCTCGCTGTTCATGGCCGCCGGCATCGTCGATCACGAATGCGGCACGCGCGACATGCGCCGGGTCAACGGCATGTTCCGCTACATGCCGATCACCGCCACGCTGGCGATCATCGCCGCCGGCTCGATGGCCGGCGTGCCGCTGCTCAACGGCTTCCTGAGCAAGGAGATGTTCTTCGCCGAGACGGTCCGCTACGCCGACCCGATCAGTTGGGCGCTGCCACTGCTGGCAACGGTCGCCGGCATGCTCGCCGTCGCCTACTCGGCACGCTTCGTACACGACGTGTTCTTCAACGGCGAGCCGATCGACCTGCCCCGCCAGCCGCACGAGCCAGCACGCTGGATGCGCGCGCCGATCGAACTGCTGGTGCTGCTCTGCCTGCTGGTCGGCGTCCTGCCGGGGTGGACCGTGGCGCCGCTGCTCGACGCGGCGGCCGGCGCCACGCTGCAGGGGCCGCTGCCGGACTTCCACCTGGCGCTCTGGCACGGGTTCAACCAGCCACTCCTGATGAGCCTGCTGGCACTCGCCGGCGGTGTCCTGATCTACACCCTGCGCCAGCCGCTGTTCGCCTGGCACGAGCAGTTGCCGCGCATGCACGCGCGCACCGCTTTCGAGCGTTTCTACCGCTCACTCAGTGTCGGCGCCCGGCGCGGCGTTGTCCTGCTCGACAACGGCTCGCTGCAGCGCTACGCGGCGCTGCTCTTCGCCTTCGTCGTCCTGCTCGGAACCTGGGCATATGTCTCCGGGCCAGCCGGTGGCGGCATCCGCGTGCCGGGGCTGGTCGCCGACGAAGCAGCGGTTGCCGCCCTCTGCGTCCTGCTCCTCGGTTCCGTCGGCGCGACGGCCCTCTACCGCGAGCGGCTGCTGGCGGTGATTCTCGTCAGCGTCGTCGGCCTCGCGGTGACGCTGACCTTCATCCGCCTGTCGGCACCGGACCTGGCGCTGACGCAGCTCGCGGTCGAGATGGGGACGATCATCCTGATGCTCCTCGTGCTCTACTATCTGCCGCCACGCAGCGCGCCGAAGAGCAGCGCGCCGCGACTGGTTCGCGACCTCGTGCTGGCGCTGCTGGCCGGTGGCGGCATGGGGCTGCTGACGCTGCTGATGCTCAGCGCGCCACTCTCTTCGATCTCCGGCTTCTACCTGCAGCAGTCGGTTCCCGGCGGCGGTGGCGCCAACGTGGTCAACGTCATCCTGGTCGATTTCCGCGGCTTCGACACCCTCGGCGAGATCACCGTCCTGGCGATGGTCGCCCTCGCCTCGCAGGCGCTGCTCGACCGCCTGACGCTGCAGGCGCCGGCGCACGACGCGGACGGTCGCCGCTGGGCCAGCGACGTCCATCCGCTGTTTCTCGCCATGCTGATGCGCCCGCTGCTGCCACTGGCGCTGACCGTCTCGATCTACATCTTCCTGCGCGGCCACAACGTGCCCGGCGGCGGCTTCGTCGCCGGCCTGATCACCAGCGTCGCGCTGGTCCTGCAGTATCTCGCCAACGGCATCGACTTCGCCCAGCCGCGCCTGCCGCAGAGGCCGGCAGCGCTGCTCGCGCTCGGCCTCCTGCTGGCTGCCGGCATCGGCGTCGCGAGCTGGCCTTTCGGCCGCCCCTTCCTGACCAGCGCCCACGGGCATGTTCACCTGCCACTGCTCGGCGACATCGAACTGGCGACGGCGATGGTCTTCGATCTCGGTGTCTATGTCGTCGTCGTCACCGTCGTCGTCACCCTCCTCTCGGGACTGGGCCGCCTGTCGCTGCGCGCCCACGCCGGCAGCCCGGGACAGGCCTGATGGAAGCGCTGCTGGCGACCGCCATCGCCGTGCTCACCGCCTGTGGTGTCTTCCTCATCCTGCGCGCGCGGACCTTCCCGGTGCTGCTCGGTCTCACCCTCCTCTCCTATGCCGTGAACCTCTTCCTGTTCGCCAGTGGCCGCCTGCACCTCGACGCGCCACCGCTGATTCGTGCCGGCGCCAGCTACACCGACCCGCTGCCGCAGGCACTGGTGCTGACGGCGATCGTCATCGGCTTCGGCATGACCGGCTACCTGGCGATGCTCGCCCTGCGCGCGCTGGCGGAATCGGGCGACGACCACGTGGATGCGGGCAAGGACTCCTGATGCGCGCCCACCTGCCGATCCTGCCGATCCTCATCCCCTTTGCCGCCGCGCTGCTGCAGATGGCCTGCACCCGCCTGGCCTGGCAGCGCGCCATCGGCCTCGCCGCCACCGTTCTCCTGCTGCTCGCCTGCATCTGGCTGACAGCGCTCAGCGACGACGGCCTGCTGCGTGTCTACGCGCTTGGCGACTGGCCGGCACCCTATGGCATCGTCCTCGTCGTCGATCGCCTGGCGGCGATGATGACCCTCCTCTGCGCCATCCTCGGGCTGGCGACCCTGCTCTATGCCAGCGCCGGCTTCGACGCGCGCGGGCAGCACTTCCACCCCCTCTTCCAGTTGCAGCTCGTCGGTCTTTGCGGCGCCTTCCTGACCGGCGACCTGTTCAACCTCTTCGTCTTCTTCGAGGTCATGCTGCTCGCCTCGTACACGCTCCTGGCACACGGCGGTGGCCTGGCGCGGACGCGCGCCGGCATCAGCTACGTCGTCCTCAACCTCATCGGCTCGGCACTCTTCCTGATTGCCCTCGGGCTGCTGTACGGCACGCTCGGCACCCTCAACCTGGCGGACATGGCGAGTCGCCTGGCGCAGCCCGGGCACGACGCCGCGCTCGCGCGCCTCGCCTTCGCCCTGCTGATCGCCGTCTTCGCCCTCAAGGCCGGCCTGCTGCCGCTCTCCTTCTGGCTGCCGCCGACCTATGGCGCGGCCGGCGCGCCGGTGGCGGCGCTGTTCGCGATCATGACGAAGGTCGGCATCGTCGCCATCCTGCGCGTGCAGGCGGTGGCGCTGGCACCGGCAATGCCCGATCTCCTCGCCGGCTGGCTGACGACCCTGGCGCTGGCGACCGTCGTCTTCGCTGCGCTCGGCGCGCTCACTGCCGACCGCCTGCGGGCACTGGCCGCCTGGCTGGTGCTGCTGTCGGCCGGCAGCCTGCTGCTGGTGCCGGCCGCCGCCGACGAGCGGGTCGTCGCGGCGGCGATCTACTATCTGCTGCAGTCGACACTGACCGGCGCCGCCTTCTTCCTCGTCGCCGGACTCATCGCCGTGCAGCGCGGCGACTGCGGCGACGACTTCCGCGCCGGCCCGCCGACGACCGCCTGGGTGAAGCTGGCTTTCCTCGTCGTCGCCGCCAGCGCTGCCGGGCTGCCGCCGTTCGCCGGCTTCGTCGGCAAGCTGATGCTGCTGACGGCGCTGCGCCAGACCGAGGCAGGCACCGCCACCTGGATCGTTCTCCTTGGCGCAGGTTTCCTGGTCATGGCGGCGCTCGCGCGCCAGGGCTGCATCCTGCTCTGGAAACCGCCGCTCGAGCGCACACCACAGCCGGCAGCGGCGGTCACCTGGCAGCGGGCGACCGCCACCCTGCTGCTGGTCGCCGCCGCACCCTTGCTGGCAATCCTTGCTGGCCCGCTGAGCGACTACGCGCAGCGCACCGCCAGCCAGTTGCAGACGCCGGGTGCCTACGTCGCCGGCGTCCTCGGACCGCCGACAGCCGCCACCAGCAACGGAGCGCGCCGATGAGACACCGGCTGTTGCCACGACCGCTGCTGTCGCTCGGCATCTTCCTGGTCTGGGCGCTGATCACCAACGCGGCATCGCTCGCCCTGCTCGTCCTCGGCGGCGTGCTGGCACTCGTCGTGCCGCAACTGACGGCGCCGTTCTGGCCCGAGCCACCACGGCTCGTCCGACCGCTGGCGGCGCTGCGCTTGCTCGCCGTCTTTGCCTGCGACATCGTCACTGCCAACTGGCGCGTGGCACGCCAAGTCATCGGCCCGCTGCACCGCCTGTCGCCGGCCTTCGTCGAAGTGCCGCTCGAGCTGCGTGACCCGTTCGTGGCGACGCTGCTCGCCAGCGTCGTCTCGCTGACCCCGGGTACGGTCGCCATCGACGTCGACCGGAGCAACTGGATCCTGCTCGTCCATGCCCTCGACGCACCCGATCCGCGGGCCCTGATCGACGAGATCAGGGAGCGCTACGAGCGGCCACTCCGGGAGATATTCGCATGCTGAACGCCGCCCTCGAGATCGCCTTCGTGCTCATCGCAGCGGCCCAGGCGCTCAACCTCTACCGCCTGCTGCGCGGACCCGACCTCTGCGACCGCATCCTGGCACTCGACACGCTCGGCATCAGTGCCATCGCGCTGTTGGTGCTGTTCGGCATCCGCAGCGCCAGCACCGCCTACTTCGAGGCCGCACTGCTGCTGGCGCTGCTCGGCTTCGTCGGCACCGTTGCGCTGTGCAAGTTCCTGTTGCGCGGCGACATCATCGAATGAGCCCGCCCAAGGAAACGGTCGTTGCGGCGCTGATCGTGCTCGGCGCCCTCTTCGTCTTTCTCGGCTCGGTCGGGCTGGCGCGCCTGCCCGATTTCCTGACCCGGCTGCACGGACCGACCAAGGCAACCACCATCGGCGTCGGCGCGATCCTGCTCGCCTCGGCGATCTTCTTCTCCGGCAGCGAGTCGACGGCGGTCAGCCTGCACGAACTGGCGATTCTCCTCTTCCTCTTCATCACCGCGCCGATCACCGCCCACTTGCTGGCGAAAGCGGCGTTGCACCGGCAGGTGCGCCGGGACGACCTGACGGATGGCGGCACACCGACTGCCGACGATGCCGATGCGGCGGAGCGGCAGGTTGCGCAGCCATCGTCGCCAAGAGGCCCGGATGGCGGGCGCGAGCGAGCAAACGACGAGGCCGGCCAACAGGATCGTTGAGGCCGCTGGCCGCTGGCGCCGTTGCGCGCAGCGTCTGGCAAGCCGCCGCCGCGAGCGGGTGGGCAACGCCGCCGATTGGCCGCGCTGCGGATTGAGTCACAACCTCCGCTCCGCCGGCAACGGTCGCTTCAGCCTCGGCCTGCGGATGATAGAATCCGGCCTGCGGGCAGAGGCCGCACCCGGCCCGTGCTGCTCATGCGGAACGGCATCGCGGGCAAACAACAATCGAACAACAGGGAGGACTGCCCGATGTCTGAGGAAGGCCAGTTTTTTCGCCCGGTAAAGGACTTTTGCCAGCGCAACGTCGTCACCTGCGCGCCCGATGACCGCCTCGTCGATGTCGCCGAAATCATGCGCGAGAAGAACATCTCAAGCGTGATCGTCCTCGAGAACCGGCTGCCGCAGGGCATCATGACCGACCGCGATCTGCGCAACAAGGTCGTTGCCGCCGGCGTCGACCCGTCAACGCTGCACGTGCGGACGATCATGAACAGCCCGCTGTCGGTCATCCGCGAGAGCGACCTCCTCTACGAGGCCCTCTACCGCATGTCGCGCCAGCGCATCCACCGCCTGGCGGTGGTCGATGGCAAGGGCAAGCTGTCGGGAATCATCACTGACAGCGACATCATCCGGCTGCAGTCGAACACCCCGCACCAGCTCGTCCTCGACATCGAGCGGGCGACCAGTATCGAGGAACTGCGGATCGTCTTCGAGCGCATCCAGGGGCTGGTGCTGCACATCAGCGATGGCGGTGCGGGAACGCGCAACGTGCGCGACCTGGTGCGCATGATCGCGCACCTCAACGACCAGGTACTGCTGCGCCTGATCGCCCTGCTGCGCCAGGACCGCTTCGCCGACCTGCCGGCACGCTTCGCCCTCGTCGTCCTCGGCAGCGAAGGCCGCGGCGAACAGACGCTGCTGACCGACCAGGACAACGCGATCGTCTACGGAGACGAACTCGGCGCCGACGAGATCAGCCGCATCGAGGACTTCGCGCAGCAGCTCATCGACTCGCTGACCGCCATCGGCATCCCGCCGTGCTCCGGCGGCATCATGGCCAGCAACAAGGAGTGGCGGCGCAGCCTTGGCAAGTGGCGCGATCAGCTCGGCCGCTGGCTGCAGACGCCAACGCCGAAACATGTCCTGAGCTGCGGCACCTTCGTCGACATCCGCACCATCTTCGGCGACCCTTCGTTCGAGCAGGAATTGAAGGACCAGCTCTATACGCACGTCCGGCGCGACAAGCTGTTCCTCATGCGGATGGTCGAGAACACACTGCGTTTCGCGCCGCCGATCGGCTGGTTCGGCCGCATCAAGGCGGAAAGCGGCGGCGAGCATTCGGGCATGCTCGAGATCAAGAAAGCGGGGATATTCGCCATCTCGGAAGGGGTCAAGGCGCTGGCGATCCAGGCCGGGAAGCTCGAAGGCAGCACGCACCAGCGGCTCGAATCGCTGGTCCGGGACAAGGTGATCAACCGCAAGATGGCAGCGACCATCTCTCAAGAAACAGAACTGAAGGCGACCGTTTTCATGCGGCTGCCTGCAACGGGTTAATCTGGAAGCCGAGCGCGGCGGCGCGGCGCTTGAGTGCGGCGATATTTCGTTGGCGCTGTTGTTCTTCGTA
>JAGFNJ010000072.1 GCA_017592775.1 Candidatus Accumulibacter conexus | reverse complement strand
TACGAAGAACAACAGCGCCAACGAAATATCGCCGCACTCAAGCGCCGCGCCGCCGCGCTCGGCTTCCAGATTAACCCGTTGCAGGCAGCCGCATGAAAACGGTCGCCTTCAGTTCTGTTTCTTGAGAGAGGGCAGCAGTGGCAGGCACCAGGGGCGCCCGGAAACGCCGCCAGCCCGCCAGGACTGCAAGCCGGTCGCAGAGGCTCAGGTTCCGGCAGCGGGTACCGGCTGATGAAGGAAGGCAGGAGCAGGCCTGCGCGTCGCTTCAACGCCCGTGCTGTGCTGACGCCTCTGTTGCGCCGTGGCGCCCTGCCGCACCACTGCTGGCCATGGCGTGCTCGTGTGCGAGGACAAGGCCCAGGAACGCGCGAATCACGACTGTCGCTGCCAGGATGCCCATCTTTTCCCAGCTCGGAACCACGATGCTGCCGACCACCTCAGTGTCGGACTGCTTCGGGTAGCAGCAAGAATCGCCAGGCAACCAGCCTGTGGTCACCCTCCCAGCAGCAGCGGACGCAGCACTCGCTGGCCGCAACCTCCCAATTACCAATTTTCGCAACAAGGTCAGCACAGTGGCGCTGGCCGCTGCGTGCAACAGCCACGCCGCCCCGCGGGAAGCGGCCCCGCTATCAATCGAATGGGAAGCCCAGCGGCGCCCTTGGGCCGAGGCTTCTCCCGACGCCGCGATGATCCGATCTGCGGGCGCGTCGAGGATGGACGTCAGGCACACCCCCCTGGCCAAGGTCGCAGACTGCCGATGCCGGCGCCGTGCGAGCCGACGCGCCTGCCTGGCCAGGACGCGAGCGTCGTCGGCCGCACGGTGATCGCTGGTTCCAGCCCCTCCACGGATGAAAAAAACCGGCAGTTGTGGCACCATCGCAGTCGCCCGGCCTGTTCCGGGCGGGAGTCTCCGGGTGCCGCCCGGTAACGCTGGGCGGAGAATCGGGAAGGCGGTGCAAGTCCGCCACGTGCCCAGCGCTGTGAGGAGGACGGGCGATGCATTGGCCACTGACGCGAGTCGGGAAGGCGCATCGCGCGGGTGAATCCGAGTCAGAAGACCGGCCAGGAGACGAACGGACGCTGCCCGGCCAGGCAGCCGCACAGTCTTTCCAGAAGGGGAATCGATGGAAAACCCGGGCGCGCCAGCGGCGCACGCCTTCTCCGACGCCGACCGCGCAGCGGTCTATCAGGCGATCTACAGCCGCCGCGACGTGCGCGGCCAGTTTCTCCCCGACCCGGTCGCCGACGACGTCCTCGGTCGCGTCCTGCTGGCGGCGCACCACGCGCCGTCGGTCGGCTTCATGCAGCCGTGGAACTTCCTCGTCGTCCGCTCGCCGGCGGTCAAGCAGCGCGTGCACGACGTCTTCCGCGCCGCCAACGCCGAGGCCGAACGGCTCTTCCCGGACGAGAAGCGCGCCCTCTACAGCCGCATGAAACTGCAGGGAATCCTCGAATCGCCGATCAACCTGTGCATCACCTGCGACCGCTCGCGCAGCGGACCGGTCGTCCTCGGCCGCACGCACATGCTCAGCATGGACCTTTACAGCAGCGTCTGCGCGGTGCAGAACCTGTGGCTCGCCGCCCGCGCCGAAGGTCTCGGTGTCGGCTGGGTGAGCATCTTCGAGCAGCAGGCGCTGCAGGACGCCCTCGGCATCCCGCACGACATCGTGCCGATCGCCTACCTGTGCATCGGCTGGGTCAGCCACTTCAACGACCGCCCGGAACTCGAGACCTGCGGCTGGCTGCCGCGCCTGCCGCTCGCCGAACTGCTCCACTACGAGCAATGGGGCAGCACCACGGGGACGCCGCCCGACGAGGCACTGACGGCGGCCGTCAGCAACCTGCAGGACGGTCTGCAGCGGCTGCCGCGGCAGGCGGCATGAAGCGGCGGCGCACTGGGCGTGAACACGCCGGCGACCCGGCCTGCGCGCCCGCCGGCGGCGCCCATGCTTGAGCACGGCGGCCGCCTGCGCGCAGCGGCGGCGCACTACGGCATTCCACCGGCGGCGTGGCTCGACCTGTCCACCGGCATCAACCCCGACCCCTGGCCGGTACCGCCGCTGCCGGCAAGCCTCTGGCAACGCCTGCCGGAAGACGACGACGGACTCGAAGCCGCCGCTGCCAGCCTCTACGGCAACCCCGGCCTGCTGCCGGTCGCCGGCTCGCAGGCGGCGATCCAGCTCCTGCCGGCACTGCTGCCACGCGCTGCCGTCGCCTGCCTGTCGCCGCTCTACGCCGAACACCCGCACTGCTGGCGGAAAGCCGGCCACCGCGTGCGCCTGCTCGAGGGCGGCCTGTCGCGGGCGATCACCGCCGCCACCCCCTACGTCCTGCTGTGCAACCCGAACAACCCGACCGCCACCGCCCACACGCGCGCCGCCCTGCTCGACGCGGCCGGCGAACTGAACCGCCGCGGCGGCTGGCTGATCGTCGACGAGGCCTTCATCGACCCGACTCCTGACGACAGCGTCACCGATCTCGCCGGCACGCCGGCGGCGCCGCGGCTGGTCGTCCTGCGCTCGCTCGGCAAGTTCTTCGGCCTTGCCGGCGCGCGCGTCGGCTTCGTCTTCGCGGCGGCTGACCTGCTCCAGCGAATGCGCGCCGAACTCGGCCCGTGGACCGTTTCCGGCCCCGCGAGGAGCGTCGCGCGCCTGGCGCTGGCAGACCTGGATTGGCAGCAGGTGGCGCGTCACCGCCTGCTCGCCGCCGGCCAGCGCCTGCATGGCCTGCTCGCAGCGCATGGCGAAGTCCGCGGCACGGCGCTGTTCGCGACGCTCTGCCGCGCCGACAGCGCGCAGATCCATGACCACTTGGCACGCCGCGGCATCCTGGCGCGGCTGTTCGCCGAGCACGGCCTGCTGCGCTTCGGACTGCCGGGCAGCGAGGACGACTGGCAGCGGCTGCACGCCGCGCTGCAGTCGCTGCCGCAGCAGGCCGCCGTGACGCAGCCGGGAGCGATGCATGCCGACGCATGAGGAGCGGATGCAGAAGAAGCAGGCCGTGGTGCGCGACAGGATCGAGTCCGCACGGCACGAGCGCGGCATACTGCTGCTCAACACCGGCAACGGCAAGGGCAAGTCGAGCGCCGCCTTCGGCGTCCTCGCGCGCGCGCTCGGACACGGCCTGCGCGCCGCCGTCGTCCAGTTCGTCAAGGGTCGTTCGGATACCGGCGAGGAAGCCTTCTTCCGCGGCCACGCCAGCGTTTCCTGGCACGTCGGCGGCGAGGGCTTCACCTGGGAGACGCAGGATCGCGAACGCGACGCGCGTGCCGCCGCTGCTGCGTGGCAGGTCGCCTGCGGGCACCTCGCCGACCCGGGAATCGACCTCGTCATCCTCGACGAACTGACCTACGCCTTCAAGTACGACTGGCTGCCGCTGCCGGAAGTGATCGCCGCGCTGCAGGCGCGGCCACCGCTGCAGCACGTGATCATCACCGGCCGCGGCGCACCGCCGGCGCTGCGCGAGATCGCCGACACGGTGACCGAGATGAACATGGAGAAGCACGCCTTCCGCGCCGGCATCCGGGCGATGCCGGGGGTCGAGTACTAGGGAGGGGTTCTGGCAGAGATCGTGATCGAGTCTTGGCGTGCCGATTTCGCCGTCACAAGACGGGAAAACGGCACGGGTCGGTGATCAAACGACGGCTGCCGAACGCCCATCCGGCGCGCCCGAGTGGGCGGTCGATCTGTTCCTGGCGGGTTTGGCGCTCGGTTGGCATTGGTCAAAGGCGAACTGAGGTGAGCGGACAGACCAACACCAAGGCCGCATGAAATCAGTGCCCGAACCAAGTAACGAGTTGCCTCCGCAAGCGTTGGAACGTCGGATCGGTGCAATGCTGAAGGCTGATACGACCGGTGATCTTTTCGTAGATGGCCGAAGAGCGGGGCAGCCTTTGCTCGCGGCAAACCGCTTCCATCGCCTCTTTCGGTTGCCACGGCTTGCCTTGGGCATCGAAATCAAAGCCCTGGGCGTGCAGCCAGTCGCGAATTGAGGTGGCCTTCTGCCATTGAAGAACCTCGTGCAGTGCGTTGTCGGCTCCCCACATCCAGATATCGACTTCCGGAGAGATCACGATCGCCTTGGCGCGCGCGCCCCAGACCCGCTGCAGTTGCTCGTCCAGCCTGGCTTCCAGAGTCAGTGGGGTCTCGTGTTCCTGCCCACAGCCCTGAAAATCCAGCATCATCAGTGCGTGCCGAAAACGGCCGGCATCGCAGGCCAGCACGTCTGCGCCGGTGGTCCGCACACCCCCGTCGCGCCCCATGTGTGGGCGAATGGCGTACGTCAAGGAGCGAATGCCCAGGGCCTGCGGACGAGCCAAGGCACCCTGCAGAGCAAACTGCATGTTCTTGTCGGCCACCAACGCCACGAGGTCCTGCAACGCGGACTCAGCTCAGAATACCGGCAGCAAACAGCACACCGAGGTCCGGCTGCCCCTGCTTCCATTGCTGCAGGGCCGGATGACGGTCGCCGGCAACGATATCCGTCGCTCCCGACCGGTCCTTGGCGAAGCAAAGGACCTGTGCCGGGTCGAGCATGTTCAGTGCGACAGGACTGTGCGTGGCAATCAGCACCTGGCCATCGTAGATCGACGATAGTGACTGGATGACGGTCTCGATGGCGCGCGGGTGTATGCCGTTTTCCGGTTCCTCGATCAGGAAGACACCATCGAGATCCTTCAGGTACGCTGTAATCGTCAATGCCAACAGCCGGAGGGTGCCGTCGGAAGCCAGCCACGAAGGGACGACTGCCCCGTTCGCGTACTTGATGACCAGATAGCGGTGCCGATCCTCCTGGCGCTCGACCGTATCGATGTCGGCAATGTCTTCGAGCGCCGTACGCACATGATCCAACCAATCCGCAAAGCGCTGCGGCTCGCGGCGCAGTTCGGCGATCACCCACGGCAGATTGGACCCGTTGGTCTGGAACTCCAGGCCCAGTCCAGGTGGGCTCGGTTGGCGAATGATCTGGCTGTTGAGCACCACCTTGCGCACGCCGGTTTCGAGCAGGTCGCGAAACCAGGAACTGACCGGAAAGCTCGCCTCGTCAGCCGGAATGTGCGCCAGCGCCAGTTTGCTGCGCCCCAGGCGAAACGAGGGTGCGTAGGACTTCGCTCCCTCCGTGTAGTAGTTGTCGTTGCCTCCGGGCGTCTTCTTCATCACCACTTTGCACCCCGGTCGCCCTTTGGCCACGAAAATCGTCGGCGCGTCGACGGGTACCAGCGGGAACATGTCCCGTTGCAGCGGCCGCCGCTCTTCGTCGGGTGTGCGTAACCAGAGGGTCTCGTGGTTGAGTCCCAATTCATTGTTTGCCACGTCCAGCCCAATCTCCAGCTCGTACCGTACCAGCGTATACCGAAGCTTGTCATCGGCCATGCGGAGACGAACGGCAGCGGGTATGGGTGCCTCGACAGCAAGCTGGAAGGCTGCTCGTTGCTGTGAGTCCTCACCCGGCCCCTGCCAGATCAATTGGTGAAAGCTGGCGCTACGCGACAGAATGGTCTCACGGACGTCGCCTCGGCGACGGACCAGATCGCTGAGCAAGCCGATGACATCGAGAAACGTCGTCTTGCCGCTGGCGTTCGGGCCAACCAATGCTTGCATCGGGCCCAGTCGTTGATCGACGGCCTTGAGGCTGCGGAAATAACGCGTCTGAATGTGCGAGAACATCGAGGCGTGACCAAGGCCAGAGGACAAGTGGGGGAGTGCCGAGAGTATATGAGGCTTTGCACTTTCGAGCCACAGCGACCGCGCAGCGGGATCAGGCCGTTGGTCTGGTCTTCCCAAGCCATGCTGCAAGGAGTCGCCGCGGCACTCCGAACAAAGCGCATCGTCCCGATTGCGTCCGAGCAGCGGTGTCCTGCAGCAGCACGAGCGCGTCGTCCGCCTCTGTCGACTTGCCGGCGATGACACCGACCTTTGGCGCCGGGTCGCGCCAGGCCGTCGACGCGCGTTCGCCCGCGATCCGCAGGTGTTTTCGTCGCCTTCCCGTGGCCGAGCCAAGCCGGGCCGTGCTGATCGTCGTCCAGGGCTTGCCTGCCCGAAGAAGGCGGCCTACCATTCGCCGGTCGTCATCCTGCAGGCAAGCGATCGCGTCATGAACCTCGTCACGGAGCTCGCCAGCGAAACCGGCGCCACCGTCGCTGTCGTCGCTGTTGCCCGGATCGCCGCTTTCCCGTCACGGCGCCGCCACCCTTGAGGAGCACCTCCCGCCCGTGAGCACGACTGGTCGAATTCGTTTCCCGACGCTGAAGCCGCTCGTCACCCGGCTCGACCGGCTGCCCCTGCCGGCTGTCGTCGCGCTCGGCGTCGTCCTCGGCGGCGGCATCGGCGGGGTCGGTTTCGTGCACGGCGAAGGGTCGGGCTGGCTGATCTTCTGGCCCGCGCTCTTCGCCGCGATCGGCTGGCTCGGTTACACTGCGGCGCCGGTCTTCGCCGAGGCCGCGCTGCGCACGCCGCGACCGGCGCCGCGCCGCGTCCTCGACGGCGGGCTGCCGATGGTCGAGCTGCCGGGCGGCGATTTCCTGATGGGCTCGCCGGCTTCCGACGACATGGCACGCGGGAGTGAAAGGCCGCAGCACCCGGTGACGCTGGCGCCTTTCCGGATGGCGGTCACCCCGGTCACCGCCGGGCTGTACCGCGCAGTCATGGCGCAGCCGGCGACGGGTGAAGACGAGCGTGCGGCGCGGCTGCCGGTTGGCGATGTGTCGTGGTTCGACGCGGTCGAATTCTGCAACCGCCTGTCGATACACGCCGGCTATCGGCCGTGCTACTCGCGGATCTTCGGCTTCTGGCGCTGCAACTGGCATGCCGATGGCTATCGCCTGCCGACCGAGGCCGAGTGGGAATACGCGTGCCGGGCGGGCACGACGAGTCGCTACAGCTTCGGCGACGATCCCGCCGCGCTCGACGGCTACGCCTGGTTTGCGGGCAACGCCAACGGCGAGCCGCAGCCCGTGGCCACCAAGCGCGCCAACGCCTGGGGCCTGTACGACATGCACGGCAACGTCTGGGAGTGGTGCTGGGACTGGTTCGGGAGCTATTCGGCGAAACCCGTGCGCAATCCGCACGGGCCGCTGAAGTGGAGAGCCGGGAGGCGGGTTGTCCGCGGCGGGTCGTTCAACGACTCGCCCGAGTTCTTGCGCTCCGCGAGCCGGGGCATCGTCGAGCCCGCGTTCAGGAACGCGGACCGCGGGTTTCGCTGCGTTCGCGTCCCGCCCCAGCCTCTCGAAGCATCGACCGCTTGACGCCTTGAAAACAACCCGGCGCGCAGCGCCGGCGATTTTTTTCCGGAAACGAACAATTTGTATACTTGGGCGATCATTTGTTGCCTTGACTGGCGATTCCTGTACTTTTGTTGTTCGTTTGTCGCCTTCATTTCGCTGCCCGGTCGCCGGCCGGCGTGATGGCCGATGCCGCTTGGCGGTGCTCAGGGGAAAACCAGCAGACCGCGGTACGAGCGGATGCTGCGCATCAGCGATTCCTCGCCGCGCTCGCCGGCGACGCGCAGGCGGCGGCGGAAATTGCGTCGCAGTTTGCGACCCGGAGCGATTCCCGCCCGGCTGATCCGGTAGCCGACGAAGGTGGCCGGCGTCCAGGTCGGCTCGACAGCCAGGCGCTTCGGGTTGAGCGACAGCCCGCGCTGCTCGCACAGCCAGTCACCGACCACCGTGCGCGCGTCGAGCAACTGCCCCTTGCTATCGGCGAAGAGCACCAGATCGTCCATGTAGCGCAGATAGACGGGGATCCTGAGATCGCGCTTGATGAAATGGTCGAGGTCGTCGAGGAAGACATTGCCGCACCACTGGCTGAACCACGAACCGAGCGGCAAGCCCCGTCCCGGCGGCGGACAGCGCTCGCCGAGCCACTGCCCCGCCAGGCGGCTGCGATAGACCTGCTCACCCGAAGCGATGAGCGAATGCAGCAGCGCCAGCGTGTCCTCGTCGCGCACGCGCCCAGCGAGCAGCGTCAGCAGGCGGTCGTGCGCGATGCTCGGGAAATAGGCGCTGATGTCCAGGTGCAGCCGCCAGGCATGACGGCGCTGGCCGGCCAGGAAGTACAGCGCCGCGCGCTGCGGACCGCGACCACGGCCGGCGGCGAACGACTGCTCGATGAAGCGCCGCTCGAAGACCGGCCCGATTTCGTGCAGGACGGCGTGATGCACGACGCGGTCGCGCACGGCCGGAGCGGCGATCAACCGCGTCTTCGGGTCGCGGATGCCGTGCAGTCGCCAGGGTGCCGGCCGGTAGCGTCCTTCGAGCAGTTCGCGCTGCAGGGCCAGCAGATGACGGTCACAATCGATTTCGAAGGCTGCCACGTTCGCCGTGCGCCGCTTGCCTCGCCGGCAGGCGAGCCAGCCCCGCCACAGCGCCGGCAGGTTGGCGAGGCGCTGGTAACTGCCCGCCTTCAGCGTGCGCATCGCGCGCTACCGTCGAAGGTGGTCCGCCCGGACTGTCGCGAGGCTACTGGAACGGGCGGACCGGGATGCGGGCCGGATGGCCCGGACAGGCGCTGCATGGCGCTTGCTGCGGCATGTTGGGGCGGGACGCGAACGCAGCGAAACCCGTTGTTCGTGTTCCTGTTCGCGGGCTCGTCGTCGTCCCGGTTCGCGGAGCGCAAGTTCTCGGGCGAGTTGTTGAACGACCCGCCGCGGACAACCCGCCTCCCGGCTTTTCGCGCCTGTCGAGGCCTCATTCTGCCCGTTCCTGCGCCTTCCGCCAACCCCCCAACTGGCGCCCGATGTGGTCGGCCTGCTGCAGCGCGAAGTGCGCCTGCTGCGCACTCAGCAGTTCGGTTTCCATCGCCAGCCGCAACCGCAGGCGCAACTGGATCAGCAGCAGGTCGGCTTGCTGCAGCGCCTCGTCACGGTCGATGTCCTTCAGAGCGAAGGTGATGGCGTCGAGCAGACGCAGGGCGCGCTCGGCCAGCGAACGCGCCAGCGGGTCCTGCGGCGCGGCGCGCGCTTTGCTGACCAGCCAGACGCTGAAATCCCAGGTCGCGCTGAAGATCGGCGCGCGTTGATGTGCCGTGCGCATCGGCTAGCGGCGGCCGGCAGAAGGCACGCGCAGACTCATTCGACGCCGCCACCGCGTTCGCTGCGCCGCAGGATGCCGGCGATCGCCGCCAGAAGTTCCTGTTCGATGGCGTCGAGCAGCGGCTCGGTCGCGTCTGCCGCTCCCAGCCACAGTTCCATCGCCGCCAGGCTGGCGGCATCGCGGGCCGCGCGATAGGCGGTGGTTTTTTCCCGCCGGTCGTAGCGATGGCAGCCCACGGCCAGGTGATCGAGACAGGCGCGCATCTGCGCCGCCGCCGGTTGTGCGGCGGTGCCGCGCGTCAGCAGCTCGCGATAGATCGGCGTCGCCAGTTGTACGGCCTTGAGATCGCCAAGCGTGTAGCGGCGGTTCTTGCCGGCCGGCGTCAGCGCCTCCTCGACCGCCGCCCGGAAGCGCGCATCACGCTGGCTGGCCCGCTGCCGGGTGGCGTCGTCGGCCGTCAGATCGGCACGTTCGATCGTCCAGCGGCCGCCGACCTTCTTCGCCGGCAGGCGCCCCTGTTCAATCATGTACACCACCTGCCGGCGTGTTTTTCCCAACAGCTCAGCGGCTTGTTCGAGAGACAGGTGCATGGCGTGCTTCGCTACCCAACAAATGAACGGAACAAACAGACAAAGAACAGACGTAAAAGCGCAAAATAGCACAACTGTACAAAAATGGGCGCGCCGCGCTGCGCGCGGCGAATCAAGAACCAATCAGGGCAATGGGTCAAGGCTGGGGCGGGACGCGAACGCAGCGAAACCCGTCGACCGTGTGCCTGTCCGCGGGCTCGACGCCGCCCCGGTCCGCGGAGCGCAAGTCCTCGGGCGAGCTGCCGAACGACCCGCCGCGGACAACCCGCCAACCGGCGTCCTTTGCTGCTTCCGGATCGACAAAACTGCCAGCCGCGTACTTGCCATACCCGTCGCGAGTCCATTCCCAGACGTTGCCGTGCATGTCGTAAAGGCCCAGCGGGTTCGGCCGTTTCTTCTTCACCGGCGGGGCCTCGTCACCGGCGTTGTCCACAAACCAGGCATGACGGCCCAACTGGCCCGGATCGTCGCCGAACGACCAGGCGCTGCGGCTGCCGCCGCGCGCGGCGTATTCCCACTGCGCTTCGCTGGGCAGGTCGCCGCCCATGCTCCGGCAATGGGCGCGTGCCTGTTCCCAGTTCACGCCGACGACCGGCCGTTCGTCGCGCTTCGGGTGCCCGGCGACCGTTTGCGCGTATTGCCGGTTGGTCGTTTCGCTGGCTGCGATGTCGAAGCCCGACAGGGTGACGACGCGCGCCGGCTCGATGATCTCATTATCAAAGGCCATCGCTTCGCCGCGAAGCGAACCCATCGTGAAGCTGCCCGGACAGATCGTGACCCACTCGACGCCGTCTTTGGTCTTCGTTGCCGGTCCGCCGTAGAGGCGCGCTTCGCCCTGCGCGGCGAGAACGCGCCAGGGCACCGCGGCCTGCGCGACCGACTGCGCGCCGGCGAAGTCGATGGCCCGCGCGACGGCGGCCAGGTCGTCGGCGGCGACGATCGCCCAGGCGCCTGCATGCTCTACCGGCAGCCGAGTCGGAGCGGGCTGGCGAGCGGACGGGACGATGACGAGAATCTGCGTGTTCCTGTTCAGTGCCGGACTCGCTCCGCGCCACTCGTCGAGCACGCTCTGCCAGTCGGCGCCGACGAGCACCTGATCGGCGCTGCCTCGATCGAGCAAGCGAATCGCCAGTTGGCGGGCGGCGGGATCGGCATACGGCGCCGCGACCACGGCCAGCGATCGCTGCGGCCAGCCGGCAGCGCAGGCACGAATCGGTTGCGGCAGCGTGCCGGCGCGCAGCACGACGGCGTCGCCGCCGGACGGCATGGCGTTGTCGCTCTCCATCCAGCGCCAGTTGAGCGCGACTTCTGCGTCGGCCGGTATCGGCGACCGCGTGACAGCGGCGCGCGGGCTGCCGAGCGTGATCCGGTAGCTGTTGGCGCCGTCGGCTTCGACGACGCGCAGCGTCTGCGCCGCCAGCGTCGGATGCTCGTGGACCGCTTCGCTTGCCAGCAGGCGCGGCGGGTGCTCGGCGAGCAGATGGTACGCGGCAACGGCAAAGGCGGCCAGCGCCAAGCTGCCGAGCAGCGCCGTCGCCAAGACCAGCCGCGGCGCCAACTGCAGCGGCGGCGGAGCTTCCCGGTAGTGCCCTTCGGCAAATCCGAGCTGGCGCAAGCGCTGGCGTGTCGTCGCGTCGGCGGGCGGTTCGGCGAAGCGCCAAGTCAGGTGGATCTGCGTGCCGTCGTCCTCGCGCCCGACCGGGCGGTGATCGGCGGCTGCGAACTCGCGCAGGCGGTGACGGATTTCGTCGCGCAACTCGGCGTCGGCGAGTTCGCTGAGCCGCTCGGCCGCCGCCTGCGGATGGGTGTACAGGTGCAGCACGGCGTGTTCGACCTGCCAGCGCCGGCTGGCGAGCGAGTCGCGCCAGGGCAGCAGGGGGTTTTCCTGCGCCCGCATGGCGTCGTCGCCGGCGACGTAGCGCGCCTGCCACCAGTCCAGCGCGCGCCGCGCCAGACTGTCGGCGCGCAGCATTTGCGCGTCGAGCGGCTCGCTGCGCAACAGCCAGTTGATCAGCCGGCAGCGCTCGGCGGGCTGCGCGGCGGCGGCGAGGACCCGGTCGACGTCCCAGGCGTCGGCCGGCAGCGCGAGCGTCGCGCGCAAGGTCTGCGCCGTCGCGGCGTCGGCTTGGCCGCCGCCGAGCGCGACGACGGCGGCCCACTGGCGCGCTGCGCCGGACAAGCCATCGGCGCGGGGGCCGAAGCGCGCGGCGTCGGTCCTGGCAGCACCCAGCCAGTCGGCCAGTTGCGGCAGGGCGAGCGCCTCGAGTTGCAGACGATGGGCGGCGAAGAGCGCGGCGAGTTGCTCGCCGTCCGGGGAGCAGTCGACGAAGCAGAGGCGCGGCCAGTGCTGCAAGGCGGCGAGCAGCCGGCGGGTCTCTGCGCGGTGCAGCGGATGTTCGAGCCGCCGCCGCAGGCCGGCGCCGTCGCTGAAGATCACCACCTGCGCCTGGCGGCCCTGCCCTTCCTCGGCCAGCGGCCGATAGCCGGCTTGCGCCGGCCAGTCGACCTGCAGCGGCAGGTCGGTGAAGAAGCCTTGCCGGGCGTCGAGGCCGGCGGCGCGCAGCGTCGCGGCGAGTTGCGCGACGACTTCGCGCGGCGTCGACTGGCTCAGATGGCGGTCGAGCCAGAACCAGATGGCGCGTTCAAAAACCGCTGGTTGAAAACAGAAGCGCATGAAGCCGCCGGCGCGGGCGCTCTCGTCGACGGTTTTCGCCAGGTCAAGCCGGCGCGTCGGATCGTCGGCGACGAAGCGCTCGATGTTCCAGACGAGTTGGCGGCGCGCCCGCACGTCGATCAGCGCGCCATCGTCGCGCGCCGGTGGCGGCAGCGGCTGCCAGCCGAAACCGCGATAGCTGTGCGGTCTGGCGACGATGACCGGGTAACGCCGCCGATAGCGCACCCACAAAGCCAGCGCCAGGCCCAGCGCGCCGGCACCGAGCAGCGCCAACGGCCCGGCACCGAGGCGTTGCGGCAGGCGGATGGCAGACGGCGGCAGATCAGCGATGCGCCAGCTCCAGAAGGTGACGACGGGTTGATCGGGCAGATCGGGGTCGATGTCGGACTGGCTCTTCGGCGGCGATGTTCCGGCGACCGCGATGGCGGGCGTCGCGATCTTCTCGGGTTGACGCGGCGGCCACGAGGCCCAGAGCAGGGCGACGAGCAGGAGCAGCGCAGTGGCGGCGAGCAGAAGCCGCTGCCAGATGTCAGGCGGTGGTGGCGGCGGTGGAGGCGCGAAAGGTCGAACCTCGGGCTCGTTCGCGGCCCGCTGCGGCGTCGCCGGCGCAGCCGCGGAAGCACGCTCCACTGGCGACCAGTCGGCGTCGCAATCGGGGCACCAGATGGCGAACAGGCCGTCGAAAGTCTGGCGCTGCGCCGGAGTCTTGACGAGCAGTGCGGCGAGCAGCGCCTGCAGCCCCGCCCGATCGAGACCAGGCTGGCGGGCGAAGAGGTGGCGCAGCCGTTCGATCTCGCCCGGGCCGACCGGCACGCCGCTGACGCGCAGGGCGGCAAGGAAGTCGCCGAGTTCGGCCAGGGGGTCGCCCGCCGCAGGCGGCATCGCTCAACGCAGCCGGGCGAGGTCGCCGGCGTCCTTGATCAGTGCGCCGATGGCGGGCAGGCTGGCGAGCTGGCAGCAGTCGAGCGTCGCGGCGTCGACGCGCTGCGCGCTGAGTATGCTCAGCCAGGCCAGCAGTTCGGCGGTGGATGGCTTCTTGTCGAGCCCCGGGACTTCGCGCAGTTGCCAGAAACGGCGGCGGGCGGCGGCGCGCGTGGCGGCATCGAGATGCGGGAAACCGCTGCCGTCGGCGCCGGCCATGCTGTCGACGGCGTCTTTGACGAGCTTTTCGCTCAATTCGATGCGGTGGAAAATGCAGCGGCGCAGAAAGGCGTCGGGCAGGCGGCGTTCGTCGTTGCTGGTGACGATCACCAGCGGCCGCCGGCCGCTCTTCGGCACGATCGAATGCTCGTGGTCGAAGGGGTGCGGAAAGCTGTACTGGTCGAATTCGTGCAGCAGATCGTTCGGGAAGTCGCGCGAGGCCTTGTCGATTTCGTCGATCAGGACGACCGCGTCGCCTTCGGTGTCGTAGGCTTGCCAGAGGGCCCGCTTGTGCAGGAAACCCTGCCGCACACCGGCGGCTTCTTCGACCATCGCCGGCGTGGCCCCGGCGGCGGCTTGCCGGGAACCGCCCGGCGTGTTCTCGCCGGCGGCTCGGCGATCCGCCTGCGCCCAGTGCAGATAACCGACGGCATCGAATTCGTACATCAGGTCCTGCGCGGTCGAGGTCGATTTGACCAGGAACCGGTAGAGCGGGATGGCGAAGTACGCACCGACGTAATGGGCGGCCTGCGTCTTGCCGGTGCCCGGTTCGCCGGTCAGCAGCAGCGGGCTGCCGGTATGCAGCGCCATGTTCAGCGCCAGCAGCAGTTCGTCGGACGGCTGGTAACGCAGGGCGGCTTCCCTGTGGTCGCCGAGGAAGCGCGGCGGGCGCCGACGCGCCAGGAGCTTCTTCCGGTCCGCCGGGTCGTGTGCCGCGGCATCCGCCGGCAGCCGGGCGATCAGTTCAAAGGGCAGGAGGGGCAGATCGTCAGTCGGCATCGCGCAGGCTCCAGAAGTTCGGCTCGTCGTGTGCCGGCGGCCAGGCGCCGGCGCGCGTCAGCTCGCCCAGTTCGTCGAAGAAGTTGCCCCAGTTGTCGGGCTCGCCGCGACGGATGGCGCTGACCGCTTGGTCGAAAGGCATTTCCGTGCGGCCGCCGAGCAGCAGGTCGGGAAAGCGCTCCCGGTAGCGATCGTCGCAGCCGCAGATCGTTTCGTTGCCGAAGTAACGGCGCAAGTCCCTGCCGGTCACGGCGGTCAGCGCGTCCAGTTCGGCAAAATGAAAACCCGCCTTGTCGGAGGCCGCTTCGGCGTCATACTGGTCGATCAGCTTTTCGACCGTGGCGCTGAGTTCGTCGGTCGTCGGCGCTTCGAGCGCGACGATCGAGAGGACGCGGACCTTGCCTTGCCATCGCTCGGCGCCGAGTTCCTCGGCCAGGCGCGTGCGGCACCAGTCGGCGACTGCGCGCAGCAGAAGCTGATCGGCGGCACCGCCCTGCGCCACACCGGCTTGCCAGCCGAGAACGAGGAAGCAGAACGCCGTGCCGGCGAGCGCCTGCGGGTCGCCGAGCAGAGCGTCGAGCAGCGGCTGCTGCGGCGAGCGGCGGAAGCGACGGCGGAGGAGTTCGTCGACGCCTTGCACATCCCTGATGCCGGGTGTCAGATCGAGCGAGTGGTCGTAATACACTTCGCGCTCGGCGAGCTTGCCGACCAGATGGCGGCGGATCATCGACGGGAACTCGCGGGTGCGGCAACCGGGGGTGCCGAGCGCGACGACGTGATGGATTCTGCGCCGGGCGTAGGTGTAGAACTCGTCCCGAGCGCCGGCCAGGGTATCGCGCTGGCGGTGGCGGTCGAGCAGCAGGTTGACCAGATCGGGGTTGCGCAGAAGCTGCGGCGCTTCGGTCCGCCATTTCGTATAGCGCGTCCAGGCACCGATCTGGCCGCGGCCGTGCCGGTGCAGAGCGACGACCGGATCGGCCTTGCCGACGAGGATCGCGTCGAGACACGCCAGTCCGGCCCTGGCGGCGGCGTTCGCGGCGGCGGGCGGGTTGCACTGGAAGAGCACCGCCCCCTTGACGGCGGCGAGCAGGCGCGGCCCGTGCACCAGAGCGTCGTCGGCGGCGGCACCGACCAGGTTGAGGAAGAGCAGCGAGACCGACTGCGATCGCTGCAGGTCGTCGGCCAGTTCGCGCCACGCCAGGCGCTCGCCGTCGTCGGTGTCGTTCAGGAGCAGACCGTTGCGCGACGCCGGACCGTAGTAATAGAGCAGGCGCGTCGAACCGACCTGCAGTGCGCCGCGCAGCGACGGCGCATCGGCGCTCACCAGCGACGCGGGATTCGCCGGCCAGTGCCGCTGAAAGAAGCGCTGCAGGTCGTCGAAGTGCGCCGCCCGGCGACTCTGCACCGACCCCGCCAGCACCAGCCGGCCGGGGAAATGGCAGACGTGCTCGACGTATTCGGGAAAGGCCGGCGTGCCCCTGGGCTGGAATTCGACCGTCCAGCCGGCCTCCCCGAGTGGGCGGCCCTGGTAGGCGATGGTGCTCCAGGGCAGGCGGTGGAGTTGCTCGGCGTCGGTGAACAGCCGCACGCGCAGCGGCGCGTAGCTCGGCTCGACCGGCCGGCCGCTGGCAAAAGCCAAGGCGAACAGGTTGCCGAGCGTCGCCGGGTCGCTGCCGAACAGCAACTGGAAGAGCAACTCGCCGTCGACGACGTAGCCGACGGTCTGCGCCGGCTGCAGGCAGTCGATCTGCGGTTTGATCGCGCCGGCGTGCGGCCCGGGAAAGAACTGGTGTTGCCAGTGGTCGTGCCAGCAGTTCTCATTTCAAACCCACGCAAGGCGGCTGTTGGCGTAGGTTCGCGCACGAGGATTCGCAGACTTGGGCGACGAAGATTGAGGAAAGCCCCGGCTTTTCTAAAAATAATGCTGGTAAACA
>JAGFNJ010000071.1 GCA_017592775.1 Candidatus Accumulibacter conexus | reverse complement strand
AGCGGCGCGCTGTACTACGACGCCAACGGCAACGCCGGCCCCGCCCCGGTGCAGATCGCCACCCTCGCCGCGGGTCTCGCGTTGAGCCACCTCGACTTCGTCGTCACTTGAAGTCGGCAGCCTCTGCCGCCGGATCCCGGCGGCAGAGCGGCGCTCACTTTTCCACCATGCCGGCACCTGTCCTTGCCCGAGCGAGACGCTGCCTCCTGCCGCGCAGGCTGCGGCCTACCCCAACGTGCCGGGCCCGGACACTGACCCGCAGCCGCTTCGGCCTGACCACCAAAGGTCAGCCGCTCGACCGGGCGGACGACCTGCAACCGACCAAGCCACCCGAACTGCTGCCGCTCCTGATCGCGCTGGGCGACCGCGAGATTGGGATCGCCGACGGCGAGCCCGACGACCTGATGCGGCTCGAGGACGGCATGCGCCGACTGGGTCCCGGTCGCTGTCGGGTCGCTCCCTGGTGCTGCTGTGGCGTTTGCCACCGCCGCGTGCGCCCGATCCAGCGCCGGTGGCGGGGCTACTGGCAGCCAGGCGCGTGCTGCTTTGCCCCTGTCAGGGCGACTTCCTGCCCCCGTGAAGCAGCCGTCGCCGCGCGTCCGCCGCCTGCGCGATGACCTGCGCCAGCGGCGGGCACGGCGCTTGCCGATCTCGCCAGCGTCATCTGTCACACTGCCCTGCACCACGAAGCGTCGAAGCAGTACGGCCGAGCGACGACGATCGACCGCCGCCGTTCAGACCCGACCAGGAGTCGGAGCCATCGCTCCGGCAGCGGCCTTTCGACATGGCCTGAACCCTGTGCGCTCCCCGTTCCGGGTCCGACCGCCAGCCCCACGACGCTAGCCATGTATGCTCCACGTAAGATGAAAATCATCCGTTGCAGGCATGTCCGGCCTGCTACTCTGGCGTCTGCTCCAAGCACGCAAGCCGCTGCTTTAATGGTTATGTCCATGATCGTGGCCCACGAGTGCGAGGGGCGCCAGCAATCGTCGACTTTGCAATCCGGTTGCCGCCGCCGCAAAGCCGCCTCGAAGCACCTACGCCGTTGACCGAAGACAGAAAGGACACATTGCATGAAAATCAGACCGATCCATCTCGCCCTGCTTGGCCTCCTGACAGGCATCCCTCAAGCCCATGCGATCCCTCTCAGCTTGGCTTTTGGTGCTGATGCATCCGCCTCTGACAATGGTTGGGGTGGGGGTACCAGCAAGTCGGACCTGGTCGACAACATGGCGAGCTACTACGATACGTGGGCACACGGGCTCGCGGCTTGGTACAACGTTGGCAATTTCCATGTCGTTCTGGATTTCCAGCGCGACATCACCTTCAACAACGTCGTCGCGTGGTGGCACCGGGACGTGAATGGGGCTGCCGTGCCCAACGTCGTGGACCTGCAGATCTGGAACGCCACGCTCCTGGCTTGGGACACGGTGTTCTCGACGACCAACGCGGTAGCCACTCTGGGGCCGTACGACGACCCGACGACGTGGACTTCTCGCCCGACTTCCTTTGCTTTCCCGACCGTCACCACCGATCGCCTGCGCATGGTGTACGACACGAACGAGATCTACCAGCGTTCACGCGAGCATGCATGGCTCCATGAGGTCGCGGTCTACAACGTCAACGCAGCACCCGAGCCGACCAGCATCGTCCTTCTCGGCTCCGGTTTGTTCTGCTTGGCGTGGGCAAAGCGTTCGCGGGGTTCTCGGTCAGCGAGGCGGTAGTCCTGCGGCGCTCGACTTGGTTACGTAGCCATGGGCTGCGACGGAGAGCGGGTTGGCAAACCGGTGACAAGCGGCATCCTGCAGCGAGGCGCGACTTCGTGGGCGCGCCCCGCTGACCTCGTTCCGACCATTGCAGGGCATCGACCAGACAGCCATGCCGGTTGTATACGGCACAGCCGAACGGTGACGAATGGCTTCGTGTGGATCCGGTTTTCCACCCTTGGTTGTTTGCTGCTTGGGAGAGTTCAGATGCACAGCTTCTCTGCATCGGCGAGTAGTGAAGCGCCGATCTGCAGATCAACTTGCCTTCCCGGCTGTCGGGCACTGGTGACGGCCGACCGGCGAGCGCGTCTCGTCGCGATTGCCACAGGCAAGAACTGGACGATCGCAGGACATGGGCGTAGCGGCGAATCGTCCGCGCTAGCCGCGACAGGGAGCATGAATGCCCGCTGAGCACACACCCGTCCTGCTGTTTGACGACTTCGAGGTTGCCAGCCCCGATGTCGACCGGAGCGTGTGGACGACGCCGACGGGGGCCGCCGCATTTTTCGGTCGAACGGCGATTCGCAATCCATTGTCAGTTGCCGGTGACGGGGGGAAGGTCCCGGTTGCGGATGGCGTCGCGCACCTGCTTCTGTCAACCTGCAACCCGACGGCGCGCGTACCGGGCGACAGCTTCTGGGGGTCGGAGATCGATTCGATCCAGACGTTCGCGATCGGCGGCTCAATCCCCGGGCTGCAGTTCGAGGCGCGAGTCGCCTCACCGCTCGGTAAGCCGCCTGGCATAGTCACTTCGCTGTTCGGCTATCGCCTGATCGATGCGCAGTCGACGAACCATGACGAAGTCGATTGGGAGTTCGCCTCCAACCTCTACCAGCCCGGAGTCGATCCACCGCAGGCTCTGATCAATCATTATGCCGACGAGCCTCTCGGCGCGGGTCACGGCGTCGCGCTGGAATTGCCAACCGGCTTTGACTTCACGTCCTTCCACACCTACGGCTTTCGGCTGTTTCCCGGACGGATCGAATGGCTGGTCGATGGTCTGGTCCGGTACTCCTCGACCAGCGCCGTGCCAACCGGGCCGATGGGCGTGAACCTCAACGTCTGGGCGCCGGCGCCCGAGTTTGGTATCGCCTACAGTGCGGCATTGCAACCAGTGCCTCATGCGCAGGCGAACGTCGACTTCGACTACCGGGTGGATTGGGTGCGGGTGTCGTCTACCAGCCTGCGGTTCTACGACCAGCCGGAGCACTTCGCCGCGTATGCCAAGATCCTGCCGGGTGTTGCCGAGCCTGCCATACCGATCTACCACAACGATGCCCTGCTTGAAGGCATTGGCTACCACGGCATCGAGTTGTACGACGGCACACCGGGCGGTGCGGGTTACCCGCTGACCTTCGTGGATCTCGTCGCCAACAGCTTTGTCCGCGCGACGTATCAGAAGCCCGACGGTACCTCGGGCTCACTGGGAACGTCCTTTGCCGCAACCTTCTCGTATCGTCCGGCGCAAGGCGGCGAGCACCTGCTGTATGTGCCAACGACCGAACGGGCGGAGGTCACGACCGGGGGGAGCGACCGGTACACCGATCGCGTCACCGCGCACTTCGGGTCGGCAGCAAGCGTGAGCAGCACGCGAACCTTTCCGGACCCTTCCCTGGCAGCAACGACGGTAGTCGTTGCGAACACCCTGCTCGCCACGGAAGAAATCGCCCTTGCAACGGGACTGGCGAGGACGCGAGGCGACGTACTGCGTAGCGGGACTCTTTCCAGCATGTTCGCTGACGCGCAGCAGTTCGATGCGTCGCTGCTCCTCTGGGAGGACCGCTCAGGCAATGTGCATCATCTGTCCCTTTCGGAGAGCACCCCGCGGGATGCTCATCTCTTCATCGCGCCCCAGGAGGTCGGCCCTTGGATCGAACTGGTCAAGGGTGCGGGTTCGACGTGGTTTCCTGACAGCCCGACGATTCGCTTGTCGATCACCGGATCGCATGGGCTTCGTTTGGGCCTACAGGGCTTTCTCGCTGCAAGCCAGAATCCGAATGATGATTCACTCAGCGTATGGATCGAACTCCTTGATTCACCATCTGCCATCGCCCAGGGCAGCCGCTACGCGATGGAATTTGCCGTCTCGGCCGTGGCGCCCCTGACCGACCCCTCGACCTATGTCAGCCCGTTCTCGATCAAGCTCTCCGGAACACCATTCGTCAACGCCGAGCTGACCGGCTACGACAATCTCGAAGCTACGGGCACCGCAGCAGGTAATTCCCTGACGGGTAACGACGGGGCCAATACCCTGAGCGGAGAGGGAGGGGACGACATCATCAGCGGTGCCGCCGGCAGTGACACCCTGAATGGCGGCGACGGCAATGACACCCTCGACGGCGGAGCCGGCACCGACACCGCCAGCTACAGGTCGGCGCCGACTGGAGTCACCGCGGCGCTCTCCCTCCTTGGCGTGCAGCAGAACACCGGCGGCTCCGGCAGCGACACGCTGATCAGCATCGAGAACCTCGACGGATCGACCTACGCCGACCTCCTGCGCGGTGACGGCACTGCCAACGTCCTCCGCGGTGATCAGGGCAACGACTTCCTCGACGGCGGCGCCGGCAACGACACCCTCGACGGGGGAACCGGAAACGACACCCTCTGGGGTGGCAGCGGCGCCGACAGCCTGGTCGGCGGCGACGGCAGCGACGCCTACTACCTCGACAACGCCGGCGACAGCGTCGGCGAGACCAACGCCAACCCGACGAGCGGCGGTATCGACCACGTCTTCAGCAGCCTCCCCGCCCATACCCTGGGCGCCCACGTCGAGAACGGGCGGATCCTCGCCCCCGCCGCCGCGAACCTCGCCGGCAACGGCCTCGCCAACATACTCGAAGCCGGCACCGGCAACAACCTCCTCGACGGCGTCGGCGGCAGCGACACCGTCAGCTACCTCTACGGTGCCAGTAGCGGCGTCAGCGTCAGCCTCGCCATCAACGGCGCGCAGGCGACCGGTGGCTCCGGCAGCGACACCCTGATCAGCATCGAGAACCTTGGCGGATCGACCTACGCCGACCTGTTGCGCGGTGACGCCAACGCAAACCTCCTTTCCGGTGCGCAGGGCAACGACTTTCTCGACGGCGGTCCCGGCAGCGACACCCTCGACGGCGGCAGTGGCAACGACACGCTGTGGGGTGGTACCGGCGCCGACAGCCTGATCGGCGGCGACGGCAACGACGCCTACTATCTCGACAACCCAGGCGACAGCGTCAGCGAGACCAACGCCAGCCCGGCGAGCGGCGGCACCGACCAGGTCTTCAGCTATCTCGCCGCGCATACCCTCGGCGCCCGCGTCGAAAACGGGCGCGTCCTCGCCGCCGGCGCCGCAAACCTCTGCGGCAACGGCCTCGGCAACGTCCTCGAGGCGGGCAGCGGCAACAACGTCCTCGACGGTGCTGGAGGCACCGACACCGTCAGCTATCTCTACGGCGCCAGCGGCGGCGTCAGCGTCAGCCTCGCCGTCGCCGGTGCGCAGGCAACCGGCGGTTCGGGCAGCGACACCCTGGTCAACATCGAGAATCTCACTGGTTCGACCTACAACGACCTGCTGCGCGGCGACGGCAACGGCAACGCCCTTTCTGGCGCGCTGGGCAACGACTTCCTCGACGGCGGTGCCGGCAACGACAGTCTCGACGGGGGTGCCGGCAACGACACGCTCTGGGGCGGTACCGGCGCCGACAGCCTGATCGGCGGCGACGGCAACGACGCCTACTACCTCGACCACACCGACGACAGCGTCATCGAGACGAACGCCAACCCGGCGAGCGGCGGTACCGACCAAGTCTTCAGCTATCTCGCCGCGCACACCCTCGGCGCCCACGTCGAGAACGGGCGGATCCTCTCCACCGCCGCTGCGAACCTCGCCGGCAACGGCCTCGACAACCTCCTCGAGGCCGGTACCGGCAACAACGTCCTCGACGGCGCCGGCGGCATCGACACCGTCAGCTACCTCTACGGCGCCAGCGGCGGCGTCAGCGTCAGCCTCGCGATCAGTGGCGCGCAGGCGACCGGCGGTTCGGGCAGCGACACGCTGATCAGCATCGACAACCTCAGCGGCTCGACCTACAACGACCTGCTGCGCGGCGACGGCAACGCGAACGTCCTCGCCGGCGGACAGGGCAACGACTTCCTCGACGGCGGCGCCGGCAGCGACACCCTCGATGGCGGCGCGGGCAACGACACGCTGTGGGGCGGCACCGGCGCCGACAGCCTCGTCGGCAGCGACGGCGCCGACTCGTACTACATCGACCACGCTGGCGACAGCGTTACGGAAAGCAACGCCAACCCCGCCACCGGCGGCATCGACCTCGTCTACAGCTCGCTCGTCGCCTACGCCCTCGGCGCGAACGTCGAGAGCGGCCGCATCCTGGCCACCGGCGCAGCAAGCCTCACCGGCAACGGCCTCGACAACCTCCTCTACGCCGGTACCGGCAACAACCTCCTCGACGGCGCCGGCGGCAACGACACCCTCAGCTACCTTTACGGCGCCAGCAGCGGCGTCAACGTCAGCCTCGCCGTCGCCGGAGCGCAAGCCACGGGCGGTTCCGGCAGCGACACGCTCACCGGCATCGAGCACCTCATCGGGTCGACCCACGCCGACACCCTCAGCGGCGACGGCAGCGCCAACCGGCTCGAAGGCGGCAACGGCAACGACACCCTCGCCGGCGGTGCCGGCAACGACACGCTGCTCGGCGGCGTCGGCGCCGACACCTTCCGCTTCGACACCCGGCCCAACGCCGCGACCAACCGCGACACGATCGGCGACTTCAACGTCCTCGACGACACCATCCAGCTCGAGAACGCGATCTTCGCCTCGCTGTTGAACCCCGGCACCCTCGCCGCTGGCTCGTTCCGCGCCGGCGCCGGGGTCAGCGCCGCCGCCGACGCCGACGACTTCGTCATCTACGACAGCAGCAGCGGCGCCCTGTACTACGACGCCAACGGCAACACCGGTGCCGGCGCGGTGCAGATCGCCAGCCTCGGCGGCGGGCTCACCTTGAACAGCCTCGACTTCGTCATCACCTGAAGCCCGCAGCCGCTGCCGCCGCTTCCCCGCGGCAGCGGCACACGCCGGCCACCGCGCAACACGGCGCCCAGTCCCCGGGCAGCGCTGGCGCAACCCGGCAGCCACAGACCGCCGACCGCCATCACGCCCGATGGCGCCGGCCACCGCTTGTTGCCGGGAGAAAAAGACTGTAGCGTTATCCCCCACCGTTCCGCGCAGCTGCCCACAGGCGGGACTGGTCGCGCTGCATCGACACCGGACGCAGCCCGATTCGGCAAGGCACCATGCCGCTCGCCGCCGCCGCTGTCCATGACGGCTGAGCCGCATGCGCGACGACCGCCGCTCCGCGCGGGCGAACGCGCAGCGAAGGGTGGAAACCCGGCACCGCATCACCGGCGCCAGGAAGCGGCGCCAACTGGAGGAGGTCACGACACTTGGGAAAGTTCTGTCCCCCGCGCCTGCCGCGGGTGCTGGTGCGTGAGCGCCTGTTCCGGCTCATCGACGACGGGCTGCGGGCACCGGCCGTGTGGATCGCCGGTTGCGCCGGAGCCGGCAAGACCACCCTCATCAGCAGCTACCTCGAGAGCCGACAACGGACCGCGTGCTGGTATCAGGTCGATCGCACCGACATCGATGCCGCCGGCTGCTGCCATTTCCTGCGGCAGGCGACCGGGAGCGCGACCGCGTCCGCCGCCGGCAGCATGCTGCCGCTCGATTCGCTGGCCGGGAGCGATCTGCGGGCCTTCTTCCGGCACTACTTTGCCGACCTCTACCGCGGATTTCCCGGCCCCGTCACACTGGTCTTCGACAACACGCAGGAGGCTCTTGCCTCGCCGACCTTCCGCGCGCTGGTCGTGGCCGCCATCGCCGAAGCGCCAGCAAGCGTCCGCCTGCTGGTCGCCAGCCGCGTGCGGCCGACGGCAGACTTCGCGCGCCTGCTCGCCAACGAGCATCTGGCCGTCCTCGACCCGGAACAACTCCCGTTCACCGAGGACGAATCGCTCGCCGTGCAGCGATTGGCGCGGCCGCTGGCCGGCACCCGCTCGCTGCGCGAGATGACCCGGCTGCACCAGCTCAGCCGCGGCTGGCCGGCCGGACTGAAGTTGCTGCTGCAGTTGCCGCAGGTTCCAGCCAGGAACCTGCAGGCCGACACCGCCGCCGACCAGGCCGCGCTCTTCGCCTACCTGGCGGGCGAGATCTTCGAGCAGCAACCTGCCGGCGTACAGCGCATGCTGCTCGAACTCGCGCACCTCCCGCGCATGAGTGCCGGCATGGCGGAGGAGCTGTGCGGCAGCGCAGCAGCGGCAGAGGTACTGGCGGCGATGCATCACGACAGCCTCCTCACGACCCTGCACGGTAGCGGGGAACAGGCGCAGTACGAATTCCACCCGCTGCTGCGCGAGTTCCTGCGCCGCCGCGCCCTGGCGCAACTCGCCGGCGACGAGCAGGCTCGCCTGCGCCGTCGCGCTGCGGCCCTGCTCATAGCGGCCGGCGACCTCGAGTCCGCCGCCCAGCTCCTGATCGACGGCCAGCACTGGGACGAGCTGCGCGAGCTGATCCGCAACGCCGCCGAATCGCTGCTGCGCATGGGAGCCCACCGCACCCTCGCCGACTGGCTGCAGGCGCTGCCGCCCGAGCTGCGCGACGACGACCCGTGGTTGTCCTACTGGTACGGCGAAGCCGAACTGCACTTCGCTCCGCCGCTGGCCCAGGAGCGCTTCGCGCAGGCCTACCGGCTGTTCCGCGAGCAGGGGGACGGCGACGGCGCCTATCTCGCCTGGTCGGCGAGCGTCGACCTGATCGCCCTCGAGTGGGCCGACTTCAGTCAGCTCGACTACTGGCTGGATGAGGTCGCGTCGCTGCGCGCGTGTTTCGGTGAGCCCCCGGCAGATCTGCACGAACGCTTCACGGCGAGCATCTTCAGCGCGCTGATGTTCCGCCGGCCGCAGGACCCGGACATCGGCGTCGTCGAACAGCGCCTGCTGGGTCTCGTCGAGCAGTGCGCCGACCCCGGCCGGCGCTTGCTTCTTGGCTGCAACCTGCATATCTACTACGCCGCCTGCGTCGGCCGCCACACGGAACTCGAGCGTCTGATGAACGCCCTGCGGCCGCCCGACGCAACCGCTCTGCCGCCGGTCTTCGCCGTTCTCTGGGAAGCGCTGCAGGCGATGCACGACTGGCGCCATGGACGTTGCGCGCAGACGATCAGCACGGTTACGCGGGCGGTTCGCCTGGCGCGCGAGCACGGCTTGCGGATGTGGGACTTCCTGCTCGCCGCACTCGAGGTGTATGGGTGGATCAACGATGGCTTCGCCGACCGCGCACAGTTGGCGTTGCAGCGCTTCGAGCGGATGATCGAACCGCGGCGCAAGGTCGATCTGGCGCACTTCGACTACCTGAAGACGCTGGCACGACTCGTCGCCGGCGACGGCGTCGGCGCGCTCGCCGCCGCCGAGTCGGCAAATGCGATCGCCGATCGCTACGGCGGAACACATCAGCACGCGCTGGGTCGTCTGTCACTGGCGCAGGCGCTGCACGCCTGCGGGCGGGTCGGCGAAGCCTGGCGGGCGCTCGCGAGTGCCCGCCGCTACGGCGATCTGATGCAGGGCGAGATCATCCGCTACGAGATCGACCTGTGTGAAGCGACTTTCGCCCTCGCTGCCGGCGACGAAGCCCGCTGCGCCGGCGCGCTGCAACGCGCCTTCACCGTCGGCGCGCGGCAGGATTACCGCAACCACCACCACTTCTTTCCGACCGAGATGGCCCGCCTCTGTGCCTTCGCCCTCGAACACGACATCGTCCCCGACTTCGCACGCCGCCTGATCGGCATCCGGCGCCTGAAGCCGCCGCGCATCGATCTGCCGCAGTGGCCATGGCATGTGCGCATTCACACCCTGGGGCGCTTCAGCCTGGTCGTCGCCGGACAGCCGATCAGCGCGACCGACGGTCTGCAGCAGAAGCCGCTCGAACTGCTGCGCGTCCTCATCGCGCTGGGCGGCCGAGCGATCCGGATCAGCGAAGTGATCGGCGAGATCTGGCCCGCGGACGGGACGATCGGTGGCGAGCGCCGCGCAGCGGCGAGGCGGAGCCGGCGTTCGCCGTTGGTCGCGGGCGAGGCGGCGGCGGTCGGCAGACGCGAGCGCGGCGCTTTCGACAGCACCCTCTCGCGCCTGCGGCGGATCCTCGGCGGCGACGGCGAGCCCGATGACCTGGTGCTGGTCGAGGATGGCCTGCTGCGGCTCAATCCCGACCGCTGCTGGGTCGATCTCTGGTGTTGCCAGCGTTCGCTGGGAAAGCTCCGCGCGCTGCTCGATGCGCCCGAGCCACCACCGGCGGCGGAGCTGCTGGCGCCCGCACGCGAGCTTCTGCGCCACTACCACGGCGACTTCCTGGCCCGCGAAGCGCCGCTGCCGTGCTTCAGCCGCCTGCGCGACGACTTGCGCCAGCAAGTGGTCAGCGCTCTTGCCGATCTGGCCGGTGTCCTCTGTCGCGGCAGCCTGCACGACGAGGCGGCGAAGCTGTACGAACGGGCGACGGCGATCGACCCCTGCCGCGAGCGGCTGTACCGCGAGTGGATGACCTGCCTGCAGCAGCAGGGCGAAGTCGCGGAAGGACTGCGCGTCTACCACCGCTGCCGCGAGGTGCTCGCCGATCGCCTCGGCAGTCGCCCGTCCGAGGCCACCGAGGCGCTTCATCGTGCGCTCCGGGCAACGTCCTCCAGCCCAGGCGCGCCCGACTGAAGCCTCCCGGTCGGTCGCCGGGCAACTGCGGCGAACGGCAAGCACTTCGCCCACAGCCGCCCAACGGTCGCCCCCGCTCCCGGAGCAACCGCCCACCGCAGCCTTTTCGGCGGCTGCGCAGCGCCCCGCCGGATATCCCCGAGGGTGCCCCAAAGCTCGCCATGTATGCTGCAGGTAAGATGAAAATCGCCCGCCGCAGCCCGTTGCGATCGGCTAGATTCCGTCATCAGGGGACGCGGCAAGCGGACTCGGCGCCGGGCGATTGCGGCCACACGGACACCTGACTGCCTACAGACGGCGCCGCGAGCCCGTTGCGACGTCGCGGACGGTTCCTGACGGAGCCGCCATGTACGCAGAACCCAAGATGAAGATCGTCCGCCACGGCCGTCTGCTGGATTCAGCCGCTGAAAGGGCGCCGCGTGACGGCCATGTCGTCGCGCTGGCGCCGGCCCGCGAGCGTTTCGCCAAGGCCGTACACCGACCATGCTACCGTTTTTCCTGGAGAGAACATGCCCTGCATCATCTCGGTCGACGACATCGTCATCAGCAAGACCGCTACCCATGCGGTATTCAGAGTGCGGCTGTCCGAAGCCGACCCGCTGGCTCCGGTGACGGTGAACTGGACTCTCATCGGGCTGACGCCGGCAAGCGGCGCCGACCACAGCGATGCATCCGGGACGCTGGTTTTCGGTGCCGGGATCGTCGATCAGGCGATCAGCGTTGCCATTGACCACAGGCAGGCGCGGGCAGGAACCGAAACGCTCGGCTTGATCCTCTCTTCGCCCAGCGCGAACGCCGTCATCGGCAACACGGTGGCGATCGCGACGATCATCGACTACGACGCGGCGGTTGGCACGCCGATGGTGATGATCGACGACTGCGTGGTGGACCCATCGATGAAGGAAGCGAGCTTCGTCGTGACCCTCGACCGGCCATCGACGGGCGTCGTCGCGATGCGCTACGCGACGCAGGACGCCGGCGCGGTGGCCGGGCGCGGCTACGTCGCGACGAGCGGCAGCCTGAAATTTGCACCTGGCGAGACGGCGAAGACCGTCAAGGTGACCCTGCTCGGCATCATGTCGGCCGAGTCGCCGGCAGCGTTCAGCCTCATCCTGTGGGCGTTGACCGGCGCGACGACGCTCTACCCGGTGGGGACGGCGATCGTCTCGAGCCACGAGGCCCGGCAGCCGAGCACACCGACGATGTCAGCAGGCGACATCGGCATCAGCGCGAGCCGGGCACCCGGTTACGCTCTCGCGCCTGCCAACGGACAGGGCGACGGCACGCTGACGGTGGATCACGGCAGGTTCCCCGGCTGCACGGACGGTGACGGCGTGGATGAGTCCGGCTACATGGCTCCTGGCCCCGGCGAAACGCTCAGGACGATGTGGCTGACACTGGTCAGCGACCCCGCCGACGAGCCGAGCCACCGACGGGCTTCATCTGGTTGTCTCGCTGTGGCGCGAGCGCCACAGCGACGATTGCGCGCCAGCAGACAACGGCGACGGTCTGCGACGACGGTGCGGCGACCTGGACGCCGGTGGTACGGGTTGGCGATGCCGTAGGCGACGAGGCCCCGCTGCGGCGTCCGCGCCGTTCAGAGCGCCAGCAACTGCCGCGTGTGCCGGGCGATCATCAGTTCCTCGTTGGTCGGCAGCACCCACGCCGACGCCTTGCCGCCGGTGCGGCTGATGCATGGGCCGCCAGCCTCATTCGCTTCGCGATCGATCTCGATTCCCAGCCACGCAGCCTTCTCGCAGACGAGTTCACGAATGCGGCCGCTGTTCTCGCCGATGCCGGCAGTGAACACCAGCGCGTCGAGGCCGCCGAGGACGGCGGCGAGCGCGCCGAGTTCGCGACCGATGCGGTAGACGAAATGCTCGATCGCCAGCCTGGCCCGCGCTTCCTCGCTCGCCAGCAGAACCCGCATGTCGTTGCCGATCCCCGACAGGCCGAGCAGCCCCGAGCGCTTGTAGAGCAGGTCCTCGATCTGCTTCGCGCTCATTCCCTCCTGCTGCAGCAGGTAGAGGACGATGCCGGGATCCATGTTGCCCGGCCGCGTCCCCATCAGCAGGCCGTCGAGGGCGGTAAACCCCATCGAGCTGCCGACGCTGCGGCCGTCGCGCATCGCGCACATGCTGGCACCGCTGCCGAGGTGGGCGACGACCACCCGGCCACCGGCAATCGCTGGCGCGACGGTTGGCAGGGCGCCGGCAATGTACTCGTAGGACAGCCCGTGGAAACCGTAGCGGCGCACACCGCGCTCGAAGTACTCGTAAGGCAGGCCGTAGAACTGCGCGACCCGCTCCTGCGTCTGGTGGAAGGCGGTGTCGAAACAGGCGACCTGCGGCAGATCCGGCTGCACCTCCTGCACGGCGCGGATCGCCGCCAGGTTGTGCGGCTGGTGCAGCGGCGCCAGCGGGATGAAGTCCTCGAGTCGCCGCATCGCTTCCGGCGTCACCAGCAGCGGTGCCGCGTAATCGGGTCCGCCATGCACGACGCGGTGACCGACACCGGCCAGCACGCTGCCCTGGAAGCGCGAGCGCAGCAGTCCGGCGATCCGCTGCAAGGCCTGCGCATGGCCGGTGACCTCGCTCTTGTCCCATTGTTCGTCGGCGATCCGCTCGCCGGCGCCATCCTTGACCTTGAGGCGCGGCGCGGTGCCCAGCCCCTCGATCTGGCCGACCGCGGCGGCGCGCATCTCCCCAGCCGCGGCGAGCGAAAACAGCGAGAACTTGAGGCTCGACGAGCCGGCATTGAGAACCAGAATCAGCTTTTCCATCTCAGGCTCCTGCCTTCGGCGTCGCTTGACCCGCTGCCGCACTCGCCATCAGGACGGCGACCGCGCACGACGCGAGCTTGGTGCGCCGGTTGTCGGCGCGGCTGGTGAGGATGATCGGCACGCGCGCGCCGAGGACGACACCGGCGCCGTCGGCATTGCTCATGAAGGTGAGCTGCTTGGCCAGGATGTTGCCGGCGGCTAGATCGGGAACGACGACGATGTCCGGATCGCCGGCGACCGGCGAGTCGATCTTCTTGATGCGTGCCGCTTCCTTGCTGATCGCGTTGTCGAGCGCCAGCGGGCCGTCTAGGATCGCGCCGCTGATCTGGCCGCGGTCCGCCATCTTGCACAGCGAGGCGGCATCGGTGGTGCACACCATGCGCGAATTGATCGACTCGACGGCACAGATGATCGCCACCTTCGGTCTTTCGATGCCGAGAACATGCGCCAGATCGATCGCGTTCTGGCAGATGTCGCGCTTGGTGTCGAGATCGGGGGCGATGTTGATCGCCGCATCGGTGACGATCAGCCCCTTGTGGTAAGTCGGCACGTCCATCAGGAAGGCGTGCGTGATGCGCCGCTCGGTGCGCAGGCCGGTGGTCTTGCTGACCACCTCGGCCATCAGCTCGTCGGTGTGCAGGCTGCCTTTCATCAACGCCGCTGCCTGACCGAGGCGGACCAGTTCGACCGCGCGAAAGGCGGCGGCGTGGCTGTGCGGCACGTCGTCGATCTGCACGCCGGCGAGGTCGAGGCCGGCCTGTTCCGCCACCGCACGCAGGCGGGCGACGGGACCGACCAGGATCGGTTCGATCAGCCCCTCGCGCTTCGCCTGCAGCGCCGCGGCGAGCGACGACTCGTCACACGGATGGGCGACGGCGACCGACACCGGCGGCAGTTGCTGGCAGCGCTCAACGAAGCGGCCGAAGTTGTCGTGGCTCTGGATCGAGATCTTGGCTGCATCGGGACGTTCCATGCGCACCTTGACCTGCGGCGCGATCACCCGCGCGGTGCCGGTCATGATCGTCTCGCCGCGGCCGTTGATGCCACGGCAGGCAAAGCTCACTCGCCGGCTGGCCGGGTCCTTGGCCGTGGCGGTGATCGAGATCGTCACCTCCTCGCCGATCGCCAGTGGCGCCAGGAACTCGAGATCCTGTCCCGAATGCACCGTCCCCGGACCGGGAAGCTGCCTGCCGAGGAGGCCCGAGACCTGCGCGCCGAGCCACATGCTCTGCGCACCGAGGTCGCTCGGCCCGATCTGCCGGTCGAGTTCGCTGTCGAGCCGGGTCGGGCTGAGGTCGCCGGAGACGGCGGCGAAGAGCTGCACGTCATCGAGGCTCAGGGTGTGGGTGATGCTGGCGCCGTCGCCGATGCTGATTTCGTCGAAGCAACGATTCTCGAGGGTATCCGGGGTCATGGTCTGCTCGCTTGAGGTGGTGGTGATGGACGTCAATCGCCGGAAGACCGGATCCCGCACAGGAAATCACGCACCCTGCCGGCGTCAAGGAAATGATGGCACAGTTCGACACCATCGTGCAGCAGGACCGGCACGAGTTCATCGTAGCGTTCGACCAGCACCGGATCGGCGTCGACGTCGAGCACTTCGACCGCGACGCCGAAGTCGGCGGCGATCGGCGCCAGTGCCTCCTCCATCTCCGCACAGAGATGACAATAGGGGCGCGAGAGCAGCGTCAGCTTCATCGCCGACATCACTCGCCGCGCTTCTCCGGCGCCGCCTTGAGGGTGACGAAGGTCTGCAACTCGCCGCGCCGCACCAGCAGGGTGACGCTGGCCGACTTGTCGAGTTGCGCCAGCAGGCGGTTGAGTTGCTCGACACTCTTCAACTCGATGGTCTCGCCACGCGCGATCAACGCCAGCAGGATGTCGCCCGGCCGCAGTTCGGCCCTTGCCGCCACGTTGCGCACATCCTCGACCAGCAGGCCGGAGTCGAGCTTGAGTTCGCGTTTCTGCTCCGTTGTCAGTTCCGACACCACCAGCCCAAGTCGATTCGCGGCTCGCTCGGCTGGCTTGGCGCTGCGGCTGCTGCGGCTGGCAGTCTTCTCCTCGGCCGGAATCTCGGCGACGACGACCACGAGGTCGCGGGTCACGCCCTTGCGCCAGACCTGCATCGTCGCCTTGCTGCCCGGCCTGGTGCCGCCGACGATGCGCGGCAGGTCACCCGAACTGGCAATCGGCTTGCCGTCGAACTTGAGAATCACGTCGCCCGGCTCGACTCCGCCCTTGTCCGCCGGGCCGCCCTTCTCGACCGCGTTCACCACGGCTCCCTGCGCCCTGGCGAGGCCGAAGGATTCGGCCAGCTCCTTCGTCACCTCCTGGATGACGACGCCGATGCGACCCCGGCTGACCTTGCCGCTGGCGCGCAACTGCCCCTGCACCTCCATCGCGACGTCGATCGGGATGGCGAAGGAAATCCCCATGAAGCCGCCGGAGCGACTGTAGATCTGCGAGTTGATGCCGACCACCTCGCCCTTCATGTTGAACAGCGGCCCGCCCGAATTGCCGGGATTGACCGCGACGTCGGTCTGGATGAAGGGTACGTAATTCTCCTGTGGCAGCGAGCGGCCCTTGGCGCTGACGATGCCGGCGGTGACGCTGTTGTCGAAGCCGAATGGCGAGCCGATCGCCACCACCCACTCACCGACCTTGAGGACACCCGGATCACCGAGGCGCACCGTCGGCAGACCACCCGCTTCGATCTTGATCAGCGCCACGTCGGTGCGCTTGTCGGTGCCGATGACGCGCGCCTTGAACTCGCGCTTGTCGGTCAGGCGAACGAGGATCTCGTCCGCCGAATCGACGACGTGCGCATTGGTCAGGATGTAGCCGTCGGCGCTGATGACGAAGCCCGAACCGAGCGACCGGCTCTCGAACTCGCGCGGCACTCCGGGAAATCCGGGCATCCCCGGCTGGCGCGGAATGAAGCGGCGGAAGAACTCGTACATCGGGTCGTTCTCGTCGAAGGGAAAGGGTTGCGCCCCCTTGCCGCCGCTGCGCTGCGTCTGTGTGGTACTGATGTTCACCACGGCCGGCCCCTGTTTCTCGACCAGTTCGGTGAAATCGGGCAGACCGCGGTTCTGCGACTGCGCCGGCAGCGAGAAGAGCACGAAGAAGAAGGCAAGAAGGAATGGTTTCATGGCTCCCGCGGTCTCCTGATTGAGGTCTGGGGTGACTGGACTGGCGTTCAGAGTGGATGTTACTGGGGATTCTGGCCGAAAAATCAAGACCGGATCGTTGGCTGCAGGCGCCGCTCGTTCTGCCACCGCGACTGCGCCCGCCGCAGCAGCAGCCAACCGAGCAGCAGGCCGGCGATCGCGCCGCCGATCGCCCCCGCTTCGCCGGCGATCGCCGAACCGGAAAGCGCGCCGGCAAGCAGTGCCAGCAGCGGCTGCACGTAGGCATGCAACGCGCTGCGGCCGAGCGAGCCGCCGGCCAGGACGATCTGCACGCGATCGCCAGGTTGCCGGCGATCGGGGTTCGGCACGCTGAAGGTACGCGGCGTCTGGCAGAACAGCCTGCCGGCCTGATGGCCACCGCAGCCGCCAGGCTGCCGGCAGCGACCGCAACCCGTGTCGTCGTCGATGCGGACCGTCGCCTGCCCGCCATCGAGCGCCACCACCGTTCCCCAAGTTTCACTCATCGCCAGCGCCCGCACGTCCCTGCCGCCGTCGCCCGCAACCGGTGGCTGCCTGCCCGAATGACCGGAGCCGCTGCCCGCTCATGCCTACCAGCGGCGATCAGCCGAAGTGTCGAGCAGCGGCCGCAGCTTCTCGGCAACCGCTTCGCGCGCCCGGAAGATGCGCGAACGGACGGTGCCGATCGGACAACCCATGGCGGTGGCGATCTCTTCGTAGCTCAGGCCGTCGATCTCGCGCAGGGCGATCGCGGTGCGCAATTCCTCGGGCAGTGCGTCCATCGCAGCATTCACCGTCTCGCCGACCTGCCGCGACAGCAGCAGGCTTTCCGGCGTGTTGATGTCACGCAACTGGCTCGCATCGTCGAAGACCTCGGCCTCCTCGGCATCGTACTCGGTCCACGTCGGTGCCCGCCGTCCCTGGGCAACGAGGTAGTTCTTGGCGGTGTTGATCGAGATGCGGTAGAGCCAGGTGTAGAAGGCACTGTCGCCACGAAACGACGGCAGCGCCCGATAGGCCTTGATGAAGGCTTCCTGCGACACATCCTCGACCTCGGCCGGATCACGGACGAAGCGCGACAGCAGGCGCGCCACCTTGCGCTGGTACTTCGCGAACAGCACCTCGAAAGCGCGCTGGTCGCCCGCCTGTGCACGCTCCACCAGCAGTTGGTCTGTCTCGCGTTCGCTCATGCCTTGCGGATGTCCTGTGCCATGAAAGATGCAGAATGAGCGCCGAGTATAGCGCATGCATTGCAGCGGCTTCGTAACAGAGCATGACCAGCCAGGCCCACCACTTCGCCGGCTGCAGCCGTCTGCCGGCAATACCAGCAGTTCTCATTTCAAACCCACGCAAGGCGGCTGTTGGCGTAGGTTGGCGCACGAGGATTGGCAGACTTGGGCGACGAAGATTGAGGAATACCCCAAATTTTCGGAAAATAATGCTGGTAAACA
>JAGFNJ010000070.1 GCA_017592775.1 Candidatus Accumulibacter conexus | reverse complement strand
TGTTTACCAGCATTATTTTTAGAAAAGCCGGGGCTTTCCTCAATCTTCGTCGCCCAAGTCTGCGAATCCTCGTGCGCGAACCTACGCCAACAGCCGCCTTGCGTGGGTTTGAAATGAGAACTGCTGGGATCGGCGCACCCGGTCTTGGTGATTGCCCTGCCTGCTGCTAGACTCGTCGTCCGCCAGCGCTCAATGGTGTGCGCACTGGCGGGTCAGTTCAAACAGCGCCGGTCGGCGCGGGGCATTCAGGGAGGAGCGAAGATGGGACTGTTCGATTTCGTCAAGGCTGCCGGCGAAAAGCTGTTTCGTGCCGGCGACACCGATTCGGCAGCGGCGGCAGCGGCTGCGGCACCCGATGATCAGGCGGCCAGTGCCCGCCTCGACGAACTGAACCGCACTGCCGGCGATGCGATCGAGGCCTACATCAGGACACAGAATCTGCCGGTGACCGGTCTCACCGTGACCTTCGATGGTGCGGGTGGCGCGGCGACGGTTTTCGGCGTTGCCGGCGACCAGGCGAGCAAGGAGAAGATCCTGCTCTGTTGCGGCAACGTCGCTGGCGTGGCGCAGGTCAACGACATGCTGTCAGTCGATCAGGGCGCTCCCGAAGCGACCTTCTACACCGTCGTCGCGGGTGACAACCTGTCGAAGATCGCCAAGGCGCATTATGGCGACGCCAACAGGTACATGCTGATCTTCGAAGCCAACAAGCCGATGCTCAGCCATCCGGACAAGATCTACCCTGGCCAGGTACTGCGCATTCCGCCGCTCTGAGTGCCTGCCGCGCCGGGCTGCGCCGCGCGGGCGGTCGGCGGCCCGGCGTTGTTCGGTTCATTTGCGGCCGGTCGCGCGGCGGCTCCTCATGAGCGCCGCGCGGCGGTCACCGCTGCCGGTCGCGACTACGGCTGGCGCGGCGCCGCCAGCCGATCGAGCATGGCGCGTACCGCCCTGATCTGCAGACCGTCGCGGGTCGGGTAATCACTGCCGGTGTAGCCCCACCAGTCCCAGCAGGCGAAGGGATTGCTGATCCATTTCCACGAGCCGACCGCCAGGCCGTGGCGGGGCACGGTCTGCGGGTAGAGGACGAGCAGGCGGTTGCTGTCGGCCCAGCGGTTGTAGCCGGCGCCGTCGACGAAGCGTCGCCCGATCTGCGCCGCACTCTGGCGGCAGCCGTGGAAGGCGACATGGACGCGGCAGGGGGATTGGCGGCAGGCGGCCGGAACGTAGAGATAGGCTTCGTCGGCCAGTCCGGAATCGACCGGCTGTCCGGTCGCGAAGGCACGCTGGTCAAAGACCAGCATCTCGCCCCGGCTGTCGGCCGCCGGAGGCTGCAGCGGGCCGAGCATGTGGCCGAGCATCTCGCCGGCCGGATCGAGGTCGCCGCAGCGGTTGATGTAGGGCGATGCCGTACTGCCGCAGCTTGCGGCCTGCGGGTCGGCGACCGAGATCATCGCGTGCGCTGCCTCGGGCGCCCGCACGAAGCGGATCGCCGCCGGCGGCAGCCATTCGCCATGGAAGGCAGCGAGTTGCTCGACGACCGCGGTCGTCACCTTGTCGTCCTTGCCGCCGGAGAAAAGCCATACCCGGTCGTCGCGCAGGTTGTCCGGCGGGTCGATTCGCCCAGCCCGTGCGAGTGCCTCGGCACGGGAGCGCAGTTCGCCAACCGCGGGCAGCGGCGCCCACGACGAAGGGGACATGCAGCGCGTCAGCGCCTGCCAGGCTGAACCTTCGGCACAATCGTAGGGGCCGCCGGCGAGGACGCCCGCGCCGCGCACCAGGCTCGAATGTGCCACCTGGAACTGGACCGCCATGTAACCGCCGGAGGAAATCCCCGACACCGTCAGCTGGCCGAGGTCCGCTGCGAGTGCCGGCAGGGGTGGGGCGGCGAGCCCCGTCCGAGCGCTGGCGACGATGGCGAGGAGCAGAACGGCGGCGAGGCCGCGCCACGAGCCGGGGTGCGTGTTCATCGAAGTGACTTCCAGAAGGGGGGCGCAATCGATAGTGGAGCATGCTACCAGATCGTTGGCGGACCTGGGCTCGCCGCGCCACCGGCATGGATGGCGAACGGCCAGCCCGTCTTGTTGCCCGGCTGCCGCCCCTTTACACTGTGCGCTCGCTCACTCTTGGCCGCGCCGGGCGCGGATCATCATGCAGAAGTCTGCCGTCGCCGTGGACTCGAAACTGCCGCAGGTCGGGACCACGATCTTCACCGTCATGTCGCGGCTTGCCGCCGACTGCAGCGCGATCAACCTGTCGCAGGGATTCCCCGATTTTCAGGCCGAAGCGGCGCTCTTCGACGCGACCTGCCGCGCGATGCGGGCCGGCAGAAACCAGTATCCGCCGATGGCCGGCATCGTCGAACTGCGCACGGCGATCGCCAGCAAGGTGCGTGAACTCTACGGCGCCGCTTACGACGTCGAGGGCGAGATCACCGTCACTGCCGGCGCGACGCAGGCGATCTTCACCGCGATTGCCGCGTTCGTCCGGGCTGGCGACGAGGTCGTCGTCTTCGAGCCGGTCTACGACAGTTACGTGCCGGCGATCGAGACGGTCGGCGGCAGGGCGGTTTTCGCCAGCCTGCGCTTTCCCGACTACCGGCCGGACTGGGATCAGGTACGCTCGCTGCTCGGGCCGCGCACGCGGATGATCATCATCAACTCGCCGCACAACCCGACCGGCAGCCTGCTGCGCAGCGACGATCTCGATCGACTCGCCAATCTGACGCGCGGCTCGGACATCGTCGTCCTTGCCGACGAGGTCTATGAGCACATCGTCTTCGACGGGCGCCAGCACGCGAGCGTCGCTGCCCACGCGGAACTCGCTGCGCGCAGCATCGTCGTCTCCTCCTTCGGCAAGACCTACCACATCACCGGCTGGAAGGTCGGCTACGTCCTCGCTGCGCAGGAACTGATGGCCGAATTTCGCAAGGTGCATCAGTTCAACGTGTTCACGGTCAATACGCCGTGCCAGTTCGGCATCGCCGAGTACATGCAGGACGCGTCGCGCCACCTCGGTCTGGCGGCCTTCTATCAGGCGAAACGCGAGTTCTTCCGCCAGCAGCTCGCGGCGTCGCGCTTCGAATTGCTTCCCTGTCACGGAACCTACTTCCAGCTGGCCCGCTACGGTGCGATTTCGGATCTCCCGGACCGCGAGTTCGCCTGCTGGCTGACGCGCGAGGCCGGTGTGGCAGCGATCCCGGTCTCCGTCTTCCGGCACGACGGTGTCGATGACCGCGTCGTCCGCTTCTGCTTTGCCAAGCAGGAGGCGACGCTCGCCGCCGCCGGCGAGCGGCTGCGCCGGCTGTAACTGCTGCAGCGCGAGCACCGTTGCTTCCCGTCGTCTCTGGCGCGCGATGACCGGCGACGCCGGATGCCGCCGACCCGTCGCAGCACCGACTGCGCGGCTGTCTTGCGGCTGCCCCGGACCCCGCTGGAACTGTCGGCCGATTTTACAGAACGCTCGCGCCGGGCGGGTGCGACGAATCCAAGTGGCTCATTTAATGACGTGCGGCACTGTGTGGCACGATCTTTGCTTTGAATGAGGCGTCAGCCACCCATTAGCAGGAGAGCACTCATGTCACTCAGGTCCGCCACCCTCGCCGCCGCGCTCGCCGCCGCGCTCGCCGGCGCCCCGGCTCACGCCGGCATCCTCTTCCAGGACAACTTCGACGCCGACAACAATGCGAGCGCGCTGAACTTCAGCGCCCTGCTCAACTGGACGGTCAGCGGCGGCACGATCGACTACATCCGCAGCGGCGGGTTCGGCATCAGCTGCGTCGGCGGCGCCGGCGGTTGTCTAGACATGGACGGATCGACCGGCGATGCCGGGCGCATCACGAGCAATCAGAGCTTCACGCTGACGCCAGGGGTGAACTACTTCTTCGATGTGGAACTGTCCGGCAACCAACGCGGTGGAGCGGCTGACAACGTGGTCCTCGGCATCATCGAAGCGGGCGGCGCCGAGTTCGTGCTGCCCATCGGCCCTCTGGCCCCGGGCGCCGCGTTCGCACCTTTCGGCGGTACCTTTGTTTTCCAGCCCGGATCGTGGCGAATCTACGTGGAAGGGGTGGGCGGCGATAACGTCGGCGCGATCCTCGACAACGTGGTGCTGCGCGACGACCGCGCCGCGCCGGTACCCGAGCCGGTGACGGTGTTGCTCTTCAGCCTGGGTCTGCTGGCTGCCGGCGCTGCCCGCGGCCGCAAGCTTCCCTGCTGAACCCGCACCGCGGCTGCGAGCGCGGCGCCAGCAGCCAGCGGGTGGCGACACCGGCTGGCTGTTGTCGTTGACGCCATTCGGGGACCGTGGACGGAGTTCCTCGATCTTGCGCGCTGGCGGCCGCCGGTGAGCCGCAACAGTAAATTCCTGTAAATTTGCGGGGACGATTCTTCCGGGTCAGTATAGTATCGGCGCCGGTCCGGCCTCTCTCAGCGCGTTGCGCCACGCGATCGATCGAGTCCTCAGCAGGCGTTGGGGCGAACGACCGTTTGTCGAGCGGGCAGCGCTGTCTGCCGGTCGGTGAGTCGAAGTCAATCCGGAACCGCGGCATCGGTGGATTGTGTACGCTGCACTGCCGCCGAACCGTACCTATCACGTGACGCAAAGGAGATGCGATGAGCATGCTGCAGGAGTTCAAGGAATTCGCCATGAAGGGCAACGTCATGGATCTCGCCGTTGGCGTGATCATTGGCGGAGCTTTCGGCAAGATCGTCGATTCGGTGGTTGCCGACCTGATCATGCCTTTCGTGGCCTGGATCATGGGTGGCAAGCTCGACTTCTCGGGCATGTTCCTGATTCTCGGAACGGTTCCGGAAGGCACGGCGACGACGCTCGATGCGCTGAAGAAGGCGCAGGTTCCGGTCTTCGCCTACGGCAGCTTCCTGACGATCCTGGTCAACTTCATCATCCTCGCGTTCATCATCTTCATCATGATCAAGCAGATGAACCGCCTGAAGCGGACGGCGCCGGAGCCCGAGGCGCCGCCGGCAGCCGCGCCGGAAGCGGCGGAGGAAGTCCTGCTCCTGCGCGAGATTCGCGACAGCCTGAAGAAGTAGCTTCGCGTTGCCCGCCTGACGAGTCAGGCGGGTCTCTGCGCCGGACTCACTTCCCGAGACCCTTGCCGGCGTCGCCGGCGAGCACCAGGCTCATCCGCTCGGCGTCGATGTATTTGCGGAAGGTGGCACTGGCCTGCTCGGCGGTCACCGCCATGATCCTGGCTTCGAAGGCCTGGGAATCGCGCCAATCGCGGCCGAGATCGAGGAGCGTTGTCCAGCGTGAGGCGATCGTCTCGTCCTGCGAGCGCGCGACCGCACTCGCCTCGACGATGCCCTTCCTGGCGGCAGCCACTTCGGCGGCGCTGAAACCCTTGTCGCGCGCGCGGCGAATCTCCTCGCCGAGAGCCTGTTCGGCCCGGGCCGCGTTCTGCGGCGCGACCATGGCGGCCACCGTCCACGTCGACAATCGTTGCCGTTGACCGATCGACAGGCTCGAGGCGACGCTGTAACTGAGTCCGTCCTTTTGCCGCAGGCGGTCCATCAGGCGGCTGCTGAGGCCGCCGCTGTTGCCGAATATGTAATTGGCGACGTACAGCGCTGCGGCGTCGGCATCGTCACGGTGGAGGTCGATGTCGAGTCGCGCCCGCAGGACGGCGTTCTCCTTGTCGGGAGTGTCGATGACGATCCTCGCCGGCGGCACCGGGCGGAACTCCCGTTCAAGGCGCTCGTAGGCCGATCGCGAGCGGGCGTCGGCGAACAGCCGCCGCAGTTCGTCCTCGATCGCCTGCGCATCGAAATCGCCGACGATCGCGATCTCGCCGCGTGCGGTGCCCACGAGGTCGCGCTGGTACGCGATCACCTCTGCCAGGTCGAGCCGCTGCAGTTGCTCGATCCGTTGCGCCAGCGGCGTGTAGTGGCGCGGGTCGCCCGCTGGGTAGGTGTTGAAGTGCGCGGCGAGGGCGTCGCCGGCGAGTTGCTCGGGGCTGTCGAGCTGCGCCTGCAGGGCAGTCAGGTATTCGCGCCGCAGTTCCTCGAACTCGGCCGGCGGGAAGCTCGGCTCGCCGAGCAGTTGCGCCGCCAGGGCAAGCGCCTCCGGCAGCCTGTCACGCGTCGTTTCGAACTGTGTCAGGCCGCCGCGGACCTTCAGCCGCGTCAGTTCGTCGGCGATCTGCTGCCGGCTCAACTGCCGGCTGCCGCGTGGCAGCATGGCGATGGCCAGTGCCCCGGCCATCTGGCGGCCGCTGAGCGATTGCTCGTTGCCCCAGCGGAAGCTCATGGCGACGTTGACGGTCTGGCCGCGGTTGCGCTTCGGCAGCAGCGCAACCTGGAGATCGCCAAAGCGAGTCAGCCGCGTCCGCCGGTCGAGGTTTTCGTAGGCCGGGTCGAAAGCCTCGCCAGTGTCTCCCCGCGTCGCCGGACGATAGCTCGCCAGCAGCTCGGCAGCCGTCGGTGCCTTGGGCAGTACGGCGCGTTGCGGCGAGTCGTCGGGGATGAAGATGCCGACGACGCGGTTGTCGCGGACGAGGTAGCGGGCAGCGGCCGCATCGACCCGTTCTGCCGTCATCTGCCCGAGTTGATCGCGGGCGTGGAAGAACAGCCGCCAGTCGCCCAGCGCGATATACTCGGACAGCATCACCGCGAACGACTCGGGATCGCTGAGCGCGCGTTCGTACGAGGTGCGCGCTTCCGCCAGCGACCGTTCGAGTTCGGCAGTGGTCGTCGGCTGGCGTGCCAGCTCGCCCTCGATTGCCTCGATCATCGCCGCACGAACGCGCTCGGGCGACTCGCCCTTGGCGAGGACGGCTCCGAAGACGACGAACCCCGGCTCACGCGTCTCGACCGGCGATGCGAACACTTGTGTCGCCAGCCCGGTCTGCACCAGCGCGCGGTAGAGGCGACCGTTGGGCGTGTCGCCCAGTACCTCGCTGGCGATGGCGATCGCCGCCGAATCCGGGTGCAGGCTCGAAGGCGTGCGGTAGGCGACGGCCAGCAGTTGCACCTCGCCCCTGCGCCGGATGACGAACTGGCGTTCGCCGTCGGCCGTCGGTTCCACCGTCCATTGTTCCGGCAAGACCCGTTTCGGTCGTGGCAGCTTGCCGAAGCTGGCGACGATCCAGTTCAGAGCCTTCTGCTCGTCGAACCTGCCGGCGACGGTCAGCACGGCGTTGTCTGGCTGGTAGAAGCGGCGATAGAAGGCCTGCAGGTTTTCGATGCGGACGTTCTCGATGTCGCTGCGGGCACCGATCGTGCTGTTGCCGTAGTTGTGCCAGTCGAAGAGCAACGACTGCATGCGTTTGAACAGGACGCTCGCCGGCTCGTTCTCACCCATCTCGAACTCGTTGCGGACGACGCCCATTTCGCTGTCGAGGTCCTTGCGCGCGATGAACGAATGCATCATCGCGTCGCTGCTCCAGTCGAGTGCCCAGCGGAGGTTGTCGTCGCTCGCGGGGAAGGTGAGGTAGTAATTCGTCCGGTCGAACGAGGTCGAGCCGTTGATGTCGAAGCCGCGTGCCTGGAACTGCCGCGCCGGGTCGGGGAAATTCTTCGAGCCCTTGAAGATCAGGTGCTCGAGCAGGTGCGCCATGCCGGTCTCGCCATAGTTCTCGTGTCGCGAGCCGACGAGGTAGGTGACATTGACCGTGGCGGTCGGCTTGCCGGCGTCGGCGAAGAGGACGCAACGCAGCCCGTTGGCCAGCCGGTATTCGCTGATTCCCTCGACCGTCGCAACATGCACGACCCCGGCCGGGAGGCGGATGGTCGGCGCCGGTCCGGCGAAGGCTGCGACCGGCAGGAACGCCAGTGTCAGCCACGCCAGAAAGCCGCTCACCATCCTGCTCCATCGCTTCATCGCATGCTCCATGCGGCTCACGGCCATCGCGCTGGCGGCACGTACTGGCGCGCGCTCGCCGGGGCGGCGGGGAAGAGCCTGGCAGATTGTCGGGGTCGGCAGATCATCTGCTGCCAGAACGGAAAAGGCCCGCACAGAGGGAGGGCTGCGCGGGCCGGGTGCTGCATCGCCGCCATGCGGAGGAGGGGGGAGGAGAGCCTGGCAGCGACGGGACGAAGAATAGCAATTGCCGCCGGGGCAGTCTGTTGCCGCTCTGTCCCCTTGTGTAACGGCATGTGACTCGTCGTCGGTCCGTCCGCGAGCTGCGGTGAACGGGCTCTATTGCCTTTGGCCGCTGGAAGCTGGCATGATTCGTCGCTCAAGCTTCGTTGATCCCGGCAGACCACTGCGGAACCGCGCCGTTCGTCGCTGCCATGACCCGAGAGGAGGGTGCAATGAGTCAGGAATCCGATAGTCTGGGCCTTGCGACAGTCATGCTGGAGCGACTGGAAAAGGAGCGTCTGCCACGGGCGCTCGATCTCAAGGCGAAGGTCGATGCCGGCGAGCGACTCGACGAACTCGACATCGCCTTTCTCGAAAGGGTCTTTGGCGACATGCAGGCGGCGCAGAAAGTCGTCTGGGAGCATCCCGAGTATCAGGAACTGGCGGCCAAGATGGCGAACCTGTACGAGGAGATCACCGCCAAGGGTCTGGAGAACGAGCAGTCCAAGCCGCCCGGCTGATTCACCCGCGTTCTTCCGGCGCTTGAGTGGCCGTTGCGGCGGCGGCGTCGGCGTCGCTCTCCCCGTCTTCGGCAACGCCTTCGTCGCGTCCGTGCCACTGGCGTATGGCTTGGCGCATCGTCGGATAGGCACGCTGGCGCAGCGACTCGTCGGGGTGGCCGGTGGCCTGCAGCCAGTGCTCGAACTCGACTTGGCGGCCGGCGAGCGTGAGGACGATTCCCTCTGCCGCGAGTTCCTCGTCAAGCCGCTCGAGCATGTCGATGCCGGTGATGTCGAGGTTGGTCATCGGGATCAGGTCGAGCACCACGCGCTCGACGGGCGCGCTCTGGCGGGCGATGGCGCGTTGCACCTCGCTGCGGAAGTGGCTGGCGTTGAAGAACACCAGCGGCCCGCAGAAGCGCAGCAGCAGGAGGCCGTCGATCGGTCTGGCGTCAGGGAAGAGCAGCCGGTTGTAGAGCCCCGGGCGGCCACGCACGGTGACCAGTTGCTCGAGGTCGGGACGCGCCACACGGCGGACGAACATCAGCAGGGCCAGCGTCACCGCGAGCACGATAGCCTTGATGGCGCCGAAGGCGAGGACGCCGAGCATGGTGACGCCGCCGAGCAGCAGCGCTGCCCGTTCGACCTGGTGGTAGCGGCGGAACACCTGCACGTCGAGCAGCGACCAGGAGGCGAAGATGAGCACGACGCCGAGCGCCGGAATCGGCAACCAGGCCAGCCAGTGGGTGCCCGCAAGGAGCAGCAGCGCGACGGCGAGGGCGGCGACGATGCCGACCATCTGCGTGCGGCCGCCGTTGGCGTCATTGACCGCGGTACGCGACGACGAGCCGGTGACGGCAAAGCCCTGCGACACGGCGGCGACGATGTTGGCCAGGCCGAAGGCGGCGAATTCGCGATCGACGTCGATGTCGTAGCGGTTGCGCTCGGCAAAGCTGCGCGCCGTCAACATGCCACTGGTGAACAGCACCAGCGCCAGGCCGGCGGCGGCGCCAGCGAGATCGCCGACCTCGTGCAACTGCAGATCCGGCCACTCGAGCGAGGGCAGGCCGCTGGCGACGGAGCCGATCAGCGCCACGCCCATCTCGTCGAGTCGCAGCAGGTAGGCCGCCAGACCGGCGAGGGCCATCGTCACCAGTGACCCTGGCAGGCGCTGCGAAAGCCGCGGCATGATCGCCATCACCAGGACGCAGGCAAGCGACAGCAGCACCGTCGGCAGGTGTGCCTGCAGTACCAGTTCGGGGATCTCCAGCAACTGGCGAAAGAAGCGGCTGGCCTGCGGCTTGCTGCCGAGGACCTTGCCGATCTGGCCGACCATGATCGACAGCGAGATGCCGTTGAGCAGACCAACGAGGATCGGCCGGGCGAGGAAATCCGCCAGGGCGCCGAGGCGCAGGAAGCTGGCGGCAAGACAGAAGATGCCGGTGAGCAGCGTCAGGGCGATGCTGAACGAGAGGTAGAGGCCGCTGTTGCCGGCCGCCATCGGCGCGACGACGGCAGCGATCATGGCGCAGGTGGCGGCATCGGGGCCGATGATCATCTGCCGCGAGGTACCGGCAAGGGCGTAGACGATCAGCGGCAGGATCGACGAATAGAGGCCGGCGGAGGGGCTGAGCCCGGCGATCTCGGCGTAGGCGATGGCGACCGGGATCGACACGGCGGCCACTGCCAGTCCGGCGCTCACGTCGTGCGGCAGGTCGGCGGCACGGTACTTGAGCAGCGGCTGCAGGCCGGGCAGCAGGCGGTTCAGGTAGGCAATGACGGGCATCGTGCTGGTCGTCTTTCAGGTCGGGAGCGGCAGGCGGCTCTGACACAAGGTCGCGCTGGTGGCGCCATCTTACCGGATGGCGAACGGAATCCTGCCGCCGCTGCGGCGCTGGCAACTGTCGGGTCTGGCCGGAGGACGGCTGGCACAGTCCTGCTGGACCGCCGGCGGCGAATGATTGCCGGCATGGCACGGCCGATCATACAATCGTCGCTGGCCGCCGCTGCGGTCACCCGATCCATTGCTGAGAACCCGCAATTCCGCGTAGCCTGCTGGCCGAAGTCCCGCCCTGGAGCATTGCCGTGCCGCCCGCCGCTTGCGTGCTGCTGGCTGTCGCCGTCGGCCGCTCGCCGGGATGGGCGTTGCTGGCGGTCGTTGCCGGCGCGCTCGTCGCGGCGGTTCTGGTTGCCGTGCATCACGCCGAAGTGATCGCGCACCGGGTTGGCGAGCCCTTCGGAACGCTGGTCCTGGCGCTGGCCGTCACCATCATCGAGGTGGCGCTGATCGGGTCGATGATGTTGTCTGGTGGCACGACAGCCGGCAGCTTGGCGCGCGACACGGTTTTTGCCACGGTCATGATCGTCGGCAACGGCGTCGTTGGCCTGTGTCTGCTGCTGGGAGCGATACGGCATCGGGTGCTCGAGTTCCAGGTCGAGGGCACCGGTCAGGCGCTGTCGGTACTCGCCTCGCTGACGACGTTGACGCTGGTGCTGCCGGCGCTGACGACGACTACGGCCGGGCCGACCTACTCGCCGGCCCAGCTCGCCTTCGCCGGGGTCGTTTCGCTGTTGCTCTACGCCGTCTTCGTTTTCGTGCAGACGGTTCGGCATCGCGAGTACTTCCTGCCGGTGGTTGCCGATGGCGGGGCCGGGCATGTGCCGCCGCCATCGGTGGCGGCGGCGTCGATCGGCCTCGTCCTGCTCGTCGTTTCGCTGGTCGCCGTCGTCGGTCTTGCAAAGACGCTGGCGCCGAGCATCGAGGCCGGCGTCCGCGCGGCGCAGGCGCCGCAGGCCGTCGTCGGCATCGCCATTGCCCTGCTCGTCCTGCTGCCGGAGACGGTGTCCGCCGTACGCGCGGCAATGCAGAATCGCATGCAGACCAGCCTCAATCTCGCCCTTGGCTCGGCCCTCGCCACCATCGGCATGACCATCCCCACCGTCGCCGTCCTCTCGCTCGCGCTCGACCTGCCGCTCGAACTCGGCCTGCCGGCGAAGGAGACGGCGATGCTGGCGCTGACCCAGCTGGTGTCGGCAATCACGCTCGCGGGTGGCCGCGCCACCGTTCTGCAGGGAGCGGTGCACCTCGTCCTCTTCTGCGTCTTCCTGTTCCTGTCGGTCGTGCCCTGAGCGTGCGGATGGCGCCGGCAGGAGGTGCACTGCCGGCGCGACGTGCGCTTGTCCGGGTGCCGGCCGCGGCGGGCTCAGATCACCTTCTGCGCGCGCAGGGCGGCGATCTCGTCGGCGCTGAAGCCGCTCGCACGCAGGACTTCGTCGCTGTGCTCGCCGGCCTCTGGAGGTGGCAGGCGGGCAGAGAAGGGCAACTCGCTGATCTTGAACGGCGGCGCGAACTGGCGCACGCCATTGACCTCGACGAGCATGCCGCGGGCCTGCAGGTGTTCGTTCTCCATGCTTTCCTCGAAGCGCAGGACCGGCGTCACGCAACAGTCCACCCGCTCGAACAATTCGCTCCATTCGGCCAGGCTGCGGCTGGCGAATGCCGTCTCGAGTTCGCCGCGGATACGCCGGCCCTCGGCGCCGGTGGCGAAGGCGAAGGGGGCGAGATCGGGACGCCCGATGGCCGTACAGAGCGTCTGCCAGAACTTCGGTTCCATCGCACTGACGGCGAGATGGCGGCCGTCGCTCGTCGCGTAGACGCCATAGCTCGGCATGCCGCCCGAGAGGACGTCTTCGCCGCGCGGCACGGCATGGCCAAGACCGAGCACGGCGAGCAGCGGGAACAGCGTGTGGGCGAAGACGGCGTCGGTCATCGAAACATCGATGTAGCGGCCATGGCCTGTCGCGCGCGCGTCGATGACGGCGGCGAGAACGCCGACGAGCGCGCTCAGCGAACCGCCAAGCAGGTCGCCAATCTGCAAGTTGGGGATCGCCGGCGCACCGCCGGCGGTGCCGATCTGGTCGAGCAGACCACAGTAGCCGAGGTAGTTGAGGTCGTGCCCGGCTCGGTCACGGTAGGGGCCATCCTGCCCGTAGCCGGTGATCGCGCAGTAGGCGATGCGCGGGTTGATCGCCGCCACCGCCGCATAGCCGATTCCCAGCTTGTCCACCACGCCGGGCCGGAAGCCTTCGAGGATGACGTCGGCAGTCGTCGCCAGGCGCATGAAGGTGTCGACGCCGGCCGCCTGCTTGAGGTCGAGCCGCAGGCTGCGCTTGTTGCGATTGACCAGCTGGAAGTAGCTGACGGCGCCGTGCACCGCACCGGCGCTGCGCGCGTAATCGCCGGCGCCGGTGTCCTCGATCTTGATCACGTCGGCGCCGAGGTCGGCGAGGTGCATGCTGGCAAGCGGGCCCGGCAACAGGCGTGTCAGGTCGAGTACGCGCAGGCCGGCGAGAGGGGAGGGTCGCATTGAGTTCAGCTTTCGGATGGAGGGTCGGTCGGTACGGCAGAAGCCCGCGGCGCCGGCCCGCGCCGGCCGGCAGGCACGAGCGACAGGCGGACCGCGCGCGGGCGCGGCAGCATCATTCTAGACCGGGTGGCGAATCTTTGCCGGCCGCCTGCCCCTCCGGTCTGCCGGGCGTGTCAGCGGTGACGCGGCGCCGCTCTGTCCGGCAGCCGGAGCAGCCAGCCGAAAGGCGGTGACGTTCGGGCAAGGTGACGTAGAATCCGGCGCATGAACCATGACGGAATCACTGGCGTCGTCCTCGCCGGCGGCCTCGGGCGGCGAATGGGCGGAGTCGACAAGGGGCTGCAGGAACTCGACGGCCGGCCGCTGGTCTCCTGGGTGATCGAGCGGCTGGCGCCTCAGGTGGACGAACTGCTGCTCAACGCCAACCGCAACGCCGAGCGCTACGCTGCCTTCGGTCATGCCGTCGTAGCCGACCGCATCGACGGTTTCGCCGGACCACTGGCCGGGCTGCACGCAGCGCTGTCGGTCGCCCGGCATCCCCTGGTCGCGACGGCGCCCTGCGATTCGCCTTTCCTGCCGACCGATCTGGTGGCCCGCTTGCACGCAGCCCTTGACGACAGCGGCGCCGAGCTGGCGGTAGCCCGAAGCCTGGGGCGTGTGCAGCCGGTCTTCTGCCTCTGCCGGCGCACCGCCTTGCCCGCCCTGAGCGCCCATCTCGCCGCTGGCGGGCGGCGGATCGAGCGCTGGTTCTGCTCGCTGCCGCTGGTCGAGGTGAGCTTTGAAGATCAGCCGGCGGCCTTTGCCAACATCAACAGCGTCGAAGACTTGGTGGGTGGCGCCCGCATGGCGGCGCCAGCGCGGTGAGCGCATGGCCGGCTGCCCTGCGCGCGGCGGCGGATGCTGGCGCTGGCGGCGGCCGGGTCGAGCTGGCCGGCGCGCGCCAGCAGGGCATGAGCGCCGCGGCTGCTGCTGCCCGGCTTCAGGCAAGCCACGCAAAGAGGAAGACGGCGAGCATCGTCACGGCGATCGCCAGTTTGGCGACGGCGGCGACGAGAAAACCGATGCCGGCGGCGAGGCCGGCGCGGGCTGCGCGGCGCTGATCGCGGCGGGCGATGTACTCGCCGCAGATGGCACCGACGATCGGGCCAAGAATCAGTCCCGGCAGGCCGCCAAGGATGCCGACGATCGCCCCGATGCCAGCGCCGGCGATCGCCATGCCGCTGGCGCCGGCACGCTGGACTCCCCAGACCGAGGCCAGTGCTTCGACCAGCCAGGCCGCCAGCGTCATCACTCCCAGCACGATCAGCGTCGGCACGCCGATGCGTGCAAAGTCATCGAGCCAGGCGGCCAGCAGCATGCCGCCGTAGAGCAGCGGTACGCCGGGCAGCAGCGGCAGGAAGACGCCAAGCAGCCCGAGCAGCATGGCAGCGAAGGCGGCGACCCAGAGGATCTCGGTCATCGGCTGTCTCCGCCCATGGCCCCGGGCAGCGCGCAGGCAGCCCGCATGCCGATGGTGTCGATGGTTTTCATGAGCCAGATCTCCCGATCAGAAGCCGCCTGCCCGCCTACTTGGTGATCGGAGCGTTGCGCCCGGAGAGACGGTCGGTGAGTCGCAGGGCGGCATCGCTGAAGCTGCCCTGTGGTTTCTCGCGGCAGTGGCGATCGACGTACTGTTCGACCGTGCCGCTCGAGATGACCGATACCTGCTGGCCCGGATTGGCATAGTTGTGTCCGGTGAGGACGCCCCGGACCCAGGCGACATAGCCCGCGCGCTGTTCGACATCGCTCTTCGACGCCACCCAGGCGCTGCAGGACATGTCGTCGAAACCGACGATCTTCAGCGGCACTGCCGCGCCGGCGTTGATCGTCGCCAGCGCGGCAAGCAGCAGGGCAGTGTTCGCCAGCAGGGGGCAGCGGGGCATCGGATGGCTCCGTACAGATTGTGAAGTGGGTGTCGATAACGCCATTTTCGTCTCTTGGCGAGGACGAGTCCATGCCTGTTGACGGCAGCCGCCGGAAAAGCCTGCAGCTTGCTGGCGGACTCCGGCAGCGCGAGTACAATGGATGGCCTGCATCCATGGAAGCGAGCCCATGACCGGACACCTCTTCATCGTCAGCGCGCCGTCCGGCGCCGGCAAGACGACCCTGGTGCGACTGCTGCTGGAAAACGACCCGGCGCTCAGCGTCTCGGTCTCGCACTGCACGCGCGCGCCGCGGACCGGCGAGCAGGATGGACGCGAGTATCACTTCGTCGGCGTCGCGGAGTTTCTCGAGCAGGTGGCTGCCGGCGGCTTTCTCGAATGGGCCGAAGTCCACTGCAACTACTATGGCACCGCCAGAAGCGTCGTCGAAGCGGCCCTGCGCGATGGCCAGGATATGTTGCTGGAGATCGACTGGCAGGGCGCGCAGCAGGTGCGGAAACGCTTTCCGGCGGCGATCGGCATCTTCATCCTGCCGCCATCGCTGGCGGAACTGGAGCGGCGGTTGAGCGCACGTGCGACCGACAGCGCCGAGACGATCCGGCGTCGCTTGGCGGCGGCGCGGGAAGAGATGCGGCATGTCGGCGAATTCGACTATGTTATCATCAACGATGACCTGCAACGTGCGCTGCACGATCTGCTGGCGGTGATCCGTGCGGCGCGACTGCGCCATGCCACGCAACGTCAGCGACATTCCACCCTGTTCGCATCTATGCTCTGACCCCCTGGAGATCCGCATGGCAAGAGTGACCGTAGACGACTGTCTGAGCCGTATTCCGAACCGTTTCCAGATGACGCTGGCCGCGACCTATCGCGCGCGCCAGATCACTGCCGGCGCGTCGCCGCTGATCGATGCCAACCGTGACAAGCCGACCGTCACGGCGCTGCGCGAGATTGCCCTCGGCAAGGTCGGCCTGGAAGTGCTCAACCGCGGCCAGGCCTGAGCGTTCGCGTACCATTTGCGGGGCGCAGGCATGGACGCTGGTGGTCGGGGCGAAGGAACCGCGGTCGCGGTGGCTGCCCTAGACACGACGCTGCCGCCGGCAGCGCCCGTTGCCGGCGACCCTGTCGGGCCGGATGGTGGCGACGGGCCGCAGGCGCCAGCGGTTGCGTTGGAGCAGGTGGCGGATGGCACGGTTGATGCGCCTGCTGTGACCGGCAATGGGCAGGTTGCCGTGCGCGACGCGACGGCGGTGCCGCCTGCACCTGCGCCCGGAGGCGCGGCGGCGGAGGCGGAGTACGCCGCTCCGGACACCCCCGAGCCGATGCCTTCTGCGGAGGACGATCCAGCCTACGAGGTGTTCATCGACAGCCTGATGTACCTGCCGCCGGAAGAGGTCGAACTCGTCCGCGAGGCCTATCGCTTCAGCGAGGCGGCGCATCGGGGCCAGATGCGACAGTCGGGCGAGCCCTACATCACCCACCCGCTGGCCGTTGCCGGCGAGATTGCCGAATGGCAGATGGACGTCGAAGGGGTGATCGCCGCCTTGCTGCACGACGTGATGGAGGACACGCCGGTCAGCAAGAGCACCATCGCCGAGCGCTTCGGCAAGCCGGTTGCCGATCTCGTCGACGGCCTGTCGAAGCTCGACAAGCTCGAGTTCCAGTCGGCCGAGGAAGCGCAGGCAGAGAACTTCCGCAAGATGCTGATGGCGATGGCGCGCGACCTGCGCGTGGTCCTGATCAAACTCGCCGATCGCCACCACAATCTGCAGACCATGGCTGCCATGCGGCCGGAGAAACGGCGCCGCATCGCCCGCGAGACGCTCGAGATCTACGCGCCGATCGCCAACCGGCTGGGGCTCAACAAGCTTTACCACGAGTTGCAGGATCTCTCTTTCGAGCTCATCTTCCCGATGCGCGCCCGGGTTCTTGCGCGTGCACTGAAGGCGGCACGCGGCAACCGGCGCGAAGTCCTGTCGCGCATTCTCGACGGCATCAACCGCCGGTTGCACGACGCGGGTATCGACGCGCGCACCTTCGGCCGCGAGAAGAGCCTGTACTCGATCTACCGCAAGATGCTCGAGAAACGACTCTCGTTTTCGCAGGTGCTCGACGTCTACGGCTTTCGTGTGCTGGTCGCCGACCAGACGACCTGCTATGTCGCGCTCGGGGTGCTGCACGGCCTCTACAAACCGGTGCCGGGGAAGTTCAAGGACTACATCGCCATCCCGAAGCCGAACGGTTACCAGTCCTTGCACACGACGCTGATCGGACCGCACGGAACGCCCTTCGAGTTGCAGATTCGCACCGAGGCGATGGACAACCTGGCACAGGAAGGCATCGCGTCGCACTGGTTGTACAAGGACAGCGAGCACTTCGGCGCCGAATTGCAGCAGAAGACTTCCACCTGGTTTCACTCGCTGCTCGATCTGCAGAGTGCGAGCGACGAGTCGGGCGATTTCCTCGAGCACGTCAAGGTGGACCTCTTTCCGCACGAGATCTACGTCTTCACGCCGAAGGGCAAGATCATCGCCCTGCCGCGCGGAGCGACGGCGGTCGACCTGGCATACGCGGTGCACTCGGACATCGGCAACCACTGCGTTGCCGCCAACATCAATTTCCAGCCGATGCCGCTGGTCACCGAACTGACCAACGGCGACCGCGTCGAGATCGTCACTGCCGCCGATGCGCACCCGAGCCTGGCGTGGCTGAACACGGTCAAGACCGGTCGTGCGCGCAGCAAGATTCGCCACTACCTGAAGAGCGTCCAGCACGACGAGTCGACGCTGCTGGGCGAGAAGATGCTCGATCAGGAATTGCGGGCACTCGGCGTGGCCGCTTCGGAACTACCGGTGTCGAGTTGGAAGAACGTTCTGCGCGACTCCGGCAACAAGCTGATCAAGGAAGTCTATACCGACATCGGTCTCGGTTTTCGTCTCGCCGGCGTCGTTGCCCGCCGCCTGCTGGCACGCGAGGATGCGTCGCAGGCCAAGGCGCCCGCTTCCCTGGTCATCCGCGGCAGCGAAGGAATGGCCGTGCAGTTTGCCCCCTGTTGTCAGCCGATTCCGGGTGACCCGATCGTCGGCTCGATCTGGAAGGGCAAGGGTCTGGTGATCCATACCCACGATTGCCCGGCGATTCGCAAGATGCGCAGCGCCAAGCCGACGAAGTGGATCGACGTCGAGTGGGAACCTGAGCCGGGCAAGCTGTTCAGCGTGCGCCTGCGACTGACGGTGCAGAACACCGTTGGTGCCCTCGGGCGAATCGCCACCGAGATCTCGGGGTCGGGAACCAACATCGTCCATGTCAACATGGACGAGAAGCATCCCGGACTTTATACGACGATCAATTTCACCGTCCAGGTGGCCGGCCGCACCGCGCTGGCGCGACTGATGCGCAGCCTTCGCCGTCTGCCGGAGGTGGTCCGCATTGCCCGCGAGCAGGGACAGGCCACTTGAAGCCGCGTCGCGGCCGCTCGCCGCGGCCTGAGCAGCGGCGAGCGCCGGCTTGAAGGTGCTCGTCCTTGGCGCCGGCGTCGTCGGCGTCTGCACTGCCTGGTATCTGGCGAGAGCGGGGCACGAGGTCTGCGTCCTCGACCGGCAGCCGGCAGCCGGGCTGGAAACCAGTTTCGCCAACGGCGGCCAGATTTCGGTGTCGCACGCCGAACCGTGGGCCAACCCCCGCACCCCGCGGCGCGCACTCGCCTGGATGTGGCGCGAGGACGCGCCGCTGCTGTTCCGGCTGCGCTGCGATGCCGCCCTGTTCGACTGGGTGCTGCGCTTCCTGCGCGAGTGCACGCCCGGGCGAACGCATGCCAATGTGCGCCAGATCGTCAGCCTGGCGCTCTACAGTCGAACCCAGCTGCAGGCGCTGCGCGCCGAAGTGCCGCTGGCCTACGATCAGCTCGAGCGCGGTATCCTGCACCTGTACACCGATCGTCGCGAGTTCGCGGCGGCGGTCGGGGCCGCGGCGCTGATGCGCGAGCATGGCTGCGAGCGGCGCCCCCTGAGTGTGGACGAGTGCGTCGCCATCGAACCGGCACTGGCGTCGGCACGCTCGCTGCTCGTCGGCGCCGACTACACGGCGGCCGACGAGTCGGGTGACGCGCACCGTTTCACGCAGCAGCTGGCGCGTCATTGCACGGCGGCTGGTGTGGTCTTTCGTTACGGTGTCGCGGTCGCTTCGCTGCGCGCGGCCGGTGGCAGGGTGCAGGGGGTGCTTGCCGGCGGCGAGCTGCACCAGGCCGATGCCTATGTGGCTGCGCTCGGCAGTCATACCCCGCTCCTGCTGCGGCCGCTCGGCCTGCGCCTGCCGGTGTACCCGGCAAAGGGTTACTCGGCCACCGTGCCGCTGGCGGCGGACAGCGTCGCGCCGACCGTCAGCCTGATCGACGACGCGCACAAGATCGTCTTTTCACGCCTCGGGCAGCGACTGCGAATCGCCGGCACGGCCGAGTTCAATGGCTACGACACCGAACTCAACCCGGTGCGCTGCCAGGCTCTGATGGCACGCGCCAGGCAGCTCTTTCCCGACCTGCGGCCGGCTGGCGAGACTGAGTTCTGGGCCGGACTGCGGCCGGCGACGCCGTCCAACGTGCCGCTTGTCGGTCGCTCACCGATCGCCAATCTGTATCTCAATACGGGGCACGGGACGCTCGGCTGGACGATGGCCTGCGGCTCCGGCGCTGCCCTCGCCGACATCATCAGCGGCCGCTCGCCCGAGCCGCCGTTCCAGTTCCTCTGAGCAACCCAACCCCGCGCGCGGGCCAGGTGTTCCTGAAGAAACGACGATGCGCTACAAGGTGAACGGCGACGCCGAGATGACCGACACGTCATTGGTGCGAGTTCGCGGCGTTAGCCGACGCC
>JAGFNJ010000007.1 GCA_017592775.1 Candidatus Accumulibacter conexus | reverse complement strand
CTGTTCCATGCGGCGGGAAGTGAAAACCGGCCTCTTTGGCATTAGGGAAGAGTTCATACCGCATAGTATAATATGAAAACGCGGACGGGCAAAGTATAAATGCACTAAAATACTTTATTTCTTAGTAACCTTCTTGGCGATCTGTTTGATTCGGGCCTCAATTCTGCCAATGATGTAGGCCAGCTGTTTCTTTTCCTCGGCAGGAATGCGCATTATTTCAGCATCGACGTGGTCATCCGCCAACCAATTCTTGAAATCCGAAAACTTCTTTGTGTAGTAGTTACCGGCACCCCTTAGGTGAGCATCCTGTACGGCATCGTGAAATGATAGGCTGCCGTTCATGAATTTCTTGAGGGTGTTACCGCCGACTTTGACAATTTTTGGGAGTCCATCTCTTACATCTACAGCACGCTCAATCTCTTGGTCCAGAATCATCCCAGCTATTTTCTTATCGAAACCAGGATAGAGTTCTCGCGCATGGTTGAAGCGCCGTCCCTTGAGCAACTCATCGTAGTAACTCCAACGTTCCGGATTTCGGTCGCTGATTTCAAGCATGAATCCGTAAACGTAAATCAGATGCCGAATTTTGGCCGGCGTGAGTCCGACTTCCGCATGCAACTGTTTTTCGTCAATACCGTGGGTCTTGAATCGGCGGTACAAGTATCCAGCTTGCTCAAACGGCGCCCAGTCTTTTTTCCCAACAATATGAAACTCGCCCAATAGCGAGAATACTTCGCTGTCAGTGATCGACTCAGGAAGGATACGGACACGAATCCGCTCCCAAGTGACGGGCTCCTTCTGCGCAAGAACACGATAAGCCGCCAAGCGGCTATTGCCTTCCAGAACAACACCTTTGCGGACGAGAACTGGCTCGATTAGACCACCATTATTCTTGATGCTCGGAACCAGGTTTTCACGCACGTGCTCGGTTTTCGAGAGTGCATCGAAAATCTCTTCCTGAGTAGGCTCAGCCTCGTTGTCCTTCCATACCATCGAGTAGATGCGTGGATTATCGGTGTAGAACAATAGGTCAGCATGCGGGAGATAGCCGGTCTGGACCTTGATCTCACGCTTGCGCAGCGTGATGCTGTCTTCTTGAAACTCGCTCATTGATTCTGATTCCCTGCAAGAATCCTTTGCAGAATTGCGAAGAAACCTAGAGTAGCTCGCTCTGCATAAGCCTTCGCGTCGATATCACCTTGCGTCAATTGTGCCGCAAGTCGTTTTTCCTCAAGTAGGCTGTCTACCCATTCGTCGACTGAATCGACCATGAGCATATTGTATACATAACACTTTCGAGTCTGCGAAACACGGTGTATCCGGTCTTGTGCCTGCAAGTAGTCATCGAGACTGTAGGTTCTGTCGTAGAAGATAACGTGGTTAGCAACCGTTAGCGTCAGCCCTTCTTTTGCTGCACCCGGCGTGGCTACGAGCACTTGATCCTCAGGGTTCTCCAGGAACCAGTTGACGACAGCATTCCTACGCTCGACGGGCATCTTGCCGTTGAGCGGGTGCGCTCCGAACGGAGCAAGCTTCTTCACAAGCCACTCGCAGTTCCAATTGAAGTTTGTCCAGACAATGGCCTTTTCGCCTCTACCTGTGATGTCGGTAAGTAGGTTATACAACGGCTCGAACTTTCCCGGCTCTGCGGTATAACTGTCGTCAATCATCGCAGGGTTGGACGAAATCTGGACGAGTCTCAATAATCTCTTGAGTATTGATTCCTGATCGTCTTCAATCAACTTGCCATCTCGAACGATTAGCGCTCGTAGTTCCTCCCTTACCTGTCGGTAAAGCTCAAACTGAGCTGGTTCCCAATCACACTCGATACGCTGGAATTCCTTCGAGGGCAAAACGATTCGACCCCCATCCTTGGTTTCCCGAATAGAGAATGCCGCAATCCGCTGGTTAATACTCTCTAGTCGCCGCCGATAGGCCTCAAATGCCTTTTCATCATGACTGAGGTCAGCCGTCAAATCCGTCTCGCGCTTGAACTCCTTGAAGTCAGTTCCCAAGGATGCGCCGCTATCGAGGAAAAACACTTGTGCCCAAAGGTCGTAAGGCCGATTCGCAACCGGTGTGCCGGTCATGATCACGCGCTTCGCGAATAGCGGTGACAATTCAAAAAACGCCTTGGCCAGATCTGCTTCCGGGTTCTTGATCTTGGCGGACTCGTCGATGATCACGGCAACGCGGCGAGAGGACAACCAGGCCTTGAATCTGCGCAGTTCTTTCTTTGCAGCTTCGAAATGGCTCAGTACCAAGCGTGTGGGCGTCGTGAATACGTAGTAATTTTTTGTGGAGTTCTCGGTCAATACCAAGGGAGCCAATTCGCTGTGCGCCTTGAATTCCCGCAGCCAGTTCGCCACAAGGCCCTTTTTTGTAAACACCAGGATCGTGTCCACTTCCCGCCGTTGAAGCCAGCACAACATGACATCAATGGCGATCTTGGTCTTACCTAGCCCCTGCTCATGGAAAATGGCCGCGTAGTCCCTGGCCGCGACAAACTCCGCCGCCTCTTCCTGATATGGAAATGCCTTGTACTTGGGCTCCAGCACTGGCTCTGTACGGAGGCGAAATCGGAAATTATTCAAACCATGTTCGCCTGATGCTGGTATTGCCGATCATGAAGGCGACCACCCGAAAGGGCACATGGAGCGCATTTGACTTCTTCTGGGCGTGCCTGCAAACCCGAGTGGCCGTCCCGGCACCTAGCCACGGCACGCCCATCCAGAGTTCGGCGCGGGGTTGAAAGCGGAGGTAATCGAAGAAGGATTCAAGCTGTTCGAAGGTGTGCTTGTTGTCGATATCGTCGGAAGTCTTCGCTTCACCAATGATCGATAAGGACGAACCGAGGTCACGGGCAAACACATCCGGGCGATTGCTACCGACAATCGGTGGCACATCCGTGCCAGTTCCATCCCGTATGTCGCAATAGACGATGGGTGGGTTTGCCCACACGGGATCACTGGATATCGCTTTTGCCAGCGCCTGAATGAGGCTTCGGTGATGATCGCTTTCACTCACTCTCGGTGATCAGGCCAGTCTGTTTGCAGAGGTCGCGAAGTTCCTCGAAGCAGTCAAAGAGTGCTTGGGCACGCAGGGAGTTATGCGTCTCACTGAGGTCCTTAACGTCAGGCCAGTTGAGGCTTCTGATTTTACTGGCGAGTGCATTGGCCAGTTGATCAACAGAGGCTTCTTTGATCGCAGCGTTCGCGTTCGGTTGCTCAAGCACCTTCATGGCTTCCCGCGCATCATGGGACAGAAATTTCTTCTTTGCCTGGGGATTGGCGAGGATCCGCGGAATTTGACGAACTGTGTTCAAGGGGCTGATCTTGGAGTCGTGGACCCATTGCGCGAAATCACCCCAAGTGAAGCCGGCCTTCGCGATGGCCTGCTTTACCTGCGGTTTCTGCAACTCCACGAATGCGCTGAACCGAGAGTAGTCCGGTTGATTCTGTCCAACCAAGGGGATGTAGTCGTTCTGCATGTCCGTGTAGGCAGCGATGTACTCTTCGATCTCGCGCTTCCTTGCAGTCCCGCCGCAGTAGTCCAAAATTTCATTGATGGAGAGCTTCTGTTCCGTATAGAGCGAGTGGAGGTACTTGGCCTTGGCGTAAGGCCTCCACTGGCGCGGGCCCACTAGATGAGCCTGAAGTCGGATGGCGTGCTCACCGTCTTCTTCGATATCTGGGCGCACGATTGCGGGAATCGTGTCCCACGAGCCAGGCGCCTTCTCCTTGCCCAGTTGGCGATAAATTGAGACGCGGGTATTGCCCTCGATCACTACGCAGCTGCCGTCATCACGAGGGGTGACGACGATGGGGTTGATCAGGCCTTTGTATGCTCTTATGGACGCTTTTAGGCTAGAAAATGTCGTTGACGCACCCTTGTCGTCGTCATCGGGCGCAAACTGACCAAGAGCAAGCTCGATGAAGTCCTGAGGCGGTTCCCCTTCAATAGACTCCAAGGCTGGTGCCACACGCGGGTTGCGTCGGTCGAGAATTATGCTAGCTACCGGCACATACTGAATTTCGAGCTTGTCCATCGGTTGGTCTCCTTTCGCACTGAGCTAGCAAATTCTCGCGGTAGACAGGCTCACCACGTGAGCTTTGCTGTCGACGGGAACCGAGCAGGAGCCACCAATGAGCCTATGGCCTATGATTGTAGGGTTTTTCGCGCAAAAGCGACACGATACCAAAGCGCACGCCATCGCGAATTCGATCAGCGCCACTCTGAAAGCCGAAGGTATGTCTGCGAAGCCCGATCCTCATCGCAAGAGCCCCTCGGGTTTTCCCCATCACCAACCAGAAATTTCGCGATGGCGTACCTCACGAAACCAAAGCATAAGCCATCGCGAAACCCGTCCAAGCCACTCGAAAAGTCATGGAAAAACAACCACTTAAAAAACCGTACTAAATTTGCGAAGTCAGGAGGTTTCGAGAGAAATGGCCTCTAAGAGCGCAGATATGACATTTGTGGGGTAGGCGAGGTCAGGAGGTTTACACGAAAAACCCCGCAGAACAAGGCGTTCAGCGGGGTGTTCGGTTTTGCTGCAGAGAGTTGGCAGCCGGTGTCCTGGCGGAGACGAAGGGATTCGAACCCTTGATGCAGGTTTATGCCCGCATGCTCCCTTAGCAGGGGAGTGCCTTCGACCTCTCGGCCACGTCTCCTAGGACGGCGTGATGATATCGGTTTCACCGCGACCGGTCAAACCCAACTTCGACTTCGGGGGCTTCTCGAGACCGAAGGCCTTGTGCAGTACGCGCACGGCAAGTTCCAGGTACTTTTCCTCGATCACCACCGAGATCTTGATTTCCGAGGTCGAAATCATCTGCAGGTTGATGTTCTCCTTCGCCAGCGCAGCGAACATCCTGCTGGCGACCCCGGGGTGCGAGCGCATGCCGACCCCGACTGCCGAAACCTTGCATGTCGTCGCGTCGCCGTTGACATCGCGTGCGCCGATCTTCTCCTTGACGCCCTCGAGAATCCTGAGGGACTTGCTGAAGTCGTTGCGATTGACGGTGAAGGAGAAATCGGTGGTGCCGTCACGACCGATGTTCTGGATGATCATGTCGACGTCGATGTTGGCGTCGGCGATCGGTCCGAGGATCTGGTGGGCGATCCCCGGGCGGTCCGGAACGCCCAGTACGGTCAGTTTGGCTTCGTCGCGGTTGAATGCGATGCCGGAGATGATCGGTTGTTCCATATGGCCTTTTTCCTCAACAGTGATCAGCGTTCCTTCGCCCTCGTCTTCAAAGCTGGAAAGGACGCGAAGTTTGACTTTGTACTTGCCGGCGAACTCCACCGAGCGGATCTGCAGCACCTTCGAGCCCAGACTGGCCATTTCGAGCATTTCCTCGAAGGTGATCGTGTCCAGCTTGCGGGCTTCCGGGACGACGCGCGGGTCGGTCGTATACACGCCATCCACGTCGGTATAGATCTGGCACTCGTCGGCCTTCATCGCCGCCGCCAGAGCGACCGCCGAGGTGTCGGATCCGCCGCGACCCAGCGTCGTGATGTTGCCTTCCTCATCGGCGCCCTGGAAACCGGCGACGACGACGACGTTGCCATCGGCCAGGGCCTTGCGAATCCGGCCCTGGTCGATCTTCAGGATGCGCGCCTTGGTGAAGGTGCTGTCGGTCAGGACGCCGACCTGCGAACCGGTGAAACTCTTCGCCTTGATTCCTTCCCCGTGCATGGCCATGGCCAGCAGGGCGATCGTCACCTGTTCTCCGGTGGAAGCGATGACGTCGAGTTCGCGCGGGTCTGGCGACGGCGAGACCTCCCTTGCCAGGGCCAGCAGGCGATTGGTTTCCCCGGCCATCGCCGACGGCACCAGAATGATGTCGTGTCCCTGCGCGCGCCAGCGAGCCACTCGCTTGGCGACATTCTTGATGCGTTCCGTCGAGCCGACCGACGTGCCGCCGAATTTCTGTACGATCAATGCCATTCGAAATCCCGTTGAACAGTGCCAAAAGGCCTCCATTCTAGGGCAATGCCGGCCCTGAGGGCAAAAGGGCCGGCGCCAAGGCCGGCAGTGGGCAACTGCGGGATCTGCCGTCTCAATGCTGCTTGCAATTGCGGACGAAATCCTTATAGTGTGGCGTGCGTCATCCCATCCATATGGTATGCAGTGATGGCAGGGGGTCGGGGAGCCTGCTGCCAGGCGTCAACCAATAGCAAGAAAGGACTGTCATGAGCACCGTCAAGGTCGTTGAGCGGGTCGATCCGCGCGAGATTCGTCGCAGGCTGGGAATGAATCAGCAGCAGTTATGGTCGAAGATCGGCGTGACGCAGAGCGGCGGTTCGCGCTACGAGAGCGGTCGCAACATGCCCAAGCCGGTACGCGAGCTGTTGCGCCTGGTGCATGTCGAGCAGATCGACATCCAGCGCATCAAGCGCGAGGACTTCGAGGTGGTGGAGTACCTCAAGGCAGAAGATCCGGACCAGTTCAAGGCCCTCAGGAAAGCGGCGAAGAACAAACTCAAGAAAGCGGCTGCCAAGTCGTCTGCAGACGACCAGGCTGCGACCTAGGCGGCTAGCCCTCTGGTGAGCCGATGGCCAGCATCTCGCGCGCATGCTGGCGAGTGACTGGCGTGATCTCCAGGCCACCGAGCATGCGGGCGATTTCCTCGACCCTCGCCTCACCATCGAGAACGACGACCCGGCTGCGCAGTTGTTCCCGCTCGACTTCCTTGCTGACTTGCCATTGCCAGTGGGCGCGCGCTGCCACTTGGGGCAGGTGGGTCACGCACAGCACCTGCCGTTGATTTCCCAGTTCGCGCAGCAGGCGCCCGACCACTTCGGCAACGCCACCGCCGATGCCGACGTCGACCTCGTCGAAGATCAGGGTCGGTACGCTGGCCGCCTGACTGGTCACGACCTGAATCGCCAGGCTGATGCGCGAAATCTCGCCGCCGGAGGCGACCTTGGCGAGTGCGCGTGCTTCGCTGCCGGCCAGGCCGGCGATGCGAAACTCGACTTGCTCGAGGCCGTTGGCGTTGCCTCCCTCGACCGGCAGCAAAGCCACTTCGAAGCGTCCGCTGCCGAGGGCTAGCTGCTGCATCACCACACTGACTTCGCTGCCGAGTTGGCTTGCCGCGGCCTGGCGGCCGGCGGAAAGCTGCCCGGCAAGCTCTTCGTAGGTGGTGCGTGCGGCAGCGGCGCGCGTCGCCAGGGCATCGATGTCGGCGGCCTCGCCAAGCACGGCCAGCCTGTCGAGCCAGCGTTCAAGCAGATCCGGCAGGTCCTCTGGGGCACAGCGGAACTTCCGCGCGCAGCCGAGAACGGCATCGAGTCGCCGCTCGACCTCGCCCAGGCGCCGTGGATCCAGATCGACGCGGCCGCCGTAGCGGCGCAGAGCCGAGATCGCTTCACCCAGTTCGGCCTGGGCCGACTGCACGAGAGCGGCCACTTCAGCGATCGCTGGGTCATACTCCGAAAGGTCGTCGAGTCGATGGCTCACCGCCGCCAGTCGTGCGTCGCAGGCGGCATCGCCTTCGGCCAGCGCCTGCAAGGCGAACTGGGCGCCGTCGACGAGGCTCGCGGCATGTGCCAGGCGCTTGTGTTCCTGGTTCAGAAGCGTCCATTCTTCGTTGCAAAAGGCGAGGGTCTGCAATTCACGAACCTGCCACTCAAGCTGTTCCCTTTCGTGCGCCAGCGCTTCGACGCCCTCGCTGGCCGCTGCCAGGGCCGCCCGCGCCGTTCGCCAGTTGCGCCAGGCGGTGGACACTTCCGCCTGCAGAGACGCGAGCCGGGAATGCCCGTCGAGCAAGGCACGCTGCGCGTCGCTGCGCAAGAGCGACTGATGCGCGTGCTGGCCATGGATGTCTACCAGCGATTCAGCCACCTCGCGCAATTGCTGTACCGTCACCGGCGAACCATTCAGGTAGGCACGCGAGCGACCGTTGCCGTCGACCACTCGCCGCAGCAGCAGGCCTCCCTGGGTGTCGAGATCATGTGCCAGCAGCCAGACCGAGGCATCCGGCGCGGCCGTGAGGTCGAATTCGGCGGTGACTTCGGCGCGGTCGCAGCCGGCGCGAATCAAACCGGTATCGGCACGCTCGCCGAGGGCGAAAGCGAGCGCGTCGACCAGGATCGACTTGCCGGCACCCGTTTCGCCGGTAAGCGTTCCGAAGCCCGGTTGCAAGTCGAGTTCCAGGCGGTCAACGAGGACGAAGTCGCGGATCGTCAGACGACAGAGCATGGCGTTTCCGTTCCCCTGCCGCCCTAATGTTCCTTCGGCCGCTCGCTCCAGTGCAGCTTCTGGCGGAGCATCGCGAAATAACTGTAGGCCGGTGGGTGCAGCAAGGTGATCGAGTACTCCGATCGCCGGATGCGAACGGTATCGCCGTTCTTCAGGTCGGCTGTCACCTGGCCGTCGAAGTGGGCCCGTGAGTCAGTTGCGTGGACGATGCGGATTTCGATCTCGTTGCGGTCACCGACCAGGATTGGCCGGTTGGTCAGTGCGTGCGGGCAAAGCGGCACGAGTGCGATGGCCGCCACTCCCGGATGCAGGATGGGGCCATTGGCCGACAGGGCATAGGCCGTGGAGCCGGTCGAAGTGGCGACGATCAGTCCATCCGAGCGCAGGTGATAGATGAACTCGCCGTCGATGAAAAGCTCGAACTCGATCATCCGTCCGATCGCGCCCTTGTCGACGACGACATCGTTCAGCGCCAGGTTGCTGACGACGCTGCGCCCTTCGCGGCTGACTTCGGCATCGAGCAGCATGCGCGTCTCAGGGATGAACCTGCCATCCAGCAGGTCGTCCATGCACGACAGCATCTCGGTGCGGGCGATGTCGGTCATGAAGCCCAGACGTCCCTGATTGACACCCACCAGCGGCACGCGATAACGCGCCAGTTGTCGTGCCGCATTGAGCATCGTGCCATCACCACCAACGACGATCGCCAGATCGGAATGCGCTCCGAGCCAGGGGAAGTTGCCGCTCGCCCAGCTCCCGAGCGCCAGGTGTGAAACGACGTTGCCAGCGGTTTCCTCTTCGATCAGGACGGTGATGCCGCGCTCGTGCAGGTAGCGTGCCAGCAAGCGGATTGACTCGGCGATCTCCGGACTGTGGTACTTTCCCACCAGCGCGATCGTTCGCGGTGGCGGTACGCCGTCGGCCGAAGCTTGCGGAAAGGCATTGGTCATGGGCCCGAATTAAACCACAATTCGAGTTGTTTCCGCGGCGCACCGCGTCCGCAGCATTTTTTTTGTAGAATCCAGACCATGCTCGATGATCGCGCACGAACACTGCTGAAGACACTGATCGAACGCTACATCGCCGAAGGCCAGCCGGTCGGGTCGCGCGCGCTGTCGCGCTATTCGGGCCTTGAGCTGTCGGCCGCTACCGTTCGCAACGTGATGGCCGACCTCGAAGACATCGGACTCATCGCCAGTCCGCACACTTCAGCGGGCCGCGTGCCGACGGCGCGCGGCTACCGCTTCTTTGTCGACAGCCTGTTGACCGTGAAGCCGCTGGACCGCGACAAGCTGCAGGCCATCGAGGGGCAGTTGGCGCCGATGCAACCGCGGCAACTGATCAGCAATGCGTCGCACCTGCTCTCCGGGTTGACCCGCTTCGCCGGCATCGTCATGACACCGCGTCGTGCAACGCTGCGGATTCGTCAGATGGAGTTCGTCAGCCTCTCCGAGCGTCGCGTCCTGCTGATCCTGGTGACGGCCGACGGCGATGTGCAGAATCGCCTGCTGTTCACCAACCGCGCGTACACCCCATCGGAGCTGGTCACCGCCACCAACTACCTGAACCAGCATTTTGTCGGGCACGATTTCGAGCACATCCATACACGCGTGCGTGATGAATTGAAGGAACTGCGCGGCGACCTGCAAGCACTGATGGCCGCCGCACTGACGGCAGGCGATGAGGTGATACGGGGCCCGGGTGAGCGCTACGTCATCTCCGGCGAGCGCAACCTGCTCGGCGTCGAAGAGTTCTCGTCGAACATGAAGCGGCTGCGCGAGCTGTTCGACCTCTTCGAACAACGGACCGCGCTGATGCAGTTGCTCGACCTCTCACAGCGCGCAGACGGTGTGCAGATCTTCATCGGCGGCGAGTCCGGCCTGGCGCCGCTTGACGAATGCAGCGTCGTCACCGCGCCATATGAGGTCGATGGCGAGGTCGTCGGCTCGGTAGGCGTCATCGGCCCGACGCGGATGGCCTACGAGCGGGTGATACCGATCGTGGACATCACCGCCAAGTTGCTTTCGTCGGCGCTCACCTACCAGGCCAACTGCTGATGCCGCGCTATCTCGCCGAACCGGAGTACCGCCACGGTTCGCCGCCGCTGACCGCCATCCTGCTGATCAACCTGGGGACTCCGGAAGCGCCGACGAAGGCGGCGGTCCGGCGCTATCTCGGGGAATTCCTCTCCGACCCGCGGGTGGTCGAGATCCCGAGGCCGTTGTGGTGGCTGATCCTGAACGGAATCATTCTCAACACCCGACCGGGACGCTCGGCCGAGAAGTACGCTGCCGTGTGGACGAGCGAAGGGTCGCCGCTGAAGGTCCATGTCGCGCGCCAGGCAACCCTCCTGCGCGGGTTTCTCGGTCAGGCCGGGCACCGCGTCGTGGTCGACTACGCCATGCGCTACGGCCAGCCGTCGATTCCGGCAACGCTCTCGCGGCTCAAGGCCGAGGGCTGCACCCGCATCCTCCTGTTGCCGCTCTATCCGCAGTACGCGGCCAGTACGACGGCGAGCGCGTTCGATGCCGCTGCCGGCTGGCTGTGCGCGCTGCGCAACCAGCCGGAAATACGCAGCATCCGGAGTTTCGCCGACCACCCGGGCTACATCGCTGCGCTCGCCGCCAGCGTCCGCGAGCACTGGGCCACCCACGGCCATCCGGTCGCCTCGTATCGTCTGCTGATGAGCTTTCACGGGCTCCCCCGCTACACGCTCGACAGGGGCGATCCCTACCACTGCGAATGCCACAAGACCGCTCGCCTGCTTGCCGAAGCGCTCGGCCTTCGCAAGGATGGGCATCTGGTCTGCTTTCAGTCCCGCTTCGGCCGCACCGAATGGCTGCAGCCCTACACTGCGGCGAGCCTGCGCGCGTTGGGCAAGGCGGGTGTGCAGCGGGTCGATGTGATCTGTCCCGGGTTCACGGCGGACTGCCTCGAGACGCTCGAAGAAATGGCGATCGAAGGCAGGAGCGAGTTCCTGCGCGCCGGAGGCAGGGAGTACCACTACATCGCGTGCCTCAACGAGCGGGACGACTGGATAAACGCGCTGGCCGACTTGGCGGCGAACCATTTGCAGGGCTGGCCGACGCGCGAAGCAGCCGATGCGGCTGCCCTCGAGCTGAGCGCCTTGCGCGCCCGTGCCCTGGGCGCCAGATCCTGAGACCTTCCAGCGTCGGGCCTGCCGGCGCGCGTTGGCGCTGGCGCAGGAAAGAAGAGGGTGGGGCCGCGATGCGGCCCCACCCTGCGCTGCGGCAATTGCGGCCAGCGCCGAGGGCCGGGCAGGGGAAAGCTCTCCTGCCCGGCCCGGCAGCGTCCTAGTCCATTGCTTCGTAGAGCGGCAGCGTCAGAAACTCCGGGTAGTCGGGTGTCAGAGACATGCGGTCGAAGATGACGGCCGCCTGATCGTAGGTGGCCGTGTTCTCTCCCTGGGTGCTGACGGTAGCCTTCACCTTGGCCAGTTCTTCAGCGATCATTCCGCGCACCATCTCGGCGGTGACCTTGCGCCCGTCGTCGAGGACTCCTTTCGGGGAAACCACCCACTGCCACACCTGCGAACGCGAGATTTCCGCCGTCGCTGCGTCTTCCATCAGGTTGTGGATCGGCACACAGCCATTGCCAGCCAGCCAGCTGCCGAGATAATGGATGCCGACGTTGATGTTGTTGCGCACACCGGCTTCGGTGATCGGCTGCGAAGGCTGGAAATTGAGAAAGTCGGCGGCAGAGAAGTTCTCGTCGCGCTGCTTTTCCCACTGGTTCGGACGGTCTCCGAGCACCTTGTGAAACTCCTCGGCGGCGATCGAGACCAGTCCCGGGTGCGCAACCCAGCCACCGTCGAAGCCGTCGTTGGCGTCGCGCGTCTTGTCGTGGCGGATGCCGGCGAGCGCCTTCTCGTTGGCCACCGGATCATTCTTGATCGGAATCAGCGCACTCATCCCGCCCATCGCGGGCGCCCCGCGTTTGTGGCAGATCTTCACCAGTTGCAGCGCGTAGCTGCGCATGAAGGGAACTTCCATCGTGATCGCGCCGCGGTTGGCGAGGCAGAAGTCCGGGTTCTTCTTGAACTTCTTGATGCACGAGAAGATGTAGTCCCAGCGGCCGGCGTTGAGGCCCGCCGAGTGCTCGCGCAGTTCGTAGAGGATTTCCTCCATTTCGAAGGTGGCAAGAATCGTCTCGACGAGAACGGTTGCCTTGATCGTTCCCCTGGGCAGACCGATGTGCTCCTGGGCGAGGATGAAGATGTCGTTCCACAGGCGCGCCTCGAGGTGCGACTCCATTTTCGGCAGGTAGTAGAACGGGCCAGCGCCACGCGCGATCTGCTCGCGGGCGTTATGGAAGAAGACGAGGCCAAAGTCGAAGATGCCGCCGGAGACCCGCTGTCCATCGACGGTGACGTGTTTTTCGTCGAGGTGCCAGCCACGCGGGCGGATCTGCAGGGTGGCGACCTTCTCGTTGAGCGCGTACTCCTTGCCGGCCTCGTTGGTGAAGGACAGTTGGCGGCGGATCGCCTTGAAGAGGTTGAGCTGCCCCTGCACCTGATTGTCCCAGTTCGGACTGTTGGAGTCCTCGAAGTCGCTCATGTACGAATCGGCGCCCGAATTGTAGGCGTTGATGATCATCTTCGCTTCCACCGGGCCGGTGATCTCGGTCCGGCGACATGCGAGGGCAGTCGGCAGCGGCGCGATCTTCCAGTCGCCGTCGCGGATGTGTCGCGTCTCCGGGAGGAAGTCCGGCATCTCGCCCGCATCGATCCGCGCCTGGCGATCGCGCCGTGCCTGCAGCAACTCCTGCCGGCGGCCTTCGCAGGCCCGGTGCAGCGCGGCCACCAACGCCAGCGCATCGCGGGTGAGGATGGTTTCGTATCCGGGTCTGATCGGGGCGTTGATTTGCATTCCGGCGGGCAGATCGAGGCTCATTGGGCGGCTCCTGTCGATGGGTTATGATGCAGTGCAAGAATTCTATTCGATGCGCTGAGGAAAGATAAGATCGAATGGAATCAAAGTATCTTTTACTTCTGGTATTCAATTGACCGATGGACCATCTCAAGCAGATCGAGGCTTTCGTCAACGCGGCGACGCGCGGCAGCCTGTCGGCCGCGGCGCGGATCGAGGCGGTCACGCCGGCGGTGATCGGGCGGCGCCTCGATGCCCTGGAGGCCCGTCTTGGCGTCAAGCTGCTGCTGCGCACGACGCGCAGACTGTCGCTGACCTTCGAAGGGCAGGCCTTTCTCGAAGACTGCCAGCGGATCCTCAACGACTTGGCGAATGCCGAGGCGGCGGTGTCGCTCGGAGGCGTTCAGGCCAGCGGCCATCTGCGGGTGTCGGCTCCTGCCGGCTTCGGGCGGCGCCACGTCGCGCCGCAGGTGGCGGCGTTCATGCGGGCAAATCCGGAGGTCAGCGTCCGCCTCGACCTCACCGATCGGCTCGTCGACCTGCTGAACGACGGCGTCGACTGCGCCGTGCGCATCGGCGAGATGGCCGATTCGAGCCTGGCGGTGAGCAAGCTTGGCGAGATGAGGCGGCTGGTCGTCGCCAGCCCGTCGTATCTCGCCAGCCACGGGATCCCGGCGACGCCCGCCGATCTCGCGCGACACAACTGTCTCTCACTGGGCCAGCAGCGCGGCTGGGCGTTGCGGCAGACGCCGGCTGGCGAGGTGACGAACCACAAGGTTGCCGGCAGCTTCGAGTGCAACGATGGCGCCGTCCTGCATGAATGGGCGCGAGCCGGCAAGGGCCTGGCGTGGCGCTCGATGTGGGAAGTGGGCGACGATCTGCGGCGGGGGGATCTGGTTTCCGTTCTGGACGACTATGCGGCGCCGGCGGTGGGCATCTATGCCGTCTTCCCGCAGTGGCGACATCTTCCCTTGCGTGTCCGTCTGTTCATCGACCATGTCAAGAGGACTTTCGGCGACCCGCAATACTGGGCGCGATGACGGGGCCGCCCCCAGCACGACGCGCGCGCTGCCCGCGTGGCGGTGGCCGCGGTCCGGCGGACTGCCGTTGCGGCGATCACTGGCTGCCCGCGGCGGCTTTCTTGGCCGCCCGCAGGAGGGCTTTCCTGGCTTTCTCGGCACGAATGTGCGCCAGGGCTTGCGCCTTGTTGCACTCCTTGCAGTAGGAATGCAATCCGTCCGAACTGCGCGCATTCCTGTGGAAGTCGGCCACGGACTTTTCCTGCTTGCATTTGACGCAGATCTTGGTTTTCATCGGACCGGTCGAAGGTTCCATCACGAGATCAGAAAGACATTCCATAATCAGGATCACTAATGAGCTTGGCGCTGCACCCACCCTCGTCCTTGCTGCTGACGAAGGTGCTTCAGGCACGCTGCGGGGACCACGTCGAACAATCTGTCTGCTGCCGCCGCCGACTCCCGTCAGCAAGCGCCAGCAGCGGCCGGAGATCGGCGCCTGACCAGTCGCTCGCGCGCCTGGCGGGGCCGCGCTCGCTGACCTCAGACGCCAAAGCCTGGCGCTCGATCGCTCATCTTCCGCCGCCGCTGCGCACCACCGGCTGACGAGGGTGCGCAGGCGTTCGGACGGCAATAGATAAGCAACCTTTATGCCATAAAATCAATTGTGCTTATTCTTCAGGGCTTTGGGGCGACGGGTTCGTGTCCCGGCTTGATCGCCGGGGGGCGGCTGTAAAGAATCCTGACAGTCGCTGGCGATGCCAGAGCAGAGGCAGGCTGCTGCCGGGCTGCAGACCGGCACCCTGGCGGGCGAGGGCGGGCAGCCGCCTGGGCGGCTGCGGGAGCAGCACCAAGTGAACGCGGCGACGCCTGGCTGCAGATCGGCCGGCCGCTGGCCGCTGCGGGTCTGCCGGTGGCGCTTCACGGCCATGGTGGTCGCTGCCACGCGCGGCCGCAGTTCGCGTCTGCCAGCGCGGTGGAGATCGCGCGTCAGGCGACTGCCGGTGGTGACTCCAATCGGGCCAGCAGCCCGTCGACGTCGACGCTGTCGATCTGCTCCGGCTGCATGAACTTGCGGGCGTACTCGAGATGAACGCCGGCGCGCAGGAAGAGGGCGAACAACTCGCCGTCGATATGCTGCTCCTGTTGCATGCGACTCATGATGCCCAGCGCTGCCGACAGCGTCTTGCCTGTCTTGTAAGGCCGGTCGATCGCAGTCAATGCTTCGAAGATGTCGGCGATGGCCATCATCCTGGCCAGCGGGCTCATGTCGTCGCGCCGCAGCCGTCGCGGGTAACCGCTGCCGTCCATCTTCTCGTGATGGCCGCCGGCAATCTCGGGCACCTGTCGCAGATGCTTCGGGAACGGTAGTTGCGAGAGCATCATCAGCGTCTGGACGATGTGCTCGTTGATCTTGTACCGTTCCTCGTCCGTCAACGTGCCACGGCCAACGGACAGGTTGTAGAGTTCGCCGCGGTTGTAGAGGGCTGACGGTACGCTCATCCGGAATCCCCAGCGGTTGTTCTCGGGTATCTGATCCTGCTCCCGTCGCGGTACGACGTGCTCCGGCTTGTCCGCCAGCAGCGTCTCGGCAACCGGCAGCGCCACGGTCCCGCCGGATGCCTTGCGGACGCGTTCTTCACGGGCGATGCCGATGCGGTCGTCGAGCGTTCGCAGCCAGGTTCTGGCGCCGATCCTCCGCAGGCGATCGATGTCGTTCTGCGCCATGGACTCGCCGCCTTCGTTGCAGCGCGCGACGAAGGCGAAATCATCGTCCAGTTGCTGCCACGCGGCGAGCAGGCGGCCACGTGCCGCTGCGGCGTCGTCGCCGCCAGCGACGGCCCGCAGGCAGTCGATCTCGGCATCGCGCTTGAGGACCTCGAAACGCATCCGCACTTCATGGATGCGGTCGTGAATGGTTTCCAGTTTGGTTGCCTTGTCGACCACGTACTCGGGCGTGGTCACCTTGCCGCAATCATGTAGCCAGGCGGCAACGTGCAATGCTTCCCGGTCATCCTCGCTGAGGTGGAAGTCCTTGTAAGGTCCGCTATCGGCAGCACAGGCTGCATCGGCCAGCATTCTCGTCAGTTCCGGCACCCGTGCGCAATGGCCTCCGGTATAGGGGCTCTTGGCGTCGATCGCCGCCGCGATGAGCTGGATGAAGGCCGCGAAGAGATCCTTCTGCGCCTTGATCAGCGCCTTGCTTTCGAGCGATACCGCGGCCGACGCCGAAAGGGCCTTGACGAAGCTCAGCCGGCCGGCATCCGTTGCGCTGTCGCCGAAAAGCATCATCGCACCGACCAGCTCGGAGTTGCGGTTGAGCAATGGCACGGCGATTCCGTATCGGGACTGCAGCCACTCGCAGCCGGTCAGGCCAAGCGCCCCGTGGTCCTCTGGCTGCAATCTGCCACTGCGCGCCTCGTGTGCGGCGAGTGCGGCGCCGAGCAGCGGGCCGCCACGGTCGATGGCGACGGTTGCCAGGCCAGCATCGCCGGTCTGTCCCGACTGCTGCAGCGCGGCGGCAGGCTGCAACTCGTTCCCTTCGGCAAGGTAGAGGATGCCGGCATGGGCGCCGGAGGTCGTCAGGGTGTCTGACAGGAGACGCGGCAGGAGGCGATCGAAGTTCTGCTCGGCGGCAACCGCCTGGCTGATGTCGACGAAACGACGGATCGTCCGCTTCATGCCGTCCATTGTCTGCGCCAGCTCACTCACTTCCTTGATCGAGGAATCAAGGACGATCGGCCGCACAAATTCGAAGTGCCGTATCGCCTCGGCTTCATCCGCCAGGCTGCCGAGCGAACGGGACACCGCGTGCGCCAGCCACCAGGTCAATGGCACCGTCAGCAAGAGGACGAGCAGCGTGGCAAACGCCGAGTGGCGTGCGAGGCGCAGCGCACCAGCCAGCAGTTCGTCCTCGGGAATGGCGGTGACGATGTACAGCGGCACCGCACTCTCGAGCAACAGGCGGTCGACCGACGCGCGCCACTCCTTGCCGGCGGCGGTGACCGCCAGCGTTGCCGTCTGCCGGCCCTGCATGTTGCGCACCGCATCGAGCACCGGAACCAGCGCCGGCACCCCAAGTTCGTCGAGCTGCGCCAGCGACGCGTGCTCACCGTCGGCAGCGGGCCCGAGCACCATTCGCTGTGGTTCCTCGTAGGCAAGCACCCGGCCCTCGCCATTGACCATCACGACGGCGGTCGTGGGCGTCACTTTCTGCCTCGCCAGCGCTTCACCCAGAGTATGCAGCAGGATGTCCGCGCCGACGACGGCGCGTCCGCCGTCGGCGCTGTGGGCCAGCGTCGTGCCGACCCGCTGGCTGGAGAAGAAGAGGTAAGGGGACGTCTCGACAAGCCCGGCCGCTTTCCTCGCCTGGGTGAACCAGGGCCGCTGGCGCGGGTCATAGGCGGCGACGTAGTCCGGGCGATTGTCCTGCCGCAGCAGCTGCAGCCTGTCGTCGAAGTACATGAAGACGCCACGCGGCACGGGAGTGGCCCGCTCGATGCTTTGTACGACGTAGCGCGCGGCGCTCGGTGCGCGCGCGCTTTCGCTGGCGCTGCCGTGACCGATGCGGCCGAGCAGGAAGAAATCGCCGTTGTCGTAGCCGACGTAGAGCGAGGACAACGCCGGCGAATCGTCGAGAGCCAGGCGCAGGAACGGCAGACTTTCCAGCCGCTGCACCAGCGATCTGGCCGTGCTGACGCTCTGCTGGCTCAGCAGGCGGGTCGCCATCTGCGCCGGGTCGATGATCAGGCGCATCTCGAGCAGGGTCTCGCGGCTGATGCGTGACGTCAGGCTGGCGGCCGAGCTTTCCAGCAGTGAACTGCTCAAGCGGTAGCCAATTCCCGCCAGAACGGCGCAGACGGCGACGATCAGGGTCAGGAACAGCGTCGAGATGTGAATGTGCAGCGGATAGGGGCGACGCATGTCGATGGGCTCGCAAGGGTTCCGAATCCGGGTGACAGCCGCCACGCGTGGCCCGGCAGGGGCCGGCCGTCCCTGCCGGGCCCTGCCGGCGCCGGGCAGTGCGTCCGGCTGTTGCCCGACGGGCTCGGTGAGGCTTCGCCGGTTTGTCCAAAGCCTGTACGATACCCGCCTTTCAGGAGTAAAGCATGTCCGAGGCACCAATCGACGGCGGCAACAGGCAAGCGGATTTCGAGCGCAAGATCGTCGCACCGCAACAGCTCGGCGAGCGGGTCGCCAGCTTGGCGCGGCCGCTGGTATTCACCAACGGTTGTTTCGACGTCCTCCACCGGGGCCATGTCAGCCTGCTCGCCGAAGCGCGTTCGCTGGGCACGGCGCTCATCGTCGCGCTCAACTCCGATGCGTCAGTCAGGCGTCTCGGCAAGGGCGACGGGCGGCCGGTCAACACCCTGGCGGACCGCCTGGCGATCATCGCGGCGCTGCAGGCGGTGACTCTGGTGACCTGGTTCGACGAGGATACGCCGCTGCAACGGATTCTCGATTGTCGACCGGACATCCTGGTCAAGGGCGGCGACTGGCCGGTCGACCGGATCGTCGGCAATCGCGAGGTTGGCGGCTGGGGCGGGCGTGTCTTCTCCTTGCCCTTCATCCACCAGACATCGACGACCGCTCTGCTGGAGAAGATCCGGCGCCTCTGATCCGCTCGCAGCCGGCTGCGCGGGAGACGTTGCCTGTCCGCAACAAGGCTGGCCGTCGTCTGCTCGGGCGTGTCCGCTGAAGGCTTCAGCTACCGAGGGCAGCCTTGAGCGAGGCGACGTCCTCGGCCGATTCGGCGAGCAGGGTTGCCAGCGAGTCAGGGTCGAAGAACTGGGCCGCGATACCGCCGTCCGGCAGCTCGCAGAAGGCGGCATCGCGCCAGCCGTGGTCGACGTTGGCCAGCCGGTTGGCGACAAAGACGACGTCTGCCAGCGTCGTGATGCTGCTCAGCGGGCGGTCGAGTTCGTGTTCCTGTACCAGCAGTGCGAGGTCCTCGGGCATTCCCATTGCCGCGAGGAGGGCATGCCCGATGTGATCATGCCACTGCACCAGCAACTGGTGCAGGTCGCGCGGGCTGGCAACCAGTTCCGGAAAATTGACCGCTCGCGACAGCAGATAGAAGACGCCGATGTCGTGCACCAGACCGGCAAACAACGCTTCATCGACATTGACGCGGGTCAGCCGGCGCGCCAGCACGCGCGACAGGGCGGCGACATGCATCGTGTGTTCCCACAGCCGCCGCGACAGGGTCTGGAATGCCGCCATCTTCTTGGAATTCAGCAATTGCTCCATGGCAACGGCAAACGATACCGTGCGCACCGCCTCCATGCCGACGCGGCCGATCGCGCTCCTGATATCGACGATCGCGCGCCCGCTGCGATTGATCGCCGCCGAGTTGGCCAGGCGGATCACCTTGGTGCTCATCAGCGGTTCGGCAGCGACCAGGTGGCCCAGTTCGTCGACGGTCAGCCGGGGATTCTTCAGCGCCGTGCGGACCTGGAAGGTGATGTCGAGAAAGGTCGGGAAGGAAACGACCTCGCCCGACAGGTCGCGAGCGATGTCTTCCAGAATCCTGAAGCTCAATTGGTTGCTCATCGGTGCGTGATCCTCGGTATCGTGTGTGCGGCGCGGCCTCGGGAGGTGGTGGGCCGTTTGGCTACAACCCTTCAGCCCTTTTTCAGCAGTTCCCTCAGGTTGGCGAATGGCTGCCCGGTTGCCGGCGCCTTCGCCGGCCCACCGGTGGCGGTGACGCCAGCCTGTCGGGCCGCGTCGGCATCGAGCTGCCGCGCGTGCTCGTTGTCGTGGCAGTAGAGGCAGAGGAGTTCCCAGTTGCTGCCATCGGCGGGGTTGTCGTCGTGGTTGTGGTTGCGGTGGTGAACGGTCAGCTCGCGCAGGTTCCGGTGCGTGAACTCGCGCGCACAGCGTCCACATACCCAGGGATAGATCTTCAGTGCCTGCTCGCGATAGCCCGCTTCACGTGCCAGGCGGCCACGCACCGCATCGGCGATCAGGCGATCGGTCCTTGCCGCCTTGTCGTTGCTCATGCTCGGTTCCCCTTGTCGTTGCTCATGTTGCCCGCACGGCGTCTTCCGGGCGCTCAGGCATGCGCGGCAATCAGCGGGATGCGCATCTCGCTGGCACTGATGCCCCCATGCACACCGAGCATGGCAAAGTGCCGTTCGCCCGGCAGCCAGTCCTTTATCGTCCAGTTGTCCTTCATCAGCAAGGTGTAGTCGCCGATTCGCGAGTGCAGGCGCGGATGCCAGGGCGGTGGCCCGAACCAGCCGGCAGCGACCAGGTGCGCGCTGGCATGGAGGTGAACGGCACGCGCCAGGTGGCGGCGAACGTAGGCCTCGAACGCCGGCCGGTCCTTGCCGGCGACATAGCAGTAGGCAACCCGGCGCTCGCCGCAGAGGGGGCGTTGCAGCAGCGCGGCGAGCAGCGGATGATCATCGAGCGTGATGACCCGCCGCGGTGGCGAATCGATGAAGCCGTGATCGGCGGTCACCACCAGCCAGCTGTTGCTGCCGCGCACGTTGCGCAGGAGCTGGGCGAAACCGGCATCGACTTCGGCCAGCGCCCGCTGCGCCTGCCGGCTGTCGCTGCCGTAGTGATGCGAGAGGCTGTCGAGCTCGGGGTAGTAGGCATAGATGTAGCGCGGCGATGCGGTCTCGAGCAGCAGCTCGGCAAGGCAGGAGTACATCTCGGGCAGGGTGGCGTAGGCAGCCACCCGCGCGCCGCGAGAGTGCCAGGCGTTGAACGGGCTGGCGGCGATGGTGCGCGGAGCGACGACCCAGCACTCGCGTGTCAGCGTCTCGAACAGCGAGGCATGCGAGAAGAGCCGCGGCGGCAGCTGCTCCGGCGGCACGCGCGGCGCTTCCTGGCGCGGCGTCAACGGCAGGATGGCCAGCGTCTGGTCCACCTCTTCGAGGTGCATGTGCCAGCCGGTGAGGCCATGCTGTGCCGGAGCGAGGCCGCTCATGACCGTCGTGATGGCGCTGGCGGTGGTCGATGGAAAGACCGAAGTCAGGCTGCCGACCAGATGGCGCTGCAGATGCAGGCTGGCAGGGTGCCGGGTCAGGGTCCTCAGTCCGAGCCCATCGACCAGCAGCAGCAGGATGTTGCGGGCACCGCTCAGGGTGCCCGCGCCGAGTGCGGCCAGTGGCGGATAGCGCCGGTCGTTGCTGCCGCAGGCGGTCGCGATGCTCTGCATCAGATTGACGAGGCCGCCGCCTGCGTAGTCGGGAAGGAGCGTCGAACCCATGGTGCGCCATTCTACGCCAAGCGATCGCCTGCCGACCGTGCGGTGCTCCGTTTGGCCTGCGGTGCGGCCGCGTTCGCCAGCCAACAGCGACCGGCGGCCGGGTGGCGGGTCGCCGATCAGCCGGCCGCCACCTGCCTAACGAAGCGCGTCCGCTGCCGGTGGCCTGCCGCTGGCGACGAAACGGATGCGGCCATCGTGTTCCTCGCTGCGCAGCACTCGTCCGGCGTGCTCGAGTCGGTTGAGGTGGGCGATCGCTTCGCCCATGGCGAACATGGTCTGGTGCGTGTCGAGCTCGCGTGCGAACAGCGTCGGCAGCAGCTCGGCAGCGCTGCGCGGGACCTGGCAGTGCTCTGCGAGCAGTTGCAGGCGGTCCTCATGGTGTGCGTGCAGGGCGTCGACCCGGTCGGCGATACCGCGGAACGGCATGCCGTGCGAAGGCAGTACCAGGGTGTCGGCCGGCAACTCGCGGTAGCGGTCGATCGACTGCAGGTAGTCGGCCAGTGAATCGGCCTCCGGCGTGACGGCGAAGACGCTGATGTTGGTCGAGATCGTCGGCAGCAGCATGTCCCCGGAAATGAAGACGCCGAGGTCCGGACTGTACAGCGCGGCGTGCTCGGGCGAGTGGCCGTAGCCGACCCGCACCTGCCAGCGCTGCCCGCCGATGATCAGTGTGTCGCCGTCGAACAGACGCCGGTAGCAGTCGGGAACGGTCGGCACACCGCGGTTGTAGCCGCCGCTGCGGCGTTCGAGCGCCGCACAGCGCTCCTCGTCGAGCCCGTGCGCGCGAAACTGGCGCAGCATCGGCTGGTTGCCGTGCCCGCCCACCTCGTTCCAGACCGCGTGTGCCGTCAGGTATTCACCGACCGTCATGCACACGGGTGCAGCGGTCCGCTGCTGCAGCCAGGCGGCAAGCCCGAGATGATCGGGATGGAAGTGGGTGACGATGATGCGCGAGATGCGGCCGCCACGGGTGCTCCGGGTCAGCTGTTCGAGGATCGCCAGCCAGCACTCCTTGACCGTGTCCAGCGCGAAGCCGGTATCGACGATGGTCCAGCCGGCGCCATCCTCGAGCAGCCAGAGGTTGATGTGGTTCAGCGCGAAGGGCAGCGGCATCCGCAGCCAATGCACACCCGTGGCGACGGGGAAGATCTCGCAGGCGGCGGGCGGAGCAGGAAAAGGGTAGTCGGGCAGCATCGGCAGGCGGATTGTAAAAAGCTCTGAAATCTATAAACTGCCCAGTTCTGGGCGTGATGCCAGAGGCTGCGCGACTTCGTTCGCGCTGCATTGTACTCTTGATCCCATCGGGAGCGGTCCAGCGTTGGAACAGCCCGCAACACGCTACATCGCCGCGCCGGCGCTGACCTCCGATGAGCCGTTGCCGGCAGGCTGAATGACGCGCATGCACAAGCCGCTTGATCCGCATTTCGCCGAGCGTGTGCGGGCGAGTTTCGCGCGCCAGCGGGCGATGGCCCTGATCGGCGCCAGCATGCCGGTGATCGAGCCCGGCTACACCGAGATCCATCTGCCGCAGCGCGTGGACATCACGCAGCAGCATGGCTACATCCACGGCGGCGTGGTCGGGATGATCGCCGACTCGGCGGCGGGCTACGCGGCCAGCACGCTGACCGGAGCCGACACCGAGGTGCTGACCGTCGAGTACAAGCTCAACCTGCTGGCGCCCGCCGATGGGCAGTTGCTGATCGCCGAGGGATCGGTGGTCCGCTACGGACGCACCCTGATCGTCACCCGGGCCGAGGTGCTTGCCGTCAATCATGGCAGGAAGACCGCCTGCGCGCTGATGCAGCAGACGATCATCGCCGTCCATGGCAGGAAGGAACAGCCTGGGCAGCGGCCCGCAACCTGATGCACGCCGGCCGGATCACGGCAGCGACGAGTTCTGTCATCATCCCCGCCGCCGTCCCACGCCGGCCGACCGGCGGCGAAACGTGTGCGCTGTGGCAGCGGCCATGCGCGCGAACCCCGATCAAGGAGCCAGAGAAATGGAATACCCGAGCCTCAGTTTTGCCCACGGTGAAACGATCGATCTGCTGCGCAGCAGTGTGCGCAGCTTTGCCGCTGGCGAGATCGCGCCGCGTGCCGGGACCATCGACCGCGACAATCTCTTTCCGGCCGATCTCTGGCGCCAGCTCGGCGACATGGGTCTGCTCGGCATTACCGCCGACGAGGAGTACGGTGGCAGTGGCCTCGGTTACCTGGCGCACATCATCGCCATGGAGGAGATTTCGCGCGCCTCGGCAAGCGTCGCGCTGTCCTACGGCGCACATTCCAACCTCTGCGTCAACCAGATCTGCCGCAACGGCACGCCGGCACAGAAGGCCCGCTTCCTGCCGAAACTGATCTCGGGCGAGCACGTCGGCGCCCTCGCGATGTCCGAGGCGAACGCCGGCTCCGACGTCGTCAGCATGCAACTGCGCGCCGACCGCCATGGCGACCGCTTCGTCCTCAACGGCGGCAAGATGTGGATCACCAACGGCGGCGATGCCGACACGCTGGTGGTGTACGCCAAGACCGACGTCAATGCCGGTGCGCGCGGCATCACCGCCTTCCTGGTCGAGAAGGGAATGAAGGGTTTCTCCTGCGGCGCCAAGCTGGACAAGCTCGGCATGCGCGGCTCGAATACCTACCCGCTGTTCTTCGACGACTGCGAAGTGCCGGAGGAGAACGTCCTCGGCCAGCCAGATGGCGGCGTGCGCGTACTGATGAGCGGTCTCGACTACGAACGCGCGGTGCTCGCCGGCGGTCCGCTCGGGATCATGGCGGCGGCGATGGACCTCGTCCTGCCCTATGTGCATGAGCGCAAGCAGTTCGGCCAGTCGATCGGCGAGTTCCAGCTGATGCAGGGCAAGATCGCCGACATGTACACCACCTTCAACGTCTGCCGTGCTTACGTCTACGCGGTGGGGCAGGCGTGCGACCGTGGCGAGACGACGCGCAAGGATGCCGCCGGCGCCATCCTCTACGCCGCCGAGAAGGCGACCTGGATGGCCGGCGAAGCGATCCAGGTGCTGGGTGGCAACGGCTACATCAACGACTACCCGGCGGGACGCCTGTGGCGCGACGCCAAGCTCTACGAGATCGGCGCCGGCACCTCCGAGATTCGCCGCATGTTGATCGGGCGGGAGTTGTTCGCCGAGACGCTGTAGGGCATCATCCCGCCTGACCGGCAGGCGCGGTGGCGATTGCCTGCCGCGCCGCCGGGGCCGCAGCCCTCTGCCCACATGACACATGATCCGAAGGAATCCGGAAAGCGATGAGTACCAAGCTGAGCATCCTGAGCGCCGCCGACGGCGTGCAACTCGAGCACGTGCGCCAGTTCATCCGCAACTACGCTGCCTGGCTGGGCGTCGACCTTTCGTTCCAGGAATTCGACCAGGAGATGGCCGCGCTGCCGGGAGCGTACGCGCCACCGGCGGGGCGGCTGTTCTACGCCGAACGCGACGGGCAGCCGGCCGGCTGCGTGGCGATCCGCCCGCTCTCGGCAGGACTGTGCGAACTGAAGCGGCTCTACGTCGAACCACGCCACCGCAGCTACGGCGTCGGCCGCGATCTGACGATGGCTGCCATCAAGGCTGCGAAGGAGATCGGTTACCGCAAGCTGTTGCTCGACACGCTGCCGGCGATGCGCGTCGCCGTCAAGCTCTACCGCGAACTCGGTTTCAAGGAGACACCGGCCTACTACCAGACGCCGCTCGAAGGCACGATGTTTCTCGCCCTTGACCTGGAGAACTGGTCGGCGGAAGAGGTGGTGACCGAGAACCTCTTTCACCTCTTCGATTTCAATCGTGCCTGGGCAGATCGCATGCAGCAGATCGACCCGGAGTACTTCCGCAAACTGTCGCGCCTGCAGACGCCACAGTACCTCTGGATCGGCTGCTCCGATTCGCGCGTACCGGCGAACGAGATCTGCGGCCTGCTGCCTGGCGAGCTGTTCGTGCATCGCAACGTCGCCAACGTCGTCGTGCATACCGACCTCAACTGCCTGTCGGTCGTCCAGTTCGCGGTCGATGTGCTCAAGGTGCGGCACATCATGGTTGTCGGCCACTATGGCTGCGGCGGCGTCAAGGCGGCGCTGCAACGCGATCGTGCCGGCCTGGTCGACATCTGGCTGCGACATGTGCGCGACGTGCACGACAAACACCTGGCGCTGGTGGACGAACTGCCTCCGGAGCGGCAGCACGACCGCCTGTGCGAACTCAACGTGCTGGAACAGGTGGCCAACGTCTGTCACACCTTCGTCGTGCAGGATGCCTGGCAGCGCGGCCAGCCGTTGACGGTGCACGGCTGGATCTATGGCCTGCACGACGGTCTGCTGCGCGATCTCGGGGTGACCGTGCATTGCAGCGACGATGTCCTGACCAGCTACAACCTGGCGCTCGAGGCGCTGCCCAAGTGAGCGCGTCGTGAGCAGCCTGGCGCAGCGCACGGCGGTACCGTCGGCGACCTATCTCAAGCTCGTCGCCACCGCCGTTCTCTGGGGTGCCACCTGGATCGCCGGCCGGGTTGCCGTCAGTGAAGCGGCGCCGCTGGCGGTGGCCAGCTGGCGCTTCCTGCTCGCCGCACTGTTGCTCGGCCTGCTGGTCGTGCAGCGGGAGGGCTGGCCGCGCTGGTCACGCAGCGACTGGCTGACCTTGACGGCGCTTGGCGCCAGCGGCATCTTCCTTTACAACCTCTGCTTCCTCTACGGTCTGCAACTGATCGAGGCGGGCCGGGGCGCTCTCGTCGTCGCGCTGACGCCGGCGCTGGTCGCCGCCAGCGACTGGCTGTTCTTCGGCGCGCCGATGTCGCCACTCAAGGCCACGGGAATCATCGTCGCGATGTTCGGCTGCCTGCTGGTGGTCAGCAACGGCGACCTGCAGCTGCTCGTCAGCGGGCAGATCGGCGTCGGCGAATGGCTGATCATCGGCTGCAGCATGCTGTGGGCGGTTTACACCTTCATTGGCCGTCGCGCCACGCGATCGTTGTCGCCGCTGGCGATGACCTTCGGTGCCAGCCTCACCGGCTGCGCGATGCTGACTGGCGCAGCGCTCCTGCAGGGCTCGCTGTTCAGTTTGGCCGAAACGACCTGGCGCGCCTGGAGTTCGATCGCCTTTCTCGGCGTTTTCGGTGTCGCGGTGGCCTTCACCTGGTACGCCGCGGCGGTACAGGAGATCGGTGCCACGCGCTCGGCCGCATTCATCAATCTGGTCCCGGTCAGCGCCGTCCTGCTCGGCGCGCTGCTGCTGCACGAGCGGCTCGGGATCGCCGTTCTCGCTGGCGGTTCATTGGTGATCGCCGGCGTCCTGATGACCAACCACGCCGGCGCGCAGCTCGCGACTGGCGCCCACAGCAAGGAGAAGACCGCATGATCTTGACCCAGGAACAGGAAATGATCCGCGACTCGCTGCGCGACTTCGCGCAGGAGCGGCTGGCGCCCTTTGCTGCCGAGTGGGATCGCCATCACACCTTTCCCGCCGAAGCGCTGCGCGAGCTGGGCGAACTCGGTGCGCTCGGCATGGTCGTCCCCGAGGAATGGGGTGGCGCCGGCATGGACTACATGTCGCTGGTTCTCGTCCTCGAGGAGATCGCCGCCGGTGACGGCGCCACGTCGACGATCGTCAGCGTGCAGAATTCGCTTGCCTGCGGCATCACGATGAAGTACGGCAGCGACGAGCAGAAGGAGAACTGGCTGAAGCCGCTGGCGCGTGGCGAAATGCTCGGCTGCTTCTGTCTCACCGAGCCGCATACGGGCTCCGATGCGGCTGCCATCACCACCCGCGCCGACCGGGATGGCGACGATTTCGTCCTCAACGGCGTCAAGCAGTTCATCACCACCGGCAAGTACGCCCAGGTGGCGATCGTTTTTGCGGTTACCGACCGGTCGGCAGGCAAGAAGGGCATCTCATGCTTCCTGGTGCCGACCGAGACGCCGGGATACATCGTCGCCCGCATCGAGGAGAAGATGGGCCAGCGCGCTTCCGACACGGCGCAGATCCTCTTCGAGAACTGTCGCATCCCTGCGTCCTGCCTGCTCGGCCGCGAGGGCGACGGGTACCGCATCGCGCTGTCGAACCTCGAGGCCGGCCGCATCGGCATCGCCGCCCAGTCGGTCGGCATGGCCCGCGCCGCCTTCGAAGCGGCGGTGCAGTACGCACGGGAACGCGAGACCTTCGGCAAGCCGATCATCGAACACCAGGCGGTCAGCTTCCGTCTCGCCGACATGGCGACGCAGATCGATGCCGCCCGGCTGCTCGTCTGGCGCGCCGCGACCTACAAGGACGCCGGCAGGCCGTGCCTGAAGGAAGCGTCGATGGCCAAGATGTTTGCCTCGGAGATGGCCGAGCGGGTCTGCTCGGACGCCATCCAGATCCTCGGCGGCTATGGCTACGTCAGCGATTTTCCGGTCGAGCGGATCTATCGGGACGTGCGTGTCTGCCAGATCTACGAGGGGGCGAACGACATCCAGCGTCTGGTGATCGGCCGCGCCGTCGCCGGCGAATGAGATGAGCCGCTGCCACCTGCGTCCTGGCGTCGACATCGCCGGGCTGAACGAACTGGCGGCGGGGCACCTACCCGGCTGGTTCGGCATCGAGGTCGTCCGTGTCGAACCCGGCAGGCTGTCTGCGCGCTTGCCGATCCGCTCCGAAATGCTGGCACCGAACGGCTTCCTGCACGCGGCGACGATCGTCGCGCTGGCCGATACCAGCGCCGGTTATGCGACGATCGCCCACCAGCCGACGGGTGCAGACGGCTTCACGACGGTCGAGCTGAAGACCAATTTCCTCGGTACCCTGACCGAGGGCGTGCTGCTGTGCGAGGTGACGGCAGCGCATTGCGGGCGCACGACGCAGGTCTGGGACGCGGTCGTCAGCAGCGAGGATGGCAGGCGGCTGGCGCTCTTCCGGTGCACGCAGATGATCCTGTGGTCAAGGGCCGTCGTTCCATCGGCGCAAGGCGCCCCGCAGGCGCCGGGGCAGGAGTGATGCAGCGCCGCAACTGGCGACGGCGCCCGGCGACGTCGCTGTGCAGGCAGCAGGGCGGCACCGCAGCCTGACATTTCGTGAGGATTCACCATGTCACAACCGATCGACTTCTATTTCGACTTCTCATCGCCCTACGGCTACCTCGCCTCGGAGAAGATCGACGACCTTGCCGCCCGCTACGGCCGCAAGGTACGATGGCACCCGATCCTGCTCGGCGTCGTCTTCCGGCAGACCGGTGGCGCGCCGCTGACCAGCATTCCGCTGAAGGGGGAGTACTCGCTGCATGACTTCGCGCGCTCGGCGCGCTTCCTCGACATCCCCTACGAGCAACCGGAGAACTTCCCGCTGAGCACGCAGCATGCCGCGCGCGCCCATTACTGGCTGCACGACCGGGATTGCCAGGCGGCGCGCTCGTTCGCGCACGCGGTCTTCCGCGCCCTGTACACCGAGGGGCGAGACATCTCGGACAGCGAAGTGGTGCTCGAGATCGCCGCCGGCCAGCAGGTCGATCGTGCCGCGCTGGCGATCGCGCTCGCCAGCCAGGAGCTGAAGGATCGCCTGAAGGCCGAGTGCGAGGCGGCTATCGCACGCGGCGTCTTTGGTTCGCCATACATCGTCGTTGATGGCGAACCGTTCTTTGGCGCCGATCGCCTACCGCAGATCGAGCGCTGGCTGGGCAGCGGAGGCTTCTGATGCCCGTTCTCAGCACCCGGCTCGATGTCCGCAGTGCCGACTTCAAGGCCAGCGTGGCGGCGATGGGCAGGATCGTCGCCGACCTGCGGGCGACGGTCGATCGCGTGGCGCTCGGCGGTCCCGAGGCTGCCCGGCAGAAGCATCTGGCGCGGGGCAAGCTGCTGCCACGCGAGCGGGTCGATGCGCTGATCGACCCCGGCTCGCCCTTCCTCGAGCTGTCGCAGCTCGCTGCCTACGGCATGTACGGTGACGCGCACCCCTTCGAGGTGCCAGCGGCGTCGCTGATCACCGGCATCGGTCGTGTCAATGGTGTCGAGTGCATGATCGTCGCCAACGATGCGACGGTGAAAGGGGGCACCTACTACCCGCTGACGGTCAAGAAACACCTGCGGGCGCAGGAGATCGCCAGCGAGAACCGGCTGCCGTGCATCTATCTGGTCGATTCGGGTGGCGCCTTCCTGCCGATGCAGGACGAGGTTTTTCCTGACCGGGAGCATTTCGGCCGCATCTTCTACAACCAGGCTCGCCTCTCGGCAGCCGGGATTCCGCAGATCGCCGCCGTCCTTGGCTCGTGCACGGCGGGCGGCGCCTACGTGCCGGCGATGTGCGACGAGTCGATCATCGTCAAGGAGCAGGGGACGATCTTCCTCGGCGGTCCGCCGCTGGTCAAGGCGGCGACCGGGGAGGTGGTCAGCGCCGAGGATCTCGGTGGCGCCGACGTCCATACCCGCGTCTCGGGAGTCGCCGACCACTATGCCGAGAACGACGCACACGCGCTGGCCATTGCCCGTCGCATCGTCGGCAATCTCAACTGGCAGAAGCGGCCGGCAGTCAGCCTCGGCGAACCACGGCCACCGCTGCATCCCGCCGATGAGCTGTACGGGGTGATTCCGACCGATGCCAGGAAGCCCTTCGACGTGCGCGAGATCATTGCCCGCATCGTCGACGGCTCAGACTTCGACGAGTTCAAGGCGCGTTACGGGACGACCATCGTCTGCGGCTTTGCGCGCCTGTGGGGCTATCCCCTGGGCATCGTCGCCAACAACGGCATCCTGTTCTCGGAGTCGTCACTGAAAACCGCACACTTCGTCGAGCTGTGCGCGCAACGGGGGGTGCCGCTGCTCTTCCTGCAGAACATCACAGGCTTCATGGTCGGCCGCAAGTACGAGAACGGGGGCATCGCGCGCGACGGGGCGAAGATGGTCACTGCCGTCGCCTGCGCCAATGTGCCGAAGTTCACGGTGGTCATTGGCGGTTCCTTCGGCGCCGGCAATTACGGCATGTGTGGACGTGCCTACTCGCCACGCCTGCTGTGGATGTGGCCGAACGCCCGCATCTCGGTGATGGGCGGCGAACAGGCGGCGAACGTCCTGGCGACGGTTCGTCGCGATGGCCTGGAGGCTGCCGGCAAGACCTGGAGCGCCGACGACGAGGAGGCTTTCAAGGCGCCGATCCGCGAACAGTACGAGCGGCAGGGCCACCCCTACTATGCCAGCGCCCGCCTTTGGGACGACGGCGTGATCGACCCCGCCGACACCCGGCGGGTGCTCGGTCTCGGCCTGTCGGCGGCGTTGAACGCCCACCCCGAGCCGACCCGGTTCGGCATTTTCCGCATGTAGGGCCAGCCATGAGCGACTATCGATCGATCATCACCGAGGTGGATGGCGGTGTCGGCATCCTGACGCTGAACCGGGCACAGCGTCACAATGCCTTCGACGAGGAACTGATCGCCGAGATCACCGCCGGCCTGCGGCAACTCGCGGCGGATTCGCGGGCGCGCGTCGTCGTCCTCTCGTCCACCGGCAGGAGCTTCTGCGCCGGTGCCGACCTCAACTGGATGAAGCGGGCCGCCGGCTACACGCCGGAGGAAAACCTGCTCGATGCCAACCGGCTCGCCGAACTGCTGGTGACGCTGAACGAACTGCCGAAGCCGACGATCGCCCGCGTCCAGGGAGCGGCGTACGGCGGTGGTGTCGGTCTGATCGCCGCCTGTGATCTGGCAGTCGGCACCTACGACGCGATCTTCGCCCTCAGCGAGGTCAAGCTGGGTATCGTGCCGGCAGTGATCAGCCCGTACGTGCTGGCGGCGATCGGCGAGCGCTACGGCCGGCGCTACATGCTGACCGCGGAGCGCTTTTCCGCTGCCGAAGCCTACCGCATCGGCCTCCTGCACGAACTCGTCCCGGGCGAGGAAGAACTCGATGACGCGATCGCCGAGATCGTCGAAGCGCTGCTGGCCAACGGGCCGAACGCGCAGGCTGAATGCAAGGCGTTGATCCGTGTCGTCGCCGGGCAGCCGATCGACGCCGAGACGATCGCCGAGACGACGCAGCGCATCACGCGCGTTCGTGCCAGCGCGGAGGGGCGGGAAGGTCTGGCCGCCTTCCTCGAGAAGCGACCGCCCGACTGGCTTGCCGATTGAGGTGCCTGAATGTTCAGCAAGATTCTGATTGCCAACCGCGGCGAGATCGCCTGCCGGGTGATCCGGACGGCGCGTCGCATGGGGGTGCGCACGGTTGCCGTCTATTCCGAAGCCGACGCCAACGCACGCCATGTCCGTCTCGCCGACGAGGCGGTCTGCATCGGCCCGGCGGCGGCACGCGAGTCCTACCTCGTCGGCGAGCGGATTCTCGAGGCCGCCGGACGCAGCGACGCGCAGGCGATCCACCCGGGCTACGGCTTCCTGTCGGAGAACGACGCCTTCGCCGATGCCTGCGCCGCCGCCGGCATCAGCTTCATCGGTCCGCCGGCGGCGGCGATCCGCGCCATGGGTTCGAAGTCGGCGGCGAAGAATCTGCTCGCGGCGGCCGGCGTGCCGCTGACCCCCGGCTACCACGGCGACGAGCAGGATGCGGATTTCCTGCGCCAACAGGCCGATGCGATCGGTTATCCGGTGCTGATCAAGGCCACCGCCGGTGGTGGTGGCAAGGGGATGCGGCTGGTTGAACAGGGCCAGGATTTTGCCGCCGCCCTCGCCTCGTGCCAGCGTGAAGCGAATGCCGCCTTCGGCAATGGGCAGGTGCTGATCGAGAAGTATCTGCGCCATTCGCGACACATCGAGATCCAGGTCTTCGCCGACGCGCACGGCAACTGCGTCCATCTCTTCGAGCGCGACTGCTCGGTGCAGCGCCGGCACCAGAAGGTCGTCGAGGAGGCGCCTGCGCCGGGGATGACGGCCGAGCGGCGGGCGGCAATGGGGCGGGCGGCAGTCGACGCGGCGCTGGCCGTCGGCTACGTCGGTGCCGGCACCGTCGAGTTCATTGCCAGCGATGCATTTCCGCAGGCAGGCAGCTTCTACTTCATGGAGATGAACACGCGCCTGCAGGTCGAGCATCCGGTGACCGAGATGATCACCGGCCAGGACCTCGTCGAGTGGCAGTTGCGCGTCGCCAGTGGTGAGCGCCTGCCACTGCGCCAGGATCAGCTCGACATTCGTGGCCATGCGCTCGAGGCGCGGATCTACGCCGAGAATCCCGAGCAGGAGTTCCTGCCGTCGACGGGTCGCCTGCTGCACCTCGCACGCCCGGCCGAGAGCCTCAACGTGCGCGTGGACACGGGAATCGAGGAGGGCGACGAGATCAGCCCGTTCTATGATCCGATGATCGCCAAGCTGATCGTCTGGGACATCGACCGTCACGCCGCACTGGCCCGCATGCGGCAGGCTCTCGCCGATTACCGCATCGTCGGCGTGTGCACCAACGTCGATTTCCTCTCGCGCCTGGTCGCCTGCCCGGCCTTCGCCAATGCCGATCTCGATACCGGCCTCATCGAGCGTAGCCGCAGTTTTCTTTTTCCGGCCCGCAGCGAGCCGCCGAGCAGCGTCTTCTTCGTCGCTGCCGTTGCCGGCCTGCTGCGCGAGCATGCCGCCGCTCTGGCCAGGTCCGGCCGCTCCGGCGACCCGTGGTCGCCGTGGAGTCTGCACGATGGCTGGCGACTCAATCTGCACCCGCGACGCACCCTGAGCTACCGCTTCGCCGAGGTCCGCTACGCGGTGCTGGTCGCCTATGAAGCCGATGGCTGGCGGCTGACGCTGGGTGGCGAGTCGGTGCTCGCCCGCGGCCGCTTCCTCGACAGCGGGCAGTTCGCTGGTCAACTGGCAGTCGAACTGGATGATCGCCGACTGATCGCGAGTGTCATCGCCGTCAACGAAAGGCAGGAGCAGAAGCGTCACGTTTTCCTCGACGGTACGAACTATGTCATCCTGCGCGACGATCCGCTGCACCTCGTCGCGGCCGGTGGTGCCCATGGCGGCGGCCTGACGGCGCCGATGCCGGGCAGGATCGTCGCCCTGCTGGCAGCGCCGGGACAGCAGGTCGAAAAGGGCGCGCCGCTGTTGATCCTCGAAGCGATGAAGATGGAGCACACGATCACCGCACCGATGAACGGCACGGTCCGCGCTTTCTGCTACGCGGCCGGCGATCAGGTGGCCGATGGCGCCGCGCTCGTGGACTTCGAAACGGAGGCATGACATGGTGTTGCCGGGACGGGTGAAACTGGTCGAGGTCGGTCCGCGCGATGGTCTGCAGAACGAGAAACAGATCATCCCGACGGCGGTCAAGGTCGGAATGATCGATCGCCTCTGCGACGCCGGCCTGTCGGTCATCGAAGCCGGCTCCTTCGTCTCACCCAGTTGGGTGCCGCAGATGGCGGACAGTGGCGAGGTCCTGCGGGCGGTACTGGCGAACCCGCGGCGGCGGCCGGGCGTATCGTTTCCGGTGCTGGCACCGAATCTCAGGGGTTTCGATGCGGCGGTCGAAGCCGGCGCGCGGGAAGTCGCCATCTTCGCTGCGGCCTCGGAGTCCTTCTCGCAGAAGAACATCAACTGCAGCGTCAGCGAGAGCCTGAAGCGCTTCGCTGCCGTCGTCGATTCCGCCAGCGCGCTCGAAATCCCGGTCCGTGGCTACGTTTCCTGCGTCATCGCCTGTCCGTACGAAGGCCGCATCGCGCCGCAGAAGGTGGCAGCGGTGGCGCAGCGGCTGTTCGAGATGGGTTGCCACGAGGTCTCTCTTGGCGATACGATTGGTGCCGGTACGCCGGCGGCGGTGCAGCGGATGATCGAGGCTTGCGCCGCCGTGGTGCCGCTGGACAGGCTGGCGGGGCACTACCACGATACGTTCGGGATGGCCATCGCCAACATCTACGCCTCGCTCGAAGTCGGCATGGCAGTCTTCGACAGCGCGATCGGCGGCCTCGGCGGCTGTCCGTACGCGCCCGGCGCCAGCGGCAATGTGGCGACCGAGGATGTGCTTTTCCTGCTGCAGGGACTGGGAATCGACTCGGGGATGGACATGGCTGCTCTGCTGGTTGCCAGTGAGTACATCGCGCAGCACCTCGGCCGCCAGCCGGCATCGAAGGCGGCGCGTGCGCTGCTCGCCAGACGCGGCGGGGATGCATGAGCGCCCTCCTGGCGTGGCGCGGTGGCCGCTGATGCAAACCGTCGCCTCACCGTGCATCAACGTCTGCCGCATCGACAGCGGCAGCGGCTTCTGCCTTGGTTGCTTTCGCACGATCGCGGAGATCAGCTTGTGGAGTCGTGCTTCGACGGCCGAGCGCCTGCAGGTTCTGGTCGCCGTCGAGCGGCGTCGTGCCGAGCACGACCCGCAGGGCTGCGCCGCCGGCGGCGAGTTCCGTGGCGATTGCGGGCGCTGATCGTGAGCGAGCCGGCAGATGACTATCTTTGCGTCGGCATCTGCATGCCGGATCCGGATTCCGGCTACTGCCTGGGTTGCGGCCGGCCGCCGCTGCCGGTATCGCCGGTCACCCAGGGCATCGTCGTGGTCGAGGAGCGGCGCAGCGGGCGCGTCCCCGACGAACTGCCCGACAGCGACAGCGTGCGCCGGCGCTGATGCTTCCCGCCAGCCTGCTGGTCATCGAACGCGGCTGGCTCTCGTCGAACAGCATCCTCTTCCTCGAGGGCGAGGGGGCGGCCCTGATCGACAGCGGCTACGTCACGCACGCGGCACAGACCGTTGCCCTGGTCGACCACGCCCTCGCCGGCCGTCGCCTTTGCCGACTGCTCAACACGCACTCGCACTCCGATCATATCGGTGGCAATGCCGCGCTCACCGCGGCTTTCGGTTGTCGGGTGATCGTCCCGCAGGGGATCGATGCGATGATCGCCGAATGGGACGAGGAAGCCCTCCTGCTGTCGCCGCTGGGCCAGTCAGCGGCGAGGTTTCACCATCATGCGACGATCGCCGCCGGCGATGAGGTCGAGCTTGGCGGGTTGTGCTGGCGGGCGCTCGCCGTTCCGGGTCACGACATGGACGCGCTTGCCTTCCACAACCCCGAGCGGCGCCTGCTGATCTCCGGTGATGCGCTGTGGCGCAACGGCTTTGGCGTCATCTTCTCGGAACTGCTGCGACACCCCGAAGGCGCCGGCGGCCTGCGGGCGGCGCGCGAGACCCTCGACGAACTGGCCCGCCTGGCGATCGATGTCGTGATACCGGGTCACGGTGCCCCGTTCGTCGAGGTCGGCGACGCCTTCGAGCGCGCCTACCAGCGGCTGGCGGTCTTCGAAGCGGACGTCGAGCTTCTGGCGAGACACGCGCTCAAGGTGATGCTCGCCTTTGCCCTTCTGGAAAGGCGGCAACTGGCGCGTGCCGAACTACCGGCCTTTCTTGCCCGCCTGACCTTCTGCCAGAGCGTGAACGCGCGCTACCTGCAGCACAGCGATGAAACGCTGGCGCACTGGCTGGTCAGGGATCTCGTTCGCGCCGGCACAGTACGGGAAGTGGACGGGATGCTGCTGGCCGTCTGAACCCCGGTGTTGGCGCGGGCGCCCCGGCCGAGCGGCGCCAGAGCGCGCAGCGGTTGTGACTCATCGGCTGCGCAGCCATTCTGCGGCCGTGCTCGCCCTCTCGCGTCTGGCCTCGTCGCCTGCTCGCAACGACTTCCTGGCAAGGTCTCAGCGGCTGGCGGTTTGCGCCAGCTTTTCCTCGATCCTGGCCAGCGGAACTGCGCCCGGGATGCGCTCGCCATCGGCGAAGAAGATCGTCGGGGTACCATTGATCGCCAGTTTGCGGCCGACCTCGATGGTCTTCTTGACCGCCGTCGTATCGCAGTCACCCTTGCCGCCGGGTGCCTTGCCGTCGACCATCCAGTCGTTCCACGCCTTCGCCCGGTCGGCTGCGCACCATATCCGGTTCGACTTCTCGAGTGAGTCCGGCGAGAGAATCGGGTAAAGGAAGGTATAGATGGTGACGTTGTCGAGCTTCGCGAGATCCTTTGCCAGCTTCTTGCAGTAGCCGCAGTTGGGGTCTTCGAAGGTGGCAAAGACGCGCTTGCCATCGCCGCGAACCTGTTTCACCGCGAGTGTCAGTGGCAACTCGGAGAACTTGATGGCGGTCAGCTTCTGCAGTCGCTCGTCGGTGATGTTCTTCATGCTCTTGCCGTCGATCAGCGCGCCGGCGATGATCACCGAAACCTTGTCATCCGTGTAGAAGATCTGGCCGTCGGCATAGGCTTCGTAAAGCCCGAGATACGGCGTCCTGACGAGGCTGGTCAGGGGACGTCCGAGCTTGCTTTCGAGCGCTTTCCGGACGTTGGCCTCGTCGGCCAGCGCGGGCAGGCTGAGGGTCGCGGCGAGCACGAGCGGCACGAGTCTCTTGGTGATCAATGGTCTGTCTCCGGGTGATGGTGAATGGTTCAGAAGACGCCGATGGCGTAGCGTACCAGCAGGTTCTTTACGACCGGCAAAGCGTTGGTCAGGTTCATTCCTGCGTTGCGCAACATCGCGAGCCCCGGCAGCGCGGTCCCGAAAAGCTGGTGCAAGGCATGTGTCGTCGTCTGCATCAGCAGGGTCTCCTCCAGCCGTTGCCGCTGATAGCGACGCAGGAAACGCTGCTGGCCGACATCCTGCCACTCCGGCGCCGCGGCCAGCACGCTGGCCAAGGCACGCGCATCCTGAAAGCCGAGGTTGATGCCGTGGCCGGACAATGGATGAATCCCGTGCGCCGCGTCGCCAACGAGGGCGACGCGTGGCGCGATGATCTGCGGCACCCGCAGCAGGCGCAAGGGAAAGGCTGCTGCCGGTGTCAGCGGCCGCAATTCGCCCAGCGCACAGTCGCCGGCGGCGGCAACCCGGGCGGCCAGTGCGTCGGGCGGCAGGTCGAGCAACCGGTGCGCCAGCTCTTCCGGCGCAGACCAGACGATCGAGATGCGATCGCCGGCCAGCGGCAGCCAGGCAAGCACCCCGTCGTGCCGGAACCATTGCCGCGCCACGCCGCGGTGTGGGGTCTGGCAGTCGAAGTTGGCGACCAGTCCCAGCTCTCCATAAGGGGTGTCGATGGCTCGCAAACCGACCTTTCCGCGCACCCACGAATCACGTCCATCGGCGGCGACGAGCAGCCGGGCAGTGATGCGGCGATCGTCGCCGATGGTCAGGGAGGCGGTGCCGTCACCGATCTCGACGGCCGCCGGAACCGCCGGGCAGAACAGGCTCAGGTTCCCCTGCCGCTTGGCGTTCTCCCAGAGTTCGCAGGCCATCAACGATGATTCGAGAATCCAGCCGAGCTCGTCGATGCCGGTCTCGTAAGCCGAGAAATCCAGCTCGGCGCCGCGGTCGCCATGAATCTTCATGGCATGAATCGCGCTCAGGCGTTCGCCCGGCAGGTGCTTCCAGATGCCGATCTCCTGCAGGAAGCTGCGGTTTGCCGGGGAAATGGCATAGACGCGGGCGTCCCAGCCATCGGCTGGTCGTGGCGGATGTTGCTCGACCAGTGCCAGCCGCAGGCGGCTGTCGCGCAGCGCACACGCCAGCGAAAGGCCTGCCAGGCCACCACCTACGATGAGGACGTCGAAGTCACTGACTGGCATGGGGTTTATCCGGAAAAGGGGACGGGCCGCAACTGCGTCATCGCAGAACGCAGAAACCGGCGACGATGATGGACAATATCGCTGATGACACCCGCAGCCAGACTGCCTGCCCGAGCCTACCTTCCGGCAATCGTCCGCGCCGAGTTTGACTCGGCGCTCGACGCCCTGCTGGCGCTGACCCTACCGCGAGGCGAAGCCATGGACCTGCTCGTCGCGTCCTGGCTGTCAGTGGCGCCGGATTGTCTGCTGGCCACCATCGACGGCGGCCGCCCGGTCGTCGTGCTGCGCACCACGGACGGCCGCTGGGCGGCGTGCAACGCATTTCTCCACCATTCCTGCAGCAGCCACGCGGATGCCGAGCGTCGCCTGCGTCGCCTGCTGCGACGCAGGCAGCGCGGTTACGTTGCCTGTCTGCCAGCGGTTGTGGTCGCGTTCGCCAGCGAGACGATACGCGCCGCCGACTGACCGCGGCGGCGGCGCCAACGACCCGCGACCACGTTGCCGATGCGCAGCAAGCTGCGGCACGCTCGACGCGCGATCCGACGGCTGTCGCAGGAGACGGGCGCGCCCGCCGGGCGAACGGACCTAGCTCGGGCTCCCCTTCAGGCACTCGCTCATGAATTTCTTGCGCTCGTCACCCTTGAGTTCCTTGCTGCCGGCTTCGGCGTTGCAGCTCTTCATCTTGTCCTGTTGCGTTGCCGGCGCCGGCTTGGCACCCAGGCAGGTGCTCATGAAGCTCTTGCGCTCGTCACCCTTGAGGCTTTTTTCGCCAGCCTCGGCGTTGCACGCTTTCATTTTCTCCTGCTGCGCCTTCTGCGCGGGCGAGGCTTCCTTCTTCTCTTCGACAGCGACCGCGCTGCCGGCGGCAATGGCGAGTGCAACAAGGGCGATGAGGGCTTTCACGGCGCTTCTCCTTGAGTTGATGGCGAGTGCTGATTAGGCCATCGCTAGAGTTCGTCGTCAAGCAGGGCCTGTTGCTGACGATTGATGAAATCACTCATGCTGTCGATGCCGCGCAACTGCAGGATGCTGTTGCGCACGGCAGCCTCGAGGAGGACGGCGATGTTCCGCCCGGCGGCGACCGGAATCACCACCTTGCGTATGGCAACACCGAGGATCTCCTGCGTCTGCGCGTCGAGCGGCAGCCGTGGCCCATCGGCACGGCTGAGCGGGCGCTGCAGGTGCACGATCAGCTTGAGCTTCATGCGGCGCCGTGAGGCGGTCTCGCCGAAGATGGTGCGAATGTTGAGCAGCCCGAGCCCACGCACTTCGAGATAGTCACGCAACATGCTCGGACATCGCCCTTCGATCGTCGTCGGTGCGATGCACGCGAGTTCGACCACATCGTCGGCAACCAGACCGTGACCGCGGGTGATCAGTTCGAGCGCGAGTTCACTCTTGCCAACACCCGAGTCACCGGTGATCAGCACGCCCATGCCAAAAACGTCCATCAGCACGCCATGCACCGACGTCGAGCCCGCCAGCCGGCGCGAAAGATAGATGCGCAACAGGTCGATCACTGCCGAACAGGGCTTCGGACTGACGAACAACGGTGTCGAAGTCGACTGGCAGGCTTCACTGATCGCCGGCAGCACCTCGACATCGTCGGCGACGATCAGCGCCGGCGGTCGCGCAGCCATCAACTCCCGCACCTGGTTGCGCAGACGTTCCGCACTGACACGATTGCCCCAGTCGTTCTCGGCGCGGCCGATGACCTGCAGGCGCTCCGGATGGATGAGGTTGAGGTGGCCAACGACCTCGGCGCCAAAATAGCCCTGGTCCCTGAGTTCGATCTGTCGGTCCACTCCGACGGCCACCACCCAGGTCAGCTTCAGTTTCTCGCGATGGTCCTCGTAGAGCTGGACCACACTGAACTGACGCTGGGCGTTCATGGCCCGGCAGCGAAAATCTGTCGGATGGTCTGCGCGTCGGGAGCCTTGCTCAGCGCTTCGCGACAACTGCGGTCCGAGAAGTGCTGTGCCAGTTCGGAGAGTATCTGCAGGTGCTGCTCGGTGGCCACCTCGGGAACGAGCAGGATGAACAGCAGCGCCACCGGCTTGCCATCGGGAGAGTCGAAGGGGACCGGAGCGGCCAGCCGCAGGAAGGCCCCCGTGGCGTCCTTCAGACCCTTGATTCGCCCGTGCGGGATGGCAACGCCCTGACCAAGCCCAGTCGATCCGAGCTTCTCACGTGCAAAGAGGCTGTCGAACACCGTGCTGCGCGCAATGCCGATATAGTTCTCGAACAGCAGCCCGACATGCTCGAAAGCGCGCTTCTTGCTGCTGACGTCGAGGTCGAGAATGATGTTCTCGAGGGGAAGTAGTTGGGTTATATGGCTCATGCGACAAGACCTGAATGACGAACGTGTGCTAGCGAAAAAGGGTACATCCGGACGATCCGGCTAGCGATCGTCCGGCTGTCGACGCGCTGAAGGTCACTCGGCAACGATGTGGTCGGTGATCTTGTTGCCGCGATGATGGTCCTGCAGTTTCTGCTTGTACCTCTGCACCTGACGTTCGAGCTTGTCCACCAGGCCATCGACCGCGGCGTAGAGGTCTTCGTCGACCGATTCGACATAGACATCCTTGCCGGCCAGGTGGACGGTGACTTCGGCCTTCTGCTTCAGCTTGTCCACCGAAAGAATCACGTTGACGTCGATCACGTTGTCGAAGTGGCGGGTGATCCGCTCGAGCTTGCCGGTGACGTAGTCGTGCAGCGCCGGGGTGACCTCGAGGTGGTGTCCACTGACTTGCAGGTTCATGGTGTGGCTCCTTCTTCTAAATGGACTTGCGTAAACTGACCGGCGGGATATTGAGCGACTCACGGTATTTTGCAATTGTTCGCCGTGCGACAACAATGCCCTGCTGACCAAGAACCTCGGATATCTGGCCATCCGAGAGAGGCTTCGTCGGCTCTTCCGTGCCGATCATCTGTTTGATGAGGGCACGGATCGCCGTTGCCGAGCAGGCTCCGCCGGCTTCGGTGGCGACGTGACTGCCAAAGAAATACTTCAGCTCGAAGATCCCGCGCGGCGTTGCCATGTACTTCTGCGTTGTGACGCGCGAGATGGTCGACTCATGCAGCCCCAGCGTTTCGGCGATCTCGCGCAGCACCAGAGGCCGCATGGCGACTTCGCCGTGTTCGAGGAACTGGCGCTGCCTTTCGACAATAGCCTGCGCCACTCGCAGGATCGTGTCAAACCGTTGCTGTACATTTCGGATCAGCCAGCGTGCTTCCTGCAACTGAACGGAGAGTCCTGATCCGCGCTGGCGGGAAAGAATCTGGGCATACAGGCTGTTGATCCGCAGGCGTGGAAAAGCGTCGGCATTGACGCTTGCCGACCACTGCCCCCGGATCTTGCGCACGACGACGTCGGGCACGATGTAGCGCGTTTCGGTGTTGGCGTAGGCAGCGCCAGGGCGCGGGTTGAGACTGCAGATCAGCACGTGGGCCGCGCGCAGCGCCTCGTCGTCGGCGCCGGTCTGCTTCTTCAGCCGCGCGAAGTCGTGGCTGGCCAGCAGGTCGAGGTACTGCAGGACGATCTCCTGCGCCAGACTGCTGGTCGAGGTCGGCGGCATGGCCATCAGTTGCAGAGCCAGGCATTCCTGGGCGCTGCGTGCGCCGACGCCGGTCGGGTCGAGGTTCTGCAGGTACCTGAGCGCGATCTGCAAGTCCTCGAGTCCGACGTCGAGTTCGTCGGGCATGGCCTGCGCGATCTCCTCGAGCGGTTGCGACAGGTAGCCGTCGTCGTCAAGGAGGTCGATCAGATAGCCCACCAGGACGCGGTCCCGCTCGGAGATCGAGGTCAGAGCAAGCTGCCACAGGAGATGGTCGCGCAGCGAGACGGTTGCTGCCTGGACGTCCTGATAGTCGTTGTCGCCGTCTTCGTCGCCGTCGAAAGAGCCGGCAGAGCCGCCGTTGCCGAAGTACTCGTCTGGCCAGCCGTCGTCGTCGCCGGCGGTCGATCCCGACGGTGGCTCGGTGCTCGGCTCGCTCTCCTGGAAATCACTGTCGGCGTGGTCACCCGGCGGCGCGGCCGGCTGCGCATACTCCTCTGCGCGCTCGAGCAGCGGGTTCTCCTGCAGGAACTTCTCCAGCTCATGCTCCAGTTCGACCGTTGACAGTTGCAGCAGCCGAATCGACTGTTGCAGCTGTGGGGTCAACGCAAGATGCTGGGTTAGCTTGAGCGTTAGGGATGGTTTCATGTGCGGAACCGGGTGAGCCACCGTACCGGCACGGTAGACTGCCCGTCTGGTTCTCTGATCATCACCGAAGGGCTGTCGCGATTAGAGGCGGAAATTCTCGCCGAGATACACCTTGCGGACGTTTTCATTATAAATGATTTCGTCCGGACGACCGGCGGCGAGGACACTTCCCTCGTTGATGATGTAGGCGTGGTCGCAAATGCCCAGCGTCTCGCGCACGTTGTGGTCGGTGATCAGGACACCGATGCCGCGGTCCTTCAGGAAGCGGATGATGCGCTGGATGTCGAGGACCGCAATCGGATCGACCCCGGCGAAGGGTTCGTCGAGCAGGATGAAACGCGGTTCGGTGGCCAGCGCACGAGCGATTTCAACCCGTCGCCGCTCGCCACCGGAGAGCGATGTCGCCGGGTTCGCACGCAGATGACCGATGTGCAGTTCCTCAAGCAGGAGTTCGCTTCGCTCCTCGATCTGGACGGCGGGCAGCCGCTGCAGTTCGAGCACGGCCCGGATGTTCTCGCTGACCGTCAGTTTGCGGAAGACAGAAGCTTCCTGCGGCAGATACGAGACGCCGAGTCGGGCACGCTTGTGGATCGGCAGGTGGGTCAGCTCGACGTCATCGAGACGAACCTCGCCGCCATCGCAGGCAACGAGACCGACCACCATGTAGAAGCAGGTGGTCTTGCCAGCGCCATTCGGGCCGAGGAGGCCGACGACCTCGCCGCTGGTCACCTCGAACGAAACGTCGTGGACCACGGTGCGCGCCTTGTAGCGCTTGTTGAGCATGATCGTGGACAGGGTGCTCTGCTTTTCGGACATGTTCACTCGTCGTCAGGGGCGGCACGCAGTACGCGCCGAACGGTCTCGGCGGAGAATCCCCGGCCGGCCAGGAAGCGCATCTGCCGCGCGCGCTCTGCCGCATCGCCGGGAGCGGCTGGCTGCTGTCCGAAGCGTCGCGCCCAGACGCGCCGGGCTCGTGTCAGCTCGTCTTCGGCACCCGTCAGCGCCGCATTCACGAGCTCATCGGCAACGCCTTTTGCCCGCAGTTCATGCGCCAGCCGGGCGTCGCCGAAACGTTCGGCACGCGCCCTGAGGCGGCTGCTGGCGTAACGGCAATCGGATTGCAGGCCGCTGCTGCCCAGGTCATCGAGCACTGCCGACAGCTCCTGCGGACCCTCTGCCTGCGCGGCGAGCTTGTCCATCAACTCCTGGCGCGTGTGCTCACGACGCGCGAGCAGGCGCAGCGCCCGCTCGCGCAGCGCGTCCGGCATCAACCGGCCCTCAGGCGGTGGCGACACTGGTTCCCGGCGACGGCACCTTCACCGCGGCGCGAATGCGGCTCTCGATTTCCTGCGCCACGTCGGGCTTGCTCTTGAGGTATTCGCGGGCGTTGTCCTTGCCCTGGCCGATCTTCTCGCCATTGTAGGAATACCACGAGCCAGACTTGTCGACCAGCTTGTGCAGCACTCCGAGTTCGACGATTTCACCTTCGCGCGAAGTCCCCTCGCCATAGAGGATGTCGAAGATGGCTTCGCGGAACGGCGGCGCGACCTTGTTCTTCACCACTTTGACCCGGGTCTCGTTGCCGATGACCTCATCGCCCTTCTTGATGCTGCCGATGCGCCGGATGTCGAGCCGCACCGAAGCGTAGAACTTGAGCGCGTTGCCACCGGTGGTCGTTTCCGGGCTGCCGAACATGACGCCGATCTTCATCCGGATCTGGTTGATGAAGATCACCAGGGTATTGGTTCGGTTGATGTTGGCCGTCAGCTTGCGCAGCGCCTGGCTCATCAGCCGCGCCTGCAGGCCGGGCAGCGAGTCGCCCATGTCGCCTTCGATTTCGGCCTTGGGAACCAGCGCCGCGACCGAATCGATCACCACCACGTCCACGCTTGCCGACCGCACCAGCATGTCCGCGATTTCGAGTGCCTGTTCGCCGGTGTCGGGCTGCGAAATCAGCAACTCGTCGAGCTTGACTCCGAGCTTCTGTGCGTAGCCGGGGTCGAGCGCATGCTCGGCATCGATGAACGCCGCTGTGCCGCCGATCTTCTGCATCTCGGCGATCACCTGCAACGTCAGCGTCGTCTTGCCGGATGATTCCGGTCCATAGATTTCGACCACGCGGCCACGCGGCAGGCCGCCAATGCCCAGCGCGATGTCCAGCCCGAGTGAACCGGTCGAGACCACCGGCATGTCGGTGACCACGCTCCCTTCACCCATGCGCATGATCGAGCCCTTGCCAAACTGCTTTTCGATCTGGGCCAGCGCCACAGCCAGAGCCTTCGACTTGTTGTCGTCCATTGTCGCCTGTCCTTGTTCTTGATTGACGGGAATTATCCCACGTTCGACAGCGCTGAAGATGCCGCCGCCGACTTGTTCAATATACTGCATTTACATACAGCATGAAAGCGGCGGGATCGATCGTCGCCCGGGACGGCGCCCGCAGCCGGCCTTTCAGCGCGCGGGCCGCCGACGGTCCTGCTGCATGTCGGCCAGAACCAGCAACTCGCGCACGGCGGCGATCTCAAAACCCCTGCGTTCCCCCTTGCGATTGTCCCGCAGAAGCTTGTCCAGGTAGGCCAGGCACTCCGGCGAATCCCAGAGACGAAGCAGCTCGCGCCTGATGTGCGTCATCCCGCCAATGGTCGGCAGGCGTGCCAGGATCTGGTCGATGGGCATCCGCGCCAGCTCACTGCTCGCCACCATGGGCGCTGTCAATTCTTCGGCTGCCTGCCAGCTGGGCGCGGCGACGTTGAAAAGGCTGGTGAGCTTCAGAGCCAGCGACTCGAAAGCGGTCTGCTCGTTGGTCTGGCGATGGACCTCGAGCAGTTTCAGCCAGGGTGTGACTGCCGCCGTCGGTTGCTGTGCGATGAATTCCTCGAGGGCACGCTGAGCCCCTTTGGTGCGGCCGAAGGAGAGCATGATCTCGGCCAGTTCGACGACTGCCGTCACCTCGTTCTCGGCTTCGCGAACCGGTAACGCGGCCGCATCGTTGCCTCCGTCGTCGGGGGCCAGCAGGCTGTCGGTCGTGGTGACGGTCGCGCCGCCGGGCTTCGTTCGGCCGCCATCGTCGGCGATCTGCAATTCCCAGCGGGACTCGTCGGCGGAGACGTCCGGCATCACTTCGGGGGCTGCCAGCGCCACGGTCGACGACGGCATCACCGAGCGCCGTCGCAGGAACCAGGCGAGAGCGGCAATCAACCCCAGGACCACGCTCGCCTCGAACCACCAGTCGGGTTCGCTCGCTGTCGCGACCGGCGGGACGTTCGGCTTGACGGCGGCCGGAGTCGCCGCTGCCTGCGACGGCCTGTCGCTGTCGCTCGCCCCTGCCGGAGTCACCGCGGCAGAGGCCGGCGGTGGCAGCGGCTGCTCGGCGCTTTTTCTCTGCAGTGCCTCGAGGGTGCTCTCGAGCTGCCGTATCTGCAGCGCCATCGCCAACTGCTGTGCCGCCTGCGTATGCACGGCTGACAGCAGCTGATATTCGATGCGCAATACGGCGCGCTGGCTTTCGCTCTTCTTCCCGAGCAGCTCGGTCGACAGCCGCGTGCTCAGACGCAAGGGATGCGCGTCGCCCGGAAGGGCTCTGGCGGCCTCGTCCTCGCCAGACAGCAGGAGGCGGTCGCCGGCCCTGCCGGTGGCGGCCGTTCGGCGGGATGGCTCGCGTGGCGACGCTGACGGCGTGGCCGTTGCTGCCGCGGCGGGTGTCGTCAGGCGGGCGCGCGCGGCCTCGGTGGTAGCGGGTGTCGCCAGTGGCACGGCGGTGAGAGGGGGCACCGGCAGTTGCCGATCACCGGTCTGTGGTCGCGCGAGGGTCGGCGGCTGTGCCCGGCGATTCGGCGGATCGATCAGCAGTACGTAGTTGCGGCCGGTTTCGGCGCCACAACCGACCCGCACATTGACCTGCAGCAGCGGGTCGTTGATCGTCTGCTCGGAGGCGATTCGCAGGTGCAGCCGGCCGCCGCTCTCCTCGACCGTCAGGTGAGCGTTGCGCAGGGTCGGCAGGTCGCCTTCGCCCGTCGGCGCGAGGCGGAAACACTCCGCCAGCATCCTTCTCCCGTCGCCGGCACCGTCCGCAATCTGGACCACCGCCTGGAAGCGCGAACCGAGCGTCGACAGCACGGTCATCTTGCCCAGAGTGGCGGCCTGTGCGGCGCCAGCGGACCAGACGAGCAGCGGCGGCAGTACGGCAGCCACCGCAACAGCACGAAGATTGGCGATTCCGGGAAGCATCGGGGACAGGTTGGGCGCGTTTAAGTGGCTCATTTTATTACATGGCAGGGCGCTGTGCCGAGAATCTGTCGGACCACGCAAGGCGACGCGGCCGACGGCTGCCGCCGCGCCGGAAAAAGCGCGAAGGCCGTGACCCGATCCGTTGTGCTGCCGATCGGTCGGCTCGCACGTCCGCCGCTCTGGCGCCGATGAAAGCGGGGCGCTTCGCTTCGTTGCCCGTTCCCGCGCCGGTCATCCTCTCCGGTTGGCGACGACTTCTTCCCACACCCTCAGGCGCTGCAGTGGCCGACCCGCGGCACGAGTTCGCGCAGCGCGTGTGCGACCGACTGCGCACGCACGGCCCGGCGATCGCCCTGGAAATGGTGCGTGGCGGTAAACACCTGCGCATCGGCTCGAACCCAGGCGAAACAGACCGTGCCGACCGGCTTCTCCGTAGTGCCGCCGTCGGGACCCGCAATACCGGTGATGGCGATCGCCCAGTCCGCCGGGCTGCGCGCCAGGGCACCGAGAGCCATGGCGGCGGCAGTCGTCTCGCTGACCGCGCCGTGGCTGGCGAGGGTGTCGCCGCTGACGCCGAGCAACTCGGTCTTCGCCTCGTTCGAGTACGTGATGAAACCGCGATCGAACCAGCGCGAGCTGCCAGCGACCGCCGTGATGCATTGACCGAGCCAGCCACCGGTGCACGATTCAGCGGTCGTCAGGCGCTCGCCAGACTGCAGCAGCCGGCGTCCGACCTCTGCCGCCAGTGCTTCCAGCGCCACCTGCCCGGGGTCGTTCATGGCAGTGCGAAGCGCAGGATCGCCAGGACCAGCAGCGTGTAGCCCGCCGCCACCAGGTCGTCGCACATCACGCCGAAGCCGTTCTTGACCTGCTCGTCGAAGTAACGCGCCGGCTGCGGCTTGACGATGTCGAAGAAGCGGAACAGGCAGAAGGCGGTGGTCTGCCACAGCCAGTGTCCCGGGCAGAACAGCAGCACCAGCCAGAAGGGAACGATCTCGTCCCAGACAATGCTGCCGTGGTCGATGACGCCGAGATCGACGCCCGTCCGCTGCACCGCCAGCGCCCCGGCGACGAAGGCGAACGACAGGAAGAGCAGCATCTGCAGCTCGTTCATCGACTGGCTGAGGAGCGGGTACGAAAGCCACGCGAACAAGGTGCCGACGGTTCCGGGTGCGCGCGGCGACAGGCCGCTGCCGAAGCCGCAGGCAACCAGATGCGCCGGATGGGCGAACAGGAAGCGGATCGAGGGCGGGCTAGGCAAAGTGATCGAATCCCCTGGCGGCAAAATCCACTACCTGTCCGTCTTCATCCACCACTCTCACCGCGCCCACTGGCGCGGCAACGATGCTGCCACATCGCCAGAGCGGCAACTCCAGCTCGCCCGCGAGGGCAGCAAGCTGGTCGCGTCTGTCGACTGCGGCCGTGAACAGCAGTTCGTAGTCGTCACCCCCCGCCAGTTGGCAGCGGCGAGCCAGCAGCGGCTCGATCCCGCCCGGTAGCGGCGGCAGGCGAGCGAGCGAGATCTCGGCGCCGACCTGCGACTGCTCGACGATATGGCCGAGGTCGGCGAGCAGGCCGTCCGAGACGTCGATCGCGGCGTGCGCCAGGTCGCGCAGGCGAAGGCCGAGTTCGACGCGCGGCAACGGCCGCTGCAACGCAGTGACGCACGTGTCCCGCAGCGCCTGGCCGAGGTGGACTCGTCCCTGCAGGTGAGCGAGTCCGAGTGCCGCCAGACCGGTCTGGCCCGAGAGCCAGAGATCGTCGCCCGGCAAGGCGCGGTCACGCCGCAGCGCGGTGGCCGCCGGGAGTTCACCGATCGCCGTCAGGCAGAGGTTGCGTGGGCCACGCGTGGTATCGCCGCCGACGACGTCGACCGCATGCCGGCCGGCGCAGGCGAACAGGCCGGCAGCGAACTGCGCGATCCATGACTCGTCGTCCGCCGGCAGGCTGCCGGCGAGCAGAGCCCAGCGTGGACGTGCACCCATCGCCGCCAGATCCGACAGGCTGACTGCCAGCGTCTTCCAGCCGAGCGCACAAGGGTCGGTGTCCGGCAGGAAATGCGTGCCCTCGACCAGCATGTCGGTGGTCACCGCCAGCAGCATTCCCTCGCTCGGGATGAGGAGCGCACAATCGTCACCGGGTCCGAGCAATGCCTGCGGCGTTGGCCGGGTGAAATGGCGCCGGATCAGTTCGAACTCGCTGGGCATCCTGATTGCGCGTCGCGCTGTTCCGTGCAACCGGAGTGGCGGCTCATCGGCTCCTGCTGGCGGCTGGACGGCCGGCGGCAACCTCGGTCGGACGCAGGCGAACCGCCAGTTTGTCCAGCACGCCGTTCACGTATTTGTGGCCGTCGGTTCCGCCAAAGCTCTTCGCCAGCTCGATCGATTCGTTGATCACCACCCGATACGGTGTCTGCGGATGGTTGCGCAGCTCGAAGGCGCCGGCGAGAAGCACGCAGCCTTCCACCGGCGACAGCTCGCCAAACGGACGGTCGAGGCAGGGTTGCAATTGTTCCTGCAGCGCTTCGTGCTGCGCGAGGACGCCGCGCAGCAGGCCGGCGAAGAACTCGTGGTCCGCCTTCTCGAAGCCCTCGCTGTCCCGCAGGTTGGCTTCGATCGCCGCTTCGTCGCTGCCGCTGACCTGCCACTGGTAGAGTCCCTGCAGGACGAACTCGCGGGCGCGCCGCCTTGGCGTGAGTGGCCTCGGCTTGCCGCCGGCCCGCGGCGATTGCGCCGCGGTCATTGCGTGTGCTCCCGGACCAGGCGCAGCAGATTGGCCATCTCGACCGCTGCCCGGGCGCAGTCGATACCCTTCTGATGCATTCGGGCCACAGCCTGATCATCATCCTCGCAGGTCAGGACGCCGTTTGCGATCGGCACCCCGCTGGCCAGTTGAACCTCCATCAACGCCCGGCAGGAATCGTTGGCGACGATTTCGAAGTGATAGGTCTCGCCACGGATGACCGCGCCGAGCGCGATCAGGGCGTCGAAGCGCGTGCTTTGCGCCATCGCCTGCAAGGCGAGGGGGATCTCCAGAGCCCCGGGAACGGTAGCCACCGTGATCGCGGCCTCGGCAACACCGAGACGCGTGAGTTCGCTGGTGCATGCACTGAGCAGACCCTCGCCGATGTCCTGGTTGAAGCGGCTCATCACGACGGCAACGCGCAGGCCGGTGCCGTCGAGCGCTGTTTCGTACTCGCGAATGCTGCTGCCGCTGGTCAGGGGGCGAATGCTGGTCGGTCGGTTCGGGGTTCCCATCAGAGCCTTTCGAGGTCGTGCTGCGTGGCCACGTGTCCAGTGACTTCGAGACCGAAACCGGTCATGCTCGGCATGCGGCGTGGGCTCGAGAGGAGTTTCATCTTGCCCACTCCGAGGTCGCGCAGGATCTGTGCGCCAATGCCGTAGATGCGCGGATCCCAGCGGGTTGCCGGTCGGCGTGTGGCCGCCGGTTCGCGCAGGATCGACAGCAGATCCTGGCCGCTTTCGGGGCGATGCAGGAGGACGATGACTCCCGCCTCGACGCGCGCCAGTGCCGCCTGCGCGACGCTCAGCGGGAAGCTGTGGCGACCGCCGCCGGGATCGAGGAAATCCACCACCGACAGCGGCTCGTGCACCCGCACCAGGGTCTCCCGGTCGGGACGGATCTCGCCCTTGCTCAACACGAGGTGTACCTCGTCCGATGTGCAGTCGGTGTACGCGTGCAGCGTGAATTCGCCATGCGCCGACTGCACGGTCTTCGACAGCGCCCGCTCGACCAGCGTCTCGTGCCGGCTGCGGTAGTGGATCAGGTCGGCGATGGTGCCGATCTTGAGGCTGTGCTCACGGGCAAAGCCGACCAGGTCCCCGAACCTCGCCATGCTGCCGTCTTCCTTGAGAATCTCGCAGATCACTGCCGCCGGCTCGAGGCCCGCCAGCAGGGCCAGGTCGCAACCGGCCTCGGTATGGCCGGCACGCACCAGCACACCACCGGTCTTGGCCATGATGGGGAAGACATGGCCGGGCTGGACGATGTCGTCCGGACGGGCGTTTCGCGCCACCGCCGCCTTGATCGTCAGCGCGCGGTCCTGCGCCGAGATGCCGGTGGTCACTCCGGTCGCCGCTTCGATCGAGACCGTGAACGCCGTACTGTACGGGCTCTTGTTGTCGCGCGTCATCTGCGTCAGCCCGAGTTGGCGGCAGCGTGCCTCGGTGAGCGTCAGGCAGATCAGTCCGCGGCCGAAGCGGGCCATGAAGTTGATTGCCTCGGGAGTGACGTGCTCGGCAGCCAGGATCAGATCACCTTCGTTCTCGCGATCCTCCTCGTCGACCAGGACAACCATGCGCCCGCCGCGCATTTCGACGATAACCTCCTCGATTGACGATACATCTGCCGAAGAGCTTTGTGGTGCCATCAGTACCTCCTAGACGTCGAATCGGCGACACCTGCGCCATGACGACGCGCCGGCAGCAGGCTTCTCGGGACGGGGCCGGGTACGCGCCGCGCAGGACGCCTGACCAACGATGTTCGAGGACGCGATTCTCTCAGTTTCCGCAGGCTACCGCCATGCTGCCGTCAGCCGACGACAGGCGGGTCGCGGCAGCGACGACCGACGACGTTCTTCGCGCGCACCGCGCAAGCCGGCGGTCATTCGTTTTATCATGCGGATACTGTGGGGGGGCCACCTGCCTGCGCCGGCAAGGGCGAGCGCGGAGGGGCTTCGGTATCTGACGCTGATGGTCGATGCGGAGGGGCATGCAATGTCAATGAATGAGGTGTGGCTGTTGATCCTGGGCGGCGTGGTCGTCGCTTTCGTCGCCTGGCGAATGCTGGTTGCCGGACGCGCCGGGAGGAGGCCATCTGCGGCAGGAAAGGCTGCCGAGGACGCGGCCGGGCTGGTCGCGCGCCATGAGGCCGAGCGCGCCGCCGTCGAGGACGCCGCACACCGCGAAGCCGAACGCCTGGCCGCCGAGGAGGCCGCCCGCCGCGAGGCCGAACGCCTGGTTGCCGAGGAGGCAGCCCGCCGCGAAGCCGAGCGCCTGGCCACCGAGGAAGCCGCCCGCCGCGAGGCCGAACGGCTGGCGGTCGAGGAAGCCGCGCGTCGCGAAGCCGAACGGCTGGCGGTCGAGGAAGCCGCGCGTCGCGAAGCCGAACGCCTGGCTGCCGAGGAAGCCGCCCGACGCGAAGCCGAACGCCTGGCCGCCGAGGAGGCCGCGCGTCGCGAAGCCGAACGGCTGGCGGTCGAGGAAGCCGCGCGTCGCGAAGCCGAACGGCTGGCGGTCGAGGAAGCCGCGCGTCGCGAAGCAGAACCCCTGGCTGCCGAGGAAGCCGCCCGACGCGAAGCCGAACGCCTGGCCGCTGAGGAGGCCGCGCGACGCGAAGCCGAACGCCTGGCCGCCGAGGAAGCAGCGCGTCGCGAAGCCGAACGCCTGGCCGCCGAGGAAGCCGCCCGCCGCGAGGCCGAACGCCTGGCTGCCGAGGAAGCCGCGCGCCGCGAGGCCGAACGCCTGGCCGCCGAGGAAGCAGCGCGTCGCGAAGCCGAACGGCTGGCCGCCGCGGAAGCCGCCCGCCGCGAGGCCGAACGGCTGGCTGCCGAGGAAGCAGCGCGTCGCGAAGCCGAACGCCTGGCTGCCGAGGAAGCCGCTCGCCGCGAGGCCGAACGCCTGGCCGCCGAGGAAGCAGCGCGCCGCGAAGAAGCCCAACGGCTGGCGGCCGAGGAAGCCGCCCGTCTCGAGGCAGATCGCCTGGCAGTGGAGGAAGCGCTTCGCCAAGAGGAGGAGGAACGCCTGGCGGTCGAAGCCGCCATCGAGCGTGAGGCAGCACGACAGGCGGCCGAGGAGGCGAGGCGCCGTGAGCTGGCCGCCGTTCCGCCGCCGGCGCCCGCGTTCAGGACGGCTGAACAGACGGTCGTCATGGTCGCCGACGATTCGAAAGTGGTCCGCATCAAGACCGGCAGGCTGCTTGCCGCGCACCGCTTCCAGGTGGTCATGGCCGAGGACGGTGCGGATGCCGCGCGACAGATCGAAGCCTCGCTGCCCGATGTGCTGGTCACCGATGTCGACATGCCCGGGATGACCGGCCTGCAACTGGCGCGGCAGGTGCGGGGCGATCCGCGTACCGCTTCCCTGCCGATCATCATCGTCACCTCGGACAGCGATCAGTTGCAGGACGAAGCGGCGGCTGCCGGCGTCAATGTGGTTCTCGGCAAGCCTTACCCGGAAGCCCTGCTGATCGAACACGTACAGCAGCTTGCCCGCGTCAGGTCCGCCGTGTGAGCAGGGCGGCAGCGAGGAGTGGTGCCGCCGCCCGCTGAGCCAGGGCGGCTGGCGGACCCGGCCAGCGCGCCCGCCACCCCGCTCCCTCCCCGTCAGCTCTCCTCGAGGCGATACTCCGCCGAGCGTGCGTGTGCCGGCAAGCCTTCGCCGTAAGCCAGCGTCGCGGCGATTCGCCCGAGTGTCCGGGCCCCCGCCGGCGAAATGCGGATCAGGCTGCTGCGTTTCTGGAAATCATAGACACCGAGCGGCGACGAGAAGCGGGCACTGCCGGAAGTCGGCAGGACATGGTTCGGGCCGGCGCAGTAGTCGCCGAGCGACTCGGATGCATGGCGACCGATGAAGATCGCACCGGCGTGGCGGATGCGGCCCACCCACTCGTCGGCGTCGGCCAGCGACAGCTCCAGATGCTCTGGCGCGATGCGATTGGCTATTTCACAGGCCTCGTCGAGATCGCGCACGAGAATCAGCGCACCACGGTTCTCGAGCGCAGCGCGGATCACCTGCTGCCGTGGCATCGTCGGCAACAGCCGTTCGATTGCCTCGGCAACCCGGTCGATGAACGTGGCGTCGGGGCAGACGAGGATCGACTGCGCCAGTTCATCATGCTCGGCCTGCGAGAAGAGGTCCATCGCCACCCAGTCGGGGTCGGTGTGCCCATCGCAGATGACGAGGATTTCGGATGGTCCGGCCACCATGTCGATGCCGACGACGCCAAATACCCGCCGTTTGGCTGCCGCGACGTAGGCGTTGCCCGGGCCGACGATCTTGTCGACCTTCGGCACCGTCTGCGTGCCATAGGCGAGAGCCGCCACCGCCTGCGCACCGCCGATGGTGAAGACCCGGTCCACGCCGGCGAGTGCTGCCGCTGCGAGGACGAGCGGGTTGTGCGCGCCCGCCGGCGTCGGCACGACCATGATCAGTTCGCCGACGCCGGCGACGTGCGCAGGGATCGCGTTCATCAGGACTGAGGAAGGGTACGACGCCTTGCCGCCGGGAACGTACAGTCCGACGCGGTCGAGTGGCGTCACCTTCTGCCCGAGCATGGTGCCGCGCATGGCTTCGTCGGGGTCGTCGTACTGCCAGCCCTGCAGTGGCTGGCGCTCGTGATAGCGGCGCACGCGCTCGGCCGCCGCCGCCAGGGCTCCTCGCTGCTCGGTCGGCAAGCCGGCAAGCGCTTGGCGCAGTTCGTCCTGTGTCAACTCGAGTTCGCTCATCGAGGCGACGCTCAGGCCATCGAAGCGGCGGGTGTACTCGACCACTGCCGCATCACCGCGTGCCCTGACATCGGCAAGAATGGCCGCGACGCATTCGTCGACCGACTGGTCCTGCGCTGCCTCGAAGGCCAGCAGGGCGTCGAGACGCGCGCGGAAATCGCTGTCGCTGCTGGTCAGGCGCTTGATGGCGATCATCGCTGCACCACACCGGCGATCGCATCGAGAATCGGTACCAGCGCCTCCCGCTTGAGCTTCAAGGCGGCCTGGTTGACGATCAACCGCGACGAGATGTCCATGATGTGCTCACAGGCGACGAGATTGTTGGCCTTCAGCGTGCTGCCGGTGGAAACCAGGTCGACGATGGCGTCGGCAAGGCCGGCCAGTGGGGCAAGTTCCATTGACCCGTAGAGCTTGATCAGGTCGACGTGCACGCCCTTGGCAGCAAAATGTTCGCGGGCGATGTTGAGGTACTTGCTCGCCACCTTCAGGCGGGCACCCTGGCGTACCGCCCGCTGGTAGTCGAAACCGGCGGGCACCGCGACCATCATCCGGCAGCGGGCGATGCCGAGGTCGATCGGCTGATACAGACCGTCGCTGCCATGTTCGAGCAGGACGTCCTTGCCTGCCACGCCGAGGTCGGCGGCGCCGTACTGGACGTAGGTCGGCGTGTCGGTGGCGCGAACGATCAGCACGCGGACATTGTCCCGGTTGGTCGGGAGAATCAGGCGGCGGGAGGTTTCCGGATTCTCGAGCGGTTCGATTCCGGCTGCGGCCAGGAGCGGCAGCGTCTCGTCAAAGATGCGGCCCTTCGAGAGGGCGATGGTGATGCCGTCCACTGCTTTCCTTGTGCTGGAGAAATGGCGCATTCTAGCGCAACGCCGGGCTGTCGCCCGCTGGCGCACGCCGGGGCGACCGGCGCTGGCGGCTGTGGTGAGCCGCAAACGGCTAGGATTCGGGCATCAATGGCGTATCATTCGGCCTGCGCGAGGCGGATATCGGAGAATTCCCCCGTTAGACGAACAATCATGAACGGTGGGCAGGCGCCCGCCGTGCCGCTGCCGGCACTGCCAGCGTTCTGACCGCAGCGGAGACAACAAAGGAGGGGTACTGCATGGAACAGATGGCGCTTTACATGAATCTGGTGCTGATCCTGGTGTTCATCGCCGGCAATGCGTTCTTCGTCGGCTCGGAGATCGCCATCTCGTCGGCGCGGCGCAGCCGCATTCGCCAACTGGCGGAGGACGGCGACAAACGGGCCGCCCGCGTCGAAATGCTGCACAACGAACCGGAACGATTCTACTCGGTGACCCAGGTCGGCATCACCCTCGTCTCGCTCGGTCTCGGAGCAGTCGGCATGGAGACCATCAGCACGCTGACCGATCCCTGGTTCGTCGCCGCCTTGACGCTCTTCGGCGACAGCGAGGCGCTGGTCAAGGCCGCGCACACCGTCTCCTACGTCTTTGCCTTCGTCGTCATCTCGTACCTGCATGTGGTCGCCGGCGAACTGGCACCGAAGGTGCTCGCCTTCCACAAGGCGGAGCAGCTCAGCATGGCCGTCGGTGGCATGATCAACCTGCTGTACCTCACCTTCAGGCCGCTGATCTACGTCATGAAGATGTCTTCAAATGGGCTGCTGCGGCTGTTCGGCCAGAGCAACCTCGAAGGCCACGGCGAAAGCCACTTCACGATGTCGGTCGAGGAGATCCGCATGATCCTCTCCGCGAGCGAAAAGGATGGAACCCTCGCGCGCGAGGAGACGGAGATGATTCGCGGCGTCTTCAAGCTCGACGAGCACACCGTCCGCGAGGCGATGATCCCGCGCACCCAGATTCGTGCGCTGGCCCGCGAAGAGACCCTGGCCGAGGCGCTGCGGCTGTTCCGCGACGTGCCGCATGCGCGTTTCCCGGTCTACGACAAGAGCCTCGACCGCATCACCGGCGTCGTGGCGATCAAGGAACTGCTGAGCGTCATGGCCGAGAGCAGCGGCGACAAGCTCGATGACGTCAGCCGGCGACCCGTCGGTGATTTTGCGCAGGCGCCGTACATCGTGCCCAACAGCAAGCTGCTGAGCGATCTGCTGAAGGACTTCAAGCGGACGCGGCAGCAGATGGCGGTGGTGATCGACGAGTATGGTGGCACGGAGGGGATCATCACCCTCGAGGACATCCTCGAGGAGATCGTCGGCGAGTATGAGGACGAGTTCACCCGCCAGGCGAGACGGGTGAAGAAACTGGTCGGCAGCCAGTACGAGATCGATGCCTCGATGCGCGTCTCGGACCTCGAGAGCCTGGTCGACTTCCCGTTCCCGAGGGATGACGACTACGTGACGCTGGCCGGCCTGTTCTACAAGCGACTGGGCAGCGTACCGAAGGTTGGTGATACCGTGCAGCTCGAGGGAGCCCGGCTGACCGTGCTCGAGATGGACAACCACCGCATCACGCTGCTCCGCTTCGAGGACACGGCGGTGGGCGAGGACGGCGTCCAGCGCCTGGTCGAGGATACTTCAGCCGGCGACCCGGTGGTGCCGGAAGACGACGAAGAAACGGTCCCGGCCAGCGATGCGGAGACCGGGCCGGCCAGCGGCAATCTGGCCGAGGTGCCGCCGCCGGCGCCAACGGCCGGGCGCTGAGGCCGGTGGCGGCAGGCCAGTGCCGCTCCTGCCGCTGAGCCAGGGACTCAGCGGACGCAGTCTACCGAATACACCGGCTTGCCATCGACCAGCGCCTTGACCAGGCCATGGACGTCGGTTTCGAAGCCGGGAAAGCGTTCGTTGAAATCGCGCGCGAACTGCAGGTAGCGGACGATCGTCGCATTGAAACGTTCGCCCGGGATCAGCAACGGAATTCCTGGCGGGTAAGGCGTCAGCAGGGTGCTGGTGATGCGCCCCTCGAGTTCGTCGATCGGCACGCGGTCAATCTCCCGGTGCGCCATCTTGGCGAAGGCATCGGTCGGTTTCATCGCCGGCTCCATGTCCGAGAGGTACATGCGGGTGGTCAGATGCGCGACGTCGTTGGCCGCATAGACGCCGTGAATCTGCCGGCAGAGATCCTTCAGCCCGTACCTGTCGTAGCGCGGGTTCTTGCCCAGAAACTCCGGCATGACCTTCCATAGCGGCAGGTTCTGGTCGTAGCCATCCTTGAACTGCTGCAACTCGGTCACCATGGTATTCCAGCGACCCTTGGTGATGCCGATGGTGAACATGATGAAGAACGAGTAGAGACCGCACTTCTCGACGATGATCCCATGTTCGGCCAGGTACTTGGTGACGATCGCCGCCGGGATGCCCCACTCGGCGAATGCTCCGTCCACGTCCAGCCCGGGTGTGATGATGGTTGCCTTGATCGGGTCGAGCATGTTGAAACCCTCGGCGAGTTGGCCGAAGCCGTGCCAGCGCTCGCCCGGCCTCAGGATCCACGCCGTGCGTTCCTCGAGACCCTCGCCGCTCAGATCCTCTGGCCCCCAAACCTTGAACCACCAGTCGGCACCCCACTCGCTTTCCACCTTGCGCATCGTGCTGCGGAAATTCAGCGCCTCGGCAATCGACTCCTCGACCAGCGCGGTTCCCTCCGGGGCCTCCATCATCGCCGCGGCGACGTCGCAGGAGGCGATGATCGCGTACTGCGGCGAGGTCGAGGTGTGCATCAGATAGGCTTCGTTGAAGACATCACGGTCGAGCTTGCGTCCTGCCGACTCCTGCACCAGGATCTGCGATGCCTGCGACAGCCCGGCGAGCAACTTGTGCGTCGATTGCGTCGAGAAGATCATCGAATCCTGGCAGCGCGGCCGATCGGCGCCGATGGCATGGTAGTCGCCGTAGAAGTCATGGAAGGCCGCGTGCGGCAACCACGCTTCGTCGAAATGCAGGGTGTCGATGACGCCGTCGAGCATCTGCTTGATCTCCTCGACGTTGTACAGGATGCCGTCGTAGGTGCTCTGGGTGATGGTCAGCACGCGCGGCTTGCTCCGGACATCACGCGCGAAGGGGTGTGCCTCGATCTTGGCGCGGATGTTCTGCCAGAGAAACTCCTCCTTCGGAATCGGGCCGATGATCCCGTAATGGTTGCGGGTCGGCATCAGGAACACCGGGATGGCGCCGGTCATGATGATCGAGTGAAGAATCGACTTGTGGCAGTTGCGGTCGACGATGACGATGTCGCCCGGGGCGACGGTCGAATGCCAGACGATCTTGTTCGAGGTCGAGGTACCGTTGGTGACGAAGAACAGGTGATCGGCGTTGAAGATGCGCGCCGCGTTGCGCTCGGAGGCCGCCACCGGGCCGGTGTGGTCGAGCAGCTGGCCGAGTTCCTCGACCGCATTGCAGACATCGGCACGCAGCATGTTCTCACCGAAGAACTGGTGGAACATGCGCCCCACCGGGCTCTTCAGGAAGGCGACACCGCCCGAATGACCGGGACAGTGCCAGGAGTAGGATCCGTCCTCGGCGTAATGCGTCAGCGCCCGGAAGAAGGGCGGCGCCAGGCTCTCGAGGTAGGCCTTGGCTTCACGGACGACGTAGCGGCTGATGAACTCGGCGGTGTCCTCGAACATGTGGATGAAACCGTGCAGTTCGCGCAGGACGTCGTTCGGAATGTGGCGCGAGGTGCGGGTCTCGCCGTAGAGGAAGATTGGAATGTCCTCGTTTCGGCAGCGTATTTCCTTGACGAAGGCGCGCAGGCTGGCGATCGTCTGGTCCGATCGGCCATGCTTGAACTCCTCGTCGTCGATCGACAGGATGAAGGCCGAGGCACGGCTCTGCTGCTGCGCAAAGGAGGTCAGGTCGCCGTAGCTGGTGACGCCGAAGACCTCGAAGCCCTTCTTCTCGATCGCCTTGGCGAGCGCGCGAATGCCGATTCCGCCGGTGTTTTCCGAGCGGTAATCCTTGTCGATGACGATTACCGGGAAATTGAAATGCATCTGCGGAATCCAGTCTCTGGTCGGGGTGAGATGTCGGCAGCGTCGGTGTCAGCCGGCGGCGGAAACACAGTGCTGCCCGTTGCTCTCCTGGTGGCCTCGCGGGCAGCTCAGATCTTGGGCAGGGTCACGCCCACCTGACCCTGGTACTTGCCACCGCGATCCTTGTAGGAAATCTCGCATTCCTCGTCGGATTCGAAGAACAATACCTGCGCGATTCCTTCGTTGGCGTAGATCTTCGCCGGCAGTGGCGTCGTGTTGGAGAATTCGAGCGTGACATGACCCTCCCATTCGGGTTCGAAGGGCGTCACGTTGACGATGATGCCGCAACGCGCATAGGTGCTCTTGCCCAGGCAAACGGTGAGAACACTGCGCGGAATGCGGAAGTACTCGACCGTCCGGGCAAGGGCAAACGAGTTGGGCGGGATGATGCAGAAGTCGTTCTTGACCTCGACGAAGGAGTTCGGGTCGAAGTTCTTCGGGTCCACGATCGTCGAGTTGAGATTGGTGAACAGCTTGAATTCATCCGAACAGCGGATGTCATAACCGTAGCTGGAGGTACCGTAGGAGACGATGCGGCGACCATCGACCTCGCGCACCTGCGTCGGTTCGAAGGGGTCGATCATGCCGTGCTGCTCCGCCATGCGGCGGATCCACCTATCCGATTTGATTGACATTGGCCGCCACCCGCACCCCACCGAGAGAGAAAAGTCTGCTCATTCTACGGGGTCCGGGCAGCGGATGAAACCGCCTTGGCGAGCGGCGGCGCGGCAGGGCGCCAGCGGCGCTTCAGGTGTTCTGGACGACGATGTTCGGAAAGCGTGCACTCATGTCGCGTGCCCGCTCGGCGACCTTCACCGCCAGGCGGCGGGCAATCGTGCGGTAGATGCTGGCTGCCCGGGAATCCGGTGCGCCGACGACCGTCGGTGTACCGGCATCGGTCAGTTCACGGATCGACAGCTCGAGCGGCAGAGCGCCGAGAAACTCGGTATCGTAGTCGCGGCACATCTGCTCGCCGCCGCCGTGACCGAAGATGTGCTCCTCATGCCCGCACTGCGAGCAGATGTGGATGCTCATGTTCTCGACCAGGCCGAGAATCGGGATGCCGACCTTCTCGAACATCTTCAACCCCTTGCGCGCATCGATGAGGGCGATGTCCTGCGGTGTCGTGACGATCACCGCGCCGGTGACCGGAACCTTCTGCGACAGGGTGAGCTGCGTGTCGCCCGTCCCCGGCGGCATGTCGACCAGCAGGTAATCGACATCCTGCCAGTTGGTCTGCTTCAGCAGTTGCTCGAGAGCCTGTGTCACCATTGGGCCGCGCCAGACCATCGGCGAATCGATGTCGATCATGAAACCGATCGACATCGCCTGCAGCCCGTGTGCGAGCAGCGGATCCATCGACACGCCGTCGCTCGACTCGGGTCGCCTGCCGGCGAGGCCGAGCATCTGTGGCTGCGACGGGCCATAGATATCGGCATCGAGCAGACCGACGGTCGCGCCCTCCTGCGCCAGCGCCAGCGCCAGATTGACGGCCGTCGTGCTCTTGCCGACGCCACCCTTGCCGGAGGCAATGGCGATGATGTTCTTCACCCCCGGCAGCGGCTTCAGTCCACGCTGCACGGTGTGTGCCACGATGCCCGACGCGACGTTGGCGCTGACGTTGCCGATCCCCGGGATCGTTCGCAGACCGTCGATCACGCATCGCCGGATGGCGTCGATCTGGCTTCTGGCCGGATACCCGAGTTCGATGTCGAGCGAGACATCGGCACCGTCGATCCTGATGTTTCTTGCCGACCGCGTCGACAGGTAATCCTTGCGTGTATTGGGGTCGATGATTTGTTTCAGTGCTGCGTGCACCGCTTCCGTCGTGATGGACATCTGTTCGCGTTCCCGTGATTGATGGATACTTGAGCAATTTACTATAGTTTAACCCAGAATCGCGTGCCGCGCGCAGTGGCGGGTCTCGCACGGGGTTTTGCCGCCGCTCGCGCGGGCTGCTAGACTCTGCCCATGAAGACGAGCATGCCAGCTGCGGCAGGCAGCGAGAGGGCCTGGGAACTCGCTGCCGTGCGCCGCATCGAGGCCGATTTCCAGCGCTCCAGCGACACGCACCTGATTCCCCTGCCGTTGCCCGGCTTTCCGCAGGTGGACCTGTATCTCAAGGACGAATCGAGTCATCCGACGGGCAGCCTCAAGCATCGCCTCGCGCGCTCGCTGTTTCTTTACGCGCTCTGCAACGGCTGGCTGCGCCAGGGAGCCCCCGTCGTCGAGGCGTCGAGCGGTTCGACGGCGATCTCGGAAGCCTATTTCGCCCGTCTCCTCTCGCTGCCCTTTGTCGCCGTGATGCCGGCGGTGACCTCGAGCGAGAAGATCGCCGCGATCGAGTTCCAGGGTGGGCGCTGCCAACTGGTCGACGATCCGGCGGCCATCGGCAGCGAATCCAGGCGACTGGCCGACGAACTCGGTGGCCATTTTCTCGACCAATTCACCTACGCCGAGCGGGCGACCGACTGGCGCGCGAACAACAACATCGCCGAGTCGATCTTTCAGCAGATGCGTCTCGAGCGTCACCCGGTGCCGGGGTGGATCGTCTCCGGTGCCGGCACCGGCGGCACCGTCGCCACCATCGGTCGTTACGTCCGCTACTGTGCCCGCACGACCCGCGTCTGTGCGGCCGACCCGGAATACTCGGTATTCTTCGATCACTACCGCACCCGCCAGCCCGACCTCTCGCTGCATGCGGGCTCGCGCATCGAAGGCATCGGCCGCCCGCGCGTCGAGGCGTCCTTCCTGCCGCAGGTCATCGATGCCATGGTCGCGGTCCCGGACGTCTGGTCACTGGCGGCGATGCACGAACTCACGGCCCGTCTCGGACGCAGTGTCGGTGCCTCGACCGGCACCAACCTGATCGCCACGCTGGCGTGCATGGCGCGGATGCGGGAGCGCGGTGTGCAGGGCTCGGTCGTCACCCTGCTCTGCGATTCGGGCGATCGCTACCGCCACACCTACTACAGCGAGAGCTGGTTGCAGCAGGCCGGTCTGGGTTGCGAGCGCGAGCGCGCCGCTCTCGCCGTCACCCTGGACACCGGACAGCTTCCCGAAGAGCTGTCAGCCGGCTGGCGACTGGCCGGCGAACTGACGCACGACTAGCCGACAGTCCCCGGGCGGCCCGCGCGTCAGCGGCTCTCGTCCGCGTTCGCGCCGACGACCGGCGGTGTGTCCTGGCGAACCCAGTCGCGCCAGGCGGCGAAGACGGCAGGATGCAGGGCGGCGATCACCGGCCGGCGCCAGACGTCCTCGGCGTCATAGTCGTCATGCGCCAACGAACACATCCGGCCGCCGGCCTCACGCAGGATCAGGCTGCCGGCTGCGTAATCCCAGAGCATCTGGCCGCCGTGCAGATACAGATCGAGTCGGCCGGCAGCCAGGTTGCACCAGTCGAGCGTCGAGCTGCCGAAGTTGCGCTGCGAGTAGAACGGCGGGCGAACGGCGATGCGATCGGCCAGTGGTTTGGGGATCCTCTTGAAGTCGACGCCGCCGACGGCGCGGGCGATGTCGGCCGTCACCTGGCGCAGCGGCAGGCGGCGGCCGTTGAGATAGGCGCCATTGCCTTGCCGGGCGTAGAACATCTCGTCGGTGATCGGATTGTAGGTGACCGCCAGGCGCGTGCGGCGCGCCCCCAGCCAGGCAATTGAAACGGCGAAGCAGGGCAATCCGTTGATGAAGTTGGTGGTGCCGTCGATCGGATCGATCGACCAGAGGCCGCGTGGGTCGTCACCGCTCGCCTCCCAGATGGCGCGCTGCGCCTCCGGCGACATCTCTTCACCGATGATCGGGCAGCGGTGAATCCCGCTCAGGCGGTCGACAAGGAAACGCTGTGCGGCGACATCCGCTTCCGAACACAGCGACCCGTCATCCTTGCGCTGGCCGTGGCTGACGCGCAGGAAGCGCGGAATGATCTCACGTTGAGCCACTTCACGGACCAGCGCGATGCTGGCATCGAGCATCCGCTTGAGTTCGCCGTCAGCCAGCGGGGCGACCGCGCCGTTCTTCTCCCGCATGCCCGCTCAGTGACGCCACTTGATCGAGCAACCGATACTCGGCGTCTGCTCCCGCGGACCCTGGCCGGTCGCGGCGACGAGGCGCATCGCCGCCACCAGTTCGCGGCGGGCATCCGGCGGCGCCGGCATGCGGCCGCTGGCATCGAGGCGGCCGCGGTACTGCAGTTCGAGCTCGCGATTGAAACCGAAGAAGTCCGGCGTACACACGGCGCCATAGCTGCGAGCCACTTCCTGCGTCGGATCGTACAGATAGGGAAAGGGGAAATCGAGTTCTCTCGCCACGCGTACCATGTTGTCGAACGAATCCTCGGGATACTCGGCCGGATCGTTGCTCATGATCGCCGCTACGCCGATGCCCAGGGTCTGCAGCTCGCGCGCGTCGCGGCAGATGCGGTCGATGATCGCCTTGACATACGGACAGTGGTTGCAGATGAACATCAGCAGCAGACCGTTCGCGCCGCGCAGGGTGGACAGGGTCTGGCGCGAACCGCTGGTATCGGTCAGCTCGAAGTCTGTGGCTCGCCAGCCGAACTCGCACACCGGGGTATTGAGCGCCATGCGCCAGGGGCCTCCAAACAGCGAACATCGATTGCGGAAAAACTTATAATAGCACGGTGAACCATCCCCGCTTTCATTGCCCGCAGCCGCTCGCGGCAGGTGCCCGTTTCGACCTGCCGGAACGGGTGGCGCACCATGCGAGCACGGTGCTGCGACTGCGCCGTGCCGATGAGATGACGCTGTTCGACGGCACCGGCGGCGAGTATCGTGCGCGCATCGTCGCCAGCGATCGCCGGCGGGTGAGCGTCGAGCTGACCGACTGGTCGGCGGTGGAACGGGAGTCTCTGCTGCCGGTCACGCTGGTCCAGTCGCTGCAGGCTGGCGAGAAAATGGACCTGACCGTGCAGAAGGCCGTCGAATTGGGTGTCGCGCGCATCGTGCCGGTGCTGTCGCGGCGCAGCGTGGCGCGTCTGGCCGGGGAGCGGGCAGGGCGCCGGCTGGACCACTGGCGGGCGGTGATTGTCGCTGCCTGCGAGCAATGCGGCCGCAACCGGTTGCCGGAGCTGTCGCCCGTCGAGCCACTCGAGAGCTGGCTGCTGCGCCCGCCACCGGCCGGGGCACTGCGTCTGATGCTGGCAGCAGGCGCGGCACACTCGCTGCAGCGTGTGTCGCCACCGCTCGCGGGCAGGCCCGTCGAGCTGCTGGTCGGCAGCGAAGGGGGGCTGGCTGCCGAGGAAGCGCAGTTGGCGGCGTCATCCGGTTTTCTGCCAGTACGTCTCGGGCCGCGCGTCTTGCGGACCGAGACGGCTGGCCTCGCAGCCCTGGCGGCGATGCAGGCCTTATGGGGTGATTTCAAGGAGGAGACGACTGATGTTTGAATCGGCAGAGCTGGGACACAAGATCGACAAGGAAACCTTCAAGGTCGAGGAGCCGAAGTTGCGCGCCGAGTTGCTCGAAGTCCAGGAGCAGCTGCGGGCAGACGCCAGCTTTCCGGTGGTCATCCTGATCAGCGGTGTGGATGGCTCGGGCAAGGGTGAAACCATCAACGTCCTCTACGAGTGGATGGATCCGCGTTTCCTGTCCACGCACGCCTTCTACGCGCCGACCGCCGAAGAACGGGCGCGTCCCTCGATGTGGCGCTACTGGCGGGCGCTGCCGCCAAAAGGCCGCATCGGCATCTTCGCCGGCTCCTGGTATTCGCATCCGATTGCCGAGCGGATCAGCAACGACATCTCGCGTGCCGAGTTCGATCAGCGGATGGATCAGCTCAATCGCTTCGAGGCGATGCTGGTCAACGAGGGCGCTCTGGTGCTCAAGTTCTGGATCCACCTCTCCAAGGATGCACAACGCGAGCGCCTGAAGTCGATCGAGACCAATCCCCTGACCCGCTGGCGGGTGACCAAGGCGAGCTGGGACCGCCTGAAGACCTACGACAAGCTGCAGGAAGTCGCCTGGCACCTGCTGCGCACGACCAATACGCCCTGGGCGCCGTGGATCATCGTCGAGGGAACCGACGACCGCTACCGCTCGCTGACGGTTGGCAAGACGATTCTTGACGCGCTGCAGAAGCGCCTCGCCGACAAGCGGGACCAGAACTCGCCGGTGGCGCCACCGTTCTCGCCGCGCATCGACCGTCTCGACGTGCTGAGCTCGCTCGACATGACGCAGAGCCTGACGAAGAAGGTTTACGAGACCGAGCTGGCAACCTGGCAGGCGCGTCTGTCGGAGCTGATGCGCCATCCCGACTTCAAGAAGCGGGCACTGATTCTCGCTTTCGAGGGTGCCGACGCAGCCGGCAAGGGCGGCGCGATCCGGCGCGTGATGTCGGCGATGGACGCGCGCCAGTACCAGATCATTCCCATCGCCGCACCGACCGAAGAGGAGCGCGCGCAGCCCTATCTGTGGCGCTTCTGGCGCCACATGCCGCGCCTCGGCAGGGTCGTCATCTTCGACCGGACCTGGTATGGCCGGGTCCTCGTCGAGCGCGTCGAAGGCTTCTGCAGCACGGCCGACTGGCTGCGGGCCTATTCGGAGATCAACGATTTCGAGCACGATCTCTGGCACGCGGGCGGCATCGTCATCAAGTTCTGGCTGCAGATCAGCGATGAGGAGCAACTGAAACGCTTCGAGGAACGGGCCCAGGTCGAGCACAAGCGCTTCAAGATCACCGAGGAGGACTGGCGCAACCGCGAGAAGGCGGGTGCCTACCACGAGGCAATCTGTGACATGATCGATCGCAGCAGTTCCGGTACGGCGCCGTGGACGCTCGTCGAATCCAACGACAAGTACTTCGCCCGGATCAAGGTCCTGCGGACGATCTGCGAGCGCCTCGAGAAGGAACTGAAGGTGGACCCGGTCAAGCAGCCGCGGATCGTCATTGCCACCACCGCGAAGGCGGAAAGCGTGCAGGAAGCGGCGGCCAGGGACTCGCCGGAGGCGACACCGGACAGCGCCCGGCAGTCCAAGGCGCAACGGGCGAAGGAGTTGCGCGCCGAGAAGGCGAGGGCGGCAAAGGCGGCCAAGGCGGCGAAGGATGACAAGTCCGGCGAAGTTGCAGGAAGGACCGGCCCCGCGGCGTGAGATGAGTGAGCAGCCAAGTTCTGCCCCCTTCGTCACCTGGTTCCGGTCGGTCGCGCCATACGTCAACCTGTTTCGCGGCAAGACCTTTCTCATTGCCTTTGGCGGCAAGGCGATCGCCGGGCAACTCGCACGGACCCTGGCTTACGATGTGAACCTGCTGGCCGCGCTCGGTGTCCGGCTGGTTCTGGTGCACGGGGCGCGGCCGCAGATCGAGAAGCTGCTGCGTCAGCGGGGGCTCGCTTCGGTCTATCACGGCAACTATCGCGTCACCGACGCGCAGGCGATCGGCTGCGTCATCGATGCGGTTGGTCGCATCTACGTCGAGATCGAGGCGTTGCTGTCGCAGGGCCTCGCCGATACGCCAATGGCGAACAGCACGATTCGCGTCGTTGGCGGCAACTTCATCACGGCCCGCCCGGTCGGCGTCGTCGACGGTGTCGACCTGCAGTACTCGGGCCAGGTGCGCAAGATCGACGCCGAGGGCATCCGCGCCCAGCTCGGTCTGGGCAACATCGTCCTCCTGTCCTGCATCGGATCGAGCCCGACCGGCGAAATCTTCAACCTGGCCATGGAAGAAGTGGCGGAGGCGGTGGCCACGTCGCTGCTGGCAGACAAGCTGATCTTCCTCACCGACAGCCCTGGCGCGACCGACATCGATGGCGCCCTGCTCGACGAGCTGACCGTCGAAGCGGCCGAGCGGCTGATCAGTCTCGGTGACTGGCTGTCGGCCGACCTGCGGCGTTACCTGCCGTGCGCGGTGCGCAGCAGTCGCGCCGGCGTCGGTCGCGTGCATCTGATCGGTTACGACGAGGACGGCACCCTCCTGCGCGAACTGTTTACCCATGACGGCGTCGGCACGGTGATCACGCGCGAATCGCTCGAGCAACTGCGCGACGCGCGCGCTGACGACATCGGTGGCCTGGTGGCGCTGATCGAGCCGCTCGAGGAGGATGGAACGCTCGTGCGGCGTTCTCGCGAAATGCTCGAACGCGAGATCACCCGCTTCTCGATCGTTGAGCACGACGGCATCATCGTCGGTTGCGCGGCACTCTACCCCTATGGCGAGGGGCAGGCGGAACTGGCCTGCCTGGCGGTGCACCCGCATTATCGCCGCTGGGGATACGGCGCCCTGCTGATGAAGCGGATCGAGGCACGGGCGCGTGCCAGCGGCGTCACTCGTCTCTTCGTGCTGACGACGGTGACCGCCCATTGGTTCAAGGAGCGTGGCTTCACGGCCCGCCAGATCGATGATTTGCCGGCCGAGAGAAGGCTGGTTTACAACCTGCAGCGTCGTTCGAGCGTGCTGATGAAAGAGCTGTGAGCGGCACGCCGCAGCGGCTCGATCGCAAGTCGCCAGCGCTCGCCAGCGCAGGGCCCACGAGAACAGGCAAGGAGCTGATCAGATGGCAAGAATGGTCCAATGTGTGAAACTCGGTCGCGAGGCCGAGGGTCTTGATTTCCCACCCTATCCCGGCGAGCTGGGAAAGCGGATCTTTGACGCCGTGTCGAAGGAGGCATGGCAGCAGTGGATTCGCATGCAGACGATGATCATCAACGAGAATCGCCTCAATCTCGCCGATGCAGCGCACCGGAAATACCTCGCCGAGCAGATGGAGCGCCATTTCTTCGGCGATGGTGCCGACCGCGTGCAGGGCTACGTACCGCCGGCGCGCTGAGTGGCAGCCGGTCGGCCGCGCGCTGGTCGGCGGTGGCGCGTTTCAGGCGGCGAGCAGGGTCCGCACGCCGCTAGGGGTTGCCAGCAGGCAGACGTCCGCCGGACGGCAGGCGAAGAGGCCATTGGTGACGACGCCGACGATCTGGTTGATGCGGCTTTCCAGGGCAACGGCGTCGGCGATCTCGAGCCCGTGCAGATCGACGATCAGATTGCCGTTGTCGGTGATGCAACCCTCGCGCACCCGCGGCTCGCCGCCGAGTCGTGCCAGCTGCCGGCGAACATGGGCCAAGGCCATCGGGATCACCTCGACGGGCAGCGGAAAGCGACCGAGCACCGGCACCAGCTTCGACTCATCGGCGATGCAGACGAACGTCCCGGCCACCGCGGCGACGATCTTTTCCCGCGTCAGGGCGCCGCCACCGCCCTTGATCATCTGCAGTGAACGATTGATCTCGTCGGCGCCGTCCACGTACACCGGCAGGCGGTCCACCTGGTTGAGATCGAGAACCCGGATCCCGTGGGCTTCGAGGCGCTTTCTGGTCGCTTCGGAGCTTGCCACGGCGCCGCGGATCCGCTGTCCGAGCGAGGCCAGTTCGGTGATGAAGAAGTTGGCCGTCGAACCGGTACCGACGCCGACGATCTCTCCTTCGGCAACGTGCGCGAGGGCGGCTCGCGCCACCGCCTGCTTCAATTCGTCCTGGGTCATGGTCTGCTTCCGGCTCCTGTTGTTGGCTGAGGGTCTGCGGGTTGCCATTGTCGCGCCGGGGCCGCTGCGATGACAGCCCGACCCCGGCGCCTGTCATCGCCCGTCGCCGCTGCAGACTGTCTGCGATGGCACGAGGCAACCCGGTATACTCGCCTTCGGCGGCTACCGCAAGGGGTGGGAAATGGCTGAAGAAAGTCCGTTCAAGGGGCAGACGGGACTGCGGCGCCTGTGGAACGCGCTCGGCTACTCGCGTGCCGGCCTGCGCGCCGCCTACCAGGCAGAGGATGCGTTTCGCCAGGAGGTCCTGCTGGCGATGGTGCTGATCCCGCTCGCCTGTGTTCTGGCAACTGGTGGGATCGAGCGTGCGCTGCTCATCGGCAGTGTGCTGCTGGTGCTGGTCGTCGAGCTCATCAACTCCGCCATCGAAGCGGCCGTCGACCGCGTCTCGCTCGAGCGCCACCCGCTGGCCGGGCGTGCCAAGGACATCGGCAGTGCGGCGGTTCTCATTGCCCTGCTCAACGTGCTCGTCGTCTGGGCCAGCGTCCTGCTCGGCTGAGCAACGCCACCGACTGACCGTGCAGTCGGCTCATTGACGACGGCCGTGTCTGGCCGCGGGCGGCGACCGCGTGCGCTGGCAGCAGCGGTTCTCAGGCGAAGCGCCGCAGGTGCATCAGCACCGAGATCTTCGCGCCCAGCCAGCCGAGGGCGGCACCGATCGCCGCGAGGGTGGCAAGGTGCAGTGCACTCAGGCCCTGCAACGCGAAGTTGGCACCGTAGAGCTGCGTCAGTTCGGCGACCAGCGGGGTCAGCAGATGGAAACCGACTGCCACCAGCACGGCCGCGCAGAGCCCGCCAAGGGCGCCCTGCAGCATGCCGAAGTAGTGCAGTGGGCGCTGGATGTAGCTGTCGGTGGCGCCGATGAGCCTCGCCACCTCGATCTCGGCAGCCTGGGCGAGGATCTGCAGGCGAATGGTGTTGAAGGTGATGGTGACCAGCGCGCCGGCAAACAGGACGCCAAGCAACACGACGACCAGGCGGCCAAGCCGAAGCAGTGCATCGAAGCGCTTGACCCAGGCCGAGTCGAGCTGCACGTGCGCCACTTTGGGCCAGCCGGAGAAGGCCTTCGCCAGCCGCTCGAGTTCTGCCGGCCGCGAATTGGCGGGAGTGACGACGAAGGCATCGGGCAACGGGTTGCGCGGCAGGCTGGCGATGATGTCCGCCATTCCCTCGGCTGCCTGCAGTCGCTGCAGCGCTTCTTCACGCGCAACGAAGCGCCATTTGCCGACCTGGCCTGCCTGCAGTCGGCTTTCGATCTCGCCAACATCCCGCTTGCCGGCTTCGAGGCTCAGGAAGATGCTGATCTGTTGCACTCCAGGCAGATCACCGCTCAGCGCGCGCAGGTTGTCAAGCATCAGCCAGCCCGCCGTCGGCAGAGTCAGGGCAATGCCGATGACGAGCAGCGACAGAAGCGAATTGAGTGGCGCCGCCGCCAGCCGACGGCAGGCGTCACGAATCGCCGCCAGGTGTTGCGCCAACCAGACGCTCATGCTGCAGCGCCGGCGATGGCGGCGTCGGCCACGGCTGGCAGCTCGGACATCTGGCCATGGTCGAGGAGCAGGACACGCGGCCGCACGGCGGGGAGGCTGGCCGGGTCATGGGTGGCGATCAGCACCGTCACGCCAACCTGCTGGAAGGCACGGAAGATCTCCAGGATCTCGCGCGCCGCGACGGCGTCGAGGTTGGCCGTCGGCTCGTCGGCGAGAATGACCGCCGGCCGGTTGACCACCGCCCGCGCGATCGCCAGGCGCTGCTGCTCGCCACCGGACAGGGCGATCGGCATGGCTTTCTCGCGATCCGGCAGGCCGACCTTGGACAGGGCTGCCTGCGCCCGCCGCAGCGCATCGCGCGGCGGATGGCCGACGATCGCCAGAGGCAGCAGGACGTTGTCGAGGACCGTGCGATCGAAAAGCAGCTTGCGATCCTGAAACAGCAGGCCGAGCTTGCGCCGCAGGTAGGGAACGGTGCTGCGGCCCAGGGCCGCGAGGTTCTGGCCGTTGATCACGATGCTGCCCGAGGTCGGTCGTTCGATCGCCGCCAGCAGCTTGAACAGGGTCGATTTCCCGGCCCCAGAGTGGCCAGTCAGGAAGACCATCTCGCCGGCAGTGATCTCGAAGCTGACGTCGCGCAGCGCCTCACGGCCTTCGGCGTAGCGCTTGGTGACACCGCTGGCGGTGATCACTCGAACAGCGCGTCCACGAAATCGCGGGCCGTGAAGGGCCGCAGATCGTCGATCCCCTCGCCAACGCCGATGAAGCGGACGGGCTTCGGACATTGGCGGGCGATGGCTGCGACAACGCCGCCCTTGGCCGAGCCGTCTAGTTTGGTCAGGATCAGTCCGGTGACCTGGATCGCCTTGTCGAAAGCCATCACCTGCTGCACGGCGTTCTGGCCGAAAGTGGCGTCGAGCACCAGCAGCGTTTCGTGCGGCCCGGTCGGGTCGGCCTTCTGGATGACGCGGCGGACCTTGGCGATCTCGTCCATCAGGTGCAGTTGCGTCGGCAGGCGACCGGCGGTGTCGGCGAGGACGATGTCGATGCCGCGCGCCTTGGCGGCGGCGATGGCGTCGAAGATGACCGCAGCCGGATCGCCGGACTGCTGTGCAATGACCGTCACATTGTTGCGTTCACCCCAGGTCTGCAGTTGCTCGCGGGCTGCGGCGCGGAAGGTATCACCGGCAGCAAGCAGCACCGACAGCCCCTGCGCCTGGAAATGCTTCGCCAGCTTGCCGATCGAGGTCGTCTTGCCGGCCCCGTTGACGCCCGCCAGCATGATGATGAACGGCCGCTGGTGGCGCGGATCGAGCGCTTCCTCCAGCGGCTGCAGGAGTTCGCAGAGGATCTCCGACAGCGCCCGCTGGATCGCTTCCGGGCTGTCGAGGCGGTCGCGTCGGGCGCGCTGCCGCAGGTGGTAGAGCAGATGCTGCGTGGCATCGAGGCCGACATCGCTGCCCAGCAGGAGGGTCTCGAGTTCTTCGAGCAGTTCGTCGTCGACCTTGCCGCGCGCGAAGAGCTGCTTCAGCTTGCCGCCGAACTGCGCCCGCGTCCGCGCCAGTCCGGCCTTGAGCCGCAGTCGCCACGGTGCCGGGCTGGCGGCGTCGATGCTCTCGCCGGCGACATCCTGCGGCGCGGCGGTGGCCTGATCGGGGGATTTCTTGCGGAAACCAAACATGGGGCGAGGCTGTCTCAAGGGCGCCCGGAAGCGCAGGCGGTGGTAAGATGCCGGCCGATTCACCGACACGCGGAAATTCTAACAGAAGCGAACCATGCCCATGCGCTACGCACCACCGATTGCCCTGCTCCTGGCCCTGACGACGGCCGCGGCAGCCTGGGCAAACCCGCACGAGCGGCAACTGGCGAATGGCCTGCGGGTCATCGTCAAGGAGGATCGCCGGGCGCCGACGGTGGCGCACATGGTCTGGTATCGCGCCGGCAGCATGGACGAAAGCAGCGGTAGAACCGGCGTCGCGCACGTCCTCGAACACATGATGTTCAAGGGAACGCCGACCGCCGGTCCGGGCGAGTTCAATCGCCGCGTCGCCGCCGCCGGTGGGCGCGACAACGCGTTCACGAGTCGCGACTACACCGCCTATTTCCAGCAGGTGCCGAAACTGAAGCTGCCGGAAATGATGCAGCTTGAGGCGGACCGCATGCGCCACCTGAGCCTCGACGAGAAGGAGTTCGCGCAGGAGATCCGGGTCGTCATGGAGGAGCGCCGGCTGCGAACCGAGGACCAGCCGCAGGCGCTGCTGTACGAAAAGCTCAATGCCGTTGCCTTTCAGGTGCATCCGTATCGCGTGCCGATCATCGGCTGGATGACCGATCTGCAGAGCATGACGGTGAGCGATGCCCGCGCCTGGTACGACGACTGGTACGCGCCCAACAACGCCTACCTCGTCGTCGTCGGTGACGTGGATCATCAGGAGGTCTTCCGTCTTGCCGAGCAGTACTATGGCGTCCTGCCGGCGCGCACGCTGCCGGTCAGGAAGCCGCAGGAGGAACCGCCACAGGCCGGCATCCGGCGCCTGACGGTGAAGGCGCCCGCAGACCTGCCGGTGGTGATGATGGCCTACAAGGTGCCGGTGATACGCGACGTCGAGCGGGACGTCGATCCCTATGCCCTCGAGATGCTGGCGGCGGTGCTCGCGGGCCACGATGCTGCCCGCTTGAACCGCCATCTGGTGCGCGAGCAGCGACTGGCGGTGAGTGCCGGTGCCAGCTACGACTCGACCGCGCGCGGTCCGGGGATCTTTCACCTGCACGGCGCGCCAAGCGCTGGTCGTGGCCGTGGCGAACTCGAAGCCGGCCTGCGCGCCGAACTGGCGCGGGTGCAGGAAGAGGGCGTCAGCGCCGAGGAACTGGCGAGAGCCAAGGCACAACTGATCGCCAGCCAGATCTACAAGCTCGATTCGATCTTCGCGCAGGCGATGGAGATCGGCCAACTGGAATCCGCGGGTATCCCGTACAACCTGAATCGGCGGCTGATCGACAAGCTGCAGGAAGTCAGCCGCGAACAGGTGCAGGCGGTTGCCAGGAAGTACTTCGGCGACGAGGCGCTGACGGTCGCCGAACTCGACCCGCAGCCCTTGCCGGCGAACCCGCGGCCGCGGTCGCCGTTCGTTCCCCGCCACTGAGTGAGCATCCGATGACCCCACGCAAGCTGCTGCTCGCCTTCTGTCTGCTTCTCTGCGCGCAGCTCGCGCACGCCGGGCCGAAGATCGAGCGCTGGCAGACTCCCGCCGGAACACGGGTCCTGTTCGTCGAGGACCACAGCCTGCCGATCATCGACCTGCAGCTCGATTTCGCTGCCGGCGCGGCGCGCGAACCGGTGGGCAGGGAAGGCGTCGCCGGCCTGACGCGTTCGCTGATCGACCTCGGCGCCGCCGGCATGGACGAGACCGAGATCGCCAGCCGGCTGGCCGACCTCGGCGCGCGGCTGTCCGGTGGTGTCGATCTCGACCGCACGTCGCTGACCCTGCGCACCCTGTCGATGGCCGACAAGCGCGCCCCCGCGTTCGAACTGTTGCGCGCCATCATCGCTGCGCCAACCTTTCCCGCCGCCGCCTTCGAGCGCGAGAAGGCGCGCTCGCTCGCCGCCCTCAGGGAATCGCTGACGCGTCCCGACGTGATCGCCAGCAAGGCCTTCTGGGCAGCGATGTATCCCGCGCATCCCTATGGGCGACAGGCGACGCCGGAATCGCTGGCGGCGCTGCTGCGTGACGACGTTCTCGCCTTTCATGCGACCCACTACGGCGCGCGCTCGGCCACCATCGCCATCGTCGGCGATCTTTCGCGTGCCGAGGCCGAGGCGCTCGCAGAGCGCTTGAGCAGCGGTTTGCCGGCGCCAGCAGCCGTCGCCGACTTGCCGTTGCCGCAACTGCCGGCCGGCGGCGAGGAGCGGATCGCCCATCCGGCGGCGCAGTCGCACCTGCTGATCGGCATGCCAGCACTCAAGCGGGGCGATCCGGATTTCTTTCCGCTGGCGGTCGGCAACTACTCACTCGGTGGTGGCGGTTTCGTTTCGCGACTGGTGAAGGAAGTGCGCGACAAGCGCGGGCTCGCCTACAGCGTGCACAGCTACTTTCTGCCGCTGCAGCAGCCGGGCCCGTTTCAGATCGGTCTGCAGACGCGCAGGGGGCAGGCCGCTGAGGCCCTGCAGGTGACGCGGGCAACCCTTGCCGAATTCCTGGCACACGGGCCGAGCGAAACCGAATTGCTGGCGGCGAAGCAGAATCTCGTCGGCAGCTTTCCTCTGCGCCTCGACAGCAATCGCAAGATTCTGGAGAATGTGGCGATGATCGCCTTCTACGACCTGCCGCTCGACTATCTCGACCGCTATCCGGAGAACATCGAGCGCGTGACGGCTGCCGAGATCCAGGCTGCTTTTGCCCGCCGGCTGCCGGCAGCACATCTGGTCACCGTCGTCGTTGCCGGAGACTAGCCCACTGAACTCGGTACGCATCATTGGCGGCGAGTGGCGACGGCGGATCCTGCGCTTTCCAGCGGCAGCGGATTTGCGTCCAACGCCGGATCGTGTCCGGGAAACCCTGTTCAACTGGCTCGGGCAGGATCTCTCGGGGGCGGTCTGCCTCGATCTCTTCGCCGGCAGCGGCGCCCTCGGTTTCGAGGCCGCCTCGCGTGGCGCCAGCCGGGTGGTGCTGGTCGAGCATTCGCTGCATGCCTTGCAGGCGCTCGAGAGCAACGCACGGCTGCTGGGAATCGGCGAGCGCCTGCAGATCGTTCGCGCCGATGCGCAGCGCTTCCTCGCGGCCGGCGTCGGGCGCTTCGACCTCCTGTTCCTCGATCCACCCTTCCATCAGGGGTGGATCGAACGGCTGGCGCCGATGCTCGCCGGCGTCCTCAGCGATCATGCGGCAATCTATGTCGAGGCGGAGCGGTTCCTGCCCGGCTGCGGCGAATGGCGGACGGTGCGTCATGGCCACGCAGGCCGGGTCTTCTATCACCTGATGCAGCGGGGCGAAACAGATGGCGCTGAATAATCGCCTGGCAATCTATGCCGGGACCTTCGATCCGATGACGCGCGGCCATGAGGACCTGGTGCGACGGGCGTCCTGCCTTTTCGACCGCGTGATCGTCGCCATCGCCGCGAACCAGCCAAAAAGGCCATTCTTCTCGCTTGCCGAGCGGGTGGACATGGCGCTGGAGGTGCTGGCGCCCTATCCGAATGCGGAGGTGTGCGGTTTCGACGGGCTGTTGATGGACTTTCTGCACGCCAAGGGAGCGAAAGTGATCATCCGTGGCCTGCGGGCGGTATCCGACTTCGACTACGAGTTCCAGCTCGCGGGAATGAACCGCAACCTGTACCCGGAAGTCGAAACCGTATTCCTGACGCCGAGCGAGCAGTACCTGTTCATCTCGGCGACCATGGTGCGCGAGATCGCCGTTCTCGGCGGTGATGTCAGCAAGTTTGTCCAGCCGGCAGTCCGCGAACGGCTGGCCAAGCGTGTCCGAGAAATTTCAACGACCTGAAGGAACAGCAAGCATGGCCCTGATCATTACCGACGAATGCATCAACTGCGACGTGTGCGAGCCGGAGTGCCCGAACGAAGCGATCTACCAGGGTGCCGAAATCTACGAGATCGACCCGAACAAGTGCACCGAGTGCGTCGGTCATTACGATACACCGCAATGCGTCGAGGTCTGCCCGGTCGACTGCATCCCGAAGGACCCCGCGCATCAGGAGAGCGAGGAGCTGTTGTGGGTCAAGTACGAGAAACTCACCGGCAATCCGGCGCGCGGCTGAACGCCGTCGCCGCGTCGCCAGACAGTCACGGTAGCCGCCCTGCGGCGCGGCTACCTTTTCCTGCGCGGGCAGCGGGCGCCGCTCGCTCATCGCCCGGCTGATCTCGCCGCATTGCCGGGTCTTTGCGGCGTCGCCACGCTGGCTGCCAGGATGCGGCCGCTGGCCATCTTCCGGCCGCGCCGGGCCAGCATTTCACGGGCCAGCGAGAAACGGACGCCGAGCCGGCTGCGGAGACTGGCCTGCGGGCGCACGCGGTTCAGCGGTGGCGTCGCAGTCGGTCGATGGCTGGATGGGAATGCGTTAGAATCCGCCGCTGCACTTGATCCATGCGCCCGCGAAACGAGGGGCCGCGCGGTCGAGCAGAAATCCCCTCTCACGAGAAGCAATCCAGACACACGAGGACGGCATGCGCGCAGTGGAAGAGCAACTCAGGCAGATCAGGCGCGGCTCCGAAGAACTCCTGATCGAAGCGGAACTGCTGGCGAAGCTGCAGAGCGGACGCCCGTTGCGTATCAAGGCCGGCTTCGACCCGACGGCACCGGACCTGCACCTCGGGCACACCGTACTGATCAACAAGCTGCGGCATTTCCAGGATCTCGGCCACCACGTGATGTTCCTGATCGGCGACTTCACCGGCATGATCGGCGACCCGACCGGCAAGAACGTCACCCGGCCACCGCTGTCGCGGGAGCAGATCCTGGACAACGCGAAGACCTACGAGGAACAGGTATTCAGGATCCTCGACCCGCAGAAGACCGAAATCTGTTTCAACTCGGTCTGGTTCGAACCCTTCGGCGCCTCGGGGATGATTCGCCTGGCAGCGCTGCACACCGTCGCCCGCATGCTCGAGCGCGACGACTTCGCGAAGCGTTATCGCAACGGTCAGCCGATCGCCATTCACGAACTGCTCTACCCGCTTTGCCAGGGTTATGACTCGGTGGCGATGAACGCCGATGTCGAACTCGGCGGCACCGACCAGAAGTTCAACCTTCTCGTCGGCCGTGAACTGCAGAAGCACTATGGGCAGGCACCGCAGTGCATCCTGACGATGCCGCTGCTGGAAGGACTCGATGGCGTCAACAAGATGTCGAAGTCGCTCGGCAACTACGTGGGCATCAACGAGGCGCCGGCGGAGATGTTCGGCAAGTTGATGTCGATCTCCGACGAGCTGATGTGGCGCTACTTCGAACTGCTGTCGTTCCGCAGCAGCGAGGCCATCGACGCCCTGCAGCAGGAGGTCGCCGCTGGCCGCAACCCGCGTGATGCCAAGGTGCTGCTGGCTGGCGAGATCGTCGAGCGTTTCCACGGCGCGACCGCTGCCGCCCGCGCGCTGGCCGACTTCGACGCGCGTTTCCGGCACGGCGCCATTCCCGACGACATTGCCGAAGTGAGCCTGCGGCACGGCGCCGAGCCGCTGACCATCGTCCAGGTTCTCAAGCAGGCGGGCCTCACCGCCAGCACCTCGGAAGCGATGCGGATGACCGACCAGGGTGGTGTACGGATGGACGGCAACCGCGTTGACGACAAACACCTCGTCTTCCCGGCCAGCGGCACCTTCGTCCTGCAGGTCGGCAAGCGTCGCTACGCCCGGGTTCGGGTTGAATGCGCGCGAGCCGAATGACATTGCCGCACTCGTCCCAGTCACAAGGGAAGAAGGCGCCGGCCCGCAGCGAGGCGCCGCGCCAGGGAAGCATGCATCGTTGCCGTCGAGTCACCGATTGACGCTGCCGCACACCCGGCAGCGAACGGCGTCCCACGGACCAACGAAGCGTAGCCGGTGAGCGGATCGCCGGCGAGCTGAATCAGCCCACCACGAAAGAGCAACGCCCCGGCACGAAGCGGGGCGTTGCGGGGACAAGGCTGGGCCTTACTTGTCGAAAGGTGTCGGCCGTGGCGTGCTGTCGGCGGATGGCGGCAAGAGGGGAATCTTGAAGCTGGGCTGGTCGCCGGTCAGCGTTTTCAGGAAGGCGACGATCTTCGCGTTCTCCTCGGGGCTGAACTTCTTGCCGAGCTGCACCCGGCCCATGGTCTCTACCGCTTCCGACAGGGTGTCGGCAGCGCCGTCATGGAAGTAGGGATAGGTCAGCTCGACGTTGCGCAACGTCGGCACCTTGAAGTTGAAGCGGTCTGCATCCTTGCCGGTGACGGCGACGCGCCCTTCGGCCGGGCTGGTCGCCTTGTAGGGTTCGACGACGCCCATCTTCTGGAACGAGTTGCCCCCTACCGCCGGGCCATTGTGACAGGCAACGCAACCGCTGTCCTTGAACAACTGATAGCCTTCAAGTTCCCACTTCGTCAGCGCCTTCCTGTTACCCTTCAGCCACTGGTCGAAGCGCGAATTCGGGGTCGCCAGCGTTTCCTCGAAGGCGGCGATCGCCTGGGTGATGCGGTCCACGTCGACCTTGTCCGAACCGAAGACCTTCTTGAATTCGGCTGTATAGCCCGGGATCGACTGCAGCAGACTGACTGCCAGTTCGTGCGTGAAAGCCATCTCGCCAGGATTCGCGATCGGGCCAGCGGCCTGTGCCTTGAGATCCTTGGCACGGCCGTCCCAGAACTGGGCGACGTTGAGGCTCGAGTTGAGCACCGTCGGCGAGTTGATCGGGCCCTTCTGCCAGTTGTGGCCGATCGACGTCTTCAGGTTGTCCGATCCCCCCATCGAGAGGTTGTGGCAGGAATTGCAGGAGATGAAACCTGACTTGGACAGGCGGGGGTCGAAGTAGAGCTTCTTGCCCAGTTCCACCAACGCCGGGTTGGTGACCTTTACCGCCGGGATCGGCTGAATTGGCTCGTTGGCCGCACTCCAGGCGACCGAGCTGCCAACCATCGCCAGGCAGGCGACGAGGATACGAATTTTCATGAAGACTCCCTGACTGAGTGAGCAAGGCAGGGCGCAGAACGAATGCGCAAGGGTCGACATCGACCCGGTTCGGCGCCCAGGGAAGTGGCGCTGCTCGCCACGCCGGCAATATAACCATCCTCGCTGCAGTGGTCTTGACCTATGTCAATGAAACCATGGAATGAGTCCCCCGCGAATTGCCGACCTCGACGCGCGAAGGGCCAACGGGCAACCGGTTCGCGCGGTGCTGACCGCCGATCCGCAACCCCGTGACCGGCGCCCCTTCGGGCCGTCGGTCACCGGTAGCGTTGCCCCATGCTCTCAGAGGTTGTGAATAGATCTACTGCGTAACCGATCTGCTGCGTTGCTCAGTCGCTCACTCCTCGCCTATCCACTTGATATGTCTCGTCGTTCGCTCCATCGCGCCTTGCATCTCGGCCTGCTCGCGACGATTTCTTCACAACCTCTCAGCACTTGCGGACGATCAGGCTGCCGATCGAGTAGCCGGCGCCGAAGGAGCAGATGACGCCGAGATCACCGCGGGCGAGGTCGGCGTTGTGGCGGTGAAAGCTGATGATCGAGCCGGCCGAGGCGGTGTTGGCGAACTCGTCGAGGATCACCGGGGCTTCGTCGGCAGTCGCCGCACGGCCGAGCAGGCGGCGGCCGATCAACTGGTTCATCGCCAGATTCGCCTGGTGCAGCCAGAAGCGGCGCACCTGCGCCGGCTGCAGGTCGAGTGTCGCTAGATGGCGGGTGATGTGTTCGGCGGCCATCGGGCAGACCTCCTTGAACACCTTGCGGCCTTCCTGGACGAAGAGCTGATCACGGTCGCCCGGGTCCCGGTCCTCGCAGCGCGACATGAAGCCGGCGTTGTTGCGGATGTTGTTGGAAAAGCTGGTCGCCAGCCTGCTGCCGAGGATTTCCCACGAATTCGCCGTCGGCTCCGGTGGCAACCCCTCGACGACGATCGCCGTGCACACGTCGCCGAAGATGAAGTGGCAGTCGCGATCCTGCCAGGCGAGATGCGCCGAGCAGATCTCCGGATCGACGACCAGCACGCGCCGTGCGCTGCCGCAGCGCACGGCGTTGAGCGCGATGTCGAGGGCGAAGGTCGCCGACGAGCAGGCGACGTTCATGTCGAACGCGTAGCCCTGGCGAATGCCGAGGGCGTGCTGGATCTCGACCGCCATCGCCGGGTATGGCCGCTGCATGTTGGAAGCGGCGCAGATCACGGCATCGATGTCGGCCGGATTGCGGCCGGCAGCCGCCAGTGCCTGCCGGCCGGCGTCGACGGCGATTTCCGCCTGCAGCGAAAGCTCGTCGTTGCGCCGCGGAACGAAGCACGGGCGCATGCGCTGCGGATCGAGCACCCCCTCCTTGTCCATGACGTAACGACGGCTGATGCCGGAAGCCTTCTCGATGAAGTCGACGCTCGATTCCTCGCGCGCGGCGATCTCGCCGGCCGCTATCCGCTGCGCGTTGACTTCGTTGAAGTGCCGGGCGTGGGCGTTGTACGAGTTGACCAGTTCCTCGTTGCTGATGATGTGGGGTGCGGTGTGAAGGCCGCTGCCACTGATCGCGACGCGCTGCATGAAGATTCTCCCTGGGTTGTCACGGTAGGCGTTGAACTCACAGATACTGGCCGATCAGCAGCGCCGTCAGGAGGACGGCGATCAGCGCCAGCAGCCGCCGCTGTTGCCGCTGCGCCCGCGCCAGTTCGGCCAGCAGCGGCGTCAGGTCAGGCTCGCGGCGGGCGGCAAGGGCCTGATAGACCAGCCGCGGCAGTTGCGGCAGGGTACGCGCCCAGTACGGAGCCTCCTGCTGCACGCCGCGGTGAAAGGCGCGTCGCCCGAGCTGTTCGCTCATCCAGCGTTCGAGGAAGGGCTTGGCAGTCTTCCACAGGTCGAGGTTGGGATCGAGCTGACGGCCGAGACCCTCGATGTTGAGCAGGGTCTTCTGCAGCATCACCAGTTGCGGCTGGATCTCGACGTTGAAGCGGCGCGAGGTCTGGAACAGGCGCAAGAGGACGCGGCCGAACGAGATCTCGTGCAGTGGCCGGTCGAAAATCGGTTCGCAGACGGCGCGGATCGCCGCCTCGAACTCGTCCGCCCGTGTCTCGGGTGGCGCCCAGCCGGCCTCGATGTGTGCCGTCGCGACGCGCTTGTAATCGCGCTGGAAGAAAGCGAGGAAGTTCTGCGCCAGATAGTTCTTGTCGTTGTCGGTCAGGGTGCCGACGATGCCGAAGTCGAGGGCGATGTAGCTGCCGTGGTGGGTGGCGTCGGTGGCGATGAAGATGTTGCCCGGGTGCATGTCGGCGTGGAAGAAACCATCGCGAAAGACCTGCGTGAAGAAGATCTCGACGCCGGCGCGCGACAGCGCGGCGAGATCGATGCCGGCAGCGACCAATGCCTCGGTCTGGCTGATCGGGATGCCGCGCATCCGCTCCATGACCATCACCGTCGTCGTGCACTGGTCCCAGTAGACTTCGGGCACCTGCAGCAGCCGCGAGCCGCTGAAGTTGCGCCGCAACTGCGAGCAGTTGGCGGCCTCGCGCATCAGGTCGAGTTCGTCGTAGAGGTACTTGGCGAATTCGCCCACCACTTCGCGCGGCTTCAGTCGCTTGCCGTCCGGCCACGCCTTCTCGAGTGCGGCGGCGAGTGTCTCGAGCAATGCCAGATCATTGGCGATGACGGCGTGCATTCCCGGTCGCAGCACCTTGACGGCGACCTCGTGCCCACCGTCCTCCGGTCGCAGGCGGGCGAAATGCACCTGCGCGATCGACGCGCTCGCCACCGGCGTCGCGTCGAACTCGGCAAAAACCTCTCTGGCCGGTCGGCCATAGGCCTTCTCGATCTCGGCCAGGGCGAGTTCGGAAGAGAACGGCGGCACCCTGTCCTGCAGCTTCGCCAGCTCGTCGGCGATGTCCGTTCGCAGGAGGTCGCGCCGGGTCGACAGCACCTGGCCGAACTTGACGAAGATCGGGCCGAGCGATTCGAGTGCCAGCCGCAGGCGGACGGCCGACGGCGTATCGAAGCGGCGCCAGAAGTGCAGGGTCCGCGACAGTGCGGCCAGGCGCCCGCTCGGCTCGTGCTCGAGGATCATCTCGTCGAGGCCGTAGCGGCTCGCAATGCTGAGGATTTTGGCGAGGCGAAGGAGTCGCACGGCGGGCGGGAACGGGTCGGTCGGCAAACGGCGAGTTTACACACAAACGGTCGCGGCTGTGGATTCGCCAACACTTCCCCGCGCACGCGCCCCATCGCGTCGTGCTCCTGGCCGGAGGAGGCAGCTGGCGTCATGCCTGCGAACGGGGACCGGCGGTGCCGCTGACGGGAAAGCTGCAGCGTCCGGTCCCATCGCGGCGCTGCGGTGGCCCGCTGGCGAGGCCGGCGTCGTATAATCAGCAGCTTGACCCGATTCCCGAAACGATGGACCGCGATGAGTTCCGACCTGAAACTGCAGCTTGCCGAGCTGATGCGCGCCGCGCTGCTGAGTGTGGCACCCGCCGAGGGCGACAGCGAGATCCACATCGAGCGCCCGAAGCAGGCATCGCATGGCGATTTTTCCTGCAATCTGGCGCTGCAACTGGCGCGTTCCCTGAAACGCAACCCGCGCCAACTGGCGCAGCTCCTGCTTTCGGAATTGCCGTACTCGTCGCTGGTCGACCGGACCGAAGTCGCCGGCGCCGGCTTCATCAACTTCCACCTGACGCCGGCTGCGCGTCGCCAGATGCTGCGCGGCATCCTGCAGCAGGGAACGAGCTTCGGCCGGGCAACGAGCGGCGGTGGCAGGACGGCTCTCGTCGAGTTCGTATCCGCCAATCCGACCGGCCCGCTGCATGTCGGCCATGGTCGCGGAGCCGCCTACGGCGACAGTCTCGCCAAGCTGCTTGCCTTCGCCGGCTGGAGTGTCACCAGCGAGTATTACGTCAATGACGCGGGTCGGCAGATGGACATCCTGGCGCTGTCGACCTGGTTGCGCTACCTCGAACTCGGCGGGCCGGCGGCAGGACACGTGGCCTTTCCGCCGAATGCCTATCAGGGCGACTACGTGCGCGACATGGCGCGGCAGATGCGGGCAGCGCATGGCGAGCGCTATCAGCGGCCTCTGGCGCAGCTCGCGTCCGGCACCCCCGGCTTGCCGGACGCCTTGCGCACCGACGCCGAAGCCGCGCGGCAGCGGGAGACCCACCTCGACGCCCTGATCGCCAACGCCCGCCGGCTGCTCGGCGAGGACTGGAAGTACGTGCACGACTTCGTGCTTGCCGAGCAGCTCGCCGACTGCCGCAGCGATCTCGAAGAAACCGGGGTGCACTTCGACGTCTGGTTTTCGGAACAGTCGCTGTTTGCCACCGGCCTCGTCGCGCGCTGCGTCGAGCGACTGCAGAAGGCCGGCCATGTCTACCTGCAGGACGGTGCCCGCTGGTTCCGTTCAACGACCTTCGGCGACGAGAAGGATCGCGTCCTGCAGCGCGAAAACGGCCTCTATACCTATTTCGCGTCCGACATCGCCTACCACCTGAACAAGTGCGAAAGGGGCTTCGAGCGCTTGATCAACGTCTGGGGCGCCGATCACCACGGCTACATTCCGCGCGTCCGCGGCGCGCTCGCCGCGCTCGGCATCGACGCAGCGATCCTCGAAGTCGCGCTGGTACAGTTCGCCGTCCTCTATCGCTCCGGCTGGAAGGCGCAGATGTCGACCCGCGCCGGGGATTTCGTCACCCTGCGGACGTTGCGCGAAGACGTCGGTCGCGACGCCTGCCGCTTCTTCTACGTGCTGCGCAAATCCGATCAGCACCTCGATTTCGACCTCGATCTCGCCAAGAGCCAGTCGAACGACAATCCGGTCTACTACATCCAGTATGCACACGCACGGGTCTGTTCGCTGCTCGGGCTCTGGGGCGGCGACGTCGAGAGTCTCGCGGCGGTCGACCTCGAGAGCCTCGAGGGTCCGCGCGAGCTGGCCCTGGCGACCAGACTGGGCGAGTTTCCCGAGGTCGTCGAGCAGGCCGCTGCCGAACTCGCGCCGCATCTCGTCGCCTTCTATCTGAAGGAACTGGCAGCCGAATTCCACAGCTACTACAATGCCGAGCGCATCCTGGTCGATGCGTCGGCGGTACGCGAGGCGCGCGTGGCGCTGGCCGCAGCCGTGCGGCAGGTGATCCGCAACGGCATGTCGATTCTCGGCGTCAGTTGTCCGGAATCGATGTAGTCAGAGTACAGAGGATTTCCATGAGTCGTGACATGAGACCCCGCAAGGCGCCGCCCGGCAGGAAATCGGGCGGCGGTACGCTGTTCGGCCTGTTCATCGGCCTTGTCATTGGTGTCATCGCGGTTGCCGCGGTCGTCTGGTACGTCAGCAAGACGCCGCTCCCGTTTACGACTACCGGCCAGCAGCCCAAGCTGCCGCCGCCGGTTGGCAGCAAGCCGGCCGGCCAGCCGGCGAGCGACGTGCCGCCGGTCGCGGCAGCGCCGGTTGCGCTGCCGGGCAAACCGGGCGACCCGATTCCCGAGAAGCCGCGTTTCGATTTCTACAAGATCCTGCCGGGCAATGCGGAAGCGGTTCCCGATCCCAAGCCCGACGAAAGCAAACCGGCGCAGCCGGCGCCGACGGTCGGCAAGCCCACCGAAACGAAGCCGATCGAGACCAGGCCGGCCGAGACCAAGGCGGCGGAAGCGAAGCCGACGGAAGCGAAGCCGGCGGAGAGCAAGACCGCGGAGAGCAAGACCGCGGAGAGCAAGACCGCGGAGGGCAAGGCGCCTGCGGGCAAGCCGGCCGAGGCGAAGAGCGAGAACACCCTCAAGGAGCCCATCTATCTGCAGGCGGGCTCGTTCCTGAGCGCCGGCGACGCCGACAACCAGAAGGCCCGGCTGGCGTTGATGGGAGCGGAGGCCCGCATCCAGCAGGTGATGCTGCAGGACAAGGTCTGGTACCGTGTTCGCCTCGGGCCCTACCACAAGATGGACGAGGTGAACCACATGCGCGCCGACCTTGCCAAACAGGGGATTGACGCCAACGTCGTTCGCCGGGAGTGAAAGCCGCTGCGGCGATCGTCGCGAGTCGACCGCGGCTTGGCGTGGGTGCACGCAGGAAGGAAGCAGTTCGGCTCGCTGCATTACGAGTGAGCAGGCAGCGCCGCGGATCGGTCGCCGGGCAGATTCATTCGCAACCTTGAAGGAGAAGACATTGATCCATCTACGTTCCCCTGGCTGGCTGCTCGCCGTCGTCATCGCCCTCCTGGCGGCAGCGCTGCCGGTTCGGGCCGAACTCGTTGCCGGCCGCGACTACGTCGCGATCGTCCCCCAGCAGACGACCGACAACCCGGCGAAGATCGAGGTCGTCGAGTTCTTCTCGTACGCCTGCCCACATTGCAGCGAGCTGCACCCGACGCTGAGCAAGTGGTCGTCGGCGCTGCCGGCCGACGTCGTCCTGAAGCGCGTGCCGATCACCTTCGGCCGCCAGCAGTGGGTGCCGCTGGCCCGCTTGTTCTATGCGCTCGAGGCGACGGGCGACCTGGCGCGGCTCGACAACGCCGTTTTCGAAACCCTGCACCGTCAGGGCGGCAAGCTCTTCGACGACAAGAGCGTGATCGAGTGGGCCACGGCACGCGGCATCGACCGCCAGAAGTTCACCGATGCCTACAATTCATTCGGTGTCGTCAGCAAGGTCAAGCAGGCCGACCAGATGGCAAAGGCGTACGCGATTCAGGGCGTCCCGGCGCTCGCGGTCGATGGCAGGTACCTGGTCACCGGCAAGGACCTAAAGGATTTCACCGCCTTGCTGGCGCTGACCGACCAGGTGATCGGCAAGGTCCGGCGCGAGCGCGGCAGGAAGTAGCGCCATCGCGCACCCGACCCGGGCCGCTGACGTGCGTCGAGCCGGGCCGCAGTCATCGCCGGCGCGCTGCTGAGAGGCGTCGGCGGTGCAGCGCGTCTTCATCACCGGCGCTTCCTCCGGCATCGGCCGGGCGCTGGCGGAGCACTACGCCGCACGCGGGGCGCAGATCGGGCTTGTTGCCAGGCGGCGACAGTTGCTGCATGAGTTGTCGACGCGCTGGCCAGGGCAGGTCCGGGCGTACCCGCTCGACGTCACCGACGCCGCCGCCCTGCGGGCGGCGGCCGCAGACTTCATCGCCGCTGTCGGCGTCCCCGATGTCGTGATCGCCAATGCCGGCGTCTCGATCGGCACGCTGACCGAGCACGCCGAGGATCTCGAGGCGATCCGGCGCGTGATGGACGTCAACCATTTCGGCATGGCGGCGACCTTCTCGCCTTTCATTGCCGGCATGCGCCAGGCAGCTCGCGGTCGCCTGGTCGGCATCGCCTCACTCGCGGGCATCCGCGGACTGGCGGGTGCGGCAGCCTATTGCGCGTCGAAGGCGGCGGCGATCAGCTATCTCGAAAGCCTGCGTCTCGAGCTGCGCGATTCGGGAATCCGGGTGGTCACCATCTGCCCGGGCTACGTCAGGACACCGATGACCGAGGTCAATCGGTTCCCGATGCCCTTTCTGCTTGCCGCCGACGAGGCTGCGGCGCGTCTTGCCCGCGTGATCGAACGGGGCAGCAGTTACAGCGTCGTGCCGTGGCAGATGGCTGTCGTCGGCAAGCTGTTGCGACTGCTGCCGAACGCCGTCTACGACCGCCTGTTCGCTGCCGCCCCCCGCAAGCCCCGCCAGCAACCTCCAGGCTGACCCGTCGTCGTCGTGCCGGGGTGGGGAGGCGTCGGCGCGTCACCAGTCGATCGCCAGGCGGTCGCGGAAGAAGCCGCCGCTGGGGCCATCGTCCGGCAGCAGGGCAGCCCAGACGATGCCGCTGGCGCCCTCTTCGGCACTGCGGTTGGCGTTCTCGCCCCCCATGCCGGTGCGGCACCAGCCGGGACAGACCGAGTTGATCTTGATCGGGCCGCCTGCGAGTTCGCTGGCCGCCAGGCGGGTCAGCGCGTTCAGCGCCGCCTTCGACATCCGGTAGCCGGGCCAGAAACCACCCATTTCGCTCAGTTGCCCCATCCCCGAAGAGACGTTGACGATGCGCCCGTAGCCGTTCTCGCGCATCAGCGGCACGCAGGCCTGCAACAGGCGCAGCGCCGCCAGCGCGTTGCAGTCGATCGTCGCCGCGACGGTTTCCGGATCGACGGCGAAGACGCTGGCCGCTGGCGGCGGACGGGCAAAGTCGCGTGCTTCGGGAAAGATGCCGGCGTTGTTGACCAGGATGTCCACGCGGCCGAACTCGCGCCGCAGGCGAGCGGCGAGAGCGGCGATGGCGCTGGCGTCGGTGACGTCGGCGAGGTGCGGCAGTACGTCGAGGCCGTCACCGTGCAGGCTGGCGGCGGCGGTCTCGATCGCCTCGGCGTTGCGGCCGACCATCAGAACCTTGCAGCCGGCAGTCGCCAGGTCACGCGCCACCGCCAGTCCGATGCCGCGCGCCGCTCCGGTCACCACGGCGAGTTTGTGCGCTAGCATGTGTCTCTCCTCCTGTTCGAAGAGGGTGCATGATGCAATGGTCTGACGCGCTCGGCAAGCTCCACGGTCGCCATCCGGGGTCGCCGCGGATCGTCTCGCTGGTGCCGAGCCTGACCGAGCTGCTGATCGCCCTCGGGCTCGCCGAGCACCTGGTCGGTCGCACGGGCTTCTGCATCCACCCGCGCGCGGTCGTTCGTCGCATCCCGAAGCTCGGCGGTACCAAGGGTTTCGACCGCGAGCGACTGCGCGCGTTGCAGCCGACGCACGTGCTGGTCAATATCGACGAGAACCGGCGCGACGAAGTCGCTGCCCTGGCCGACTTCGTGCCGCACCTGATCGTCACCCATCCGCTGGCGGCGCGCGACAACCTCGATCTCTACCGCCTGCTCGGCGGCATCTTCGATCGCGAGGCGGAGGCGGCAGCGTTGTCCGACGCCTTCGAGCGCGAATGGGCGGCGCTTGCCGAAGTCGCCGCCGCGCTGCCGCGGCAGCAGGTGCTGTACTTGATCTGGCGCGACCCGTGGTTCAGCGTCGCCCGTGACACCTACGTCTCGCGCATGCTGGCGGCAGCCGGCTGGGACACGCTGCCGCCCGTCAGCGCGCAGCGCTACCCGCAGATCGAGCTGGCGGAAGCGGTCCGCGACGCCGACATCGTCTTTCTCGCCAGCGAACCCTACCCTTTCCGTGAGCGTGACCGACGGCGACTGCAGGGCGAGATGGCCAGCCGCTGCTGGCAACTGATCGACGGCGAAATGGTTTCCTGGTACGGCAGCAGGGCGGTGGCGGGGCTTGCCTATCTGCGCCGGTTGCGGCTTCGCCTCGATCAATCGGCGGCAACTTGACGCGCATCAAGCAGCGGCCGCGCCGGGTCACTATACTGCCGTGCTTCGTGCAACGAGTCCTTCCTTCATGGCAACTCGCAAGATTCCCCAGCTCATTTGCCCGGCGGGCAGTCTGCCGGCGCTCAAGGCGGCGGTAGACCACGGCGCCGACGCCGTCTATCTCGGTTATCGCAACGATACCAACGCGCGCAACTTCGCCGGCCTCAATTTCGACCACAAGGCGATGGTCGAAGGGATTCGCTACGCTCAGGCACGCCGCTGCCAGGTGCTGATGGCGATCAACACCTTTGCCCAGCCGGGACGCTTCGCCGACTGGCAGCGAGCGGTCGACGGGGCGGTCGATCTCGGTGTCGACGCCGTCATCCTTGCCGATGTCGGCCTCCTCGACGACAGCAGTCGCCGCCATCCGGAGCTGCGCCTGCACCTTTCGGTGCAGGGCTCGGCGACGAACTACGAGGCGATCAACTTTGCGCAGCGCGAGTTCGGTGTGCGGCGCGCCGTCCTGCCGCGCGTCCTGACACTGGCGCAGGTCGAGACGGTGATCCGCAACACGTCGGTCGAGATCGAGGTCTTCGGCTTCGGCAGCCTCTGCGTGATGAACGAGGGGCGTTGCTGGCTCTCCTCGTACGCCACCGGCGAGTCACCGAACACCGTCGGCGCCTGCTCGCCGGCAAAGTTCGTGCAGTGGCAGCGATCGCCGGACGGCATGGCGACGCGCCTGAACGGCATCCTGATCGACTGCTTCGCCGATGCCGAACCGGCCGGCTACCCGACGCTGTGCAAGGGGCGCTTCGAGGTGCAGGGGGAAACCTATTACGCGCTCGAGGAACCGACGAGCCTCAACGTGCTCGAGATCCTGCCCGAGATTGCCCGCATCGGCGTCGCTGCGATCAAGGTCGAAGGCCGCCAGCGCAGCCCGACCTACGTCGCGCAGGTGACGCGCACGCTGCGTGCGGCGCTCGACGAACTCGCCCGCGACGAACGCCGCTTCAGCGTCCGGCCGGCATGGCAGGCCGAACTCGCCCGGCTGGCCGAAGGCAGCCAGGTGACGCTCGGTGCCTACAGTCGCCCGTGGCGCTAGGGAGACGAAAGATGAAGCTCTCGCTCGGACCGTTGCTCTACTTCTGGCCGAAGCACGAGGTCTACGAGTTCTACGCCGAAATGGCGCAGAACCCGGCGATCGACATCGTCTGCCTCGGCGAAGTCGTCTGCTCGCGCCGGCAGCAGATTCGCACCGCCGACTGGCTGGCGCTGGCGCGCGATCTCGCCGCGGCCGGCAAGGAGGTCGTCATTGCCGCGCAGGCGCTGCTCGAATCGGAGAGCGACCTGAAGGCGCTGCGCCGCCTGGCCGATGAACTGTGCGCGATTCCCGGCTGCCTGCTCGAGGCCAACGACCTCGGTGCGGTCGGCATCGCCGCCGGCCGGCCGTTCGTCGCCGGAGCCCATCTCAACATCTACAACGAGGTCACGCTGGCGGCATTCGCCCGGCGTGGCATGCGGCGCTGGCTGCCGCCGCTCGAGGCCGACCGGCGGCTGATCGAGACGCTGCACGGCGCGCGTCCAGCCGGTGTCGAGAGCGAGGTCTTCGTTTTCGGCAAGCTGCCACTCGCCTTCTCGGCCCGTTGCTTCACCGCCCGCCATTACGATCTCGGCAAGGACGACTGCCAGTTCCGGTGTCTCGACCACCCGCAGGGGATGACCCTGCGCACCCGCGAAGGGCAGCCATTCCTGACCATCAACGGCATCCAGACGATGTCGGCGCAGACTTACAGTCTGCTGCCGCAGGTTCCCGATCTGCTGGCGATGGGCATCGAGGTGATCCGCATCAGTCCGCAGCCGCAGGCGATGGCGGCGGTCGTCGCCGCCTTCGACGCTGCCCGGCGTGGCGAAGCGGTTGCTCCGGATACCGCCGGCTGGGCCAGCGACGGGCTGGTCGACGGCTACTGGTTCGGCGCTGCCGGCATTGCCAGCCATCAGGCTGCGACGCTTGTCAATCGGGGAGGAATTCACTCATGAGTCAGGATTTCACGATTCCGAGCTTCAAGTTGCCGGGCGTCCTGTCGACGATCGGCGCCCATCTGCCGCAGTGGCCGCACTCGCTGGCGCTGGCGACGGCGCTCAACGTCGCCGCCAGGGTCGGCCTGCTGCCAGCCGACAGCCTGGCGCAGCTCGCGGACCGCAGCTTCGTCATCGAGGTGCTCGATGCCGGCGGCGTCGCTTCGTTCACCTATCGCGATGGGCTCTTCCGGCCCCTGCTGACCGTCCCGCAGGCGCCCGATCTGTGTTTCCAGGCCAACCTGTCGGCTTTCCTGCAACTGCTGGCACGGCAGGAGGACCCGGATACCCTCTTCTTCAAGCGCGAGCTGTCGATCGTCGGTGACACCGAACTCGGTCTGCTGGTCAAGAACATGCTCGACGCCATCGAGTGGCCACCGTTGCCGCGACTGTCGCCCTTCCAGCGTTGAGCCCGGGAGTCGCCCGGCGGACTGCTGCCGGCGTCGCGGCGAAGCATGTCGCAAGCCTTGCCGGCTAACGGGCCACTGATCGCCGGCGTCGCCTGCGCTCTCGGTGCCGGCATGCTCTGGGGGCTGGTCTTCGTCGTTCCACTTCTGCTGCCCGAGTATCCGCCGGCGATGCTGTCCTTCGGCCGCTACCTCGGTTTCGGGCTGATCGCGCTGCTGCTCGCCTGGAGCGACCGCGGACGTCTGTCGCGGCTGCAGCGCCAGGATTGGCGAATGGCTTTCGAGCTGGCGCTGGTCGGCAACATCCTCTACTACCTTTTCCTGGCGTCGGCAATCCAGCTCGCCGACGCACCGTTGCCGACGATGCTCATCGGCACCCTGCCGATCGTCATCGCCATGGTCGCCAATTTCGGCAGCGAGGCATTGCCATGGCGTCGCCTGCTGCCCTCGCTGATGGTGATGGCGATCGGCATCGCCCTGGTCAACCGTCACGAGATGGCTTTGCTCGGCGGGCAGCGCAGCGTCGACGACTACCTGCGTGGAGCGCTGCTGGCGATGGCAGCGGTCGCCGCCTGGACCTGGTACCCGGTCCGCAACTCGCGCTGGCTGCGACAGCGGCCGCAGATCGGTTCCGGGACCTGGGCGCTGGCGCAGGGGCTGGCGACGCTGCCACTGGCAGCGATCGGCATGGCCGCTGCCGGCATCTGGCCGGACGGCCGCTTCGATTACCCGCTGGGACCACAGCCGATGCGTTACGTCGGGCTGATGCTGACGCTCGGTTTCTGTGCCTCGTGGCTTGGCACCCTGCTCTGGAATCGTGCCAGCCAGTTGCTGCCGACCGCGCTCAGCGGCCAATTGATCGTTTTCGAGACCGTCGCCGCCTTTGCCTACGCCTTCATCTGGCGCGGCTCGCTGCCCGGCGGCTCGGCGCTGCTCGGCATCGGTCTGCTGCTGGCCGGCGTCGTCCTCGGTGTGCGCGCCTTCCGCGGCGCGTAAACGGCCTGCCGGCCGCTGCCTGAGGCCGTCCGTGCCGTCCTCCGGCGCGGTCGATCGCACGGCGTCGTCGCGTGTGGCCAAGCTTGTGCGATCATTGCCCGGTCGCGTCCGCCAGTGGCGCGCAAGCATCACGGGGCGCACGAAGGGCGCCGACCAGCGGAGGCGAGCGATGCGGGTTTTTCAGATTCAGGACGACTGGGGGCTGGGCAATCTGCGCCTGGCCGAGAGAGCGCAACCGCAACCCGGACCGGGGCAGGTGCTGCTGCGGATGCGCGCCGCTTCGCTCAACTATCGTGACCTGGTCGTTCCGGAGCGCGGCTACGGCAGCTTCACCGGCACGTTGCCGTTGATCCCGGTGTCCGACGGCGTCGGCGAGGTCGTCGAGGTCGGTGCAGGCGTCAGCCGTGTCGCGCCGGGTGACCGGGTCTGCCCGTGCTTCTTCCAGGGCTGGATCAGCGGCGACCCGGACCTGAGTCGCATGACCGGGTCGCTCGGCGGTCCGCTCGACGGTGCGATGGCGGAGTTCATGTGCCTGTCCGAACAGGGCGTGGTGAAGATCCCGAGCTGCCTCAGTGACATCGAGGCGGCAACCCTGCCCTGTGCGGCCCTCACGGCCTGGAGCGCGCTCGTCACGCACGGCAGGGTCGGCCCCGGCGAGCGCGTGCTGGTCCAGGGCTCGGGCGGGGTGGCGCTGTTTGCCCTCGCCTTCGCCAGGATCGCCGGCGCCCACGTCACCGTGATTTCGTCGAGCGACGAGAAGATCGAGCGGCTGCGGGCGCTCGGCGCCGACGCGACGATCAACTACACGCGGACACCCGAGTGGTCGAAGGCGGCACGCGAGATCACCGGCGGGCGTGGTTTCGATCACATCGTCGAACTGGGCGGCGAGAAGACGCTGCCGCAGTCGTTGCGCTGCATTCGTGCCGGGGGCACGCTGTCGATGATCGGCGTCCTGTCGGGGTCGTCGCTGGCGGTACCCCTGGGCCTGATCGTCACGCGCCAGGTGCGGCTGCAGGGGATCACGGTTGGCCATCGCGACGGCTTCGAGGCGATGCTGCGGGCCCTCGAGCAGCACCGGCCGGCCATCACCGTGGACCGGGTCTTCGAGTTCACGGCGCTGCGGGAGGCCTTGGCCTATCTCAGGAGTGGCGCCCAGTTCGGCAAGATCTGCATCCGCCATCCCGACTAGCTGCTGGCCTGCACGCTTCCCCGGGCCCGCCGGCCAGCCCGCCACACGGCGCCTCGCGCTGCGTTGCCCCTTCATTCCCGCCGGCGGCCGGCGTCGGGCAGGGTGCTAGAATGCCGTCGATGCTGGTTCTCGGAATCGAATCCTCCTGCGACGAAACGGGCGTGGCGCTGTATGACAGTGCGGGCGACGGCGGCCTGCTGGCGCACGCGCTCCACTCGCAGGTCCGCATGCACGCCGAATACGGCGGCGTGGTCCCCGAACTCGCGTCACGCGATCACATCGGCCGCCTCGTACCGCTGCTGCGGCAGGTTCTTGCCGCCAGCGGCCGTTCGCTGGCGCGGATCGATGTCATTGCGTACACGCAGGGGCCCGGCCTCGCCGGCGCCCTGCTCGTCGGCGCCGCCTTCGCCGAGGCGCTGGCGACGGCGCTGGCCGTGCCAACGGTGCCGGTACACCACCTCGAGGGCCACCTGCTGTCACCGCTGCTGTCGGCGCGGCCGCCGCGTTTTCCTTTCGTCGCACTGCTCGTATCGGGCGGGCACAGCCAGTTGATGCGCGTCAGCGGCGTCGGCGACTACGCGTTGCTGGGCGAGACGCTCGACGACGCGGCGGGCGAAGCCTTCGACAAGACCGCCAAGCTGCTCGGCCTTGACTACCCGGGCGGCCCGGCGTTGGCGGCGCTCGCCGACAGCGGCCGGCCAGGACGGGTGAAGTTGCCGCGGCCGATGCTCCGCTCCGGTGATCTCGATTTCAGCTTCAGCGGCCTGAAAACCGCCGTCTTGACCCGCGTGCGCGAGTTGGGCACGCTCGACGACGAGCAGCGGGCGGACATCGCCTGCGGATTTCAGGAAGCGATCGTCGAGGTGCTGGTGAGCAAGGCTCTGCGCGCCGTCCGGGCGAGCGGCCTGCGGCAACTGGTCGTTGCCGGTGGCGTCGGAGCCAACCGCGAACTGCGCCGGCAGCTCGATGCGCGCGCGGCAAGGTCGCGCATCGACGTCTTCTATCCGGAGTTTGAATTCTGTACCGACAACGGCGCGATGATTGCGCTGGCTGGCGCCCTGCGGCTGCAGGCGGGGCTTGCCGGCAAGGCGGCCGGCGCCTTCGCGGTGCGGCCGCGCTGGCCGCTGACCGGCGCCCGGTAGTGCGGCTGTCGGCCGCTGTCGCCGGTGGCAGGACTGCCGGTTTGGCAAGAGCCAGGATCTGACCCGGTTGCCGCGCGCACTTCTTCCCGGCCGGGCGCGCGTGCTGGCACCCCGGCCTGGTGCAGCGGACTACTTGCGCTTGCCGCCAATCCGCGGTTCGCTGCCGGCCAGCAGTCGTTGCAGGTTCTGCCAGTGCTTGCCGATCAACGCCATGGCGATGATGCCGATGACCAGCACCATGCCGTCGTTGCCCCAGAGGAGGATGGCGTAGAGTGGCGCCGCGGCGGCTGCGACGAGTGCCGCCAGCGACGAATAGCGCAGGGTGAAGGCGACGAACAGCCAGGTGGCGAGCGTTGCCAGCCCGAGCCAGGGATTGATCGCCAGCAGGACGCCGGCGGCGGTGGCGACACCCTTGCCGCCCTTGAAGCCGAGGAAGACCGGGTAGAGGTGGCCGAAGAAGACGGCCAGCGCAACGAGGCCGACCGTCAGCGGGCCGAGACCATACTGCGGTGCGTAGTGGGCGGCGAGAAAGACCGCCAGCCAGCCCTTCGTCGCGTCACCGACCAGGGTGAGGAGGGCGGCGCCCTTGTGGCCACTGCGCAGGACGTTGGTGGCGCCGGGGTTCTTCGAACCGTAGCTGCGCGGGTCGGCGAGGCCGAAGACGCGGCTGGCGACGAGCGCGAACGGCACCGATCCGAGCAGATAGGCGGCGAGGACGGCGAGCAGGGTGAGCAGTATCGATGGCATCGGCTGGGTGATCCCGGGATTCCGGCGTATGGCCTGCGGCCGGAAGGCTATAGAATGCGCGCTCTGTCGCCACCTTTCCGGCAGCGCGGCGCCATGATACACCACGCCGCCGGCGCACCCACCTGAGCCCGGGCCGCATGGACATCATCTTCATCAACGAACTGCGCGCGACGACGCTGATCGGCATCTATCCACGCGAGCAAGCCATGCCACAGACGGTCGAGATCTCGCTGCAGATCGGCACCTCCACCGCCAGTGCCGGCGCCAGCGACGACATCGGCGACACCATCGACTATGCGCGCGTCGTCGACCGGCTGCGCGGCGAACTCGCCGCCCGCCACTTCAACCTGCTCGAGCGGCTCGCCGAGTACGTGGCGACGCTGCTGCTCGAGGACTTCGGTGCCACCTGGGTGCGCGTCTCGATCGCCAAGCTGGGCATGATGCGCGGCGTTGCGCGGGTCGGCGTGGTCATCGAGCGCGGCGCCGCCGCCTGACCCGGAGTCCGCTGCGGGCCGGCCGGCAGCCCGATTTCCGCCGTTCGCTGCCGTCCGGCGAGTCGCGAGCCGGCGCGCAGTCGCCGCCGCTTCGTGCATTGGTTGAGCATTTCGCTCAACCTTGTTGATTCTCTTGTTCATTGTCAGCTTGGCGTAAGCCAGGCCATGTACAAGTGCAATCGGGTAGCCCGCTCGCCAGCGTGGCTTCTGGGTAGTTCAAAATCATAGGAGGAGACAACTCATGGAAGACCAAGGCAAGGCCTACTGGTCGGCGACGCTCAAGCTGATCTACGGCATCCTTACCGTCTGGTTCCTGGTATCGTTCGTTGCAGGAATCCTGATCGCGCCGCAAATGGACAACATCAAACTGGGCGGCTATCCGCTGGGCTTCTGGTTCGCCCAACAGGGTTCGATGTACGTCTTCATCGCGCTGATCTTCATCTACGCGAAGCTGATGGGCAACATCGACCGTCGCTTCGACGTGCACGAAGAATAGGAGGCGAGCCATGGATCTGCAAACCACCATCTGGCTCGTCGTCGGCGCGACCTTCGCCCTGTACATTGGCATCGCCCTGTGGGCGCGCGCCGGCAGCACGAGCGAGTTCTACGTCGCCGGCGGCGGCGTGCCGCCGGTGATGAATGGCATGGCGACGGCCGCAGACTGGATGTCGGCGGCTTCGTTCATCTCGATGGCCGGCCTCATCTCGAACATGGGTTATGGCGGCGGCCTCTTCCTGATGGGCTGGACCGGCGGCTACGTGTTGCTGGCCGTCCTGCTCGCGCCCTACCTGCGCAAGTTCGGCAAGTTCACCGTGCCGCAGTTCATCGGCGACCGCTTCTATTCGAAGTCGGCGTCGACGGTGGCGGTGGCCTGCCTGCTGACCGCGTCGATCACCTACATCATCGGCCAGATGACCGGCGTCGGAATCGCGTTCTCGCGCTTCCTCGGCGTATCGAGCGACACCGGCATCTACGTCGGGCAGGCGATCGTCTTCGTTTACGCGGTCTTTGGCGGCATGAAGGGGATCACCTACACGCAGGTCGCGCAGTACATCGTGCTGATCTGCGCCTACATCATCCCGGCGGTGTTCATCTCGATCCAGCTCACCGGCAACGCGATCCCGCAGCTCGGTCTGGGCTCGACGATGGCTGGCACCGACGTCTCGCTGCTCGCCCGTCTCGACCAGGTGGTCACCGAACTCGGTTTCGGCAAGTACACGACGACGACCGCCGGCAGCACGCTGAACATGTTCGTGTACACCTTCTCGTTGATGATCGGTACCGCCGGCCTGCCGCACGTCATCATGCGCTTCTTCACCGTGCCGACGGTCCATGCCGCGCGTCTGTCCGCCGGCTGGGCGCTGGTCTTCATCGCGCTGCTGTACACGACGGCGCCGGCCGTGGCGGCGATGGCACGGTACAACCTCAACGCGACGGTGACGCCGGGGATCAAGGCCAACGCCGACCTCTTCCTGCCGGAATCGAACCTCAAGGCCGAGGACCGCCCGGACTGGATGAAGCGCTGGGAGAAGACCGGCCTGCTGAAGTGGGAAGACAAGAACGCCGACGGTCGCATCCAGTATTACAACGACAAGTCCAAGAGCGCGGAATTCAAGGCCAAGGCCGATGCTGCTGGCTGGAAGGGCAACGAGCTGACGGTCAACGCCGACATCATCGTGCTGGCCAACCCGGAAATCGCGCTGCTGCCGAACTGGGTGATCGCGCTCGTGGCGGCCGGTGGTCTGGCGGCGGCGCTGTCGACGGCTGCCGGCCTGCTGATGGCGATCTCGGCGGCGATCTCGCATGACCTGGTGAAGGGCGTCTTCATGCCGAACATCAGCGAGAAGGGCGAACTGCTCGCCGGCAAGATCTCGATGGCGGTGGCGATCGTCGTCGCCGGTTGGCTGGGACTCAATCCACCCGGATTCGCTGCCGGAACGGTGGCGCTGGCCTTCGGTATTGCCGCGAGTTCGCTCTTCCCGGCGATCATGATGGGCATCTTCTCGAAGAAGATGAACAAGGAAGGCGCGATCGCCGGCATGCTCGCGGGCCTCTTCATCACCCTGTTCTACGTCTTCGCGCACAAGGGGATCTTCTTCATCAAGGGAACCGAGTACCTCGACCTGATCGGCGGTGCCAACAGTTTCTTCGGCATCACCCCCGAGGCCTTCGGCGGAATCGGCGCGCTGTTCAACTTCATCGTCGCCTTCGCGGTCGACAAGGTGACCAAGGAGCCGCCGGAGCACATCCAGCACCTGGTCGAGAGCGTGCGCACGCCGCGTGGCGCCAAGGCGGTCGATGGCGCACACTGAGCATCAGTGAGTCGTTGTCACCGTTGTCGCCGGCAGGCCGGCGGCAACGGTCGGCCCTCCCCGCCGGCTTCACCGGCGGGGTTTTTTTGTCCGTTTCTTGTCGTCGATTCGGCTGCGGCAGCCGAACGGCCGGAGTGAGCGATGGATCTCAGCCTCGCCCTGACCTGGATCATGTTTCTCGGCCTTTTTCCGCTGGCGTTCTTCTGGCTGCGGCGGGCGTGGCGGATCCTCTTCCGCCGCGACTACTCGGAAGTGGCGTTGAAGCGTGGCGAGCCGCCGCCGAACGCGGAGCGCTACGCGCCCTACACCGCGGCGATCAACCTCGTCGCCGGCGGCGTCGCGGTGAGCGTCATCCTGCTGGTGGTGATCAGCGGCATTCCCTACGAGACGTGGACGGCGATCGCCGGCTCGACGATCTGGCTGAAGTTTTTCGGTGATTTCGTCGTCAGCCGGCAGGCGCGCGCCAACTGGGGCAAGGCGGACAAGGGGTAGGCCGCCCGCCGTGCCACTGCCCTCTGCTCGCTGACGGTAGCGAGCAGAGGGTGGTCAGTCTTCCGCCGCGATGGCCTCGAGGACGCTCGGCCGGCGGCCGACGCGCTGCTGGAAGGCCGCCAGCGCTGGCCAGCGGCCGATGTCGATGGAAACCGCGCTGGTCCAGGCGAGGACGGCGAACAGGTAGGCATCGGCGACCGTGAAGTGCTCGCCGAGTAGGTAGTTTCTCCCCTCGAGGCGGGCGGCGACGTGGCCCAGCCGGCTGGCGATTCCTTCCTGCAGGCAGCGCCGGTAGTCCTCTGGGGTATCTGGCCGGAACAGCGGCACGAAACTCCTGTGCAGTTCGGAGCCGATGAACGCCAGCCATTCCTGCAAGCGGTAGCGCGCGAGCGTGTGGGCGCGCGGCGCGAGGCCGCTCTCCGGGACGCGGTCGGCGATGTACTGCAGGATCGCAGCGGTCTCGGTCAGCCGCTCGCCATCGTCGAGTTCGAGTACCGGGACGTAGCCTTTCGCGTTGATCGCCGTGAAGTCGCTGCCGTCGGCAAGCTGGTGTCGACGCAGGTCGACGCGGACGAGATCGAAATCGAGTCCTGCCTCGCGCAGTGCGATGTGCGGCGCCAGCGAAGACGTGCCGGGAGTGAAGTAGAGCTTGATGTCGAGGCTGCCGGGCATGCCTGGTGGCGCTGCCGGGGTCTTCTGCTCCGCTTCCTCGACGTTGGGAAGCCGGCTGAGTTCGATGCTGAGGAAGCCACTGTTGTTGCCGTAGGCAAAGGCCGAGTCGTTGGCGAAGAAGTAGAGGAAGCCGGGCTCGCTGACCTCGATCTCGCAGCCATTCGGCGTGGCGATCAGGCTGCTTTCGTCGTCGACGCGGGCGACGCCACCGACGGCACTCTCGATCAGCCCGGTCAGCATGTTCTCCGTATCGGCATTGCTGGCCTCGAGATCCGGCCGCGGATGGATGGCGGCGACGAGCGAGAACCACGGGCGCCTGGCCATCCGGCGGCTGCCTTCCGCGAGTTGCAGGAACCACGCTTTCGACTCATAGCCGTCGGCGTCCGCCGACACATCCTTGTCCAGCCAGGAGCCGCTGGCCTCGATGCGGTAGCGCTCGCCGACGTCGACCTCGACGCCGGAAGCGTTCCACCATTTGTGGGCATAGACCGGGAAGCGTGTCGAACCATCGATCGGCAGCTTGCGGAACGGCAGGGCTTCACGTTCAGGCTGCAGTTGCTCTTCCGGTGCAGGCTCGTCGCCGCGATAGAAGGGGGCGCATGCCGGGATGTCCTCGAGGGCCTTCGGTCGATAGTCAGCTCGCTCCTGCAGTCGCTGCAGAACGCTCGGATGGATGTCGGCGTCGTCCGGAATCCGCCGCTCCCGGGTCGGGCGCGTCCGCCAGACCGGACCGCGGGTCTCGTCGTGCCGATCCTGCAGGCAGTCGGGCGCCGGCGTCGGCAGCAGTTGCCCGGGCACGAGCCGCAGGCCGGCGTCGAGATCGTTGACCTCCTGCACCATCCATTCGAGCGCAATGTCGGCCAGCCCGTGGCTGTCGTAGCCGCCGCCGACATCGGCATGCGCGCCGGCAAACCAGACCTGCCGGACACCCTCGCGCTCGGCCCAGGGCGTCGGGACGAAGTCGGCGCGCTGCTCATCGATGGCCAGTGCCTGGCGACCGTATTCGACGCGCGGGCTCAGTTCGCGGTTGCGGAATTTCAGGAAGCGGAGTTCATCGCGGTCGATCAGGCGCAGGCCGTTGAAGAGCGGCACGCCGAGTTCGCCGACGGTGTCCCAGACGCCGATCATGCGGATCGGCCTTTCGTCGTGGTGCTTCCAGAAGCGGGCGCCGCGCTTCTTGCCCCGGTCGTCCTTGTAGATCAGCCAGATTCGCTCCGCTTCATCGGCAGCATCTTCGTCGTCGGCCTCGCTGGCGGCGAGCAGCCCCGTGTAGGCGATGAACTCACCGAGGCTGCGGGCAGCCCAGGCCCCACGCGAGAAGCCGAAGAGCCAGATCTTGTCGCCGCGCTCATACACCTGCGAGATCAGCAGGAAGGCGTCGATCATGCTGTCGTGCAGGCCGATTCCCTGCGTGCCGCGCAGGAGGCCCTGTGAGCGCCCGCCGCTGCCGACGCTCTCGAGATGGAAGGCGGCGAGTTGCCCGCCCGTCCTGACGAGATGCGAACGGATCGGTCCACTCTCGTCGACCTGCCGCTCCTCGCCGGGCAACATCTGGAACAACCGGTAGGCATTGGTTCGCTCGACGGGATCGTTCCAGCTTCCGTCCAGGCAAACGACTATCTCCTTGCTCATCGCATCTCCTCCTTGTGCGCGTGCCGCCTCCGGCCTGCCGCCGGCCCCGACTCGATGCCAGGCAGTCGCCAGCCGTCAGCCGCGCGCGACGGCAATCAGCCGCCGGTCGGCGGGACCGCTGCCGGCGGGTTCGACTTGGGCATCGAGACATCGAGTTCCCTCGCCTTGCCGTCGGAGATGATCTCGAACAGTGTCACCACCTTCTTCACCTCGCCCGTCGTGCGCGCCACCTGGACGGCGGCGTCGGCTTCACGCTGCGTCACCATCCCCATCAGGTAGACCACCCCGGCTTCGGTGACGACCTTGACATGGACGGCGTTGAACTTGCCGGAGTCGACGAAGCGGCTCTTGACGCGGGTGGTGATGTACGAATCGTTGCTGCGTGCCGAGAACGACGTCACCGGGCCGACCGTCAACTCGTTGTACAGCCCCTGCACCTGCGGCACGGCGCTGACGATGCTCTCGACCTCGATCCGCACCTGCTCGGAAGGAACCTCGCCGGTGATCAACACCTTCCGGTTGTAGCTGGTGAAATTGGTGTGGACGTTCTCCCAGGGCTTTTCGCCGACGCGCGCGCTCGCCTTCCACTCGATCGTTTCGTCGTCGGTCTGGGTGCCGAGCGAGCGGCGATCAAAGGCCGCCAGCGCGCCACCGCTGGCGCCGGCAGCGACCATCGGCAGGCAGCCCTGCAGCAGGAGGGGCAGCAGGGCAGCGCCGAGCAGCGCTCCCGTGGCAAGCAGTCGCTTCATTCTTCAACTCCCATCAGCAGGCAATCGATGCCGTCGCAGAGACAATGGATGACCAGCAGGTGCGTTTCCTGGATCCGTGCCGTGCGCTCGGCAGGAACGCAGATGTGCACATCGTCCTCGTGCAGCATCTCGCCGATCGCACCGCCGCCCTTGCCGGTCAGCGCGACGACCCGCAACTCGTTCTCGTGCGCGACTTCGATCGCCGCGATGACGTTGGCCGAGTTGCCCGAGGTCGAGATGGCGACGAGAACGTCACCGGGCTGGCCCAGTGCGCGCACCTGTTTGGCGAAGACGGCCTGGAAACCGTAGTCGTTGGCGATCGCCGAGAGGATCGAGGTGTCGGTGGTCAGGGCGATCGCCGCCAGTTCGTGGCGCTCGACCTCGAAGCGCCCCACCAGTTCGGCGGCCAGATGCTGGGCGTCGGCAGCCGAGCCGCCGTTGCCGCAGGCGAGGATCTTGCCGTTGTTCAGCAGGCAGCCGACCATCGTCTCGATCGCCCGTGCGACCGGTTCCGCCAGCGCTTCGCTGGCGTCGAGCTTGGTCTGGGCGCTGTCACTGAACTGCTGGCGGATACGGTGGTTCAGATCCATCGGCGGCGTTTCGCATCGCGTAAAGAGGCCGATTCTAACATCAGAGCAGCAGGAAGACCTCGAACTCGACCCGGCGCCAGGGATTGGGGTCCTGCCGCAGTTTCGACACGCGCGCGTCGAGCCGCTCGCCGGCGTCGAGGGCGCGGGCGACGGCGCGGTTCTCGGCGCGCGGAACGTAACCGAGCTGGTGACCATTCCAGTCCACGCGCACCGCGTTGCGGTCGTGCCGGTTGTCGGCTTCGCGCACCAGCGTCAGCCGGTCACCGATCCGGATCTGCGACCACAGCGCGCTGGCAGCATAGTACTGGCTGCCGGCCAGCGGCGAACTCTGCACCAGGACGCGGACTGCTTCATGGCCGTGCGCCGGCGGCGCGAGCAGAGCCAGGGCGACGGCGAGGGTCAGCCAACGGGCGCGCTCAAGGCGCCGAAAAGGCATCACGGATCCACTCGATGGCGTTGGTCGAAAGGCCGTCGAGCAGGATGCAGTCGAAGCGGCAGTCGCATTCGCTGCCGCTGCGCGCGGACAGGTAATGCTCGGCAGCGAGGATGATTCGCCGTTGCTTGGCGCGGGTGATGCTGGCACCGGCACCGCCGTAGCTGGCGTTGCGGCGCAGCCGCACTTCGACGAAGACGAGCGTCTGCCCATCACTGCAGATCAGGTCGACCTCGCCACCACGGCAGCGGAAGTTGCGCTGCAGGACGCTCAGTCCGCGTGCCGCGAGGAAGCGCGCCGCCAGTTCCTCGGCGACCTCGCCGGCCTTGGCCGGATTCCCGGCGGGGCGGGGCGTGTTATCTTTGCCGTTCACCTGCCTGCCGACTCCGATGACGAACGAATCAGCCGCATTATATTTGGTGCCGACGCCACTGGGCCATCTCGGCGACATGACGCAGCGCGCGATCGATGTCCTGCGCCAGGTGCCATGGGTGGCTGCCGAGGACACGCGGCACACGGCGCCACTGCTGCGCCACTACGGCTGCAGCGCACGCCTGCTTGCGGCGCATCAGCACAACGAGGAGGCTGCGGCACAACGGGTCGTCGCGCTGCTGGCCGCCGGCGAGTCGGTGGCGCTCGTGGTGGACGCCGGCACACCCGGCATCTCCGACCCGGGTGCCCGGCTGGTGGCGCGCGTGCGCGCCGCCGGTCAGCGCATCGTGCCGCTGCCGGGGCCGTGCGCGGCGATCGTCGCGCTCTCGGCGGCCGGTCTGAGCGAAGCGCATTTCCTCTTCTACGGCTTCCTGCCGAGCAAATCCGGGCAGCGCGCCGAGGCGCTGCGCGAACTCGCCGATCTGCCGTACGCGCTGGTCTTCTACGAAGCGCCGCATCGCATCGTCGAAGCGGTCGCCGCGCTGCTCGCGGCCTTCGGCCCGCAGCGTACGCTGCTGCTGGCGCGCGAGTTGACGAAGCTGTTCGAGAGCATCCATGCCTGCAGCCTGGGCGAGGCGCAGCAGTGGCTGCTGGCGGATGCCAATCGCCAGCGCGGCGAGTTCGTGCTGATCGTCTCCGGCGCGCCGGCGGTGTCGGCGAGCGCCGAAGGCGGGCGGGTGCTGCGACTGTTGCTCGACGACGGGTTGCCGCCGAGCCAGGCGGCGCGGCTGGCGCACGCGATCACCGGCGCCGGCAGGAAAGGCCTGTATCAGGAAGCATTGCGCTCGCAGGAGGCCGCCACGTCCACCAGGCAGTCATAGAAGGTCGCGCCGCCGCCCATGTCGGTCAGCGCCTGACTGGTCACCTCGTTGCAGTTGCGCCCGTCGGGTGAAAGCTTGCGCCACCAGATCGAGGTGGCGACGACGACGCCCGGCCGCGCGCGGTCGCTGACGACGGCACGGGCGGCGAACTCGCCGCGCTGGTTGAAGATGCGCACCGGGTCGCCGTCGGCAATCGCCCGCTGCGCGGCGTCGCCGGGATTGATGAGGATGGTCGGCGACTTCTCCTGCTCGAGGAAACGCTGCGAGTTGGCGAAGCTGGTGTTGAGGAAGTTGCGAGCCGGCGGCGTCAGCAGGGCCAGCGGGAACTCCTGTGCAAGCGGGCTGTGCCGCCATTCGCACGGTGCGATGAAGGCGGGCAGGGGGTCGAGGCCCTGGTCGGCGAGCATCTGGCTGTAGAACTCGCACTTGCCCGACGGCGTCGGGAAGCCACCGTCGGCGAACGGCGCGTAGCGCTGCGGCAGGTTGAGGCGGGCGTGACCGTCGCGTGCGAGCTTCTCCCACGACAGGCCGGCGAGGCGTGGATCGTCCCAGTCGAAGGCCTGGCGGCAGAGATCCGCGTCGCTGTCGGCGAAGCACGGCTCGGTGAATCCCATCCGCGATGCCAGGCGACGGAAGAGTTCGGTGTTCGGCAGCGCCTCGCCAAGCGGGGCGATCGCCGGCTGGTTGACCTGGATGTACAGGTGGCCGTAGGACTTGTGGATGTCGAGTTGTTCCATGTGGCTGCTGGCCGGCAGCAGGATGTCGGCATAGTCGGCGGTGTCGGTCTGAAAGAGGTCGTGCACGACGGTGAACAGGTCGTTGCGGGAGAATCCGCGTACCACCTGGCCCGACTGCGGGGCGATTGCCAGCGGGTTGCTGTTGTAGACGAAGATCGCCTGGATCGGCGGCAATGCGTGCAGCAGGTCGTGGCCGATGGTGCTCATGTTGATCACGCGTGGCGTCGGTTTGGGCATCAGGTCGGGCCGCTCGAGCGCCGCCGTGTTCACCGGGTAATTGCCCGAGGTGGACAGCAGCACGCCGCCGGCGGGGTCGCGCCAGGCACCGGTGAGCGCCGGCAGGCAGGCGATCGTGCGCAGCGCCATGCCGCCGCCGGCGGTGCGGTTGATGCCGTAGTTGGTGCGGATTGCCGTCGGCCGCGTGCTGCCGTAGGCGTGCGCGAGTTCCTCGACGATGCGCTCGTCGATGCCGCAGATCGCCGCCACGTGCGCCGGCGGAAAGGCCCGCACCCGCTCGGCGAGCGCGGCGAAGCCGAGGGTGTGGCGGGCGATGTATTCATGGTCGAGGAGATCGTCGCGGATCAGCACGTGCATCAGGCCGAGTGCCAGCGCGCTGTCGGTTCCCGGCAGCAGGGCGATGTGCTGGTCGCAGCGGTCGGCGGTGACCGTCCGGCAGGGGTCGATGGCGACCAGGCGGGCACCGCGCCGCCTGGCTTCCTGTGCCAGGCGCCAGAAATGCAGGTTGGAGACGACGCTGTTGCTTCCCCAGAGAAGGATCAGCCGCGAGTCGACGACGTTCTCGGCGTCGAAGCCGATGCTCGCACCGATCGTCGCGCGGTAGCCCATGGCACCGGCGCTGGCGCAGATCGTCCGGTCGAGCTGTGCGGCGCCGAGACGGTGGAAGAAACGGCGGTCGAGCGAACCATAGCCGAGCAGCCCCGAGTTGCCGGCATAACTGTAGGGGACGATCGCCTCGGCGCCATGGCTGGCAACGATGCTGCGCAAACGGTCGGCGATGGTGGTCAGCGCCTCGTCCCAACTGATCCGTTCGAAGCGTGCTCCCGGTCCCTTCGCACCCAGCCGCCGCAATGGGTGCAGCAGGCGTTGCGGGTGATGGATGCGCTCGCGGTAGTACGCCACCTTGGTGCACAGCACGCCGGCGGTCGGCGGGTGATCGGCCGCGCCGGCGACCTTCAGTACCCGGCCGTTGCCGACCGTGACGTCGAGCGCGCAGGTGTCCGGGCAATCATGCGGGCAGGCGCCACGTATCGTGTGGCTGGCGGCGTCTTCGGCAACGGTCTGGGCCATGGTCAGGTTTCCGGCAAAGGGGAGGATCGTGACGGCGACACGATAGCAGTTTGCCGGCCGCTTGGGCATCGTTCGCCGGGCCGCGGCCGCTGCCGGAGGGGTTGTTCGGTACGCCGCCCAGCGGTCGCCGGCAGATGCCGGCAGCGGCCAGGGTGGGCATACCGGGTGGGCATACCATTGCGTGCTGCATTGCAGCATAATATCGCCTGTGGGCGAGTCCCTGGCGGGCGGCGGCGCGGATCGCGCGGCATCGTCCGGCGCTGCCGCCGAACATCATTGCGGGCATCATGCGGAGGACGATCATGCATTTCGAAACACCTCTGGAGTACCTCGAAAGCCGAACCTACGACGAGATCAGCATCGGTGACAGTTCCTCGCTGATCCGCACCTTGCGCCCCGAGGACGTCAAGCTGTTCGCCCTGATGTCGGGTGACATGAACCCGGCGCTGGCGCGGGCCGAGTTCCGTCACAGCGGCCTGTTCCGCGATTTCATCGCGCATGGCATGTGGAGCGCCTCGTTGCTGTCGACGACGATCGGCACGCAGTTCCCCGGGCCGGGAACGATTCTCATCGAGTCGACGCTGCGTTTCGCCCGCCCGGTGACGATCGGCGACACGCTGACGGTGACGGTGACGGTGCAACAGAAATTCGACCACAACCATCACATCATTCTCGGTTGCGCCTGTTTCAACCAGGACAACATGCTGGTCGTCTCGGGCAGCGCCGAGGTGCTGGCACCGGCCGAGAAGATCAGGACGAAGCGTGTGGCGATGCCGGAGATCACCATCTCCGACAAGTACGCACGCCTGCAGGCACTGGTGCAGCGTGCCGCGGGCCTGGCGGCGATCGACATGGCGGTCGTTCATCCCTGTGACCGTGAGTCGCTCAAGGGCGCCCTGCTGGCCGCCGAGGCGGGGCTGATCGAGCCGATCCTGGTCGGCCCGGAGCAGAAGATCCGGGCGGTGGCCGAGGAGAACGGCTTCGATCTGGCGCAGCACCGGATCGTCAACGTCAAGCACAGCCATGACGCGGCGGCGATGGCGGTGACGCTGATCCGCAGCGGCGACGCCGAGGCCCTGATGAAGGGCAGCCTGCACACCGACGAGCTGATGGCCGAGGTGATCTCGCGCAGCGCCGGCCTGCGCACCGAGCGCCGCATCAGCCACGTCTTCCTGATGGACGTACCGACCTATCCGCGGCCGATCATGATCACCGATGCGGCAATCAACATCGCGCCGACGCTGCAGGACAAGGTCGACATCATCCAGAACGCGATCGAGCTGGCGCACATCATCGGCACGCCCGAACCCAAGGTGGCCATCCTTTCGGCGGTGGAAACCGTCAGTCCGAAGATCCAGTCGACACTCGATGCTGCCGCCCTGTGCAAGATGGCCGACCGCGGACAGATCAGGGGCGGCGTGCTGGACGGGCCGCTGGCTTTCGACAACGCCATCTCGCTGGTCGCCGCCAAGACCAAGGGAATCACCTCGGCGGTCGCCGGCCGCGCCGACATCCTGGTCGTTCCCGACCTCGAATCCGGCAACATGATCGCCAAACAGCTCGAGTACCTGGCCAATGCGCTCAGCTCGGGCATCGTCCTCGGCGCCCGCGTGCCGATCGTCCTGACCAGTCGCGCCGATACCGCCGAGACGCGCATCGCTTCCTGCGTCATCGCCTCGCTGATCGCGCACGCCAACCGCGAGCGCCAGAAGCCGGCCTGAGGACGCCTGCCGTCGGCGGCTACCGCCGCCTGCCTGCCGCCACGGTCCGTGGCGGCAGGCAGGCCGGCCGCGCCAGGTGCCCCGCCCGGCGCGCCGCGGGTGGCGGAAAAAATTCCTGCCATCCGCCTGCGATCCCAAGACCGTGATTTCACGACCTTTCCTGTGCGCCGCCTGTGCGGCTGTGGATAACTACATCTAGTAATTTTCTTGCCCAATGACACTAGATGTAGTAGCTTTGCATCCGTGACGCCGCGGTGGGGGGAAGCCCGGCCGGGTACCCGGAAGACCAGCCGGGGCGGCGTTCCATGCAACGACACCGTATCACCAGGGTCAACAACGGCAGCAGCATCTGCAGGATCCTTCGCCAACCACACCACCAAGGGACAGAGACCATGAGCCAGCTTACCTACCAGTTACCCCTGTCGGCGATCGCCGAGGCACCGGCGATCGTGCCGCTCGCCGAGCAGGAGATTTCGGGTGAGGTGCTGGTCGAGAAGTACGCCAAGGGCAGTGAGACCAGCGTGCACGACGTGCGCCGGCGGGTCGCCTTCGCCCTTGCCGCCAACGAGGACGAGAAACAGCGCGCGCACTGGGAGGCGCGCTTCCTGTGGGCGCAGGAAAACGGTTTCGTCCCCGCCGGGCGGATCAACTCGGCCGCCGGCACGACGCTCGCGGCGACGCTGATCAACTGTTTCGTGCAGCCGATCGGTGACTCGGTGGTCGAGATCGTCGACGGCAAGCCGGGCATCTACAGCGCCCTCGCCGAAGCCGCCGAAACCATGCGCCGCGGCGGCGGCGTCGGCTACGACTTCTCGTCGATCCGGCCGATCGGCGCCCTCGTCAAGGGAACGCAGTCGCGCGCTTCGGGGCCGGTGTCGTACATGCGCGTCTTCGACCGCTCGTGCGAGACCGTCGAGTCGGCCGGCGCCCGGCGCGGAGCGCAGATGGGCGTGCTGCGCTGCGACCACCCGGACATCGAGGTCTTCATCCACGCCAAGGATCACGGTGACCTGAGCAACTTCAATGTCTCGATCGCCGTCACCGACGCTTTCATGCAGGCCGTCGAAGCCGACACCGAGGTCGAGCTGACGCATCGCGCCGAACCGAGTCCGGACATGAAGCGCGCCGGTGCCTTCCAGCGCGACGACGGCATCTGGGTCTACCGGCGTGTGCGCGCACGCGACCTGTGGGACCAGGTGATGAAATCCACCTACGATCATGCCGAGCCGGGAATCCTCTTCCTCGACCGCATGAACAAGGACAACAACCTCTACTACTGCGAAGTCATCGAGGCCACCAACCCCTGCGCCGAGCAGCCGCTGCCGCCCTATGGCTGCTGCTGCCTTGGGTCGATCAACCTGACGCTGTTCGTCAAGTCGCCCTTCACGATTGACGCCGAGTTCGATTTCGAAGCCTTCGGCGAGGTCGTCCGGGTGTCCACGCGCATGCTCGACAACGTCCTCGACGTCACCGCCTGGCCGCTCGAGCGGCAGCGCGAGGAGGCGGCCAACAAGCGTCGCGTCGGCCTCGGCTTCACCGGCCTCGGCGACACGCTGTGCATGCTGCGCCTGCGCTATGATCGTCCGGAAGCGATGGCCATGGGCGCCCGCATTTCCGAGTTCATGCGCGATACCGCCTACCTGGCGTCGGTCGAGCTGGCGAAGGAGCGCGGCGCCTTCCCGCTCTTCAATGCCGAACTCTACCTCTCCGGTGGCAACTTCGCCTCGCGCCTGCCGGCCGACATCAAGAGCGAAATCCGCAAGCACGGTCTGCGCAACTCGCACCTGCTGTCGATCGCGCCGACCGGCACCATCTCGCTGGCCTTTGCCGACAATGCCTCGAACGGCATCGAACCGCCGTTCTCGTGGACCTACAGCCGCAAGAAGCGTATGGCCGACGGCACCCTCAAGGAGTACGCCGTCGAGGACTACGCCTGGCGGCTCTACAAGCATCTCGGTGGCGACGTCGAGAAGCTGCCCGACTACTTCGCCACCGCGCTCGAAATCTCGGCCAGGGCACACAAGGACATGGTTGCTGCGGTGGCGCCGTACATCGACACCTCGATCTCGAAGACCGTCAACGTACCCGCCGACTACCCCTACGAGGAATTCCAGGATCTCTACTTCACCGCTTGGAAGTCGGGGCTCAAGGGGCTCGCCACCTATCGCCCGAACGCCGTCCTCGGCTCGGTGCTCTCGGTCGAGTCGCAGAAGCAGGCCGAAGACCGCAAGCAGCCGCAGGACTTCGAGATCGGCGATGCCAACCGCCGGCTGACGATCAAGACGCTGCCGGCACCGGTGCTCGCCAGCCTGCGCTGGCCGAACCGTCCGAACATGCTCGAGGGCAACATGGCCTGGACCTACATGATCGAGCACACGCACGGCAAGTTCGCCCTCTTTGTCGGCCAGATCGAGCAGGATGGCCGCCATTGGCCATTCGAAGCCTGGGTCAACGGGCCCGAGCAGCCGCGTGGTCTTGGCGCCGTCGCCAAGACCCTGTCGATGGACATGCGCGCCAACGATCATGGCTGGCTGGCGCTGAAACTCGAATCGCTGGCCAGGACCGCCGGCGACGAAGGCTTCGAGATGCCGTTTCCGCCGCATGGCGAAAGGAAGCGCATGCCCTCGGTGGTCGCCGCGATGGCCCAGTTGATCCAGTTCCGCGTCGACCGGCTCGACTCATTCAGGCACGAAGGGCCGACGCCGGTGCTGGACGCCATGTTCAGCCGCAAGGAACCGAAGACCGGCACCGACGGCACGCTGTCATGGACCGTCGATGTCTTCAACCCGGCGACCGGCGAGGATTTCGTCCTCGGCCTGAAGGAAATCACCCTCCCCGACGGCGTCACGCGGCCGTACTCGGTCTGGCTGTCGGGCAACTATCCGCGTGCCCTAGACGGGCTGACGAAACTGTTGTCCTTCGACATGCGCGTCATCGACCCGGCATGGATCGGCATGAAGCTGCGCAAGCTGCTCGACTATCCCGAGCCGCTCGGCGACTTCATGGCCTTCATCCCCGGCACTCGCCGCCAGACGAACTACCCGTCGACGGTGGCCTACCTCGCGCAGTTGATCATCCACCGCTACGCGATGCTCGGCATCCTCGACGAGAACGGCCTGCCGCTGCAGCAGATGGGCATCCTGCAGACCCCGGCTGGCAGCAGCAACGCACAGCCCACTGCCGGCAAGCTCTGCGGCGAGTGCGGCAACATGACGATGATCCGCAAGGACGGCTGCGACTTCTGCACCGCCTGCGGCGCGGTCGGGAGTTGCGGCTAGCGGGGAACGGTGACGCGGGGAACGCGACCAGCGTTCCCCGGCGGCAGGCGTCAGCGCAAAGCCGTTGCAGGCGGCGCTGGCGGCTGCGGCAGCTCAGCGCGCTGCCCCTGCAGGCCTCTCAGCCCACCGGTCGCTTCGCCCGCGCGGCTTTCTGGCGCATCTCTTGGGCATCCTTGAGACACTGGCGGGCGGCCGCGGCGCAGGTGCCGCATTCGCTGGCGACGCCGAGATCACGCTGCAGGTCTTTCAACGTCCGTGCTCCGCGTCGGGCGGCCTCGTGAATCTGTTCCTCGGTGACCGCCATGCAGACGCAGACGTACACGTTTTCTCTCCAGGAAGGACAGCGGGCGGCAGGTCCGGCCGCTGTGGCTGCGGTCGACCGCCGACCGCTCAGAGGTTGTGAATAAATCTACTGCGCGACCGATCTGCGGCGTTGCTCACTCGCTCACTCCTCGCCTATCCATCTGATATGTCTCGTCGTTCGCTCGCTCGCGCCTTGCATCTCGGCCTGCTCGCGACGATTTCTCCACAACCTCTCAGTCGCCGCCCGGCTCCATGTAAGCCTGCAGGTAGTTCGGCAGGGTGACCCGGTCAATCAGTGCGTGCTGCGTCTCCAGCCAGTCGATGGCTTCCTCGCAGTGCTCCAGCAGTTCCTCGAGCAGGTCGCGGCTGACGAAGTCCTGCAGTTCCTCGCACAGGGCGATGCTCTCGACCAGCAGCGGATGGTGGGCCTCGCGTTCGTGCCGCAGGTCGCCCTGCAGGCACTCGACGACGTTTTCACCGATCAGCAGCTTGCCCAGGTTCTGCAGGTTGGGCAGCCCCTCGAGGAAGAGGATGCGGTCGATCAACTGGTCGGCTTCCTTCATGACGCGCAGCGACTGCCGGTAGCGGTAGTCGTTGAGCCTCTCGAGGCCCCAGTGGCGGAAGAGGCGGGCGTGCAGGAAGTACTGGTTGATCGCCGTCAGTTCGTTCTTCAGCACCTTGTTCAGGGCAGCGACGATTCTCTTGTCCGTTTTCATCACGGCACCTCGTCAGGCTGTCCTGCCAGAATCGATCTGGCTCTGTTGATAGTTCTGCAGGCCGACCAGTTCGATCAGTCGCAACTGCTTTTCGAGGTAGTAGGCGTGGTCCATTTCGGTGTCGTCGAGCTGCACGGCGAGCATGTCGCGCGTCACGTAGTCCTGCGCCTTTTCGCAGGTGGCGATGGCCTTCTTCAGCTCGGCGACGACATGGAACTCGTAGGCCAGATCCGCCTGCAGCATTTCCGGGACGGTCTTGCCGATCGTCAGCGCACTGCGCCGGCTCATGTCCGGCGTTCCTTCGAGAAACAGGATCCGCTGCATGATCGCCTGCGCGTGCTGGCGCTCGTGCTCGGACTCGTGCAGCGCCTTGTCGGCCAGCCGCTGGAATCCCATGTCGGCATACATTTCACCGTGGATGAGATACTGGTCGACGGCCGACAGTTCGCCGGCGAGGAGGTCGTTCAGCAGCTTGATGATCTTTGCGTCGCTTTTCATGAAACCCTCCGGAAGCCGGCGGTGCCGGGTCGCGTGCTTGGCTGGGGCAAGCGGAGGGGCGCCGCGGTGACTTGTGCCCTGTCGCTCCCTCTCGTGCTCTGGCCGCTGTGGACAGCGTTGTTCCCTGCCGGTTCAGTATCTTTGGCGGGCTGCCCCGCAAGTGAGTGAGCAAAGACGGTCGACGCAGGGCCGTGCAGCAAGGCTTTGACGGGCTCTCCGGGAGCGGCACGGACGACGGCAAGGCCGCCATCCTCTGGGCGCGCGGTGTCAGACCCGCCGCCGGAACATACCCAGGCCGGTGAGCGCCATTCCGACCAAGGCCAGCGACAACGGTTCGGCGACCAGGCGCTGCGCGGTCCCCTCGGTGAATACGACGCGCAAGCCAGTGGGTCCTGTATTGTTGAACACTTGGAAATCCAGGTCGTTCAAAGCCGGCAGCAAGAAGCCCGCGGCGACCGTGAAAGGGGTCCAAGCGGCGAAGCCCACGGCACCTTGGGCGGTCGGCGCCGAGTTGATCAGGATATTGAAACCCTCATTGTCAGCTGCCCAGCAGCCTGCGATCACCGCCGTCGCCGGATCAAACCCGGTCAGATCGAAAGTCGTCCGGTAGGTGTAGGAACCGAGGGGGTGGATCGTCGGGATGCCGTTGGGCAAGACGTCAACGAGCGTCGGAGCGATCCAGCGGGATGTTGGCGCGTCGCATGGCGATCCGGTCACCGGGCTGTCTGCCAGCCACGGCCCACCGGGCGAAACGGGAAAGCCCGGCCCTGTGTTCACAATTGGAATGCCCGGCGGCATGGGTGCAGGCGCCGCGATCAGGTCGTAGTGAAGCTCGTTGGCGCCATCCAGGCGGGCGAAGCCGTTGGCGTCCACGCCGGTAGGGAACAGGCCGATGGGAACCGCCTGCGCCTGGACTGGTGGCGCGAGAGCCAGAAGGATCGCGGCGCCGATGAGAGTCAGAGGGATTCGTTTCGTTGTCATGTGAGCGCTCCTGGAAATGTGCATGCCGATCAACAGCATCAGGAATGCCGGCCTGGTCGTGCCGTGCGATGGCCGTGATCGACACTGTCCTCGATGCATCCTGATACACGCCAGCCGGATGGCTGGGCTGTCCTGCTGGCGAAGCGGCGGCAGATTGCAATGCTGGCCGGGTCGGCCATTCAACCGCAGGCTGCCGGCCGCCAGTCCTGCTCCGTGAAGGCTTCGCCAAGCAAGAAGGTATCGGATTGGCGGCCGGCGGTCTTCCACCAGACGGCCGGGCCGTTCGCGCGATCCATCCGGGGCAGCCATGGGGGACGGCCCTTTGGCGGATGTCCGGCGCGGCTGCCGCGCGCAGACTGTCGACGTCCCCCTGCGGCAAATGCCCGCGAAAACCGCAGCCGAAGAACCGGCATCGTGGTCTCGAGGCTGCGATAATGCCCGCAATCGTCGGACGCAGGCAGGGGACTGGACCGACAGCAGACCATGACGCAGCAAGTGCACCGCGTTCCGCGGGGCGGTGATCTCTTCGCAACGCTTGCCTGACCCATCGTCGCGCCCGCTCTTGGACGTGGGAGCCAGGCGGCAACGCAGCGTGCTCATGTTCTTGTTGCAATCGAATCGGTCGCACGAAATGCGACCACGGCTGTACTGGGGAACGACGGGGCCCGCCGGACTGGGCGATTCGTCCCGACCTCTCGGTGCAGGCATCGGCGGAGCCAGCGATATGAAAATTCTTCTCGTGGATGATCACCAGTTGTTTCGCGAAGGTGTCGAGTTGCTGCTGCAGCGGCTGAACGAGACCCTGGAACTGCTGCAGGCGGCCACTTGCGATGAAGCCTTCGCCTTGTGCGAAGCGAATCCGGACATCGATCTGATCCTGCTGGATCTCAACCTCGCCGGCATGCGCGGACTGGAGGGTCTCTCGCTGCTGCGCGAGCGCCATTCGGGCATGCCCGTGGTGGTGTTGTCGAGCGTCGATGACGCAGCGACCATTCGCCGAGCGATCGACGCCGGCGCCATGGGTTTCATTCCCAAGAGTTCCTCATCGGAGATCATGCTCAATGCGCTGCGGCTGGTACTCGCCAAGGGGGTGTACCTGCCGCCCAGGATCCTGCTGGCCGCATCCGCGCAGGGGCCGTTTACGCCGCTGCACCGGCCGCTGACAGCGAACGCCAGGCAGACTGGCGTCGGCCCGATCACGCCAGTCGAACTCGGACTCACCCCGCGTCAGGCGGATGTCTTGTATCTGGTTCTGCAAGGAAAGCCAATCAAGCTCATCTGCCGCGAGTTGAATCTTGGCGAAGGAACGATCAAGGGACATGTATCAGCCGTGCTGCGCGCCCTCAACGTGACGACGCGTACGCAGGCCATTGTGGCCGCGCACCGGTTGGGCCTCCTCTTCGATGCCCCTGCTGCCGCTGCGCCGATCAAACAGGATGCCAACTCGCGCTGAACAGCAAACTGACGAGGCACTGGTGAAGCCTCTCTGGTGAAACCGGTTTGCGCAATAGAGCGAGGTCTGCTGTCTCGTCCGAGCCATCGACGACGCTCGGGCACTCGCCCGAGATGATCGCCGCTGGTATGTTCTCGCCCAATGCGGAGCGAATCGCTCGAATCGCCGCCAAACCGTTTTCGTCGCCAGTGAGTCGGTAGTCGGCAAGCAACAGGTTCGGCAGGCGCAGATGATCCTGGAGCAGCTCGAGGGCTTCTGCCGCCGATGCCGCAGCGACGACATGGCAACCCCAGTCGCGCAGCAGCAGTCCGATGGCCTCGCGCTGGTCCCTTTCGTCTTCGACGACGACGACGAAGGACCCGAACAGAGTGGTCGCGCAGTCATCGGCGCCAGTTGTGGTTGGCGCGTGCCTTGTCAATCGATCCGGCCGAGATTCTCCGAGCGGGATCTCGACGCGAAAGCAACTTCCCTTGCCGATGCAGGACATCACCTGGATCGGATGGCCGAGCAGGGCGGCGGTACGTTGTGCGATCGACAGGCCAAGGCCGACGCTGCCGTGATGGTGGTCGGTTTCCGCTGTGCCCAGTTGGACGAATTCCTGGAAGATGGCTTCCAGGCGCTCCTGCTGGATTCCGGGTCCGGTGTCCCAGACCTCGATGGCAAGGAAACCGCGATGACGTCGGCAGCCGACCAGCACCGCGCCGCGCGTCGAGTAGCGGATGGCATTGGCGACAAAGTTGAACAGGATGCGCTCGAGGAGATCCGGGTCCGAGCGCCCGATAGCCGAGGAGTGGTGTACGCGCAGCTCGATCTGCCGGTCACGCGCCAGGGGAGCAAAAGTACTCGCGACGTGCTCCAGCAGGCTTGCGATGGCGAAATCGGCGAGATGCACACGAACCACTCCCAGTTCGAGCCGGGTGACGTCCAGCAGGGTGTCCACAACGCGTTCAGCGCCCTGCGCCGTCGTCTGAACCTTGCCCAGAATGTCACGCACCTTTGGGTCCTGCGCCTGCTCGCGCAGGAGTGCGACCCACAGGCCGATCGCCTGCAGTGGCTGACGCAGATCATGGCTGGCGGCTGCGAGTAGCCGCGTGATCGCGCCGCAGCTTTGGTCGGCCGGCTGCAATGTGGCCGCAGCACTTCCTCGAGCATCGCTGCCGCGCGGCTCGGCGCCGGCCGAGGACTGCGATCCGAGCCGGACAAATGCACGTTGGCGTGTGTCAGTGGAAGGTGTCGCAGACAAGCCCGCCCGCTCCCCTGCGCGACCCGCGCTCTGGCGCGCGGCATCCCGCGCGCAGCGCGGATTGGCAGCACGGCCTGGCCAGCGCAGTCCGGCAAACTTCGGCTGCAGCGGTTGGCGGGATCACTGGCAGCATCGTCAACACCGTGTCTCCCTGAAGCGTGAAGCGCGCGGTCGGCATCTGGAAGGATCAGATCCAACGGTACCATCGAGATTTCGCTCGAGTTCGAGTATATGAACTCCCGTGCAGCGGCGTCAATCGCGGACCGGGCCTCGGGCACCCATACGGAGTCCTCCGGGTCGAGTGCCTGGCTGGGGCAAGCGGAAAGATGCAGCGGCGACTTGTCCCGAGTCGCTCCCTCTCCGGCTCGCCAGGCTCGTCGTGCCGTACCGCTGGCTCCGGCGGCCCGTCAGGCCAACCGGATTGCCGACGAAACTGATGATGTGTACCGTTCGCAAGGGTCCCGGTCGGTCACCGGGTTGTCTGCCAGCGACGGCTCAGCGGCCGAAACGGGATGGTTCAGCCTGTTGGACAATTCTTCCAGGCTGGCAGGATGGTGCCTCTTGTGACACAATTGATGCTCTTGTGACACAAGGAGATTCGCGATGCGCACCGTCACCATCCGTGAGGCCCGCGAAGGGCTTTCCCACCTCGAGCAACTGTTCGCCGACGGCGACGAGGTAATCGTCACGCGGCGCGGTGAACCGGTGGCGCGCATTTTGCCGATACACCCGACCAAACCAAGCTTGCGTTCGCTGCGCGACTTTCTGGCCAACCAGCCGTTGCAGACGATACCCAGTGAAGTTCTGCTCGCCGAAGACCGGGAAGATCGCTGTTGACCGCCTATATCGATACCAGCGCCCTGGCGAAATGCTATGTCCGCGAGCCTTGGTCGCTGCAGGTTCTCGACTGGGCTGATCGTCAGGGGGCACCGGCAACGGCGGCCCTGACGCTGGTCGAATTCCGCTGCCTGCTGGCACGGCGGAGGCGTGCCGGACAGATCGACGCCGCGCTCGAACGGTGCGCACTGGCCGAATTTGACGGGCATGTGCGCGCTGGCGCCTGGCAGATTCAGTCGGTTGCCCTGAAAGACTATGCCGCGGCGCGCGACCTGATCGACATCATCCCGGCAATTTCCCTGCGTGCGCTCGATGCCCTGCACCTCGCCGCCGCACGCGCAATCGGCGCTAGCGCGTTTGCCACCGCTGACAAAGTCCAGGCCGTTGCGGCCGAAGCTCTCGGCTTCACCGTGCATCGCTTCTACTGAAAGCCAGTCATCCACGGCGAGAAGACCGAGGAAGACACCGGCGATGACGTGTGGTCGTCTGCCGGATCTTTCCGAACGAATCCTCGCCGTTTGCCGGCAGGCGGTCGAGCGTCTGGCGGTGCCCGGCAATGCACCGTCCACCAACCCGGAGGAGCCCGATCATGCAGGATGTTGAAACGATACCCCTCGCACAGGCGCGCATCGATGACTTCGCGCTGCGCACCTACGAGAAACTGCGCTACGCTGACACCGACCGCCAGGGCCATGTCAACAATGCCGTCTTTGCCAGCATGCTCGAGACCGGACGTGTGGAACTGCTCTACAACCCCGAACGACCGCTGGCCGATGAGCAGTGTTCGTTCGTGATCGCCCGCCTGACCCTTGATCTGCACGCCGAAATTACTTGGCCCGGTCGTGTCGATATCGGCACGCGTGCCGCCCGGATCGGTCGCAGTTCGATCACCCTCGAACAGGGGTTGTTCCAGGACGGCCAGCGTGCGGCAACGGCCAGCACCGTGATCGTCCATGTCAACGACACGACGCGTCGCTCGCAGGCCTTTTCGGCGATCGCCCGGCAGGCGTTCGCATCGCTGCTTTGACGATGCTTTCGCGGAAGAAAGGAGGAAACCGAGCATGGATGCCTTGCTGCTGACCCATGCGCGCCAGTACGTTGGCCCCGGGGCGGTGCCGGTATTGCTCCGGGAAAAACACCGGCTGGTCTGTCACGATACCGGCTTCGTCGACGCGGCTGTCGCCCGGGATTTCGAGATCGCGCATGCGGGCGCCGTGGCGCTGCGCGGCCAAACGCCCGATGCCATTGCCGCCGAGTTGCAGGAACGCGGAATCGCGATCGGTGCCGTGGTTGCCAACGATGTCTTTCCCAACACGCCGTTGCCGATCGAGGACGTCGCGCTCGAAACACTGCGCCAGAGCCTCGAGGCCCTGCTGATCTTTCCGTACCGTCTGACGCAATTGTTGTTGCCGCCGATGAAACTGGCGCGCCGCGGCATTTTCGTCTTCATCACCTCGGCGCGTCATCTGCAGCCCGAACCGGGTTTTTCCGTAGCCACCGCGGTGCGCGCCGGGACGACGGCCTTCGCCCTGGCTCTGGCGAAGGAGGCGGCGCCTTTCGGCATCCAGGTGAATGTCGTGGCGCCGAACTACCTGTACAGCGAAGCCTATTACCCGCGTGCCCGCTTCATCGATGACCCTTCGGGTCGCCGCGAAATCGCCAGCAAGGTGCCGATGGGGCGTCTCGGCGAGCCGCGGGAGGTTGGCGAACTGATCGAATTCCTGGTGTCCGGGCGCTCTCCCTTTACCACCGGCCAGGTGCTCAATTTCACCGGTGGCTGGCCATAGCAGACAGGCCGTCGCGCTGCGGGCCAGGGAGGGCAAATGCTGGGTCGACGACAGCACTTGGCCTCTGGCACAACGATGCCCTCGGTCTTCAGCGCCGACCGCAGACCCTGACGACAGCCTGCCAGACGAGCGCTTCCAGGCCAGAGACAAGCGCCAGCGGCCGCATCGCGCCGGAGAGCAGTCGTTGACCTCTTGCGGGCCACTGACAGCCACCGCCCCGTAGCGGGCATCCACCCCCACGCGACCTCAGCGGCAGATTTCTGGGTCGAGCGGCCATTAATACCGCGCCGCCTGGCTTATCCACCACAAGCTGATGCGAACGATTGAACAGCGGGAATCCACTTCCTTGAAGCCCAGGGTAAGCCGGTTGTTAACAGCAGCCAAAAACCGCGGAAATTTGGCGCCGCCAAAAAATGGGGCACGAAAATTGCCAGGCTGGAGCCGGGTCAAGGGCGGGCGCCAGCCCGGCGCAGCAAACCCTTGACGCGGCGGAAGAACGGGTACGCTGCAGCATGGCTGTAAGCGCGGCATCTCCGCGCTTACAGCCATGCTGACCCGCGCTTTTCGCCGCCAGATTTCCGCGGTTTCTCACCGCCGACAACACCGGTCAAGTCAGAACTGCACCTTGAACGGCCTCGGGTGCTGTTTGCCACTATGTTCGACGCCGAGCAGATCGACCGCCGGACGCCGATGCAGCGCAGGGATGTCGCACGGACACCGGTGCAGTCCCCGCCTCTTGCACCGCGTCCTGCCGGCTAGGACGAACCGCTTCGGTCCGGTAGCAAATGCCCCTTCAGCCAATCTGGCAATTCCCGGTCGCCCGCGTTCTCGAGAATGTATTGACGGATTAGCTTCCTGACCACCTGGGAAGGTGTCAAATCGTGCGCCGCGCACAGTTCCTCGAATATCTGCTTCTTTCGGGGGTCGA
>JAGFNJ010000069.1 GCA_017592775.1 Candidatus Accumulibacter conexus | reverse complement strand
AATCTACGCCACTTCGCCTTGATCACGAGAGCTTCGCGGTCTCTGGCCCGCTCGCCCTGCTCGGCAGCGCCTTCTATCCGGTTCTTGTTCATCGGCTCGCAGTTTCGCTCCACGCTTCCTTCCCACCATCGGTCGCCCTCAGGCAGTTGCGCTTCGCTTCGTTCGCTGTGATCAACTTACGGCGGGACTTGCACCCGCAAGAGTGCGCCCATGCTGGGCGCACCAAAAAAAAGCGGGCGCCGAAGCGCCCGCCCGCAGCAACGAAGACTCGTCGCCGAATTAGAACGAGTGACGGATGCCCGCCAGGAAGGTGTTGTTGGTCTCGCCCGGCGCGCCGACGCCACCAACCGGACCGAGGCCGACGCTGTCGTTGTCGTTCTTGTTCCAGACGTAGCCGGCGTACGCCGTCGTCCGCTTCGACATGGCATAGGTACCGGCGATCATGGCGCCATTGCTCTTGCCGTCAACCAGACCCTGGTCGAAGTCGGTCTGCGCCCACGCGAGGTGGATGGCAGCGTTGCCCAGCGGGATGACCGCACCCAGCGACCAGGTGCTGTTGTCGTTGTTGATGCGGTTCTTGTCGTTCTGGTCCTGGTAGCTGGCCATCAGCTTGACGAACTTGAGGTCGAAGCTGCCGCCGATGTACCATTCAGCGATGTCGTCACCCCAGAGAGCCGAATTGGAGACGACGCCCACCGGCATGACTGACTGGCGGACCTGATAGACCGCATCGACGTTGAAGGCGCCAGCGGCGAAGTTCGCACCGAGAGCCCAACGACTGTTGTCGGTGGTCGACACGCAGCCGTCGTTGAGGGTGGTGACGGTCGTCGTCGCACCCGGATTGGCAACGGTCGGCGTCGCCACCGTGCAGCTGCTGTTCTCGCCGAACGAATAGATCGCCTTACCGGTGAAGCCGCCCCAGTTCGGGGTCGTGTAGGTCAGGGCGTTGTCCCAGCGGGCACCGCTGTTCGGGGTGATGGTGTTGCCGGCCTGGGCCGTCATGTACGACTGCGGTTCGAACGCGGCGCCACCGGCCGGATCGTTGTTCACCGTCGCCATATAGCCCGGCGAATACTGACGACCGAGAGCGATCTGACCAAAGCCGCCGGCAAGGCCGACGAACTGCTGGCGGGCATTCAGGCCGCCGGTGCTGCCGACACCCGAGTTGTTGTCGATGTTCAGCGAATACTCGAGGGTGAACACGGCCTTCAGGCCATTGCCCAGCGCTTCTTCACCGCGGAAGCCGAGACGCGAGCCGCTCAGCAGCCCCGACTGGATGCCGCTGAACTTGTTGGTACCGACGCCGAGTACACCGTCGCCCTGGCTATAGACGTAGCCGGCATCGGCGATACCGTACATGGTGACGTTGGTCTGGGCAAAAGCGGCGCCCGAAGCCACGCTGGCGACTGCCAGTGCGATGAGTTTCTTTTGCATGGTGAATCTCCTCTAGGTTTGAGATCGATGAGGCGGGCTGCAGCCTCACCAAACTTGACCTCTCGAAAAAGAAACGAGAAGTTGGGGCGATTCTGGCAAAGCGAAATTGCCGCGGCAAGCTCCGTGTACGCTTTCATCGACGACCGGCAAGTGTTTGTTGGTTTTTCGCAACAGGCTGAGGAATTTTCACCAGAAGCGGCTCATCGCGCCGTTGAGCTGGCCTGCACCCGCACCCGCACCGGCACGCCGTCCGCGGCGACGGCACTGCTCCTGGCAACGACGCGTTTCCCAATATGCCTGCCAGGGCACCACGCACCGTCAGCAGCCCCGGCAGCCGGACCTGTGGTCCAGGTCAGTGGAACAGCCCGGCGAGCGCCTCGCCCGGGTCGTCGGCACGCATGAAGGCTTCGCCGACGAGAAAGGCATGCACGCCGTGGTCGCGCATCAACCGCACATCCGGCCGCGCAATGATGCCGCTCTCGGTGACGACGAAACGGTCGGCGGGAATCCCGGGCAACAGTTCCAGCGTCGTCTGCAGGCTGACGGAAAAGGTGCGCAGGTTGCGGTTGTTGATGCCGAGCAGCGGCGTCGCGAGTTGCAGCGCGAGATCGAGTTCGCTGCGGTCATGCACTTCGACCAGCACCGCCATTCCCAGGCTGCTGGCGATCGCCTCGAAGTCGCGCAGCGCCGCCAGGTCGAGCGCGGCAACGATCAGCAGGACGGCGTCGGCGCCCATCGCCCGTGCTTCGTAAAGCTGATAGGGATCGACCAGGAAGTCCTTGCGCAGGACCGGCAGGTCGCAGGCGGCACGCGCTTCCTGCAGGAAGCCGGGCGCCCCCTGGAAGAACTGCCGATCGGTCAGCACCGACAGACATGCCGCGCCATGCCGCTGATAACTGGCGGCGATCTCGGCCGGACGAAAGTCGGCACGCAGGACGCCACGCGACGGACTCGCCTTCTTGATTTCGGCGATCACCGCCGCTTCGCCGGCCGCGATCCGCCGGCGCAAGCCACCGACGAACGCGCGCACGGGCGGCGCCGCCTCGGCGGTGGCGCGCAGTTCGCTCAGCGGCACACGCGACTGCGCGGCAGCGACTTCGTCACGCTTGACAGCGAGAATCCGGTCGAGAATGTCACTCATCGTGTGCGCTCGCGAGGGGCCGGTCGATCAGGTGGCAACGTGGTGGGTGAACGCGACGAACTCGTCGAGCCGGGCCCGCGCCGCGCCCGAGGCGATGGCTTCGAAGGCCTGGTCGACGCCGTCGCCGAGACTGGCGGCCCGCCCGCTGACGTAGATGCTGGCACCGGCATTCAGTGCGACGATGTCGCACGCGGCGCCGGCACGACCTTCGAGCGACGCCAACAGCATCGCCTTCGACTCCTCGACGTTGGCCACGCGCAGCACACGCGGGTCGTGCACCGGCAGGTTGAAGTGCTCGGGATGGACGCAGTATTCCTCGACGCGGCCGTTCTTCAGCTCGCCAACCAGCGTTTCGCCGGAGATCGAGATCTCGTCGAGTCCCTCACGACCGAACACCGATAGCGCATGCGCGCTGCCGAGCCGCTGCAGGACCCGCACCTGGATGCCGACGAGGTCGGGATGGAAGACACCGAGTACCTGGTTCGGCGCATTCGCCGGATTGGTCAGCGGCCCGAGGATGTTGAACAGGGTGCGCACGCCGAGTTCGCGACGTACCGGCGCGGCGTGCCTCATCGCACTGTGATGACTCGGCGCAAACATGAAACCGAGGCCGATCTCGTCGACGCAGCGCCCGACCTGCTCCGGCGTCAGGCTGATGTTGGCACCGAGCGCCTCGAGAACGTCGGCGCTGCCGGACTGTGACGAGACCGAGCGGCCGCCGTGCTTGGCGACCCGGGCGCCGGCAGCGGCGGCGACGAACATCGCCGCCGTCGAGATGTTGAAGGTCTGCGCGCCATCACCGCCGGTGCCGCAAGTGTCGACCAGGTGCGCGCGCTCGCTCACCTGCACCTTGGTCGACAGCTCACGCATGACCTGCGCCGCCGCCGAGATTTCGCCGATGGTCTCCTTCTTCACCCGCAGCCCGGTGATGATGGCGGCGATCATCACCGGTGTCACTTCGCCGCCCATGATCTGGCGCATCAGCGCGACCATTTCGTCGTGGAAGATCTCGCGGTGTTCGATGACCCGCGCCAACGCGTCCTGCGGTTTCATTGGCCATGCTCCTCGACAAAGTTCTGCAACAGCTCGTGGCCGTGCTCGGTGAGAATCGACTCCGGGTGGAACTGCACCCCTTCGACCGCCAGCGTCCTGTGCCGCAACCCCATGATCTCGCCGTCGTCGGTCCACGCGGTGACTTCGAGGCAGGCCGGCAGCGACCGGCGCTCGACGGCCAGCGAATGGTAGCGCGTGCAGGTAAGCGGACTGGGCAGCCCGCGAAAGACGCCCTGGCCGGTGTGCTGCACCGGCGACACCTTGCCGTGCATCAGCTTCTGCGCGTGCACGACGCGGCCACCGAAAGCCTCGCCGATCGCCTGATGACCCAGGCAGACGCCGAGCAGCGGAATCCTGCCGGCAAACTCGCGGATCGCCGTCAACGAGATGCCGGCCTGCGCCGGTGCGCAGGGCCCCGGCGAAATGACCAGCAGCGCCGGCGCCAGGCGGGCAATCTCGGCGATGCTGATCGCATCGTTGCGGAAGACCCGCACCTCCTGCCCCAACTCGCCGAAGTACTGCACGAGGTTGTAGGTAAAGGAGTCGTAGTTGTCGATCATCAGCAGCATGCCGCGGCTATCCTGTTGTTTTTTCTAAGACGCTCTACCGGGCTTTGCTTCTCTTGCCGCGAGAAGCATCGCCGACCTGCCTGGCTGCCCGTGCGCCGAGAACGTGCGAAGTCAAGAGGCGCCATTTTCCCCCATTACGCAGTGCGATGAAACCCTGATTGACGAATGAATGCTTGCCTTCGCCCACGATTGCCCGAGGTCGCTCGCTCCGTTCCGTTGCCGACAACAGCCAGCCATCGTCCGCGCGCTCGCCGACCGCAGGCAAGCGCGGCTGCTGGCGGGTTCACGGCCGCCGCAGGGCGCTATACTGCAGTTGGAAGCGGCCAGGCGGGCCGCCTCCGGACAGGGTAAGGGAACGCATGAGATCTCGCGAGCGAAGCTTCTGGATGTGGGCGGAAGCGCTGGAGCTTCTGCAGGGAGGCGAGCAGTTGCAGCGCCGTTTCTTCACGCTCGACGCACCGCAGCCGGTACCGTGCTGGGAACCAGCTGTCGATGTCTACCAGAACGGCGACGAACTGCGGCTGCTGGTTGCCCTGCCGGGAGTCAGTCCACGGCAGGTCGAGGTGGCGCTCGACGACGATGGCCTGCTGGTAAGCGGCGAGAGACCGATGCCTTCGCTGGTCAGCCGGGCGGCGATCCACCGCCTCGAGATTCCCTATGGCCGCTTCGAACGCCGCATCCCCCTGCCGGCGGGGCGCTACCGCCTGCATGAGCGTTTCATCGAGGACGGCTGCCTGATGCTCGTCCTGCACCAGTTCTGAGAGGCGACGAGGCGATGCGCGGCGAGCGGGGCGACGACAGGAACGAACAGCGCGGCGGCAGCCTGCTGGTGGTGCCGGAGAATGCGCTGATCATCGTGCCGATCCGCAATACCGTCCTCTTTCCCGGCATGATCCTGCCGCTGACGATTGGTCGCGAGTCCTCGATCCTTGCCGCGCAGCAGGCGGTCAAGACCGATCGGCCGGTGGGAATCCTGCTGCAGCGGGACGCCGAAGTCGAGCAGCCAACCCTGCAGGATCTGTACCGGGTCGGCACGGTGGCCAACATCCTGCGCTACGTCACCCTCCCCGACAATACCCACGTCATCGTCTGCCAGGGGCTGCAGCGCTTTCGCGTCAGCGGCTTTCTGCCCGGTTACCCCTTTCCGGTGACGCACCCCGAGCGGATCGACGAGCCCGAGACGACCGACAGCCAGATCGAGGCGAGAATGATCCGCGTCCGCGAACGCGCACTCGAACTCCTGCAGTACCTGCCGCAGGTTTCGCAGGAGCTGGTCGGCGCGGTGAAGAGCATCACCCAGCCGGGCGCACTCGCCGACCTCGTCGCCGGCGTCAGCGAACTCAAGCTGCCGGACCGCCAACTCGTTCTCGAAACCATTGACCTGACGCAACGGCTCGACGTCGTCCTCGCCTGCCTGCTCAGCCGCCTGGAAGTGCTGCGGCTGTCGCGCGAGGTGGACGAGCGCACCAAGGCGAGCATCGACCAGCGCCAGCGCGAATACCTGCTGCGCGAACAGATGAAGTCGATCCAGAAGGAGCTCGGCGAGGGCGACAGCAGCAACAGCGTCGAGATCGATGCGCTGCGCAAGGCGATCGCCGAGGCGGCGATGCCGGAGGAAGTGGCGGCGCAGGCCAACAAGGAACTCCGGCGCCTGGAGCGGATGACCGACGCTTCGGCCGAATACTCGATGGTCCGCGCCTACCTCGACTGGCTGATCGAGCTGCCCTGGCGAGAGCCGGCGCCGGAAAGCATCGAGATCGCCGAGGCGCGGCGGATCCTCGACGCCGACCACTTCGGCCTCACGCAGGTGAAGAAGCGGATCGTCGAGTTCCTCGCCGTGCGCAAGCTCAACCCGGGTGGACATGGGCCGATACTGTGCTTCGTCGGGCCTCCCGGCGTCGGCAAGACCTCGCTCGGGCAATCGATCGCCCGCGCACTCGGACGCAAGTTCGTCCGTGCCTCGCTCGGCGGCTGCCACGACGAGGCCGAAATCCGCGGGCACCGACGGACCTACATCGGTGCCCTGCCCGGCAACATCATCCAGGCGATCCGCAAGGCCGGCTCGCGCGGTTGCGTGATGATGCTCGACGAGATCGACAAGCTCGGCGCCAGCTTTCAGGGCGACCCCTCGGCGGCGCTGCTGGAAGTGCTCGACCCGGAGCAGAACGACAGCTTCCGCGACAACTACCTGGCACTGCCCTTCGACCTGTCGCGAATGCTCTTCATCACCACGGCCAACGTCCTCGACAACATCCCGGGACCGCTGCGCGACCGCATGGAGATCATCCAGCTGCCTGGCTACACGCAGGAAGAGAAGCTGGAGATCGCCCGCCGCTACCTGGTCGGCAGGCAGATCGTGCAGAACGGGCTGCACGAAGGACAGATCGAGTTCGCGCCGGCAGCGCTGCAGGCGATCATCCGCGACTACACGCGCGAAGCGGGCGTGCGCGCACTCGAACGCGAGATCGGCGCCGTCTGCCGCCGTGTCGCGGTGGAGATCGCCGAGGGCACGCGCGCAGGCATGCAGGTCGGCGAAGCCGATCTCGCCGGCATCCTCGGCGCCGGCAGGTACGACAACGAGGTGGCCCTGCGCACCGGGCTCACCGGTGTGGCCACCGGACTGGCATGGACGCCGGTCGGTGGTGACATCCTGTTCGTCGAGGCCAGCCGGACGATCGGCGACGGCAAGCTGATCCTTACCGGGCAGCTCGGCGAGGTGATGAAGGAATCGGCGCAGGCGGCGCTGACGCTGGTGAAGACGCATGCCGCCCGCCTCGGCATCGAGGTCGGCAGCTTCGAGAAGAGCAATGTGCATGTGCACGTGCCCGCCGGAGCGATCCCGAAGGACGGTCCGAGCGCCGGCGTCGCGATCTTCGTTGCGCTGGCATCGCTGTTCGTCGATCGACCGGTCCGCAACGATACCGCGATGACCGGCGAGATCAGCCTGCGCGGACTCGTGCTGCCGGTCGGCGGCATCAAGGACAAGGTGCTGGCGGCGATGCGCGCCGGCATCGCGCGCGTCCTGCTGCCGGCGAGAAACCGTCGCGATCTCGACGAGGTCCCGGCCGAGGAGCGGGAGAAACTGGAGTTCGTGTTTCTCGACAGCGTCGACGACGCCCTGGCGAACGCGCTGCGCAGCAACGGCGCAGCGGCAGCGGCGGGAGAACGGGAATGAGCGGGTTGCGCGCTTGCCTGTGTTGCCTGCTGGCCGCAGGCCTGCTGCTCGGCGCCGGATACCCGGCGGCCGCCACTGCCACCGGCGATGTGGCGCATGCCAGCGCGCGGATCGGCGACGACGATCCACTGGAAATCGAGGCCTTGCGCCGGACGCACAACCTGCAACTGGTTTTTGCCGAGCAGGGCAGCGGCGCCTATCTGGCCGATGTGCGGGTGCGCATCTTCGGCTCCGGCGGGCAGGAAGTGCTGGCGGCTGTCGCCAGCGGCCCATACTTCTTCGTCCGGCTGCCAAGCGGCAGGTATCGCGTCGAAGCCGAGTTCAACGGCCGGGCCATCAGCCGGACAACCACTGTCAGCCAGAGCAGCCTCCGGGACCTGTATTTCTACTGGCCAGGCGATTGAGACGCGGTGCGTGGCAACCGCGAGCGGAGCCTTGCCGGGCTTGACCCGACGCGCGACGTGACTGATGATCCGCGCTCCTGATCCTGCTGGAGATGCGGCGTGACCGAGCACAGGGTATACCTCGACTTCCCGGGCCGTCTGGTCCTCGTCGGTTTCGGCTGCATCGGCCAGGGCCTGCTGCCGCTCATCCTGCGCCACATCGGCATCAGCCCGGCGATGATCACCGTCGTCGCCGCCGATGCGGCAGGCCGTGCCGTCGCCGAGCAGGCCGGGGTCCGTCTGCTGACGCAGGCTCTGCGCCCGGAGAACACCCGTCAGGTCCTCGATCCACTGCTTGGCCGCGGTGATTTCCTCATCAACGTCGCCGTCGATGTCTCGTCGCTGGCGCTGATCGGCTACGCCCGCAGCCGGGATGCGCTCTACCTCGACACCTCGATCGAACCATGGCCCGGAGGCTACGACGACCCGACACTGGCGCTCGCCGCGCGCACCAACTACGCACTCCGCGAGCAGGCACTGGCGCTGCGCGCCGACTCGCCAGCGCAGCCGACGGCGGTGGTGACGCATGGCGCCAACCCAGGGCTGGTCTCGCATTTCGTCAAGCGGGCGCTGCTCGACGTCGCCGCCGAAGCCGGCCTGGCCGTTTCCACCCCGCGGCAACGCGAAGGCTGGGCAGAGATTGCCCGCACCCTCGGCGTGCGGACGATCCATATCGCCGAGCGCGACACGCAGGTCTCGGGGCTCCGCCGGCAGGTGGGCGAGTTCGTCAATACCTGGTCGGTCGATGGCTTCATCAGCGAGGCGCAGCAGCCGTGCGAACTCGGCTGGGGTTCGCACGAGCGCCGGCTGCCGAGAGATGCCTGCCGCCACGGCAGCGGTTCGCAGGCAGCGATCTATCTACAGCGTGCGGGGTGCGCCACGCGCGTGCGCAGCTGGACGCCGGGCGGCGGCCCCTTCCACGGCTTCGCGATCACCCATGGCGAATCGATCTCGATCGCCGACTACCTGAGCGTCGGCAGCGGTCAGGCGCCGAGCTACCGGCCGACCGTGCACTACGCCTACCAGCCGTGCGATGACGCGCTGCTGTCGCTGCACGAATTCTCGGCACGCAACTACCTGCGTCAGGAACGCAAGCGCATCCTGCTCGACGACATCGCACCCGGCGGCATCGACGAACTGGGTGTGCTGCTCGCGGGGCATGCGCGCAACGCCTACTGGTTCGGCTCGCAACTCAGCATCGACGAGGCGCGGCGTCTGGCGCCGCACAACAGCGCCACCACCCTGCAGGTCTGCGCGGCAGCACTCGCCGCGATCATCTGGGCGATCGAGAATCCCGCTCGAGGCATCGTCGAACCGGACGAAATGGACTTCGAGCGGGTGCTGCAGGTCTGCCTGCCCTACCTCGGACGGGTGATCGGCGCCTGCACCGAGTGGACGCCGCTGCACGGGCGCGGCCGTCTGTTCCGGGAAGAACTCGACGAGTCGGATCCCTGGCAGTTCAGCAACGTCCGCGTCGACTGAGCGGCTGTGCGCGGCGGCGGCGCAGCCGTTCGCTGGTCAGTGGCGGGCGGCTGCGACGCCGGCTAACGCTGCCGCCGATACAGCCCGATCAACTCACAGGCCGTCAGGACGTGCCCCTGCATGGCCTCCTCGAGCCCAGCCTTGCGCGGTTGCTGCAGGTCCGGCAGGACGGTGTCGAGGGCATACAGCTCGTGGAAATGGCGATGCGTGCCGATCGGCGGGCAAGGACCGCCGTAACCGGTTCGCTGCCAGTCGTTCAGGCCCTGCAGCGTCGGCGGCGGCAGTTCGCGATCGCTGACACCCTCGGGCAACTGGCGGGCATGCGGCGGCAGGTTGTACAGCAGCCAAATTCCATGTCGGCGAAAGGCATTTTTGCTGGCAAACGTCGTCGCACGATCTATCCTTAGAGCAGGACGAGGGCAGCGCGAGCCGACAACAGGACGACGGAGCCTGCCCCCGGCGACGACGCAGTGCCGCTCCTCCTGAGGTGTGGGGCGTGCCTATCGAGAAGGAGGTTCATGATGAGCAGCAAGTCCATTCCCGCCGGCTTTCAACCGGTACGCCGTGATCGCCTGCTACAGGAAGAAGCGCACGACAGCTACCGCAGCAAGGGCAAGCTCGCCGAGCCGACCGTCTGCCCGGACTGCCATGCGGTATTCAGCCACGGACGGTGGCAATGGGGCTTGGCCGCGCCAGCCGACGCGCACCGGGTCCGCTGCCCGGCATGCCACCGGGTCCACGACCATTGCCCGGCGGGCTACGTCGTCCTCGACGGCGACTTCCTGCAGGCACACCACGACGACATCGTACATCTGGTGCGCAACGAAGCGGAAAGGCAGCGCGCCGAGCACCCCCTGAAGCGGGTGATGGCTTTCGACGACGGCGATGAAGAGTTGACGCTCAGTACCACCGACATCCACCTCGCGCGCGCCATAGGGGAAGCGGTCCATCACGCCTACCAAGGCACCCTCGAGTTCCACTACAACCCGCAGGAACTCCGCCTGCACGTGCACTGGTCGCGTTGAGCGCCGACCGGGCTACGGCCGCGCAGACCGCAGCGGCGCTCAGAAGCGCGTGTCGAGACCGTGTTCCGCCAGTTCGGCGGCGCGCAGTACGGCGCGCGCCTTGTTCTGCGTTTCCTGCCACTCGGCAGCCGGATCGGAATCGGCGACGATTCCCGCTCCGGCCTGCACATGCAGGTGGCCATCCTTGACGATGGCGGTGCGGATGGCAATCGCCAGGTCCATGTCGCCGTTGAACCCCAGGTAACCGACGGCACCGGCGTAGATGCCGCGCTTGACCGGCTCGAGTTCGTCGATGATCTCCATCGCGCGCACCTTCGGCGCCCCGGAAACGGTGCCGGCGGGAAAGGTCGCGCGCAGCACGTCGAGGGCGTCCAGTCCCGGCTGCAAGCGGGCTTCGACGTTGGAGACGATGTGCATCACGTGCGAGTAGCGTTCGACGATCATGTTCTCGGTCAGCCGGATGGTTCCGACGCGGGCGACACGGCCAGCGTCGTTGCGACCGAGGTCGAGAAGCTGCACATGCTCGGCACGCTCCTTCTCGTCGGCCAGCAGCTCGGCGGCCAGTGCCTGGTCCTCCTCGAAGGAGACGCCGCGCCGGCGCGTTCCGGCAATCGGCCGCACGGTGACCGTGTCACCCTCGAGGCGCACGAGGATCTCCGGCGACGCGCCGACGACATGGAAATCCTCGAAATCGAAGTAGAACATGTAGGGCGACGGATTGAGCGAGCGCAGCGAGCGGTAGAGCGCCATCGGACTCGCGGCGAAGGGCTTGCTCATGCGCTGCGAAAGGACGACCTGCATGATGTCGCCCTCGGTGATGTAGCTCTTGGCCTTGACCACCGCCCGTCGGAACTGCGCCTCACCGAAGAGTGATGCCGCAGGGGGCGAGGATTGCGGCGTTTCCGGCGGAATGGCGACCGGTTCGCGCAGCCGGAGCAGCAGTTCGCGCAGGCGGGCCTGAGCCTTCTGGTAAGCCGCCGGCACGCCCGGCTCGGCGTACACCACCAGCGTCAGCTTGCCCGACAGATTGTCGACCACCGCGATCTCCTCGGACAGCAGGAGGAGGACATCGGGAATCCCCAGCTCGTCGGCTTTCTGCGATCGTGTCAGCCGGGTTTCGATGTAGCGCACGGTATCGTAGCCGAAACAGCCGACCAGCCCGCCGCAGAAGCGAGGCAGGCCAGTGGTCGGCGCGGCGCGAAAGCGCTTCATGTACTTGCCGATGAACTCGAGCGGGTTGGTGTCGTCCTCGCGTTCGGCGATGCGGTTGCCGTTCAGCACCAGCACCTGGTGTGCGTTGACGACGATACGCGTCGGGCTGGCCAGCCCGATGATCGAGTAACGGCCAAAGCGCTCGCCGCCCTGCACCGACTCAAGCAGATAGCTGTAAGGTGTATTGCCCAGCTTGAGGTAGATCGACAGCGGCGTGTCGAGATCGGCAAAGGTCTCGAGCGTGACCGGGATGCGGTTGTAACCTTCGGCAGCCAGGCGATTGAAGTAGGCTTCGGTCATCGGAACTCCACAAGGAAACACGCCGGCAACGGACGGGCTTCCTGCCGGTGTTCGCCTGCCGCCCGACAGCCAGGCGGCACCTGCTGCGGTGCCGCCGCACGCGGATGTCGCCGCCGATCGGGACGGACCAGGGCCAGCGACCGCACCGGCAGAATGTCAGGCGTGAACCAGGCGCTGCGCCGCCTCGGCGAGGGTCGAGACTATACCATCACAAGCCAGCTCGCGAACGTCGCGCCCCTCGTTGTAGCCGTAGGGAACGAGAAAGACATGGCAGCCGGCCGCCCTGCCGGCATGAAAATCGTGCACCGAGTCGCCGATCATCAGGACGTCTACCGGCGACACGGCGAGACGACCACTGGCCCAGAGCAGTGGCATCGGGTCCGGCTTCGGCCGCGGCAGGACGTCGCCGCTGACGATGACGTCGAAGTAGGGATAGAGGCCGGTGCGCTGCAGCAAGGGCAGGGTGAAGGCCTCGGCCTTGTTGGTGATCACGCCAAGCGGCAAGCCAAGGGCCCTGAGCGCATCGAGACCCTCGCCGACGCCGGGAAAGAGCGCCGCATGGCGGCCGTTCTCGACACTGTAGTGCCGCTTGAAGCTGGCCAGCGCCGCGGCAGGCGGTGGCGTGGCATCGTCGGCCGCCGCCATCGACCCGGCGAGAACGCGCTTGACCAGATTGGGAATGCCGCGGCCGACATAGCTGCGGATCGCTTCGACGGCGATCCCGGGGCGGTCGAGATCGTGCAGCATGGCGTTGGCAGCGGCATGCAGATCGAGCACGGTATCGAGCAGCGTGCCGTCGAGATCGATGAGCACGGCGCGGACGGCAAGAGGGGGCGGCATCATGGATTCTCCAGTTGTGCGCGCAGGGCGGCGAGGACGCTGTCGTAGCGATTCGGATCGCTCTCCCGGCCGGCACCGTAGACTGCCGAGCCGGCGACGAAGGTGTCGGCGCCAGCGCGCGCAATCTCGGCGATGTTGTCGACCTTGACGCCGCCGTCCACCTCGAGCCGGATGCGGCGGCCCCGCTGGCGCTCGTAGGCATCGATGCGGGCGCGTACGGCGGCGATCTTGGGCAGCGTCGACGGTATGAAGCCCTGCCCGCCGAAACCGGGGTTGACGCTCATCAGCAGGATGAGGTCCACTCGATCCATGACGTGATCGAGATGGGCGAGCGGCGTCGCCGGATTGAACACCAGTCCGGCCTGGCAGCCGTTCTCGCGGATCAGCGCCAGCGTCCGGTCGACGTGTTCGGAGGCTTCGGGATGAAAGCTGATGATGTTGGCGCCAGCACGGGCAAAATCGGGAACGATGCGATCAACGGGCCTGACCATCAGGTGGACGTCGATCGGCGCCTGGGTCAATGGTCGGATCGCCTCACAGACGAGCGGACCGATGGTCAGGTTGGGGACGTAATGGTTGTCCATCACGTCGAAATGAATCCAGTCTGCGCCGGCGGCAATGACGTTGACCACCTCTTCGCCGAGCCGCGCAAAGCTGGCGGAGAGGATGCTGGGAGCGATGACGTGCATGAGGGGGACCTTCGCGATATGGGCCCTGATTCTAGCGCGAAAAGCCTGTCCGCTTTGGAGCAAGCGCTCGGTCGGCGAAAGACTGCCGCGGCAGGCTTGTCAGCGTCCCAAGTTTAGTGTGCAATGCCGGTTCCGATCGTTCCGACACAGGGCAGAAATGGCCGCCAGCAAGAAGTACGAGATCGCCGTCAGCGCTCTTCCGCAATACATCGCCGACCAGTCGGATCCCGCGCGCGACCACTACGTTTTCGCCTACACGATCAGCATCGAGAACGTCGGCACGGTGCCTGCGCAGCTGATTTCACGGCACTGGGTGATCACCGATGCCACCGGCGAGGTGCAGGAAGTGCGGGGACTCGGGGTGGTGGGCCGGCAGCCGCTCCTGCAACCCGGCGAGAAGTTCGCCTACACCAGCGGCTGCCAGCTCGACACGCCGGTGGGTACGATGTGCGGAAGCTACCAGTTCACCGCCGTCGATGGACAACAGTTCGAGGCGGAGATCCCGGCTTTCACGCTTGCGGTGCCGCACGTCCTGCACTGATCGCTCGTTGAATCTCGGTCACAGCTACACCCTGATCGCGCCGTTCTACGACGCGGCGCTGACGGCCGCGACGCGGGCGCAGCGCGCGCGCAGCCTGGCTGCCCTGCCGCAGTCGCCGGCGCGCGTCCTGTTGACCGGCGTCGGCACCGGCCTCGACCTGCCGCTGCTGCCGAAGCAGCATCGCTACACCGGCATCGACCTGACGCACGCGATGCTGCAGCGCGCCCTGCCGCGTGCCGCCGGGCTCGATTTCCACTGCGTTCAGGGCGATGCACAGCGGCTGCCGTTCCCCGACCGCAGCTTCGATCAGGTTGTCCTGCACCTGATTCTGGCCGTTCTGCCCGATCCCTCTGCCTGCCTGCGCGAGACGGCGCGCGTGCTGGCGCCCGGCGGCAGCGTCCTGATCTTCGACAAGTTCCTCGCGCCGAGGCAGCTGGCGCCCCTGCGGCGACTGCTCAATCCGCTCGTCCGACGCGTCGCGACACGGCTCGACGTAGTCTTCGAGGAGGTGCTCGAGACGACCCCGCAACTCGTCCTGCAAAGCGATCAACCGGCGCTCGCCGGCGGCTGGTTCAGGCTCATCCGCCTGCAACGCATCTAGCTGCGGTAGTCGGCGTTGATCCGGACGTAGTCGTAGGAGAGGTCGCAGGTGTATACCGTGGCGCTGGCACCGCCGCGGCCAAGCGCCACGCGAACGGTGATTTCGGCCTCCTGCATGATCGCCGCACCGTCCTCCTCACGATACGAATCCGCCCGCCCACCGTTCTCGGCCACCAGGACCTCCCGTCCGGTGCTGCCCAGCCAGACACGCACGCGGTCGACGTCGAGTTCGTCGAGCGCGGCGTAGCCGATGGCTGCCAGGATTCGGCCGAGGTTGGGATCGGCGGCAAAGAACGCCGTCTTGACCAGCGGCGAGTGGCCGATGGCGTAGCCGACGGTGCGGCATTCGCTGCGGTCGCGGCCCCCTTCGACGGCGATGCGGATGAACTTGCTCGCACCCTCGCCGTCGCGAACGATGGCTTGTGCCAGCTCGCTGGCGACGGCAATCACGGCCTGTCGCAGGGACTGGTAGCCCGGGTCCGTCGGGGCGCTGAAATCGACGCCGGCCTGGCCGGTGGCGACGAGGATGAAGGAATCGTTGGTCGAGGTATCGCCATCGACGGTGATGCCGTTGAACGACTCGTCGGCAGCTTCGCGCAGCAGATCCTGCAACAGGGTGGTGGCAATGCCGGCATCGGTGGCAACGAAGGCCAGCATCGTCGCCATGTTGGGCCGGATCATTCCGGCACCCTTGCTGATGCCGGTGACGGTCACCGCCCTGCCATCGACGCTGATGCGTCGCGATGCCGCCTTGGCAACCGTATCGGTGGTCATGATGGCGTGCGCCGCCGCATGCCAGTTGTCCGGCCGCAAGTCGGCGATGCACGCCGGCAGCCCGGCCAGCAGCCGATCGACCGGTAGCGGTTCGAGAATCACTCCCGTCGAAAAGGGCAGCACCTGCCGGTCGGCGATCGCCAGCAGGCTGCCGAGTGCGGCGCAGGTGACCGTCGCCGCCCGCCAGCCGGCTTCGCCGGTGCCGGCATTGGCGACGCCGGTATTGATCACCAGCGCACGGATGTCGCTGCCGAGTTCGAGATGTCGACGGCACACCTGCACCGGCGCCGCACAGAAGCGGTTGGCGGTGAACACGCCGGCCACCCGGGTGCCGCTGTCGAAAGCCAGAACCGCCAGATCACGACGATCGGGCTTGCGAATTCCCGCCTCGGCAACACCGAGGCGGACGCCCGCCACCGGCAACAGTTCGCAGGCGGCTGGAGTACGGTAATTGACGGGCATGAACACCTCGCTGGCGAAGGCGAAAGGACGGCAGACACAGTGCCGGGCGCCGCTGACCGCAAGCGGCCAGCCCCGCTGTGCCGACCCTGCGGATCAGCGGCGGCTGGAACTACGACAGCTTGCCATGACAGTACTTGTACTTCTTGCCCGAGCCGCAGGGGCACGGCTCGTTGCGCCCGACCTTGTGCGCCGCCGGCGCCGGCCTGACGGCTGCCGTTTCACCAGCGGTCGCGGCCGCGGCCGCCTGGCCGAGCGCCTCATCATAATCCGCATGGTGGTAGCGGACATTCTGCACGTCGGCATGCGGAGCGGTTTCCTCGACGTCCTGCGCCCGCACCTGCACCGTCACCAGCAGGCGCGTGACGTCGGCGCGAACGCTGTCGAGCATGCGCTGGAAGAGTTCGAAGGCCTCGCGCTTGTACTCCTGCTTCGGGTTCTTCTGCGCGTAGCCGCGCAGGTGAATCCCCTGTCGCAGATGATCGAGCGCCGCCAAGTGCTCGCGCCAGTGCGTGTCGAGGCTCTGCAGCATGACATTGCGCTCGAACTGGTGGAACATCTCCGCCCCGACCAGCTCGACCTTGTCGGCGTAGGTGGCCGCCGCCGCGTCGATGATCCGCCGCAGGATGTCCTCGTCACGCAGATTCGGTTCATTCCGCGCCCACTCGCTCACCGGCGGGACGAGCTGCAGGTCGGCGGCCAGCGTCCTCTCGAGCCCGGGCAGGTCCCACTGTTCCTCGACCGTCTCAGCCGGCACGTGCAGGCGGAAGGTGTCGTGCAGCACGCCTTCGCGCATGGCGGTGATGGTTTCCGAGATGTCCTCGGTCTCCAGGAGTTCGTTGCGCTGCGAGTAGATCACCTTCCGCTGGTCGTTGGCGACATCGTCGTACTCGAGCAACTGCTTGCGGATGTCGAAGTTGCGCGCCTCGACCTTGCGCTGTGCCGATTCCAGCGAACGCGAGACGAGCGGATGCTCGATCGGTTCGCCTTCCGGCATCTTCAGCCGTTCCATGATCGCTTTCAGGCGTTCACCGGCAAAGATGCGCAGCAGCGAATCATCGAGAGCGAGGTAGAAGCGCGACGAGCCGGGGTCACCCTGGCGGCCGGAACGGCCACGCAACTGGTTGTCGATGCGCCTGGATTCATGACGTTCGGAGCCGATGATGTGCAGGCCGCCGGCCGCCACCACCTGGTCGTGCAGCACCTGCCACTGCGCCCGTATCGCGGCGATCTGCGCCGTTCGATCGGCCTCGCCCAGCGCCTCGTCGTCACGCACCAGCGACACCTGCTTCTCGATGCTGCCGCCAAGGACGATGTCGGTACCGCGGCCAGCCATGTTGGTGGCGATGGTGATCATCCCCGGCCGCCCAGCCTCGCGCACGATCTCGGCCTCGCGCGCATGCTGCTTGGCATTGAGCACCTGGTGCGGCAGCTTCTCGTGATCGAGCAGCGCCGACAGCAGTTCCGAGTTCTCGATCGATGTCGTGCCGACCAGCACCGGCTGGCCGCGCTCGCGGCAGCCGCGAATGTCGGCAACGATTGCGGTGTGCTTCTCCTTGGCGGTGCGGAACACCTGGTCGTTGTTGTCCGTGCGCCGCATCGGCTGGTTGGTCGGGATGACGACCGTCTCCAGACCATAGATCTGCTGGAATTCGTAGGCTTCGGTGTCGGCTGTCCCGGTCATTCCGGACAGCTTGCCGTACATGCGGAAGTAGTTCTGGAAGGTGATCGAGGCCAGCGTCTGGTTCTCGTTCTGGATGCGCACCCCTTCCTTGGCCTCGACCGCCTGATGCAGCCCGTCGGACCAGCGACGGCCGGACATCAGGCGACCGGTGAACTCGTCGACGATGATCACCTCGCCGTTCTGGACCACGTATTGCTGATCGCGCAGAAAGAGATTGTGCGCCCGCAGTGCGGCATACAGATGATGGATCATCAGGATGTTGGAAGCGTCATAGAGGCTGCCGCCATCGGGCAGCAGCCCGGCACTTGCGAGCAGATCTTCCGCATGCTCGTGCCCGTCCTCGGTCATCAGGATCTGATGCCCTTTCTCGTCCACCCAGTAGTCGCCCGGGCCATTCTCTTCGGCGCAGCGCTTGAGTAACGGCGCCACCTTGTTCATCCGCACGTAGAGGTCGGTATGGTCCTCGGCCTGTCCGGAAATGATCAACGGCGTCCGCGCCTCGTCGATCAGGATCGAGTCCACTTCATCGACGATGGCGAAAGCCAGTTTGCGCTGTACCCGCTCAGCGGCCGAGTAGACCATGTTGTCGCGCAGGTAGTCGAAACCGAATTCGTTGTTGGTGCCGTAGGTGATGTCGGCGGCGTAGGCCGCCTGCTTCTGCTCGTGCGGCATCTGCGACAGGTTCACGCCGACCGTGAGGCCGAGGAAACGGTGCAGGCGGCCCATCCACTCGGCGTCCCGATTGGCCAGATAGTCGTTGACGGTGACGATGTGCACGCCGTCGCCGGACAGCGCATTGAGATAGGAGGCCAGCGTCGCGACCAGCGTCTTGCCCTCGCCGGTGCGCATCTCGGCGATCTTGCCATCGTGCAGGACCATGCCACCAATCAGCTGGACATCGAAGTGGCGCATGCCGAGGGCTCTCTTGCCGGCCTCGCGGACGACGGCGAATGCCTCGGGCAGCAACGCGTCAAGCGTCTCGCCATTCGCCACCCGCTCCTTGAAATGTGCCGTCTTGCCCCGCAGCGCATCGTCGGACAGTGCGGCAATTCCCGCCTCGAGCGAGTTGATCCTGCGCACGACCTGCATGTACTGCTTGATCAGCCGGTCATTGCGGCTGCCGAAAATCTTCTTGAGTAGGCCGGAAATCATTCTGGGAACGGTAAGGAGATTGCAGTTGAGGGGCGGCCCCGAGCCAGGGACCGGCTCGCCTCCGCGGTGGGAGGCTGGAGTGCCGTTCGCACTGGTCCACCTGAGCGGCACGATGACTGCATCCTGATCATCATGCGGCGCGCGGCATGGATACTACCTTCAACACTCGCCTGACGCAATTCTGGCGGCGTAGCGCCGCGCATTCGCCTGCAGCGGCAGCGTCCTGCAGCCCGCTGCCGGGCCCGCCGGCAACAACCACCGGCCAGCTGGTGCGGCAGCGCGCGGCACGCTTGCCACTTGGCAAACATCGGTGCTTTAATGCTCGTGCAATCACCGTTGCCGGAGGAACCCGAACATGCCCGATACGCGTTTCAAACCCCTGCCGTGGACCCGACTCGAGAGAGGCGTTCCCTGTTACCTGCCGAAAGCCGCTGCCCGTCCGTCGGTCGATATCCATTCGCCGGCACTGGCGGTGATGACCGATTTTCAACGCCAGCCGCCGATCACCGTAAGCCGCGACACTTCGCTGGACGACGCCAACAAGCTCATGGCGGTCAGCCAGGGGCACTACCTGCTCGTGGCCGACGAGCAGAGGCATCTCCTGGGCATCGTCACCGAAGCCGGAACGAGGGGTCACCGGCCGTTGGCCGCGGCGCACCGACTGGGAGTCAAACCCGCCGAACTGGTGGTTGGTGACGTGATGATCAGCAAGCATGGCGACGCCGAGGTGATGCACCTGCGCGACGTCGGTGCGGCCCGGGTGGGCAACGTCCTTGCCGCCCTGCGCGAGCTGGGCGCGCCATTCTGCCTCGTCGTGGACCACGATGAAGAAGACCACCACGTGCTCTGCGGCGTCTTCTCACTGTCCCAGATCGATCGGCAGCTCGGCCTCACCTCCTCGTCCGAGGAGATCGCGCAGACCTTCTCGCAGGTCGTCAGCTCGCTCGGCCATTGACGCAGGTTCCGCTCCGGCACGCCGGAGCGAGCCCCCGCTGCCGCAGGCGCCCCGAGGCCGACGCCACGTTCGGCTGCATCATTCGCCTGCCACTGGATGCCGACTAGGCGATCCGGCAGGAAGGCAAATGAAGGCTCCGACAACCTGATCTCCCAGTTTTTGCGAAGGACCAAGTTGCAGGATCCAACGGAGGTTGGGGCGTGGGAAGACGGCCTCGGTCGCGTTCAGCTCATCACGGAGGGTGCGGACGGCTCGGTCCGAGACGCCATTGGACAGATGATGGAAGCGACCGGTGAGGGTACCGGTCTGCGGGTCGGGCAGCAAGCCGGCTGCGGTCGTGTCGATCGCGCTTAGCAAGCTCCGGACCTCGTCCGGACGGGCAAGCAGTGGTGCCAGGACGTTGGCCATCGCCGTTTCGGCACGGGAGGCGATCATCTTCGGCGTGTCGAGCAATTGCCTGCCTTCGGTGCTCAGCCGGCTTAACCGGCTTTCTTCCGGCAAATCCTTGGCGTCGAGATGGCGGGGTGTCCTTGCGCTGTTCCTTGAGGGTCTTGAGTTCATCCTGAAGCTGTTCGATCGTCGTGGGCAGCCGCCTTCTTGGCGACAAAACCCTCGACTTTCGCCGGGCCAATCGTTTCGTCGAGGTTGAGCGCGCCGAATGGTGCGAGCCGACGGCTGAGCCTGTTGGTCAGCGAGCGCACTTGGCCGTCGACGGTTCGCCGCGCCGGGTTGTCGACGCGCGCGGTCTCAGGAATTTCTTCCGCCTGGTAGCCCAATGCGAAGTGTTCGCGGGCGCACTTGAAGAAGTTTTCCTGAGACCAGCGGGGATGCCGGCTACAATTCGGCGCATGGGCTGGGCTCCTTTCTATCCGGGCGCTCGTCAAGCTTCCCACGATAGCAGAGGTTCTCCAGCCCTCCCTGCTCCCAAAGCGTCCCAGCCTCCTTCAGGACGCGTTCCTTCTCAAGGCCTCTCCGTTCGCGGGATGAGCGAGCGCCTCAGCCCTCTGGGAGAGGAAGACGTAACAGCGGCCTGAACCAATCGCCGGTCTCGCATCAGGAAGTTCTCGGCGCCGCCATGAAGCTCCCGCAGCGCACCCCAGCGCTGCCTGTAACCCGGACAGGAGCCGCTGGCGGCGACTTTTCGGGCTGCAGGCACGAGTCCTCCCAAACGAACGGGGGGTCATCGTGTGCCAGCTTGTTTTGGCACCTGCCCGGACCTACCAGGCGATGCGCTGATCGAACTCGACCTCCGGACCGGGCTGGTCGGCTTGATCCACTGAGGATCGTTCTCCGCCTGCTCTGCCGCTGCCGCCTCCCACAGCGATGGCCGGCGCGCCGGGGCGATGCGCGGTGGCTGGGTGGATTCGCTGATGTGGTCGAGGATCTTCTTCACGGTGCCGGCATCGTTGATGAAGGCGATGATGCGCATCTGACTGTGGCGGGTCGGGCAACTCAGTGGCAGGGCTTCATGGACGCGCGCCAGCAGCATCGCCCACAGATAACCGGCATTATGGAGCAACCACCCCAGGCCTCTGCCGGGCGCGGCGCTGGCGACGACTTTTCTTTTTGTCGGGCGCACGCTGTGAGCTCGCCGAGCCCTACACTGATCCTCATGACCCACCCCCATGAGCCAGTGCGATGAGTTTACATTTCCTGCTGAAAGCCGAAGCCCGTAGCCTGTCCGTGGTCCAGGTTCTGGCCATGAGTGACGAGGAA